>NZ_OX365700.1:3280980-4006470 GCF_947241125.1 Nitrospira tepida | reverse complement strand
GGCGGCGGTCGCCTCAGGCACGACGCTGCAGGTGCCGCTCACCGGGCCTTCGACTCCGATCACGGTCCTCGTGCGGGCGCAGGATCAGGTGACGACCGTGACCTATAATGTAACGGTCAACCGGTAGCGCACGGACGCGCCGCCCGGCGCGGCCAATTCGTCACACGCGCTCAAGCCAATCGCTCCACGCGGACGCCCAGCAGCCGGATCGCCTTGCCCTTCGGATTGCGTCGCTTGTCGAGAAACGGCAGGAGCAGCTTGATTGCCTCGGCCTGGACTAGCCGCGCATCCGAGGTCGGGGCGTCGAGCGTATGGGCGCGCGAACTCGTTTCGAAATCCGCGAACCGCACCGTCACCGCCACGGTCCCGACCTGCGAGAATCCTTCAGCTCGGACCCGTTCCATCACGTGCCCGCACATGCGGGCGAGCTGGTCGAGCAAGTAGGTGGCGTCGCGCGTGTCGGTGGCGAAGGTTTCCTGCTCGCTGATCGATTTCGGGGTCCATTCCGAGGACACCGGCGAGTCGTCCCGCCCCCTGGCCCTCTCATAAAAATCCGCCCCGCGTTTCCCGAACGAGGCGCAGAGGTCGTCCTTGGTGCGGGCCGCCAGGTCGCTGATCCGCAGGATGCCCTGTTGCGCCAGGATCGTCTCGGTCTTCGGCCCGATTCCCGGAATCGTCCGGATGGGGAGCGGCGCCAGAAAGGCTTCGACTTCCTCCGGCCTGACCACGGTCAAGCCGTCGGGCTTCCGGAACCCCGATGCGATCTTGGCGATCAGCTTGTTGGGGCCTAAGCCGATCGACATGGTGAGCCGTTCCTGGTCCCGGACTTCCTGTTTGAGCCTGCGGCAGAGGTCTTCGGCGGCTTCGAACGAGCCGGATGGACTGAGGTCGAGGTAGGCCTCGTCGATGCTGGCCTGTTCGACGAGGTCGGCATAGCGTCGGCATAGGGTCATGATCTCGCCGGACACCGTCGCATACTTGGTCATGTTGGGACGCAAAAAGACGACGGGGGGCCGGCCTTGTTTCCTGGCCCGCTCGGCGTCGCGCCAGGCTTGCGAGATCGGTTGCGCCGAGTGGAGGCCGTAGGCCCGCGCCGCATAGTTGGCGGTGGCCACGACGCCGCGCCCGCGCCCCTCAAGGGGGTCCGCGCCGATCGCGATCGGGCGGCCGCGCAGCTCGGGGCGGTCGCGCTCCTCGATCGCGGCGAAGAAGGCGTCCATGTCCACGTGCGCCACGAGTCGCATGGGGCGGGGTGCGGGTGGCTGGCTACGACGGCTGGGCCGGCGGCCCGGGCGGCATCGACGCCTGGATGACGTGAAAATCCTTCTGCGCGATCAGGCGGCGGGACATCATAAGGCGAAACTCGTACCGGCCGGGAGCGGGAAACACCAGAGCCGGGATGTTGATGCCGAAATCGGAGATCTGCAACCGGTCCCGGATCTCGACGCTGGGAAGGGACGCGCGGCAGATCACCTGGTCGGTGTTGAGATAGACGAGCGTGATGTCGAACTGGTAGGGGCCTTGCGCGTCGGTGAGGCAGAAGTAGACGCCGAGTTGCTGGTGCTGGCAGGGAAACACCTGGGCCTGCAGGTGGGTGAAGAGCCCGATGAGGCTTTTCTTGTGCGTGAGGCTGTCCTCGATCACGGTGTCGCAGACGAGGAAGGCTTGCACGCTGGGAGGCACTTGGTCAGACATCGCGGCGGTCTCGTCGGGTCGGTCGGCGCACCAGGGCGCTCAGCCGATGGCGGCCGGCCCGCCTCGACATTCAAATACCTCGCCGAAATGGGAGACGGCGGAGCCGACTCGGCACACGTGCGGCGTGACCTCCACGCGCTCCCCCTTGTGGGTGAAGAATCGGCCGCGGATCATCTCGATGCGGCCTTCCGGCGTCATGACCGCCTCAAGGAATACCTCGCCGGTTTCTTGATCCGTGACCGTGACCCACGGACCTGAGCTGAAGGGCGCGAGCGCGGGCGAATTGGTCTGGAGGATGAAGCGATGGCCCTCGTTGAAGGCCCACTGGTTGCGGCGCACATGGGCGATGTGCGCGCCACGCTCGTCGTAGAAATCCATCGTCAGCCACAGTTGCCCGGACCGGCATTCGAGAACGAGCTGCTCCTTGCCCTGGAACTTGAGGACGCCGTTGGAGTCCCGCACGATGTTCGAGCCCAGCTTGATTTCCAGCACCGCGTCGCCCCGCTTCGCTCCGGACGGAGGCATCATGGCCGGCTCCGGGAAGTGGGGCCGGCGGCTTGCGCCTGGTGAACGGACGGCATCGTGAAGCTCGATGCGGAAGGATCGCGATCCAGCCCTGTCCCGGTTCCGATAGACGTGCTCATCGACGAAAAGCGGGCCGTATCATAGCGCAAACCGGAGATTTGCTCCATGCCCGACTGCGGGGCTCTCAAGGGATTGCTGAAAAGGTTGTGCGTGACAAACGGAACGTGGTGTGCGCTCGTGGCTGAGGTGAAAGAGCCGGAGGGGTGGGAAAGGGGGTCAGGGAGCAGGGGCAGCGGCTTCCATAAAGGCCGGAGGGCCTTCCCCTGCCGAATTGGTCGCGGTCACGCAGATCTTCGCCGTGGGACTGTTGCCGGCTCCAGCCGGAATGATCACCTCTCTGGCGACAGCCCCGCCGCCCGTGACCTTCGTCGCGCTGTGCTTCGTGTACTCGCGGGCCCCGCTCCCCACGTCATAGTAGATGGTGGTGTGCGACAGGTAGCCAAGGGGTTGCCCGTTCTGTTGCAGGGTGGGCTCCGTGTATCGGATGGGAATGGTTCGGTTCGCCGGGATCGGCAGGGGAGCCGAGGGCGAGCAATCAATACGCACGGCGGTGCCTTCTGCAATCTCATCAAGCAACGCGCAGGAGGAGAGTGAGCTCAGCATGATCGGCAATAGCAGGATGCCGGACAGGGGCGGCCATGAGCGCCGGATCGGTCGCAGCATGGGCCAACCTTACGGGACAGAATGGCCGTTAAGCAAGAGCGGGAAGTGTCCGCGGGCAGGTGGTGTGACTGGCGCGACATGCCCATTTGAAAAGCAGGAAAACCCTGTGATACAGTCCGCCTCTTGCGGCGACCGCTCTCCGATCGACACATGACCCGGCTGGTCCCATCGTCTAGCCTGGCCTAGGACGGAGCCCTCTCAAGGCTCAGACACGGGTTCGAATCCCGTTGGGACCACCACGTATTTTCAGGCAGTTAACTAAATCGGGTGAGTGTCGAGCATGGAACCTGTGCTAATTTTGTGATAATCATCCTTGAACACCTGAACGGCTTCTCTCAAATTCTCAGGTGCCAAGTGTGCGTAACGCTGTGTCATCCGTCCATCGCGATGGCCTAACAGCCGCTGGACGCGATAGAGATCAACACCCCGTTGGACAAGGGCCGACGCAAAGGTATGACGCAAGTCATGGAAGCGGAAGTCCGCCACTCCGACCGCTCTACAAGCCCGCCGAAAGGCAATAGTGACCATATCACCCGTGACCGGATCTCCGTTGCGTTGAAGGAACACCGGACCATCCGCATATGGACGGCTGGGTTTCACAGCTTCCAGGGTCTTGATGACCGGCTCGCACAGCGGTATCCCTAAGCGGTCACCATTCTTAGTGTGATCAAGCACGATGAGACCTCGCGCTAAATCCACCTGGTTCCATTGCAGTGAGACCACGTTATCCCGACGCAGGCCCGTATATCGGGCAACCATCACAATCGGTTGCAACCAGCCCGGGCAGGCTTGGTAGATTTGCGCTAAGGTCTGATCATCGCAGTAGCGGACCCGCGCATTGTTAACCTTGCCCATCGAGACGCGCCGCACCGGATTATCCCGGCACCATTCCCATTCACGAATGGCCATATTGAAGGCGGCCTTCAGGAAGGCCAGTTCTTTGACGATGGTGGCCGGAGCTGCCTTCTCTTGTAGCCGTCGCCACTTGTAGGCAGCAAGCTCTTTCGGCGTGACTTGTGCCAGAGTCATTTGACCAAAGATCGGCAGCAAGTGCTTCAGCATCGCACGTGCGCGCCGTTCACCGTGGCGACTCCTGCCAATCACCCGCTCACGGTGATATCGGTCCATCATCTCCTCAACCGTCCGCACTTGTTCTTCTAACCGGTCGAAATACTGGCCCTCGATCAGCTTCACCTTGATCTTGGCCAAGATACTTTCCGCTAGTCGCCGGTCCGTGGTGCCGGTGGTTCTTCGGATCTGTCGCCCTTGGTAACTGAAACTCATCCACCAGACTTTGTGACGCTTAAACAGCCCCATCCGCTTCCCCCTTCCTGATGAGGCCTGATTTCGGTCTGGTTTCCCCGCGCGCGGCAGTATAGACCTCGCGCTTGACGCTCGCAATGAGCGCGTCCACATCGGTCCTGGTGGCTTTCGGAACGATGTTGGCTTTCTGTGGCTGGTGACCATCCGGGCACGACGCGAGCCAGGCATCAATCTTTTCCCGTTCAAACCGCAGTAGCCTATGAAGCCGCTTGCAGGGAATCTTGCCCTGCTTCGCCCATGCGTAGATTGTCGAGGCCGGAATCTGAAGCTCTTTGGCTATGTCCTTCGCTGTTAACAGCATACAGGGTCCGTACGGTGAAGCCGTGCACGACCGGCCGGATGAGTGAAGGGGGGAGGTAGGGTCGGTGTACGATCGTCGCTCATATTCGATTTACGGCGGTCGTTTTAGCGGGATCTCCCTCGCAAAACCGATATCTGGGGTTCTTGCGATTCGTCCGCCTATTCTTGCGCGCTAGCTGATCTTGAATCGCCGGTCGGGACCCCCGAACCCGACACGGCGGCGTCGCGCGCGCATGCCGCCGGGAGCAGTGTCTTGCCCTCCGCTTTGCTCCGTTCTGCACCACTGCAAGAGGCGCCATTGCGCGGTACTAGCCCGTTCCCCCCAGCGGGGTGTATGTGGCCGCTGGGGGTATGGTTATTTTGAATTCGGAGGGGAGGTCGTCCCGCACCCCCTACCGCACCAGCGCTTTCAGTTGGTCTTTGTCCAATTGGACGCCGAACTCCTGTTGCAGCCGTTCCGCCATGTGCGCCCAACTGGTCCCGGTTGCTTTCATCTGTTTTAAGACCTCTAGAGCGCGGGCCATCGACCGATCCGGCTCTGTGGCCGAAGGCTGGGCCGGCGTGTTGGGAGTGGGTGACGTAGCGGGCCGAATCGGTTCCGATGTGGAATTTGCCGCTTGCACCCCCTTTTTTCTGGGGCGATTCCAATATGGGCTTCTGCACTTGGCACACCGCCGCGGTAGCTCAGACTGGCGAGGCCACCAGACATGATGGCACCGTTGACAATGTCGTTTGTGTAGTGTCGTCCCGCCCATATGCTCTTATATGAGTACTCACATGTAGACATAGATTCTACTCACTTGTGAGTACTCACATGTGAGCAGCCTTGACCTGCTTGGCATCTTCATAACTCGTTGCTTCAACGGTCTTTTCTGAACGTTTTGCATGATCTAACGAGAGTACCTACCTGTGCTATTTGCGCCCCCGTATTACTCATAGGGGGCTTGCCCGCGTGCTGGCGGCTGCGCGTCCGCGCAGCCGCACACCTCGACATCATTGCAGCGCCGGGTTGTCCTTGAGACGACGGCTCAGGGCATCCATCGCTTTCATGCCGATCCGCCGCCCGATAATCTTCAAGGCCTGGACCTCTCCATCGATGACCATTTCCATAAGCAGGCAGACCCGAATGTAATCCGCTACCTCCATCCCGGCCCTCTTGGCACACTTCTCGACTAAGGCCTTCTCTTCCTCCGTAACCCGAAATTGCATCATCTGAGTCTTCATGTGCCCTCCGTGTCAATCATGGTGAATGACAAGAGTGTACGTCATGATGAATGACAGTGTCAAGGCACTGTCATTGCCCCGAAGAGGACTGAACTGGATGGACCTGTGCTAATTTTGTACTAACCCTGTGCGTAATCCACAGGATTGCTGGACTCGGTAGAGTCCATAGAAAGTGAATAACCCATTGATATGAAGGAGGAACGGGGAAACCGTCGCAAAATCAAGCCACTGTTAAAACCGCTCTGGATCGACTCTCAAGGCTCAGACACGGGTTCGAATCCCGTTGGGACCACCATACCGCACTTCGTGTGAGCCGGCGGCTCATCGGGCGAAGCCCCTCTTCATTGACGCCGCCGGAGAATCACCTCCAGTGATTTGTCTCTTTTGATCCAAGCTACGCTTGAGCCGCGGGCTCTTTTAGGTCTTTGGAATATGATGCCCGCGGAGAAATCCCTCCAGTGACTTCTTCCCTAATTCGCACTTCGTGTGAGCCGGCAGCTCATCGGGCGAAGCCCCTCTTCATTGACGCCGCCGGAGAAAACCCTTCGGTGTTTCGTATCCTCCTTAATCCGCACTTCGTGAGAGCCGCCCGCTATTCAGGCGAAGCCGTTCTTCATTGAGCGGGCGGAGAGACACCTCCTGTGTCTTTCTTTGCTCTACCCTTCGCTTGAACCGCCGGCCTTCATCGTTTTTTCGTAACTGCGCCGGCGGAGAAGCACCCTAGGCGCGTTTCCCTTTATCCGGTTCTTATAGTCCGCCGGAGAAATACCTCCAGCAACTTCTCTGATAGGCCAACCTTCTTGCCGAGCCGGCGTGGTGCAGCAGGAAATATGCTTGCCTTGACTGACGAGGTATGACGATACTATGATCGATCATCATTTGGTAAGGAGATCCGTATGGCTATGACGACGATTTCGCCGAAATTCCAGGTCGTGATTCCGAAGGAAGTCCGGGACAAACTTCACCTGGTCCCCAGCCAACGTTTGCACGTGGTCGAGAAGGGAGGCGTCATCACCTTGGTGCCGGAAGTGCCGCTGAAGTCGCTCAGGGGCGTGCTGAAGGGCATGGCGACAACCGGGCTCCGAGAAAAAAAGGACCGGATGTGAAGGTCCTCATCGATTCCAGCGGATGGATCGAATTCTTCACAGATGGTCCGCTGGCCGATCGGTATGCGGTCTATCTCACCCCTCGGTACGAAATCGTGACACCCACGATCGTGCTGTACGAGGTCTACAAGATCATCAAGCGGGAGCGAGGGGAGGAAACGGCATTATTGCACACGGCTAGGCTCAACGGGACCCACGTGATTCCGCTGACAAGCTCCATTGCCTATCTTGCCGCAGACCTAAGCCTGCACCACGGGTTGGCCATGGCCGATGCGATCGTCTATGCAACAGGAAAGGACCAAGAGGCCGAGGTCGTCACGGGCGATGCGGATCTGAAAGGACTGCCCGGCGTCGTCTACGTGAGATGACGGGCTCAGCTAAATTGTCGCTTTGCGCCAGCCTGGATGGCCGGCCTCGACGAATATGGTCTTCCAATCAGAGGTCGAAACGAAGGATGGCCTGAAAATCGAAGTGCGAAAAGGTGCGCTTGTGCTGAGGCCGTACCTACTCCGTGCCTATCGGCTCCAGGATCTGGTCAATTGCATCCCCAGCGTCACGTCCACGAGGAGATTGACTTCGGCAGACCAGCGGGTCGAGAGGCGCGCTCAGGAGGCGGCAGCTCACCGGGTGAAGTCCCTCTCCATTGACACCGCCGGAGAGGCACCTCCAGTGACTTCTTCTCCATAACCCAATCTTCCGTTGAATCTCTTGTCTCGCAACTCTCCGTTGAACCGTGCGGTCAGGGAGTATCTACACCGTATCTACTCTAGAGGAATGGAGGACGGCGGAGATGAAAACCACCGCCCAGAAATGGGGCAACAGCTTGGCCATCCGAGTACCGAAGAGCATTGCCCAGCAAGCGGGGCTCAAGGTGAAGGATGATCTGGAGATCGAAATTCGAAAAGGAGCGATTGTCCTAAGGCCACGCCTGCGCCGCGTCTATCGTCTGGAGGATCTGGTTAAACGCATTGCCCCGCGTAACGTGCACGAAGAAACGGACTTCTGCGGACCGGTGGGCCGAGGCATTCTGAAGAGCCGGCGGCCCTATATGCCGGACCGTGGCGACATCGTCTGGATGCAGTTTAGTCCCCAAGCGGGCCATGAATAGGCCGGACATCGACCAGCCCTTGTGCTTTTTCTCCGGCGAGCTACAACCGCCGAAGCGGGCTCATGCTGTGTTGCCCGATGACCAGCTAACGGAAGGACTATCCTTTCGAGTTGCATGGTGCGATGAAACGGCATCCATCATTATTTGGCATCGCGTCCTCGGAATATCTCGCCTCAACAAGACAGGGTCTTTCCACCAAATGCAGGGTAATCAGCACGAACGGATGATTGAGAGCAGCAGCCACTCCGATTAGGATCAGCTCTCGCATCGGACGAATATCACATCCTGGAGCGAGGTCAGACCCATCGCAATGATCGGGCTGTACTTTCCCATGACTTGCGTCTTGGCAGGTGCGATGTTGGGCCTGGGTATGCTGGCCGGATGTCGTAGCCAGTCGGCCCTGTCATTTCCGACCATCGCCCCTGGCTTTCCTTTCCAGAATAACGGCCCTACCACCGCTGTGTCATACAATGCGCGGGGCGTCCAGCGATTGCAGGTGCGGAATGTCTCAGGAGCTTTGGAAGATTTTCGGGAAGCGGTCCGGCTAGAGCCCGAGAACGCAAGATTTCAATTGAATTTTGGCTGGACCCTGGTGCTGTTGCAAGATTATGAGACGGCCCTGGTCGCGCTCAATAGAGCCGTGGCCCTTAATCCGAACGACCCAGAAGCGATCTGGAAGCGAGGGGTCGCGAGACGCTTTTTGAAAGATCTCGGCGGCGCAATGGACGATTATACGCAGGCGCTCGAGCTCGATCCGGCTTCCGTCGGGGCTCGGGCCAACCGGGCATCGCTCCAGCTCATGCTTGGGCACTGGAAGGAGGCGGAGGAAGATTTCACATTGGCCCTGAAGCAGGGCCCCAATGCGGATTTCTTCGCAGGCCGTGCCGAGGGGAGGATTAATCTTCACGATCTGATCGGCGCAAATTTGGACTTATCGCAGGCCATTGAACTCAATTCCAAGGATTCCACCTTGTATATCCGTAGGGCGCAGGTCCGATCTACTTTGTTGGACTATCCGGGCGCGCTGAGGGATTTAGACATGGCCGTCGAGTTGAAACCTTCTGAGGCTCGGTATTACTGGTTACGAGCTCGGTTGCGTCATGCCCTTCACAATCATGTTGGGGCGCAACAGGACTACGAAAGCGCGCTCCGCCTCGATCCAACTCTTCGCGACAAAATTCCCAAGTCCGAGGAACCGATCTGAGGAACCGATCTAGTGTTCACTTCCATAGCCACCATCTTGGATCTGTCCTGTTGGAGTCCCTCAGAACCACTTGCAATCTGACGGCTACGGGCTGACATCACCGGATCAATCTCCTGTAGCCGATCCTGTACCTAGGTCCTCTTTGATCCAACCATTCAGACGAGCGGATAGGAGCGCTTGGCTTCTACCCAGGCATTCGCCAAATCTGTTACGGTCGGCGAATCTGTGTGCGTGACGTCAAGCGCCGTCGAGACTCGACCGCCTGCTCTCGCGACGGTAAGGAGGATCTCGCGGGTTATCGAAGGAAGAGGGGATACATGCCGTTGGACCAGGCTGGACAGATCAGAATGAAGCTGCTGCGGTTCCTCCATGACCGGAACGGTCTGATAAGCGAAGACGAAACGATATTAATTGATTCGGGCGTCATTCGCCTCGAACCGTACCTCCGACAACTCCTGGCGCAGGGCCATATCCGCCGCGATGAAGAGGCCAGAGTCTACCGTCTGACCGAGACCGGCAGAGACGAATTGGCGCGCCTGCAACAAGCCGATGACGCCGCTGGCGATGGCGAGTAACCGGTTCTTCTCCGGCAGGTGACGGATGTGGGCCGCTCGTTTCGGCTCTCCTAATTCCGCTTCCTCCCCCTCATCGTTTTGAACGCTGTGCGGGCTTGGCAGACTATTCGTTCCGCGACGACGGTCCGCCCGATCGCGCGTGAAGCAGAAGAACTGCCATCCGACTGGTTCCTCGAATTGACGCTCTCCGGCAGGGTTGTGTATAACCATAGCTCGCTCGATTTCATCGGATCGTCAGTACCGGAGGAACCTCGTGCAGGCACGCGAATTCAGAGACGGCGCCGAAGACGGGCTGGATGCCCTGGAGCCGCTCGATCCCGACCGCATCGGCTCGTTCACCGACCTGATTAGGGCCATGCGCAAGACCGCATTCGGCGGCCGCCGGGTGGGCGAGGCGTTTGATGTGCTCTGCGCCATGATCGACGATCCCGATTGCATGGTTGTGATGACCCTGTCGGGCGCCATGACGATCGCCAAGATGGGCACGATCATCAGCCGGATGATCGACGAGGGGATGGTGCAGGTCGTGATTTCGACCGGCGCGCTGGTGGCGCATGGGCTGAGCGAATCGACGGGGAAGCAACATTACCGGCATGACCCGACGATGAGCGACGTGGAATTGTTCCGCAAGGGCTACAACCGGGTCTACGACACCCTGGAGATGGAGGCGAACCTCAACTATGTCGAACATGTGGTCACGCAGACCCTGAAGCGGCTGGACCATGGCACGCCCCTCTCGTCGGAACGCCTCACGCACGAACTCGGCAAGACTCTCCATGAAGAATTCGAAGGCACCGGGATTCTCAAGAGCGCCTATGAGCAAGCGGTGCCGGTCTATATTCCAGCCTTTACCGATTCTGAGATGGGCTTGGATGTCGGCATCTGGGCGATGCGGGAATCTCTGGACAAGGCGCGCGCGGAGGCCGCGAAGCGGGATGGCGATCTGGGGGTGCTGAAGGCGCTGCACCGGTATCTGCCGTCGTATAATCCCTATTTGGATTTGAACAGTTACACCGACAAGATCATGTCGGCCAAGCGCTTGGGGATTTTCACGATCGGCGGCGGGGTGCCTCGGAACTGGGCGCAACAGGTCGGACCCTATATTGAAATCGGCAACCTGCGGTTGGGGCTCGACGCCAAACCCCCTCGCTTCCAATACGGTGTGCGGATCTGTCCTGAACCGGACTATTGGGGCGGGCTGAGCGGCTGTACCTACCAGGAAGGCATTTCCTGGGGCAAGTTCGTGCCGCCGACCGATGGCGGACGATTTGCCGAGGTGCTCAGCGACGCCACCGTGGTCTGGCCGCTGCTGATGATGGGGTTGCTGGAGCATCGGCGGGCGCGTCGGCGGAAACCTTCGGCCGACTCCGTCCGTTCCATGCGATCGGTCCGTCCGCCGCGCGCCAAGCGGAGAGCGGCCGCTGATCGTCACCGTTGACTTGGCCATCTCCGATGGCCGTTGAAAGGACTGTGTGTTGACCGGACTTCGTGCGGCTCTCTGCCCTGTGGCCAGGCTCAGTCTCCTCATGCTCATGCTCGCCTGGACGCTCCTCGGCGTTCGGGAGACGCCGGCGGCGCCGTTGCAAGACGACCGGGTGCGTGGCAATCCGCGGGCGCCGGTCACGATCATTGAATATTCGGATTTCACCTGCGGGTATTGCGTGAAATTCTTCCGTGAAACCTGGCCGCTGTTGCAGGCCAAGTATGTCGATGCCGGGAAGGTGCGGTTTCTGTATCGGGACTATCCGCGCGCCGACCAGGGGGTCGGAGTGGCGGCGGCCTTGGCCGCGCGTTGCGCGGGGGAACAGGGACGCTACTGGGCGATGCACGACCGGTTGTTTGCCCAGGGACCGCGGCTTGACGCCTCGCAGTTTCCCCACTATGCCAAGGCGATCGGGCTCAAACCGGACCGGTACGACGCCTGTGTGCGGCAGGAAACGTATCTGGAGTCGATCTTCGAAGATCGTCAGGAAGCCAATCGCTGGGGGTTTCGCGGCACGCCGGGCTTCGTGCTGCTCTTGACCAAGGACATGTCGGGACGGGTGGAAACGCCGGTCACCGTGCCCGGGGCCTTTCCCTTCAATGTCTTTCAGGAACAAATCGAGCGTCTGTTGCGTCGCGCGGGGGCGACGGATGCTCCACAATCGAGCCTGCAGACCGAGCCGTCGCTCCTGGCGGCTTCGTGGAGTTCAGGCCTAACCGGCCCGCCGCCGAAGGTGAACGAGCCATGACAACCACGCAGCACTTCTGGTCGGTGCCCGCGAATCCCGGCGATCCGGATCTGTGGGTCTGCCTGTCCTGCCTGAAGGAAGTTTATCGGCAAAAAGTGCCTCGTCCGAATTGTCCGTCCTGTCAGGGGGTCTCTACCTATGAAGCCTTCACGCTTGAGGCGATCAAGGATTGGGGGACGGACGAGTTGATCGCCAAGGCGCAGGCGGCCGTCGATTCGGCCGACGCGCAGCCGGTGCAGGCGGCCGACGCCGTCTAACCGGTCCGCCATTCCGTCAGTCGGAGCCTCAGACGTGAACCAACCCCGCCCGCTGCTCATCGGGGGTCAGCCGCGCTCGACCTCCCTGCGAGATGCCATCCGCAATCCCTACAACGGTGAGGTGATCGCCGAGGTCTGTCTGGCCGATGACGCGGCCGCGGAGGAGGCGGTCCGTTCGGTCGAGGCGGCGGCGCGGGAGATGAGACGACTTCCGGCCCATGCCCGCGCCGCCGCCTGCGCCAAGATCGCGGAGGCGCTGCGGCAACGGCAGGAAGATTTCGCGCAGGTGATGGTGGCCGAGGCGGGCAAGCCCTTGTCGGATGCCCGGCGCGAAGTGTCGCGCGCGATTCAGACCTTCCTGGTGGCCGGCGAAGAAGCGAAGCGGGTCGGCGGCGAGGTCATTCCGCTGGACTGGACGCCCGGCATGGATCGGTATCTCGGGTTGACCCGTCGGGTGCCGGTCGGGCCGGTGCTGGGGATCACGCCCTTTAATTTTCCCCTGAATTTGGTTGCGCACAAGGTGGCGCCCGCGCTGGCGATCGGGACGGCGATTCTCATCAAGCCGGCTCCGCAGACGCCCTTGACCGCCCTGCTGCTGGGCGAGGTGGTGCAGCAAACGGGACTGCCTCCCGGAGCCTTGAACGTGGTGCCCTGCGATAACGCGATTGCGCAGCGGCTCGTCGAGGACGAGCGCTTCAGCGTCTTGAGCTTCACAGGCAGCGCCGCCGTCGGCTGGATGTTGAAGGGCAAGGCCGGGAAGAAACGGGTGCTCTTGGAACTCGGCGGCAACGCCGGCGTCATCATCGAGCCGGACGCGGATTTGGACCTGGCCGCGCAGCGCTGCGCCGTGGGCGGCTACGGCTATGCGGGCCAAACCTGCATCTCGGTCCAGCGCATTTTGGTCCAGGAATCCGTGTCCGCCGCCTTTACCGAGAAACTGCTGGCGTTGGTCCGGGCCCTGAAGGCGGGGGATCCCCGCCGGGAAGACACGGTGGTCGGGCCGGTGATCAATCAGGCGGCGGTCTCGCGGATCGAGCAGTGGATTCAGGAGGCGTTGCAGCGCGGCGCGCGCCGGCTTCAGGGCGGAGGCCGGACCGGCAACGTCTTCGATCCGGTCGTGCTGACCGATGTCGCGCCCGACATGAAGGTCTCGTGCGAGGAAGTCTTCGGCCCCCTGGTGGCGGTGACCCCCTACCGGACGTTTGACGAGGCGCTCCGCATGCTCAACGAGTCCCACTACGGCCTGCAAGCGGGGGTATTTACCCGCGATGTAAATCGCATTTTTCAGGCGTTTCGCGACCTGGAGGTGGGCGCGGTGCTTGCCAACGAGATCCCGACGTTTCGGGCGGACCACATGCCGTATGGGGGCGTCAAGGATTCGGGGCTCGGCCGGGAAGGGGTTCGCTACGCGATGGAGGAGCTGTCGGAATTGCGGCTGCTCGTCATCAATCAGGCCGAGGCGAGGTCCTGACACCGTCCACGTCGCCATCATCCGCTCCAGTGGCAGCAATCCAGTTGCGAAAGCGCGGGTAAGTTGGTACAAATGCGTCCCGCGTGCCGCACGCACCAGCAAGCGTGAACTCTCCTGATGTGAGCTTCAACCACGTCAGCGTGATCGCCGGGGCCGGCGAAAAGGGGGATTATGGTTCCGACACATCTGTTTCTCACACGTGGCGTGGGGGTGCATCGAGAAAAGTTGGCGTCCTTCGAGCAGGCGTTGCGGTCCGCGGGGGTCGCCTACTGCAACTTGGTCAGCGTCTCCTCGATCCTGCCGCCGAACTGCAAGATCATCCCGCGCAAGCGCGGCGAGAAGCTGCTGAATCCGGGCGAGATCACGTTCTGCGTCATGGCGCGATCGGAAACCAACGAACGGAACCGGCTCGTGTCCGCATCCATCGGTCTTGCGATCCCGACCGATCGGCGCACCTACGGCTATCTGTCCGAACACCACGCCCACGGCGAGACTGACGAAGAAACCGGCGAGTACACCGAAGACTTGGCGGCGCAGATGTTGGCGACGACCCTGGGGGTCGAGTTCGATCCGAATTTGGCCTGGAAGGAACGCGAGCAGGTCTTCAAAATGGGCGGCAAGATCGTGCGGACTCTGAACATTACGCAATCGGCCATCGGGAAGGCCAATCGATGGACGACCGTCGTGGCCTTGGCCGTGTTCATCCCGCCGGAGAATCTGCCGAAGCGGCGCCGGTAGCGGACCGCTGAGGTGTCCGATCCGACGCGGGGCATTGATACCGGCTCTCGTCGCGGCGGTGATCGAACCATGGCCGTCCCTTCAGGTTGGCTGACCATCGAACAGAATTTTCTGGGCCTGGACGAACCCTGCTGCCATCCGGACCAGGCGGGTGTTCACGTGCTCCGGCTCCCTACGAATATACGTCGAGTTATATCCAAGGGTCCGACCACGGTGGATGTCAGTGAAATCGCCCCGATCGACGGATTTGCCGCGCCGCAGTTTTCGATCGCCCGGCTCATCTATCGCCCGTCGGGGCTGATCCACGTCGGGCGCCGGCGAACGCCGAGCGTCCGATAAGTCCACGCCCGCTCCCCGCGGCCTTGCGATCGTCCGCGATCGGGGCTGACGGCGCCGTCATATCCCATATCCACGCCGAGGAATCCGTTCATGGCCCCCGCATCTCCCCGCCGCTCGGAGCCGGGCAGCATCCGCATCAATAAATTTTTTACGGAACAGGGGATCTGTTCGCGCCGGGAGGCAGACCGGCTGGTGGAGGAGGGGCGCGTCACGGTGAACGGCCGCCGGGCGGTCTTGGGCGACGTGGTCACCGCCCGCGACCGGGTCGAGCTGGACGGCCGCCCGATCCCATGGGGATCGCGCCGGGTCTATATCAAGTACCACAAGCCGGTCGGCGTCACGACGACGAGCGAACCGGACGTCGAAGGCAACATCATCGCCGCGATCAAGCACCCCGAGCGCATCTTTCCCATCGGACGATTGGACAAGGATTCCTCCGGGCTCATCCTGCTCACGAACGACGGCGACATCGTCAACGAGATCCTGCGGGTCGAGCACGGCCACGAGCGCGAGTACGTGGTGCGTGTGGACCGCCCGTTCGACGGAACGTTCCTGGATCGCATGGCGGCGGGCGTGCTTGTGTTGGGCCGTCCGACCTTGCCCTGCAAGGTCCGGAGAGAGACGGCCGATCGATTCCGCATCGTGCTGATCGAAGGGCGCAATCGCCAGATCCGCCGCATGTGTCAGGCGCTCGGCTATCGGGTGACCGCCCTCACGCGCGTGCGCATCATGCACATCACGTTGGACGGGCTGCCGGTCGGACGGTGGCAGGATCTGACGGCGACGGAGCGGGACGAACTGTTTCGAACGGTCGGACGCGCCGTGCCCGCAAGGGATCGGACGCGGCCATGAAGGCGGCCGCCGCGCAAGCGAACGGAACGGATCTACTCGGATCCGGCGAGTTTGGTATCCGCGCGAGGGAACGCCAATCCGGCCTCGGCGTTCCTGCTCGAATGACTCGATGACGAAGCGGCCTGCCGCTTTCGAGCCGCGGCGCTTCGCATGGCGACCAGGAGATTCAGAAACGCCAGAAACGTGCTGCCGAAGAACAGCAGCGAGCTGGTGATGCGGATGGTCCTCGTGCCCTGATCCCTCATGTCTTTGGCTACATCCGCCACCGTTTCCAACAGACGGTCCAAGGCGATGCTGACCTGCACGACCTTCGGACCGGCGTTTTCCGCCGCATGCACTTCGGCCTCCCGGCGTAACTTCGTCGCCTGTGCCGGAGTGGGGGCGGTCCATTCCAGGAGCAAGAGATCCGTGGTTTTGCCGGCGCTGTGGAAATAGTCGTCCAGACTGAGCCGGAGCGCCTCCAGGTCTTCCGGTTCGCTGCGCCCGCTTCGGGAGACACGAAGGCTGGCGGCGGCATACCGGTCGATCGCATGTTGAATCTGCGCCCGAAGCTCAGGAAGGCCGGCGGTAATCCGATCGAACTCTTTCTTGCTGTCGGCTTCCAGCGCCCGAACGATCGTGGTCCGGTACCGCATCACGTCCGCCATGATATGGGCCAGATCGGTGGCGCCGAGCGTGTACTCGGTGTACATCACGCGCAGGTCCTGATCGACCTGGCTCAACTCCTGGCCGCCCAACCAGCCCAAGCCGATGATCAGCAGACTGAGGGTGATCTGCGGGAATCCAATTTCGCGAAGGCTGAGGCCTTTGAACAGTTTCACGAGGGCTCGTAGGCTACCCGATTTCGACGCGGCGGTCGATATAGGGCGTCAGGGTCGGATCGTTCGAGATGAACACGACCGACCAGGGTTCTTCTTTGGAGCAGAGGCGGCGCAGGAGCGTTTCGCGCTGGACCGGGTGCATATTGTGCAGCAGGCCGTCGAAGATCAGGATCTGCGGGCGGGTGACGATTGCGCGGGCCACCAACATCTTCTGGATGCGCGCTGGCGAAAAAACGGCTCCTTCGGCCCGCACATGGGTTTTGATGCCCTGTGGCAGGGCGTCGATCTCTTCCTCCAGTTCGGTAAAGCGCAGGGCCCAGCGCAGGTCGCTGTAGGCGATCGACGGGCGGCCCATTGAAATATTGTCCTCCACGGTGCCCTCGAATAGGGTGAGCTTGGAATCCAGCACGAAGCCGCGGCAGGTGTTGATGCTGTCCATGTCGAGGTGGCGGAGATCCACGCCGTTGTATCGGATGACCCCCGAGGCGGGGGACTCCAGGCCGGCCAGCACGCGCGCCAAAGTCGTCTTCGCCTGATTGGATGCCGTGAGGATGCCGACTTTTTCACCCGGCGTGATTTCCAGATCGAAATGTTCAAAAAAGGCGTCGCCCTCCGGTCCAGCCACGCCCACATCCCGGCAGGTCAAACGGATGCCGTGAATGGCCGGGTCCGGGAGGGGAACCGACAGGACGGCCCGATGTTCGTCCTTGGGGAGCGAAAACACAAAATCCAGTTCCGTCAGCGCGGTGAAGAAATAAAAGACATGCCCCATCTTCTTGACGAGCGACTCAAAGCTGAACAATAGGCGGCCGACGATCACCTGCGCCGCCACCAATTGACCGAGCGTCAGTTGCCCGATGGAGAGCAGCCACCCCGCCGTGGCAATGATGCCTCCGTGTCCCAGGGCCTGCCAGACGACCGAGCCGAGATATTGCCGCATCAACACCGCAAACCGGGTTCGTCTGGCTTCCGTATAGCGATCGACCAGCTCGTCCGTCCGGCGCAAGAGATAGGGTTTGGAGGTCGTCGCCTTGAAATGCAGCAGGTTGTAGGCGATCTCTTGGAGCCAATGCATCGTGCTGTATTTCCAATGCGAGACCTCCAGCGTCGCCTTCAGCCCGCCTTGACTCAAGAGCACGAAGACCAGGGCGCCGCCGCCGAACAGCACGATGTTAAAGCCGAGGAAGTAGGGATGATAGAAGACCAGGAGCGTCATCCCGACGATCCCGCCGATCACGACGTCGATGAAGTCGATCAACAATCCCGAGAGGGCGCGCTGCATGAACACGGCTTCCGTGAAGTAGTTGGCGTATCGGGGCTTGAATCCCGCGATCCGCACGTCAGGGAAATGTTGGGTCATCCCCAGCGCGACCCGCGCGAACAGGCGCCGCTGGAGAATCTCTTCCGCATAAACCTGGAAGGCCTTGAACGCCCCGACGAACAGGAGGCTGGCGAGGATGATGATGGAAAGCGTGACGATCGTGATCGGTTGGATGGCAAAGGCGAAGGTGTTGACCAGCTCTTGCACGGTCAACGGGACGATCAAGGAGAACAACCCGATCGCGAGCGCGTAGGAAAAAATGAGTCCGAGCACCCGGCGTTCCGCCCGGAGCAACACCCCGAAGCGGGACATGATGTCGCGGATCGCAAGGGACGGGTGAGGCTGCTGGTTATGGTCCTGTGCCGAGTTCATCAGTCAGGTTCACACTCTCCAGCAGAGAACAGGACTGAACCCCCCAGCCTGAGCGGTGTGCCGACAGACCGGTTCGGTAGGCACCAACGTCACTACCCTATCAAAGGGGGGTAAAAAAAACTACTCCTTCGGCCCTGTCGGTCGGACTCTCTACCGAACTTGTCGATAGCTCACCGGGACCGCACTGGGTCCGCTTTTGGCCCAGGCGCCGATGGCCCATTGATACAGGGCCAGGGCTTTTTGATAGTCGGCCTTGGCCCTGATCAATTGGATCTCCGAATCGACGCTGTTCCGTTCCCGGAGGTTGACGAAGAGGACGCTGGTCGCGCCGAGACTAAACCGAAACCGCTCGCCCTCTTCCAGCGTTTTCGCCAGACGGAGCGAATCGGCGGCGGCTGCGATCCGTTCCTTGGCCCGTTCGATGGCCGACAGGGCGTTATCCACATCGACGACGACCTGTTGCTCCCGGTACTTTTGGAGCAGCACCAGCCGGTCGGCCTTGCCCTGCGCTTCCAGGACCTCGCCGCGGCCCCGCCGCTGCATGATGGGGACCCGGAGTTCCAGCCCGAACTTGTATCCGAGGCCGAGGACGAATTTTTCCGGACTGCGCGCGGGCGAGGCGTCGGCGTCCAGGCTGGGGAGAAGGTTGTTTTTGGCCAGCTCAAGATCGATGTCGTTGAGCTTGGCCTCAATGCCGATCTCGCGCACTTCCGGGCGATCGGCCTTGGCTTGTATCTTGTTGGCCTTCACCGTCTCCGGGCTTGGCGTCGTCTGGTTGGCGGGGAACTCCGGAACCCGGTCGATGGCCGGAGTCACCGGTTCGCTCTTCTCCCACAGGAACAAGGACATCTTGAACTGTTCCTGCTCGACCAGCCGTTGGGCGGCGATCGCCGACTCGCGGCGCCGCTGGACTTCCTGGTTCGCTTCGACCGCATCCAAGGGTGCCACGGCCCCGGCCTTGGCCCGTTGCTCGATCTGCTTCATCCGATCCTCGGCGACCTTCTGCGCCCGCTGGGCCACATCGGCGAGTTTGGCGGCGGCGACCAAGTCCCACAACTGGGTGGCCGCCGCGAGGAACAGTCCTTGGCGGGTTTCGGCGATCTTGACCTCGGCCCGAGGATCGGCCAGTTCTGACCGCTGGAGTTCCGCCGATTCGGGATTGACCAAGAGCCCGCGGAGCAGAGGAATCGAGGCGCCGAGCAGGATCTGGTTGTCCTTGCCGACCTTGAGATCCGGGATCACGGCGTCTCCGATGGAGTAACGATATCCGGCGATACCCTTGATGCCGGAGGGATGCCGGAAGTCCATGAAGGTGTCGTTGAAGCCGGCGGTCTGAGTGCCGAGC
Organism: Nitrospira tepida; assembly: GCF_947241125.1. NCBI lineage: Bacteria > Pseudomonadati > Nitrospirota > Nitrospiria > Nitrospirales > Nitrospiraceae > Nitrospira > Nitrospira tepida. The sequence goes on along the minus strand of NZ_OX365700.1, from coordinate 3,986,940 downwards.
TGCGGCCTGGAACTGGAGATAAAGCGCTCGATCTCGGTGTCGTTCACCAGTTGGGGCTCAAAGGCGCCCAAGGCCCGCAACAGGCGGCCCCTCGCCACGACCTTCTCCGTGCCGGCGCTCTTCAGCAGGGGGTGAGAGCGGTCCACCCAGGCGAAGACCTCCTCCTGCGACAGCGGAATCGGCGGCAGCGGTTTCGATTTCGGCTCTTCCGCAAAGGCGGCGGCACCCGTCAGCGCAACGGCGCACAGCAGCGTGGCTGTACCCAAGAGTCGAACGTATGATCTCATGACCCACTCCTTTCTGAGCGATGGCTCATAACGAGAAGAATGACGACGTTCGAGAAAGCGGACGGGATGCAGGCCGTTGTGGCAGGCGACGGGCGTGAGCCGGCTGAGCGCCGGGTCACTTGGCGCTGGTGCCTGCTTTCGGAAGGAGCGTGTCGATCAGTGTGGGCGGCCGTTCCTGGAAGTCCGGCGGGAACAGGTTGAATCGCCGCCACAACTCATACCAGAGCGGAACGCGGTTCAGGATGACCCATCCCATCGTCTTGGTTCCCTGCCGCACGTGCGCCTGATCGGGCCAGGGACGGTCCTCGGGATCCGGCACGACCCAGAACCGGAAGTTTCCTTTCCCGTCGTCCACTTGATCGATCACCTTGATGACGCCCCCGTAGGTGCCGGCCATCACTTCCGGCCAGGCCGGCAGCGGAATCGCGGGAATCCCGTAGAACAGCAGACGGACCTTTCGGCCGACGTTCAGGAGCGGCGCATCGATCCCGTCCGCGACCATTTCGATCGCCTTGTCCATGCTGGTCGGAGAAATCCTGACCAGCTTGTCGCCCTGCTTCACGGTTTCTCCGGGCCCCACCTGGGCCATTCTGACGACCGTGCCGTCCACCGGGGCGTAAATATGTCCGGCCAGGCGCCGCTGGGTGGCGTTCGAGAGGCGCAGCTCGATGTCCGCCAACTCATTGGCCGCCTTGGCCGCCTCGGCAAAGGACCCATCCCTCGACGCTTCGGCCTCCATGAGCCGCTGGAGCACTTCCGCGCTGACCTGTTCCTTGCCGTAGCTCAAGGCCATCATGGCCTGTTGTGCCGCCTTGAGTCCGGCTTGGGCCCCCTGCAGATCGGCCTTCGTCGCGATGGCCGCCTGAATGGTGAGTTCGAGCTCGCGCTGAGAGACCAGCCCTTGCTCGGCCAACTGTTTGTGGCGGTCGACGTTCAGTTCGGCCGTGGCCACGGCGATCTTGGCCGCCTCGACCTTCTGGGTCGCCTCGCGGACTTTGTTCTCCGCCTCGACCACGCGCGCGGCCGCGGAAGGGACGGCCGCCTTCACGAGGTTCTGCATTTCCTTGATGCGCTTATCCAACTGGTCCGCGCGTTCCAGTGCGGCCTTGCGAGTTTGGTCGAGAGCCTTCTTGCGTTCTTCCAGCCTGGCCAGCAGGTCGGGCGCCATGAAGTTGGGATCATAGTCGTCGAGCTCGACGATCAAGTCCCCCTGTTTAACGCGGACGCCTTCGTAGATGTGCCATTTCTTGATGCGGCCTGTGATCTGAGATTCGATCCACTGCGGCCGTTCGTAGGGGGAATAGGCCGACAGTTGGCCGGTGACGGTGATTGTCTGGGTCCAGGGAACGAAGGCGATGATGATCAGGAACGCGAGCAGCAGTTTGATGGCAAGGCGGGATGAAAACCGCAGCCGATCGGGTATCTGAACCGCTTCCCAGGATTGGAGCTTGCTCGAGACGGCCAGATCATCCACGACCAGTTCGTCCAAACCGGTCGGTTGATCCACGAAGGATCGGATCTGCCCTCGGAGCCCGACTTTTCCCGGTTCCGTCGCCATGGGGGAGCGAGCGGGGCGTTTCGGCCTCCACTCGCTGCTGATCATATGCCAAGCAGAGGGGAAGGGTCAATTTCCCACGAGGAAGCAACCAGTTGGTCTGGTGGTTCTTGACGGGCCCCGGGCCTCAGGCTAAGGTGTGCGCGCCCCCGGGTGATCCGCGGAGACCGCGGTCCCGGGCGATCCCTTTCGGCGGGAAGCTCGGTGGGAAGCGGGGCTTGGAAAAGTGAGTCGAACGAAAGGGATAGAGACTATGCCGGATCGTCCTCTCGTCGGTGTGCTCGGCGGCAGCAAGAGCGACTTCCCGATCCTTGAGAAGGCGGTTGCGATCCTCACCCAATTGGGAATCGCGAACGAACTGCTCGTCGTTTCGGCCCACCGGACGCCGGATCGGCTGTTCGCCTATGCCGAACAGGCGGCGGGAAGAGGCATTGAAGTCATCATTGCGGGGGCCGGGGGGGCAGCCCATCTGCCCGGCATGTTGGCGGCCAAGACCCACTTGCCGGTGATCGGCGTGCCGATCCCGACCGAGCACCTGAAGGGCTTGGATTCGCTGCTCTCGATCGTCCAGATGCCGCGGGGCATTCCTGTGGCCACCGTGGCAATCGGCGGGGCCGAGAACGCCGGCCTGCTGGCGGCGCAGATTCTGGCCGGCCGATATGAGCCTATCCGCGAGCGCTTGCTTCAATTCCGAAGCGACCAGACCGATAGGGTGGCCGCAGAGCAACCGGCGTTTCTCGCGGCCGACCATCCCCGTTCCTCGGTTTCGACGGCCCGCCGATCCGGCCGGTCCCGCTAACGACATGTCGGACATGCTCATCGACCCAGGTTCCCTTCTTGGCGTGCTGGGCGGGGGACAGTTGGGCGCAATGTTCGTCACGGCTGCGCGGCGATTAGGCTATCGCACCGTCGTGTGGGACCCCGATGCGCAGGCTCCGGCCCATCGCATCGCCGACCGATCCGTGGTTCGATCCTTTGAGGATCAGGCGGCGCGTACCGACTTCGTGCGGGACCTCGCGGCCATCACCTACGAGTGGGAGAATGTCCCGGCCGAGGTTGTGCTGGCGCTTGAACGACAGACGCCGGTCCGTCCAAGCGGGCGTATTCTTGAACACATCCAAAATCGCCTCGTCCAAAAGCGGTTTCTTCAGCAACGGGGGTTTCCCGTCGCGGCCTTCCGCGAAGTGCGATCGTTCGCCGACCTCTCGGCCGCCGCGGAACTGGGATTTCCCTGTCTCTGCAAAACGGCGACGGCCGGGTATGACGGCAAGGGGCAGTGGCGCATCAATGACGCCCGCGAGCTGGAACGCCTGCAGGGGATTGTTCCCGCTCGGCCCGAACCGTCACGCGCCTGGATCTTGGAACGGCACATCGCGTTTGATCGAGAACTGTCTGTTCTGGCCGTCAGAGGGAGCGACGGCCAACATGTCGTGTATCCCGTTGTGGCCAACGAACATGAAGCCGGGATCCTCCGCCGGACCACGGTCCCGGCCCCCCTTGAGACCGCGACAGCCCGGCGGGCACAGGACCTTGCGGTCGCCGTCGTGGATGCGCTGTCAGGCGTCGGAGTCTTTTGCGCGGAACTCTTCCATACGCCTGCCGGCGAGCTGCTGGTGAACGAGGTTGCGCCCCGTCCCCACAATTCCGGCCACTACACGCTGGATGCCTGCACCGTGTCGCAGTTTGAACAGCAGGTGCGCGCCCTTTGCGGACTTCCCCTGGGAGAAGCCCGCCTCCTGAGCCCCGCCGCGATGGTGAACATCCTCGGGGACGAAATCGTCCGGCTTTGCCGCGGCGTACAACTGCGGACTCTCTTGGAGCAACCCGGCGTCCACCTCCATCTTTACGGGAAAACGGGCATTCGTCCCGGACGAAAGATGGGCCATATCACCGTGACGGCCGATACCATCCAGGACGCGGAGGTCGTGGCAGGGCAGATTGCCCGGATGGCGGTCGATCCGGCGTTCTTGTCTGCACCAGACCGATCGAAAATCTGACTTTCTCGATCAATCTCCGCCCTTTCCCCTCTCCGTTCCTTTTTGTCGATGCCGACGGTTTCCGCAGACAGACCCGGCGGCTACCGTTCATGAAAGCCTGATATTTTGAAAGCTTACGAGCACTGGTCCCGGTACACCCATTGCTTACTTCCATGCCGCGCAAAGGTTCCCGCGACTGCTGATCCCATAACCGTGAGGTATATTCGATGACCCCATCGGCAAGTCTGTCCGTTCCCGAATCCCAATCACTCCCGACTCCGTCCGGCCTCATGGCGCTGCTGTCCGTGCCTCGTTCCCGCTATGTGGTGCTTCAAGCCCTGGTCGGCATCGGCCTGTCCTATGAGTTGCTGTTCGGGGACGAGGTGATCGTTTCCTCGGCCGTTGCGCACCTGATCGTGGCCGGGTTGCTGCTGGTGACGATCGGGCTCGTCCTGACGCCGACGCGGTGGTTGGCCGATCCCTGGTTCATGAGCGGACTGGTCGGCGCCAACACGCTCATGGCGATGGCGATCGTGTATGTGTCAGGCAACGCGCGGGGAGAGTTCTACCTGGCCTTCTTTCTCCTGATGCTGGTGGCGAGTTCGGTGCGCACGCTTGGCCAGATGCTCAGGCTCTCGCTGGTGCTGTGCCTCGGATATGCGCTGTTGCTGGCGCAGGGTGTCCTCATCACGGGTAGCCTCTCCGTCGGGCAGCTCATGGGCCTGCCGCTGTTGCTCATGATGGCGATCTTTTACGGGCTCACGCTGGATGAACTGGCTGGTGAGCGACGCCGAAGCGAGACGCTCTGCCACCGATTGGCGGAGTTGCGGCTGGAAGAAGAGGCGCTCTTGCTGACCCGCGACCGGCTCATGCATGAGGTCAAACGACTTCGGGCGAAGCTGGCCTCGACCACATCGACGCCACCCCTGACCGCGCGCGAGGCCAAACCGATCGTGACGCCGGTCCAGGGCTTGCCGGCCGCCTCGATGGAAGAACCAAGGACAGCCGATGAGGTCCCTCACCTGGCGGCGTGGCTGTCCGGATCGCTCCGCGAACAGGTTCGGGTCATTGGACGTGAAGCCGGTCAACTCCGAACCTCCCTCGCGCGAAGTGATCAGGCCCATAAGTATGTGGACCAGATGTTATTGGCCGGAGAGAAACTGGCGGCCTTCGGGACGCATCTGGACGTATGGGGAGGGACAGGCCCGACACAGCGCCAGGTTCATGCGCTCGACCGGATTCTGGAGCATCTGGACCCGGTGATTCGCAACAGTCTTCCGGCCGGTATGCAGATGATTCTCCAAGCGGACCCTGATACGCCGCTCGTGGCGGCGGAAGATGGGGCCATCGAGCAGATCCTGCTCCAGCTCGTGTTGAACGCCCGCGATGCCATGAGGGAGGGAGGCTCTCTCACGATCAGGGCTGGGGCGGCCCCGGCCGAAGCGGTGAGGCGGATGGCCGGGGACCAAGCCGTTCCCTGCGCGATGCTGACGATCACCGATACGGGCATCGGCATGACGCCGGAGCAGCGGGCCCGTGCGCTGCATCCCTTTCGGGACGGCAGTTTGCCGGGGAGCGGAAAGCCGATGGGGCTCGCCCTCGCGGTGCGAGCGATCAAGAACCTGGGCGGCGAGATCGCGTTCGAAAGTCGAAAGGGACGGGGGACCCAAGTTACGATCCTACTGCCCCAACCCAAGCCGGCGGCGAATCAGAACCGGCAAGGGCGGACCTTCGAGCGGGCCTTGCTGGCGCAGGGATCGGAAACGGTGCTCGTTGTCCTTGAGGAGGAATGGCAGAGAAAATGCGTCGCGGCCGCGCTCCATCGAGCCCAATATCAGGTCTTGGAAGCCGGCTCGGGAGTGGAAGCCTTGATGGTCGCCCGCGAGCAGCCCGGCGGGATTCAGCTCCTTGTGAGCGATCTGGCCATGGCGGAGATGTCGGGCGCCGAACTGGCCGAGCGATTGTTGGCGCAACGGAGAACGATGAAGGCGATTTTCGTCTCAGGCTATCCGGACGATGTCCTGGTTCGTCATCGGATCGCTCCCCGCTGCCACGTGCAAAAACCCGTACGTACGGAAGAGCTGTTGAGGCGGGTGCGCGCGGTGCTCGATCACCCGTAGGCTACCCAAAGGGCCAACACGTTCGGCTGCTGGCTCACCAGCCTGCCCGTTCCCACGGCCGGTGGTGAGCCGGGGCGAAGAGCCGGACCCCCCTCCGCTTGAACAAGGGAATGAGCAGCATCCCGGCGACAAATCCTCCGATATGGGCGAAAAAGGCCACGCCGCCCCCGCCTTCCGGCCGGCCGAGGCTCGACCCTCCGCTCAACAGTTGCATGGCAAACCAGAGTCCGAGGACCATCCAGGCCGGCACGTAGAAGGTTCGCGCGATAAAGCCGAGCGGGATGAGCACCAGGACTTGCGCGTGCGGAAATAGCAGGAGATAGGCGCCCAGCACGCCGGAGATCGCGCCGCTGGCCCCCACCATCGGGATCGTGGATGCCGGATCGATCAAGACGTGCGAAAGCGCCGCGAGGATCCCGGATAGTCCATAGAACAGGATGAAGCGCAGATGGCCCATGGCATCCTCGACGTTGTTGCCGAAGATCCAGAGATAGAGCATGTTGCCGATCAAATGCATCCAGCCGCCGTGGAGAAACATGCTGGTCACGAGCGTGGCATAGGCGGGGAGTCCCGCCAGTTCAGGCGGGAGCGAGGCCTGGCCGGTGACCACGGCAGGAACAGCACCGTACTGGAAGACAAAGGCTTCGCTCGGCCGAGCCGGCAAGCTGACCTGGTACAGGAACACCGCGACGCAGGCCGCGATCGCTGACACCGTGATGATGGGGGGCCGGTCGGTCGGGTTATCGTCCGACAGGGGGATCATGCGGGGCGGGGGATTGAAGATGTGCCTGGCGGAGCGGATGAATCCCTGGATCCCGGTTCGCGCCTGGTCGGACCGGCCGGCGGTCCGACAAAATTCACCTCCGGAGGCGGCATGCCGTCCGGCCCAAGGGGGACCGAGAATCCTGCCGCGTGGGTGTGGCCTCCGCCGCCAAGCGAGGCGGCAAGGCTGCCGACGTCCACCCCATCCTCGCGAGAGCGAAAACTGCAATAACGGCGGCCGTTCCGATCGTGCCAGATGATGCAGAAGGGGTAGCCGACCGACAAAAGTTCGCCGATTTGGCTGGTCAGCACCGCGCTCTGCACGGCGGGCACCCGATAGCCGTGGAAGGTCACCAGGACCGCGTGCGCGGCGATCTTGCGGACCAGTTCCCGCTCGTACCGCAAGATCGCGGTGCCTTCTTGAATGAGCCGTTCCTGGTCGAAGCGATCCCACACATGGAAATCATACGGATAGGCGGCGATGGCCGCGCTGACTTCGCGGCTGGATGGCAGCGCCCATTCCCAAAGATCCTTATCCTGGATATACCGGAGCAGCCAGGGCGCGGGGCTCCGGTGGGCCCATTCCCAGGCCAACACGGCGCCGGACTTCCGTTGGTCAAAATAGGCGTAGGGGAGGCCCTCGAGCGCCTGCTGCGCCGTGATGTGATGATCCAGGACGAGCAGGGCCTTGCTGTCTGCGGCCAGGGTTTCCAGGATCGGCCGCGGGTAGCTGAAGTCCACCATCACGACCTTCAAGGCCGACAGGCCGGACGGGGGTGGTTCTCCATGCTTGACCGGAAGAAATCGCGCGGAGGGGTACCGTTTCCAGATCGCCCAGGCGGCGCCGAAGCCGTCGGCGCATTCGGCGTGATAGAGCACGATATCGGGCATGAACGTCGGGACTGTGCCGGCCTGTGTCATACTGGGAAGATCAGCTTATCATGCGGCGTGTCAAACGCCAACCCGTCGAGCGTCGAAACGCTCGACGGGTTGCATGTCGGGCAACGCGCGCGGCTTACGGCAGCTTGTTGAGATGGTCGATGAGCTGGCGCAAGCGCCCGGCGCTCCGCCGATTGAAGGTAAAGACGAGTCGGGGGAGGTCGGACAGCGCCGGTTCATCCAGTTCTTCCGGCAGGGCGCCTCGCTGCAGGAACAGGCCTTCGGATAACAGGTCGGCAAATTGCTCCTGGATGGCCGCGACCTGGTCGTTGGAAATGGGACGTTGAAGGCGCATCGCCAATTGGCGGCCGACAAAACGCAGCGAGTGATAGGTCCGGTAAAACGTCTGGATTTCGTTCACCGCCTCATCTTCGGATTCGGCGATTCGGAACAGGCTGAGATCTTCGTGGTTGACCAGGCCTCGGCCGAGGAGGTCATCTTGAATGAAGTCGTGCCAACGATGCCAATAATTGCAGCCGGGCGTCTGAAGGCAGACGATGGGCTTGGGGTCGCTCTTTCCAGTTTGCGCCAGGGTGAGGACTTCGAACCCTTCATCGTGGGTGCCGAATCCTCCGGGGAACAGGGCGATAGCGTTGGCTTCCTTTTGAAACATCAGTTTCCGGGTGAAGAAATACTTGAAGGTGATCAACTTGGGATCGTCGGCGATCGTGGAGTTGGCTCCCTGCTCGAAGGGGAGCATGATGTTGACCCCAAAACTGTGCTCCCGGCCGGCGCCCTCCTGGGCGGCCCGCATGATGCCGTCCGCACCGCCCGTGATGACCATGTAACCGTGAGCCACGATCCGTTGCGCGAAGCGGGAGGCCAGTTGATAGAGCGGGTCGTCGGCCGGCGTCCGCGCCGATCCGAACACGCTGACCTTCGGGCGGTTGCGATAGTCGCGAAAGACCGCGAAGGCGTGGCGGAGTTCTTTCATCGCCCGCGTAATGATTTTGAGGTCCAGCAGATCCAGTTGGGCGTCGTGCAATTTGAGGACGTTGGCGACGATCTCCCGCATGAGCGCCATGCGGAGATCGTCTTCGCGACCGTCCAGCAACGTCTGAAGTTGCGAGAGCATCTCTTCTTTCGAGGGCAACACTTTTGGGCGCATTGCGATATCCTTGTCAGTGGACGATGAGTCGTTGTCGGGACAACGCCGACATCGGTTGAGGGCTTCATTCTACCAGGTGGAGAGGCGTCTTCAAGAAAAGATGTTGTGTCGGGAGCACGCCGGCGGCGCGAGCGGTCAGGAATCGGATGCCGGTTGCCGAGATACCCAGTCCCGAATGCGGGTTTGGTCGGAGGCGTTCAAGTGTGTAAATTGGACGGTGAAGGACAGGCCGCGCGAAGCCTGCGGCGTGCCTTCGTCGGATAGGGTCGCGACCTTTCCATACACAGTCATGGAGTCCGAAGTGTCCGGCAAGGCAAAGACGAGCATCACCTGCGTCCTCTGAGGCAGCATCAATGGACACTCCACTGTGGCCGCGAGGTGACTGATCTGCGTCAGAGTGGCCTGGTGTCTGGATCCGTCCGACTTACTGTCGATGAGCGTCACCACGGCCGGGATTCTCACGGCGCAGTGCTTGGCGACATAGACCAAGTCGCGGGCCCGCACGATGCCGACCGGCTGTTGATCTTTGGTGACCACGAGCAAGGCCACCCCCGTGGCGGCCATCATCGTGGAGGCCTCGTCCAGGGGCCGATCATATTCAATGGTCTGAACCGGCCGCGACATGATCGATCGCACCTGGACGTCTTGGGGCTCCAATCCTTGCGCCACGACTTTTTTCACGATGTCGGTATAAGTCATGATGCCGACCCGCGCGTCCGTGTCCTTCACCAGGAGGCAGGGCGCCTGTTCCTTTTGCATCAAAAAGGCGGCCTTCGCGACCGTGATATCGCCGGGAACCTGGATAATGCCGGGTGTCATCATGTGAGAAACCGATGTTGGAGGGGCCCCCTCGCTGGAATGCGACTTCATAGTGCCAGCCGATTTCTTCACAGGGGTTTCGTGCCCGCGAAGGCCCGTCCAGAGACGATTTGTGGCTGTGCGACGCTGTTGTAGAGACAGTATATCAGACGAGCACAGGCGACCCGTCGGGCGCGCGTGCCTTGCGAAAGGGGCTGGTTCGCCTTTAGACTTCGCCTGTTCGGAGGTCCAGTCTTGTCGATTCCGACGTGGCCCATGAGCATTGTCATAGCCGAATTTCGTCAACGAGTCGAGGGAATTGCATTCCAGGGAATCGGACTGTCTGCGGATGCCTATTCGCCGGACATCTTTGAACTGATGGATTCGCTCGCAGCCGGGTCGATGACGCCCGGTTATCTGGAAGTGTTCAGGGCCGCGACGCCCATGCTGGCGGCGATCCGGCGCCGCTATCCGTCCGTTTCCTTGCCCTACCACGCCGAAGGGCTTTGGTGGACGGAACCGGACTGGCGGGAACGGCCCGGAACGGCGATGGAACTTGACCTCGTCGTCGAGCAGGCGCGTACCTTGGGCAGCCCGTGGATCAATCACGAGTGCGCCAGCAAGCGCCTCGGCCCGTACGCCTTCGGCACCTACCTGCCGCCCTTGTTTACGACCGACAGCGCGCGTCTGGTCGCTCGACACGCCGCGATCGTGCAACAGGCGCTGGATTGCGCCTTGGGAAGCGGGCGGGAGGACGGGCCATTGGTGCTGCTGGAACTGCCGCCTCTGACCTATTTTCGCGCCGGAGATTTGAGCGCGGCGGCCTTCTTCGCCGAGATCGCGCAGAGCTGTCCCTGCGGGTTCGTGTTGGACATGGGGCACCTCTGGACCCATTACCGCTATAGCGCCGTCACGAACCGAATTACGCTATCGGAATTTGTGGCCGGCTTTCTGGACGAATTTCCCCTTGAGCGCGTGGTCGAAATTCACGTGGCCGGTCTCTCGTCCCATCCCGTGGTTCCAGCCGGTCCGATCGCGCTTCATCCCGACCTCCCGCTGTGGCTGGACGACCATGCGGCGCCCATTCCGGAGATCCTCTACGACATGTTGGAACAGGTGCTCGCCCGTCCGAATCTGAACTCGCTCAGAGCGATGGGGTTGGAAGTGGATACAAAGCCGGTGGCGGCGATTGTTCGTGAATTTGAAGACTTTCTGCTCCGGTTTGGCAGCATGGTGGATGCGGATCGGCGCCGGGTTTTGGAACAACGCTGCCCGAGCGATTCGTTGCCGAACTTTTCGCGGTCCGTGACGACCGGCACGCCAGAGGCCGATGAACGGCTGGCGGAGGCTTCCCGTCGGTATGCGGATCTGATCGTCGGCATGCCGGGGCCGAATGGCGCGATGCCTGCGCTTCCGGAGATCGATGACGCGCCGCTCCGGTGGTATCGCGAAGGCTATCTGCCCCACGAAATTCTCATCTGGGGCGGCGATCTCCGTTCCATGTTTCCTCGAACCTGCGAGCGCCTGCGCGAAGCCGCGCTGCCATTGGAGGACTTTGTTTCGTTCTGGCTGGCCTGTCGCGAAGAGCTTCCGGCTCCGTTTGATTTCTTCCTGCTCAAGCTTGAGCGGTTCACCCGCTTCGTGTCGGTACGTTGTCCGGCGGCCGGGGAGCTCGTGCGTCAGGAGGCGGCGGAATTGCGGGATGCTTATGAGGCCGCCAATCTTCCGGCGGGATGCGAGTCACCACTGTCCCTGACGGGATGGAAGGCCGAGGCAGGTCGATGAACTTCTGGCAAACCTTGCCCCGGCCGATTTTTGGACTCGCCCCGATGGACGGCGTGACCGATGCCGCGTTCCGCCGCATGGTCGCGCAACAGGGACCGCCGGACGTGATGTTCACCGAATTTACCCATGTCACGGATGTCTGCCGCGGAGCGGACGTCACGATGACGCCGCTGATATATGGAGAGCAGGAACGTCCCGTCGTGGCCCAGCTCTATGGAAAGGACCCGGATCTGTTTTATGTGGCCGCCCAGGTCGCCTGCGAATTGGGGTTCGACGGCATCGACCTCAACATGGGTTGTCCCTCCCGCTGTGTCGCCTCCTCCGGTTCGGGCGCGGGGTTGATCCGAACCCCGGATCTGGCGCGGGCCATCATCCGGGCCGCCAAGCAAGGCATTCAGGATTGGGCGCAGGGGCAAAGGCTGGAAGGGCTGGGGCTCAAACCGGCCAGGCTGTCGTTGATCGAACGGATGAATCGGGCGCGAGGTGCCGGCGCGCCGCCGGCGCGCCGGCCGCTCCCCTTGTCGATCAAGACCCGGCTGGGGTGCGACGATGTCGTCATCGATCAGTGGATCGGGCTCCTGCTGGATGAATCGCCTGCGGCGATTACCGTCCACGGGCGCACGCTCGCGCAAATGTATCGCGGCGAGGCCGACTGGCAGGCCATCGCCAGCGCGGCGCAGGCGGCTCGCGGGACCGCCACGCTGATTCTCGGCAATGGAGACATCCGGTCGCTGGACGAGGCAGTGCGCCGGATCGATGACAGCGGAGTTCAGGGCGTCCTGGTGGGCCGGGGTACGCTGGGAGAACCCTGGTTGTTTCGTGAGAAGGAGTCGGCTCGACGGGGCTTGGCCGGACCGGGTTCAGCCGAATCGCGCCCAAGTCTTCATCCCGAAATTTCGCTTCGGGAACGGATTCAGACGCTCCTGGCCCATGCCCGACTCTTTGAAAAGTTGTTCGGTCGCGCGCGATTTCCGCATATGCGGAAACACCTCGGTTGGTACTGCAAGGGATTCCCTCATGCCGCCGCCGTGCGGGCGCAGATGGTGCGCATGAACGGCGTCGACGAGGTGGCTGCCGCGCTGGCCGACATTGTTCCCCACGATCCCGCTCCGGACAACGTCGCCTGCCGCGCTGGATCCGAACCGGACACGAGAGCACTCGTGCCGGCCTGTCCCGCGTAAGCTTCGATGCGAGTGATCTTAGCCTCGACCTCACCCCGCCGGCGCGAGTTGCTGGCGCTGCTGGGTCTTCCCTTCGAAGTACAGGCGCCGTCGTTCGACGAACGGCTTCTTCCGGGCCTGCCGGTGGCGGACCTCGCGGTGGAGTTCGCCTGCGGCAAGGCCCGCGCCGTCGCGCGGCTGGCGCCCGACGCGGTCGTCATCGGAAGCGATACGCTGATCGAGATCGATCAGGAAGCCCTGGGGAAGCCCGAAACGATCGCGGACGCGCGGGGGATGCTCCGGAAATTAAAGGGGCGGCGGCATCGGATCCACTCGGCGGTGGCCGTCTGTGTGTCGGACCGTCGGTTTGAGGAAACCGCGCTTTCAACGGTGCAGGTCTGGATGAAACCGTTCAGTGATGCCGACTTGGAGGCTTATCTCGCCTCCGGAGAGTCGATCGGAAAGGCGGGCGCCTATGCCATCCAGGGATCCGGGGTCCGGTTGATCGAACGGATTGCCGGCGATTACACCGCAGCCGTGGGGCTTCCGCTGAGCGAGACGGCGGTCTTGCTGGAGAAATGCGGGCTGTCCGTTCCGACTGACCTGCGTCACCTGTATCGATCCCGTCCCTACGCCAACTGGTCCCGCTTTGCCTGAAGGGGGCGGCGCGGGCCACGTTGCAACCATCACCCACTTCCCCTACAATGCGCCCGATTTCATCGGCTGCTCACCTGACTGGTGAGGAGTCTCCAGCCAGGGGAGGCAAGTATGTGCCCTGAGAGGTTTCGACGATCAGATTCGATGATCAGGCCCGTGTCCCTGTTGTTGGCCGGCATCGCGATCCTACTGGGCGGAATTCCGCCGGCTCACGCGATCGACGTGAAGTTGTCCATGGAAGAGGCCAAGAAGGCGTTGGAGGAGGGCCGCCTTCCCATGGAAAAGGCATTGGAGAAGGACGAGAAGACTTCACAGGAGGCGGTCAAGAAGATTGTCCAGCAAGCGTCGGTCAAGACCCGGGTGGGAGCCGATCCGGAAAAGGACCCTTGCGGCGCCAGCGTCGTGCTTCGAACCAAGCGCTATCGTCTCGAAGCGTTCGGCCGGCAAGAAGCCATGGAATCGAAGAAAAAGCAGCAGGACGTTCGGATGCCCGATGAATACATCAAGAAAGTCGTCGATATGCCCAATCTGGAAGTGGAAGTGCAACTGTGCGGGGACGACGAGTATTTCGCCGAGGGGGCGAAGATCGCGTTCCAGCAAGGGGGCAAGAATATCGAGCCGGTCGATGTCAGCCAGGCGGATCGGGGAAGAAAAAACGAGGGCGACGGACCGGCCTACCGGTCGAGGTTCACCGCGCGATTCGCCTACGACACATTTGATCCCAATGCGAAGACGAAAGTGTTCGTCATCTTTCCGGACGGCAAGATGACCGAGATCGACGCGGATTTTTCGAAAGTGAAATAGACGCTGTCGGTCGTCGGACGCCAGGGTGTTCGGCATGCTTGTGCGGCCCCATCTCCAGACGGTCGGCATCGGACCCGCCGTAGCCGTCGCTTGTTTGTGTGTCGGCATTCTCATGCAGCTTCTGGGTGTCCCCACCACCTTGTGGGACCTCACCCTCGACTTGGATCCCGGCGAGACCGCCTCCCCGGAAGGGTTCACGATTCTTTCAACCGTTCCAGGGGTCTTCCCCGGCGACAGTGGCCCTCAGGTTGAAGATGTGCCCAAGCGCTTCGCCAGTCTGATGTTTGACCTTTCTGTGTTTCGTCCACCCGTCTGACCCAATTCAGTCAGTCCAAATTGTCGGCCCCGTGGACTTGCGCGGGTCGTGATGGGCTTCTGCCGGTGATCACTGGCGGAGCCCGCGTTCTCGCGCATGAGACGCGGACCTATCGGCCGGGTCGTCCGGCCGGCTTCCACCGGGAATTCGCACGCACAAACCTATGAGGCAACATTCAGTGGAGAGACAGACCGGACGACACCGGGTCTGACGGTTACGGACGGTTACGGATTGGGCCATCCGGATGAAGAGCGCCGTGCCCTATTTTTAATCGGTCATCATGGTTGAAGAGCTGTTTGACACGACCGACCGATGGTGACCTGGCAAGTGGACGCCAAGAGATGATCATGGGCGCCGGCTTATCTCAAAGCCCATGGAGAGCTTGCGCCGGCCGTGACGGCGATCCTGCGAAGTCCGGACCGTCGGGCCGCCGCGGCCGACAGGCAGGCGCAGGGGGTCATATCCACGTGGTCCACGGATCTGTGAATGGATGAAAGGAGATCGGCATGGGAGGGCTTCACCAGGTGTTGCATTGTTCGCTCTGTCGAAAAATCAAAGACATCCAGGTGGATCAGGTCGATGGCGGGGAATGGACTGCGCTGGAACGCTATCTCCAACGGTATGAGGTTCGGCCTTCCGACCTGGTCCTGTCTGAGACGTTTTGTCCACACTGTCTCGTATTTTATGATCAACTGATGACCTATGGAAAACCGAACCATCCTGAATTAGTCTGAATATAAGCTTTTGAGGCGGTCAGGCTGTAATGCACCCCGATCCGGAGGATAAGACAATATGATGAAAACAGCATCGACGGAGTGGCCAGGACTCCTCGGACTTGTGGTTGGTGGTCTGTTCCTGTGGGATGCCTCGACCGTCCAAGCCTATGAGGCGATGACGGTCGGAGACGGTGGCCGGCTGGTCGGGAATGTGGTGCTGGAGGGTGATGTTCCCAAGCCAAAAGGGTATAACTTGACCACATTGCCCGATCCGATCTACTGCGGACGCATTTCAGACGGTCAGGGATGGAGGCTGCTTCAGCCCTTTCAAGTCGGCGATCAAGGAGAGTTCCGGGAAGTGGTCGTCTTGATCGATGGGATCGAAAAGGGGAAGCCGTTCACCGAGTTCAAATCGCCGAAGATCGAGGCGATCGATTGCCGGTTCCTTCCCTTCGTGAGCATTGTTCGGGATCGTGACGAGGTGACGGTCGTCAACATGGACCCCGCCATGCATGACATTCAAGCGTACGAGACGTCCCACCTGGGGCCTCGTGTGCTGTTCAATGTCCCGCTTCCGATCAGCCCGCGATATCCTCGGGAAGCCAACCTGAGCGCCCACTTCCACAAGCACTTTCCAGGAGAGCCCATGACTCAACAGGTCCGCATGAGCCGAGGACGGCGGGTCTTTCTGATGCAGTGCGGATTTCACGCCTATATGGAGAGCTGGGGGCTGACGGTCGAGAACCCCTACTATGCGATCACTGATCAGAGGGGCCATTTCGAGATCGATCAGATTCCTCCCGGCAAGCACAAGATTGCCGTCTGGCATCCCTACATTGGGGGGATGAAGGAATTTGATGTGACGATTGAGCCTGGCCGGACGGCCAAGCTGGAGATCAAGATTCCTGCGCCGACCGGGCGGCTGTATGCCAATCAAATGGTCGACAACCCGTACATGCGATACAACATTACCGAGGATGCGCAGAGCCAGATCGTGCCGACCCTGGAGAAGCAACGGTACTGAGTTCCTTCATTCGGACAGGCTCCTGGGGCTCGGGTAACCTCCAGATCCACCTTGACACTGTGTTCCGTCTCAGCTTAGGCTTGCCGCCGCTTTTACCATTTCGAACCGGGGGGCCGGCTCGGTTCCGCCTTGGGTGTCAACCTCATCCAAGAGGGTGAGGTCCCGATGGGTACTGCCCAGCAGCGGTGGTGGGACCGGCTCAGCATCCAAAAAAAGGTTTGGGTCGTCCTCCTCTTAGTCGTTGTTCCGCTGGTCGGTGCTCTGGCCACTCACATTGTGCTTGTCAACCAACTGCTTGCGACAGAAAAAACCCGTCACGATTCCGTTCTCGCCCGCGAGCAGACCCAAGTCTTGCGGCGACTTACCGTCGACATCGAAGATGCCTTTCGCGGCTATCTTCTCACGCGCAATAAGGCCTTTCTCACGCCCATGAAGGACGCCGAGCAGAAACTCGACGGGGCGGTCGCGGAGTCGATCGTCCGACTTCGCCGTGTGCCCCAGGTCTCGGCGGATCTGACCGCGGTTGGTGCGAGGCTCCGCGAGCTGTTGGCGTCCAAGCACGTCCTCTTGGCCCGCATCGAGCGCGGCGAGACGGCTGCGGTGTTGAAATATGTCAGTTCAGGCGAGGGGTTGGCTTTGTCCGATCACCTACGGACCGAGTTGCGTCTCTTGGAAGATCAGCTTGAACAGCATATTGATGAACTGGAGGGGGAGGCCGTCAAATTGTCGACCGAGACCTATTGGGGGCTCGTCGCGGTGCTGTGTTTGGGAATCGGCTTGGGAATCGCCGGTGTTCGGTTGCTCACGCGCTCCCTGACGGAGCCGCTCGGGTCCGTGCGTGTCGCTCTCCGACAAGTTGGGAAAGGCGAGCATGAGGCGGGAGCCGCCGCGCTGCAATCCGTTCGGTCCGGCGATGAGATCGGCCAATTGGCGAGATCCTGCGAGGATATGATCACCCGGATCCGCGCTCACCTGCGTGAGCTGGAAGTCATTCAGCAGATCGGACATGAGATCAATACGATCGGGCCGGACGGATTGGAGGGCGTTCTCAAGCGCATCACCGATCAGGCCGTGCAACTGACGGGCGTTGATGTGTGCCTGATCCTGTCGCGGAACGACCGTATGGGCTGTTGGATCATCGAGGCGGCATCGGGCGAATGGAACGACCAGTTGCGGAAAACCGTGCTGTTGTGGGAGGAGCTTCCGGTTTCCGTCCAGGCCTACGAATCCGGCAGCGCCGCAATCGGAGAAAATCTCCGGAACGATACCCGTCCCGAGGTCATGCGGCGAAATCTCATCGGGAACAGTATGTTGGCCATCCCGCTTCGCGCCGAGGGAAAGCCGTTCGGGGTGCTGGCTCTGCTGCGGGACAAACCGGCGGCCGTGGACTGGAATATCCGTCTCTCCGTCAGCCTGGCCGAAGAGGCGGCCGTGGCCATTTCCAACGCGCGGCTCTATGACGCCGCTCACGAAAAGGAACAGCGGGTCAGCGCGCGGCTCCGAACGCTGGAACACATGGCCGAGATGCTCGCTCACGATCTGAAAGGTCCCGGAGAGCGGATGGGCGAGTTGGCGGCGGTCCTGCGGCGAACGCATCATGGCCAACTGGATCAGCAGGTGGACAAGTGGCTGCGTTTGATCGAGGACAACAGCGAAGAGCTATCCGATCGCATCGAGAGCCTCCTGGCGCTTGCCCGGGTCGGAGGACGTGCCGCCTCGGTCGAGGCGGTCGATCCGAATCTGGTCCTCGATCACATTCTGAAATTGCGGGCCGGTGAACTGGAAAAGCATCGAATCCGGATTGAGCGGCACAATCCTTTTCCGATCATCGCCGTTCACCGCGCCTACCTGCATCAGGTCCTGGACAACATCCTTTCCAACGCCATCAAATTCGTCCAAGGGGTGCCCGAGCCACGGATTGTCGTCTCAAGCCACGAACAGGGGAACCTGGTCTGTTTCACCGTGGCCGATAACGGGCCGGGCATTCCCGACAAGCTGAAGGAGAAAGTGTTCGAGCCGTTCGTCCGCCTGCACCCGGCCAACGTGAAAGGAAGCGGTATCGGCCTGACGATCGTCCGGCGCATCGTGGATTTGTACGGAGGCTCGATCTGGATCGAGGATGCGCCAGGAGGAGGCTGCCAGGTGAAATTGACCCTTCCACTGCTTGGTGCGATGACCGCCTCGACTCGGCCCACTGAAACCGAGATGGTGAGATCGTCCTCTTCTCTTGGAGGGTCTGTATGAACCAGGAGACGGGCGACCGCCCGAGTTCCTCCGTCCGCGCCGCTCCGCCGTTCACGATCCTGGTGGTCGATGACAATCCAGGCGACACCGAGCTGATCCTCCATGCATTGGAAGAGGCTGATCTGAAGGCGGTCGGCGGCGAGCTCCAGATCGAAGTCCGAGCGACCGCCGAGGGCGCGCTCAAGGCGCTGGAAACCCAACCGATCGACCTGATCTTGACGGACCTCGTCCTACCCGGCATGGATGGGCTTGATTTGGTCAGCCGGGTGCAGGAAATCGACCGCAATCTCCCGGTGCTGCTGGTCACCCGTCTCAACGCCGTGGATCAGGCGGTCGAAGCTATGAAGCGCGGCGCCTATGATTATGTGATCAAGCCGGTGAATGCCGACGATCTGGGCATGCGCGTGCATCGGGCGATTCGCTTTTCCGAAATCTTACGACACAATTCCGCGTTCGAGCGGCGGTTCTCCAGGGAAATGCAGATTGGTCAGTTGGTCGGCGTCAGCGCGGCGTTTCAGGCCATCATGAACCGTGTGAAGGAGGCCGCGCAGGTTCGATCCACGGTGTTGATCCAGGGGGAGACGGGCACCGGAAAGGGCCGGATCGCCAAGGCCATCCATGAGGCCGGGCGCGAACGCGACAAGCCGTTTCAAGTGATCGACTGCGCGACGTTTCCTGAAGGCATGATGGAGAGCGAGCTGTTCGGTCATGTGCGCGGGGCCTTTACAGGCGCCATTGCGGACAAGCCGGGATTGATCGAGTTGGCCCACGGCGGCACGGTGTTTCTTGACGAGATCGGAGAACTGCCGCCGGCCTTGCAGGCCAAGCTCCTGCGAGTGCTCGAAGACAATGAGGTACGGCCGGTCGGCGGGACGAGGATCAAGCGCGTCGATATGCGCGTGATCGCGGCCACGAATCAGGACCTGGCCGAAAAGGTCCGGGCCGGGTCGTTTCGGAAGGATTTGTATTATCGGCTCGCCGTGATCACCATTGACGTTCCGCCGCTCCGGTCGCGCGTAGAGGACATTCCGGTCATCGCGCGGCACCTGCTGTCGCAGTATGGTCGCGAAATGGGGCGGGGACGGACCTCCTTCGATCTGTCGGCGTTGGCGGAGTTGGCGAGCTACGCCTGGCCGGGCAACGTGCGTGAGCTGCGCAATGTCATTGAGCGGGTGCTCATGTTGGCGAAGGGAGAGCAGATTACGGGCGAGACGATTCGGCCGCTGCTGCAGGGCTCCGTGAAGGATTCCCAGACGTCGAGCTATTGCGACCTTCCCTATGGAGAGGCCAAGCAGCGTGTCGTGACCGAATTCACCACGCAATACCTTCGTGCCAAGCTGGCCTTGTCCGGGGGCGTGATTACCAAGGCCGCGGAGAGCAGCGGCATCCCCCGTCAGCATTTCGCCCTGCTCATGAAACGATTTCTGGGACGGGCGGATACCTAGCCAGCGACCCCCCATGTTTCCACGTGGTAATCCACGGTGGACCACCTCCATCCTGTAGTCTTCTTATTTTGGACTTCTGGCGTTGCCCTTCGGTAACGTCCGAAGCGTTTCCAACCTCCATCCCTTGATTCAGCGGATCAGCCAGGTCCCTCACGCTCGCCCGCATATCCAGTCATGCAGGCCAAAGTTCTTGATTTGATGAAGCTAAAACGCGAGCCACGGCTCTTGCGCATATGTCCATGTGCGCAAGGCGAGTTTTGCGCCGCGGCCTAGTTCGTTCTCTCCCCCTCGATCAGCCTCTAATTCATCTTGTTTTTTAATGGCTTACCCTGCTCTCGCATTTCCATGGTGATCAAAGCTGCTCCTGGCAGCTTCTTTGCTCTACCCCGCCCTGTTTTCGCAGCGAATGTCGGGACAGAGAGAAGGAGGTGAGATTGCAGCTCGACGACGAGTCGACAGGAAGCAAGGGCAGTATCTTCTCTTGATCGTTCATTCAGCAGGGAGGTGCTTTCAATGTTTTTATCACGACGACAATTTCTGAAGGTCACGGCGGGGACGGTGGCGGCCGCGGCGATCGCCGATCGCGCGCTGGCGCTGACGGCCCTCCAGCCGGTCATCGAGGTGGGCAACCCCCTCGGCGACTATCCGGACCGCTCGTGGGAGCGCGTCTACCACGATCAGTACCGGTATGACTCCTCCTTCACCTGGTGCTGTTCCCCCAACGACACGCACGCCTGCCGCATCCGCGCCTTCGTCCGCAACGGCGTCGTCATGCGCGTCGAGCAGAACTACGACCACCAGACCTACGAAGACCTCTACGGCAACCGCGGGACCTTCGCCCACAACCCCCGCATGTGCCTGAAGGGCTTCACCTTCCACCGCCGCGTCTACGGCCCCTATCGCTTGAAAGGCCCCCTGATGCGCAAGGGCTGGAAGGAATGGATGGATGCCGGCTCCCCGGAGCTCACCCCGGAGACCAAGAGCAAGTACAAATTCGACAGCCGGTTTCTGGACGACATGATGCGCGTCTCCTGGGACACGGCCTTCAGCTATGCCGCCAAGGCGATGGTCATCATCGCCACGCGCTATAGTGGCGAGGCCGGCGCCCGGCGGTTGCGCGAGCAGGGCTATCCGCCCGAGATGATCGAGATGATGAAGGGCGCGGGGACCCGCTGCTTCAAGCACCGCGCCGGCATGCCGGTCCTCGGCATCATCGGCAAGATGGGCAATACCCGCATGAACGGTGGGGTCAACGCCTTGCTGGACACCTGGATCCGGAAGGTCGGCCCGGATCAAGCTCAGGGCGGGCGGTATTGGTCCAACTATACCTGGCACGGCGACCAAAACCCCTCGCACCCCTGGTGGTGCGGGGCTCAAGCCTCCGACATAGACCTCTCCGACATGCGTTTCTCCAAGCTGAATACAAGCTGGGGGAAGAACTTCGTCGAGAACAAGATGCCGGAAGCGCATTGGAAGTTGGAGTCGATCGAGCGCGGCGGGCGTATCGTGGTCATCACGCCGGAATACAACCCGACGGCCTATCGCGCAGACTACTGGATGCCGTTGAGGCCACAGTCGGACGGGGCGATCTTCCTGGGCGCGATGAAAATCCTTACCGACGAGAACCTGCACGATGTCGACTTCCTGAAAAGCTTTACGGATGCTCCGCTGCTTGTCCGGACCGATACGCTGCAATTCTTGGATCCCCGGGACGTCGTGAAGGATTACAAGTTCCCTGACTTCTCGATGAGTTACTCGGGGAAAGTGCAGTCGCTGAAACCGGAGCAGGTTGAACGGCTCGGGGGCATGATGGTGTGGGACCTGTCCAAAAACCAGGCGGTTCCTCTGCACCGCGAACAGGTCGGATGGCATTATCACACCAGCGGCATCGACGCCGCCTTGACGGGCACCTATCGCGTCAAGCTGCTCAGCGGGCGGGAAGTCGATACCATTCCGGTGTGGCAGATGTATTTGGTGCACTTTCAGGACTATGACCTGGACACGGTGCATCAGATCTGTCGAACGCCAAAGGACCTGTTGGTCCGTTGGGCGCGGGATTCCGGCACGGTCAAGCCCGCCTCAATCCACAATGGCGAGGGCACGAACCATTACTTCCAGATGACGATCAACTCTCGTGGCGCCGCCATGGTGTTGATCATCACCGGCAACGTCGGCAAGTTCGGGACCGGGCAGCATACCTGGGCCGGGAACTACAAGGCCGGCACCTGGACTGCGACCCCCTGGTCCGGCGCCGGGCTCGGTGTGCATACAGGCGAGGACCCGTTCAACATCACGACGGATCCCAACGTGCATGGCAAGGAGATCAAGACCAGGTCGTATTACTACGGCGAGGAAGTCGGCTATTGGAACCACGGTGACACGGCCTTGATCGTGAATACGCCCAAGTATGGGCGCAAGGTGTTCACAGGCAAGACGCACATGCCGACTCCGAGCAAGTTCCGCTGGGTCACCAACGTGAACGTGCTCAACAATGCCAAGCACCACTACGACATGGTCAAGAACGTCGATCCGAACATCGAGTGTCTCATCACGCAAGACATCGAAATGACGTCGGATGTCAACCACAACGACATCGCCTTCGCGTGCAACTCCTGGATGGAATTCACCTATCCGGAGATGACGGTGACGGTGTCGAATCCGTGGGTGCAGGTGTGGAAGGGCGGCATCCGCCCGCTCTACGACACCCGCAACGACCTCGACACGTTCGCGGGCGTCGCCGCGAAATTGTCTGAAATCACGGGCGATCAGCGCATGAAAGACTATTTCGCGATGGTCTACCTGAACCGGGTGGACGTCTACGTGCAGCGCCTGTTGGATGCCTCCTCGACGTTCTACGGCTATTCGGCGGACGTGCTCTTGAAGTCGGAGAAGGGCTGGATGGTCATGGTCCGGACCTATCCGCGGCATCCGTTCTGGGAGGAAACGAATGAGTCCAAGCCGATGTGGACGAGGACGGGGCGGTACGAGACCTATCGGACCGAGCCGGAGGCGATCGAGTACGGCGAAAACTTCATCTCACACCGCGAGGGGACAGAAGCGACGCCGTACCTGCCCAACGCCATCTTTTCCACGAATCCCTACCTCCGTCCCGATGATTACGGCATCCCCATCACGGCGCAGCACCATGACGATAAGACGGTGCGCAACGTGAAGTTGCCGTGGCAAGAAATCAAGCGGCACAGCAATCCGTTATGGGAGAAGGGGTATCAGTTCTATTGCGTCACCCCCAAGACCCGGCACCGGGTGCACAGCCAGTGGTCGGTGAACGACTGGGTGCAGATCTACGAGTCGAACTTCGGCGATCCGTACCGGATGGACAAGCGGACGCCGGGGGTCGGGGAGCACCAGTTGCACATCAACCCGCAGGCAGCCAAGGATCGCGGCATCAACGACGGGGACTATGTCTATGTGGACGGGAACCCGGTGGATCGGCCCTACCGCGGCTGGAAGCCGAGTGACCCCTACTATAAGGTCGCCCGCTTGATGATCCGGGCCAAGTACAACCCGGCGTATCCGTACCACGTGACGATGGCGAAGCACGCCCCGTACGTGGCGACGGCGAAATCGGTCAAAGGGCACGAGACACGGCCGGACGGCCGCGCCATCGCCCTGGACACCGGCTATCAGTCCAACTTCCGCTACGGGGCCCAACAGTCCTTTACGCGGAGCTGGTTGATGCCGATGCACCAGACCGACAGCTTGCCGGGCAAGCACGCGGTGGCCTGGAAGTTCAAGTGGGGCTATCAGGTCGACCACCACGCGATCAACACGGTGCCGAAGGAATGTCTGATCCGCATCACCAAGGCGGAAGACGGCGGCATCGGCGCCCGCGGCCCGTGGGAACCGGTCCGGACCGGCTTTACCCCCGGGCAGGAGAACGAGTTCATGATCAAGTGGCTCAAGGGCGAGCACATTAAGATCAAGGTGTAATGGCGTCATTCGTCAACCGTCACTCGTCACTTGCAAGAGTGATGGGGTGTTCGGACGGACCGTACGAATGACTAATGACGAATGACGGATTACGGAGGAAACCATGCCTGAAGTCTATAACTGGCAACTGGGCCGCAAGATGCTCTATCCCTACGAGGAGCGGCATCCGAAGTGGCAGTTCGCCTTCGTGTTCAACATCAACCGGTGCTTGGCGTGCCAGACCTGTTCGATGGCCGACAAGTCCACCTGGCTCTTCTCGAAGGGCCAGGAGTACATGTGGTGGAACAACGTGGAGACCAAGCCCTACGGCGGGTATCCCCAGTTCTACGACGTGAAGATCACGCAGTTGATCGAGCAAGTGAACCCGGGCGGGCAGGTGTGGAACGTGCGGGTCGGCCGCAAGCACCATGCCCCTTACGGGGTGTTCGAGGGGATGACCATCTTCGACGCCGGGGCCAAGGTCGGCCAGGCGGCGATCGGCTACATCCCCACGGACCAGGAGTGGCGGTTCGTCAACATCTACGAGGACACGGCCACTTCGATGCGCGCCCTCGTGGAAGGCATCGACAAGACCGGCTTCTCCCGGGACGAACCCTGGAAGATGACGGGCAGCAGTCTGCCGGAGCATGAGACGTTCTTCTTCTATCTCCAGCGGATCTGCAACCACTGCACGTACCCGGGCTGCCTCGCGGCCTGTCCCCGGAAGGCCATCTACAAGCGGCCGGAAGACGGCATCGTGCTGATCGACCAGAACCGCTGCCGCGGGTACAAGAAGTGTGTCGAGCAGTGCCCGTACAAGAAGCCGATGTACCGGGGCACGACCCGGGTCTCGGAGAAGTGCATTGCCTGCTATCCGCGGATCGAGGGGAAGGACCCCTTGACGGGCGGCGAGCCGATGGAAACGCGCTGTATGGCGGCCTGCGTCGGGAAGATCCGGATGCAGTCGCTGGTGCGGATCGGCGAGGACGGGCTGTGGGCCGAGGACCGGTGGCACCCGCTGTACTTCGCCATTCGGGTGGAGCAGGTGGCGTTGCCCCTGTACCCGCAGTGGGGGACGGAGCCCAACGGCTACTACATCCCGCCGCGTCATAGCCCGCGGGGCTATGCCCGGCAGATGTTCGGGCCGGGCGTGGACAATGCGATCGAGAAGTACCTGGTGCCGAGCCGGGAGCTGTTGGCGGTGCTGCAACTGTGGCGGGCCAGCCAGCAGATCATCTTCCGGTACGACGTGATTCCGGGCCCGAAGGTGTTTGAGACCCAGATCCACGGGAAGCGGTTCGAGATGTACAACGACACCGTGCTGGGCTTCAACAAGTCGGGGAAGGAAGTGGCGCGGATCCAGGTCGAGGAGCCGATCTACGTCCGACCGGCAGAACGGGTGACCTGGCTGTAACGCCTACGCCAGTGCCGTTCGCGGAGAGAGGGGGGGCCGGGAGCCGCCAGGCTCCCGGCCCCTCGTGCGTTGGAAGCATCGTGAGGGAGAAGGGGTATGGCGAGGATACTGGCGGGAGGTCTGGTACTGGTGATGATCTACGTTCTCGGAGGGTGTGGCGGGGGCGAGGACACTATGTTCCTCGCGATTCCAACCTTCCCTGCGAGGGGGATTCAAGTTGCGAGCGAAGGGCAAGGGGTCAGGATCCGTGTGTTGCGGCTTGAAGATCGGCGCCATGAAACAGCGATGCTCGGTTTACGGCGGGGCCGGTTCGGGACGCTCGATCTCTATCCGATTCAAGTTGCCGGAGGTGATGTCGGGCGGGCCGTCGCGAACGCCATGACCAGGTATTTGAGAGAAAGAGGGTGGCGAGTCCGCACCAATGGAGACATTGACCCGAGTTTCCCCGATGTGACGTTGACCGGGGAAGTACAGGACTTCAGACTCGACGCGGTGGCCACAGGTCTCTCGACCACGATGACGGCAAAGGCCGTGTTCGTCTTCGAGTGGGTCAATCAAGTCGATGGGAGCGAGTACCGCATTCCGGTGTCTGCTGCGCAGGAGCGACGGGTCTATTGGTTTACAAAGGAAGATGCTCAGCGACTGATCAATGAAGTGGTCGCAGAGAGCCTTGAGCAATTTGTGCACAAGGTCAGGCAGGACGGCGTCTTGTTGCAGCCGGCTGGCCTGGCGTCGCAGGAAACGGGATAGGAGCGTGAACAAGCCGATGACCGGGAGACCTCCTCATGGACCAACGGCCGTGCCGTTGCCCTCACGCAGAGCGAAGTTCGTCCTCGGTCTGCCGGAGCGTGGCGAGGTAGTGGTAGAGCCCTCGCCGCTCGATCAGTTCCGCATGGGTGCCGCTCTCGACGACGGCGCCCTTGTCCAGCACGATGATCCTGTGGGCCTTCTGCACGGTGGTGAGCCGATGGGCCACGACAAAGGTGGTCCGTCCGGCCATCAGGCGATCGAGCGCCTGCTGAACCAATCGTTCGGATTCGGTGTCGAGCGCGGAGGTCGCCTCGTCGAGCAGCAGGACTCGCGGGTTCTTGAGAATGGCCCGCGCAATCGCAATCCGCTGCCGCTGTCCCCCCGACAGGTTCACACCCTTCTCGCCGACTACGGTCTGGTATCCGTCAGGCAAGCGCGTGATGAACTCGTCCGCCAACGCCGCTTCGCTGGCGGCCAGCACGTCCGCTTCGGTCGCGTCTTCACGTCCGTATCGGATGTTGTCGAGGATCGTGCCGCCGAAGAGCACGGTCTCCTGGGGGACCAGCGCCACCTGCCGATACCAACTGTCGAGTCGGACGTGCCGGAGGTCATGGCCATCGACGGTGATGGCGCCGCCGGAGGGATCATAAAACCGGTGGAGCAGGTTGATCACGGTCGTCTTGCCCGCCCCCGTCGGCCCAACCAAGGCGACCACCTCGCCGGGATTGGCCTCCAAACTCACGTCATGGAGAATGACTTGGCGCGAGTCGTATTGAAACGAGACATGCTGAAGCCGCATCTGACCCCGAACGGGAGGGAGGTCCTGCGCGTCAGGGCCATCGGAAACCTCCGGCTGTGTGTCAAGGATCTCGAAGACTCGCTGCATGGCGCCCTGCGCCTCTTTGATTTGGGCGAAGACCCGCGCGGCTGCACCGAACGGCCCGATCAGAATGCCCGCAAACAGGACGAACGCGAAGAGGTCGCCGGGAGAGACCTGCCCTTGGATGACCTGCCGCCCTCCGTACCAGAGCACGGCGGCGCCGGCTGCAAAGGTGAGCAGCGTGATCGTCGGCACGAACACGGCCATGACGACCGCCCGCTTGAGCGCGACACGGACGGCGGCATTCAAGGTGGCAGCGAACCGAGCCTCCTCCCAGGATGTCCGGACGAACGATTTGACCACGCGGATGCCGGATAACACTTCTTCGATGATCGTCGAGAGCGTGGCCGTGCGATCTTGAATAGCCGTCGAGAGCCGCTTGAGCCGGCGGCCGAAGAATTTGGCCACCAGCACCAGCGCGGGCAGCAGCAGGAGAATCAGCACGCATAATTGCCAATTGGTCACGAGCAGAAAGGCGATACCCCCGATCAAGGTCACGGCCTGCTTGGCCAGGTCGATCGGCGTGTCGGTCGCGATGTTCTGGATGACGCCGATGTCGTTCATCAGCCGGGATAGCAGTTCGCCGGTCCGACGTTTAGCGAAAAATCCCAGTGAAAGGCTTTGCAGGTGACGGAAGACATGGCGCCGAAAATCCGCGGTCAGATGTTGCGAAATCCACGCCGCCAGATACCCGTGTCCGACCGAAAAGATCCCCTGTGCCAGGACGAGCAGGAGAAACAGCGCCAGAAGATGATTCATCTCGGTCTCGTTGCGCTGGACGGTGACGACGTCCCACAGGCGCCCCACCAGCCGAATCAACACCAGGTTGATCAGGGCGACGACGGCGACTAAGCCCGCGGCCGCGAGCATTCTCGGGAGGTAGGGCTTTAGGAACGGCAGGAACCGGCGATAGTATTTCATAAGGTATCCGGCAGGCTCCAATAGAAGATGGAGGATGGAGCAGAAAAGGAACCGGCACGGGGTGTCCGTTTCGGAGGGACGCTCGGCGGAGAGAGGACCTTACAGTTGCGCGATCGACTCGATCAAGTTTTTGTTGATGGCCACGAAGTCGGCCTTGTCCTTGTCGTTGATGAGGACGTCTGTCAGGCTGATGAACAGGCGCTGTTCCTCATTGATGGCGTCCGAGACTCGATTGCGCATCGGAGGAATCAAAAAGTCGCCGACGTAGGTGCAATTCACGGTCTTGACCCGAATACGAACCTTCTTCCCTTCAGGCACGGGCGCGCCCTCCTCTGTGGACCGGTGGATTAGCCCTTCCGCCGCAAGAATTTCTGCTTCTTCCGAAGCTTCTTGTATTTATGCTTCCGCATTTTCTTACGACGCTTCTTGAGCACACTCGACATGATCGGCTCCTCGACTAGGGGTTACGCTATCGGCTTCGTGGGGGAAAAGCAAGCAACTCACGAAAGCGCGCAGGCCCCACCGCCGCCTCGGTGTTGGGCGCCGGATGAGGTATCACAGTGCCGAAGTGCTGTCAAGAAAATGGAGGGGCAGGTCACAGAACGTTCTGTGAGGAAAAACGGCGGATGCCCGAGGGGTGCTGACGAGTCGAGCCCAACCTCGCGCTATCTGGGAGGGATCACGACCTGGTTCTTCGATCAGGAGGTGTGCATATGAAGAGGTCATTGATTATTGCCGCCGCAGCCGTTGTTGCTCCTGCCCTCATGTTGACGGTGGAAATGGTGGAAATGATGTCCGGCCATGTGGCGGGGTGGGCCTATCGAGACTATTTCACTCAGGAGCAGAAAGCCCAGCTTTCGAAGATCAAGACTGTTGCTGTGGATGCCGTTGCCCTCACTGACAAGGGGCCGGCTGATGCCGCTCCTTTCAAAGAGATTTTGCAACGGCGGATGTCCGAGCTTGGCTACCACGTCGTCAAAGATACGGCTCAACCTCACGACGTGCTTGTTCGGGCGAAATGCGAGCAACGGAAAACGTGGGAAGGCACCACCGCATCCGGCGGGGACTACGATCTTCCGGATGCTCCCTCTCGGATCTGGAAGGGGCCGGCATGTCAGTTAACTTATGTGCTCGGGGGCATGAAGATCCAATGGCAGAAAGAAGTCCGCACCCCCTTTCAGGATGCGGTCGAGGCGGCGAAAACCGCCAATGCCGGCGATCCTGGCGACTACGCGATGGCCGCGTTGAGAGAGTTGCTCAATCAATACGAGTTTCCTGTCCTGTTGGCCGCCGAATGGGGGCATGATGATCGCCTCCTGAAGATTTTGGATACCACCGGGACCAATCAGCGGAAACTGCTGGTCATCTCTCTGTTGGGTGAAATGTTGTCGGACGAAGCTCTGCCTAAGCTCAAGGAGGCCTTAAAGGATAAAGATCTCTCCAAGGAGGCGGCCGTGGCCTTGGGCAATATCGGGCGAGACGGCATTCCCGTGTTGGTGGAAATCCTCAAGACCTCGACTCAGCCGGAACTGCAGGCGGCGGCTGCGAAAGGGCTCGGGCAAGTGGGTGGGCTGCATGGGGATCCTTCGGTAGTGCCTCCTTTATTGGAGATGCTGGATGCGCCGGGAATTGACATCACCGTCCAGACTGAAATTGCGTGGGCGTTGGGCAAGATGCCGGACAAGCGGTCAATTGAGCCGCTATATGCGCTGGATCGAAAGCTTCAAGCCATCCGCACGAATGACCCCAAGTTCAAGAGGCTCAAGGAGGCCGTCTTTTGGGCGATCAAGCAGTGCGATACATGGGACCAGTACAGTTGAGGGCGAGCGCGCCTGCTTCGACCAGCGCCGCTCCCTTGACCCTGTGGAGAAGCGGTTCCTATACTGCTCTCTATGCCGGGCCGGCTCTCGTCGTCTTCCCTCCGCCGCTTTCTTTATCGCTGTGTCGCTCTCGGCCTTCTGTGCGTGCTGATTACAGGGTGCGGGAGCAAGGGCCCGGTCTATCCGGAAGATCATCTGCGCTTCACCCGGATCTACGATGCGGTCGAGTCGCTTCGCAAGGCCTATGTGGAGAAGGATCTCGGGGGAATCAGCCATCTCCTGCTGTCTTCGGATCAACTCGATCAACTGGTGGCCGACGCGGAAGCGGATTTCCGCACCTATGACACGATCGCGCTCGACCTCGCGATCGAACGGATTCTGATCGACGGGGACCACATCGACATGTACGTGCATTGGCAAGGGCAGTGGAAGCCGCAGGGCACGGACGTGCCAATTCGAGAACGCGGCCACGGTCGTCTCCAATGGGTAGGCAATCAATCCATCCTCTTGCGAGCCGTGGACGGCGATTTGCCGTTCGGCATGGGCACCAGGCAGATGCGTCTCAACCGGCCTCCTCTTCCCGCCGCCAAATAGGATCGGGGATCCTCCCAAGTCATGACGACAGAGATGCATGCTTCGCGAACAGAGGCCGATTTTCTCGTGATCGGCAGCGGCGTGGCCGGGCTTCGTGCCGCGCTTGAATTCGGCCGAACCGGCCGCGTGCTGATGGTGACCAAGGGCCGCCCGTTTGAGAGCAGCTCGATTTACGCGCAGGGCGGGGTCGCGGTGGCCTTGAGCGAGGAGGACGATGTCGCCGTCCATCTGCGCGATACGCTCAAAGCCGGCCACGGACTCTGCCGCAAGGATGCCGTTCGCGTGTTGGTCGAAGAGGGCCCGGCCCGCATTCACGAGTTGATTCGCTGGGGCGCGCAATTCGACAAGACCGGGAGCCAATTTGCCTTTGCGCGGGAAGCGGCCCACAGCCGCAGCCGGATTTTGCGTGCCCGCGGGGACGCGACCGGGAATGAAATGGTCCGCGTGCTCATGGCCGAAGCCCAGCGGTCTCCCCACATCCGATCGCTCGATCATTTTTTTACCGTGGATTTGGTGGTGGTTGACGGGCGCTGCTGCGGCGCCGTGGTCCTGAACGAATTGACCGGCGAAAAATCCGTCATCCCGGCCCGCGCCGTGGTGCTGGCCACCGGCGGCGCCGGACAGGTGTATGCGCGCACGACCAATCCCGCCAGCGCCACCGGAGACGGCATGGCCATGGCGTTTCGTGCCGGCGCCTTGCTGGAGGACATGGAGTTCGTGCAGTTTCATCCGACTGCCCTGTATCTGCCCTCCAGTCCGCCGTTCTTGCTCTCGGAAGCCATCCGGGGAGAGGGGGGCCAGTTGCGGAACAGCACCGGCGAACTGTTCATGCATCGCTATCATCCCGACGGCGCGTTGGCGCCGCGCGATATCGTGGCGCGGGCCATCTGGGCCGAGATGGCCGCCACTCGGGCGCGGCATGTCTACCTGGATGTCACGCACCTGAACCCGGATTTCGTCAAACAACGGTTCCCGACCATTTACGCCACCTGCTTGCGGTACGACATCGACATGACCGAGGAATGGATTCCCGTCTCGCCGAGCGCCCATTATATGATGGGTGGCGTGCGCACGGACCTGAACGGGGCGACGACCGTGCCGGGCCTGTTCGCGGCCGGCGAGGTGGCTTGTAGCGGCGTCCATGGAGCCAATCGACTGGCCAGCAATTCCTTGCTGGAAGGCCTGGTCTTTGGTGCCAGGGCCGCGAAGGCGGCCTTGGCCTCCGCCCGGTCTCCGGTTTCGGCCTCCTCTCTTCCTGCAATCCGGGATCTGGAGGGCTCGGCTCAGGAGCGGCTCGATGATGCTGAAAAATTGCGCAGCTCTCTCCGGCGGCTCATGTGGGGGCGTGTGGGTATAGTCCGAACGGGCGAGTCCTTGGCCAAGGCCGTCGCCCAGTTGACCCGCTGGTCCAAGTTGGTGGCGAAACCGTTGAGCACCAGGGCCGAGCTGGAGGTGAAAAATCTCGTCCAGGTGGCGTATTGCATTGGCGAGGCGGCGCTCTGGCGTGAAAACAGCATCGGGGCCCACTATCGGGCGGATTACCCCCATGCGCCGAAAGCCAATGCCAAACTCCATAGCCAGGTGGTCGGTTTGAACGACGAGTTTTCTCTAGGCAGAAGTGGGTCACGGACTCCCGCGCCGGTTGTCGCGTTGCATAGGACGCGCGCAGGAGGCAGGTCAAGGCGTCGGATGGAGGGGTGAAGGCGCGAGTAAGAAGCGTCGATAGTACCGCAACACCTTCTGCACATATCGCCTGGTTTCATCGATCGGGGGCAGCGACTGGTAGCGATCCACGGTGTGTTCCCCGGCGTTATACGCCGCCAGGGCCAACGGCAGATTTCCGTGAAACCGGTCGAGCAGGTACCGCAGGTGTTTCGTCCCACCCGCAATATTGTCCTCCGGGTCAAACGCGTCGCGGACATGGTGCTGGATGGCCGTCTCCGGCATGAGCTGCATCAAGCCAAGCGCGCCGGCCTGCGAGACGGCGCGCGGATCGAAATCGGATTCCGCCTTGATGATGGCGCGGACCAGGGCTGGATGGAGTCTGTGGAGGCGTGCGGACCTGGTAATCGCGTGGTCGAGTTTCTTCTCCGGGATTGGAGCATGTGCGACCGAGGAAGCGGTCAAGTCGATGCGCTTATAGCGGGCGTCGGTCGGGACATTCGTGAGCGAAATCACCCCGTGCCGATCGATGTACTGGTACACCTCGGACGAGACTGGGTTGGCGAAGGGCGATAGGAAGGTTCCCAGCGCGCATACGAGCGCGAACAGGATCGGCTGTGAATCTGGACGAGCCATGGTTGCAGGCCTGAGTGGTTCCGATTGGTCTCGTATTGCCTCTAAGGTAGCATGCAGGGAGGCACTGTCAAAACGCTCAGAAAACAAGGGGTTCAGGCGAACGGCCCATGGAAAGCGCCGGCCCCGGATATCACGTCAAGGCCGCAACATGGGTGTGGAAGAGCCGCTGTAGGCGGCTGGTGAGGGGGCCGGGGGGACGTGAAGGCAGGTGAGCGCCGTCGACGGATCGAACGGGCAGGATTTCGGAACTCGTATTGGTGATGAAACATTCCTCGGCCTCTCGAAGGAGGGCGGGAAGGAAATGCCCTTCCTCGCTCTGGATACTGTCCCGGCGCGCCAGTTCGAGCACGAGATTGCGCGTGAGTCCGTCAAGAATGCCGCAGTCGATCGAGGGAGTCAGCAGCCGACCCTGACGAACCAGAAACAGATTGCTCGTCGTGCATTCGGCCAATTCTCCGGCCGGGTTCAACATGATTGCGTCGAAGGCCTTTGCGGTGATGGCGTCGCGTTTGGCCAGGATATTGTTCAAAAAGTTCAGCGATTTGATCTGCGGCGACAGGGCGGAGGGATGGTTGCGCCGAATCGTCGCCGTGACCAGGTCCACGCCGGTCTGATACAGGTGGTCGGCCGGGCGCGTCAGCGGCTTGGCCAACACGACGATGGTCGGCGCCTGGCAGAGCGCCGGATCGAGTCCGATGTCGCCCGGCCCGCGCGAAACCGTGATGCGGAGGTAGGCGTCCCGTCCGGCCTGTCCCACGTGGTTCCGCTGCATGGCTTCGGAGAGGATCGGCAGCCAAGCCCCCTCCTCCAGCGGGATCGTCAGCCCGATCAAGTCCGCCGAACGGTAGAGACGCCGGAGATGTTCGCGCAGGAGAAAGATATGGGGACCGTACGAGCGAAGCGTTTCGTAGATGCCGTCGCCATAGAGGAAGCCATGGTCGAACACCGAGATGAGCGCGTCTTCCTTCCGCACGAATCGGTCATTCAGGAAAATCCACATTGAGTCAGACCTTGTGAAGGGCGGTGAAAAAGGCCTGGGCCTTGTCCAGCGTCTCCTGGTACTCCCTGGACGGCTCGGAATCCGCAACAATCCCGGCGCCCACCTGAAGGTAGGCCGACTGCTCCGTCAGCACCATGGTGCGGATCACGATGTTCAAATCGATCGCCCCGGTCCGGCTGAAGTAGCCCAACGATCCGGTATAGGGACCGCGCCGGACCGGTTCCAACTCCTCGATGATCTGCATGCAGCGAATCTTGGGGACGCCCGTAATCGTGCCCCCCGGAAAGACGGATTTGATGAGGTCCAGACGCGGAATGCCCGGTCTCAGCATGCCTGTGACGTTCGAAACCAGATGGCGCACATGGGAATATTCCTCGACAGTCATGAACTCGTTGACCCGGACGGAGCCGCAGCGGCAAACCCGTCCCAGGTCGTTTCGCTCGAGATCCACCAACATGGTGTGTTCGGCGCGCTCTTTGGCGTTGGCCAGCAATTCTTGCCGGAGGCGTTCGTCATGGGTGGGGTCGCCGCTTCGCGGCCTGGTGCCGGCGATGGGTCTGGTTGTCACGGTCTGGCCATGGACTTGGATCAGACGTTCGGGCGAGCAGCTCACCAGGGTGAGGTCTCCGAAGCTCAGCAACGCGGAAAACGGCGACGGATTCACGACACGCAGTCGTTCATAGATCGCCCGCCCCACGTCATGGTGGCGCGACGGTGATCTTGTCGAGGACCCCAGGGCGAAGTGGAACCGATGAGACAGGTTCGCCTGGTAGATGTCTCCGGCCCGGATATACTCCTGACAGCGCTCCACCCGTTCGACATAGTCATCCACGGATTGTCCGGGAACCGCAGGGCCGAGCAGCCTTTCGATCCGGGCTTCCGGATGGGTTTGAGAACCCTTCGCCGTCGGGCCGACAAGGCAGGCATGGAGGGCTTCCACGCGGTCCAGCCCTTCGGCAAACAACTTGTCACGATCCTCGCCGGCGAATCGATCCCAGGACGGTGCAAAGATCACGTGAAGCGTCTGCTGGTGATGGTCGATGGCGGCCGTGAGGTCGAACAATCCCAGTTGGATGTCCGGCAGGTTCCAGTCGTTGAGGGCCTGATCGGGAAGCGGTTCGTATTGGCGAACCAGATCGTAGCCTAAATAGCCCACCGCTCCTCCGGCGAACGGAGGAAGATCCTCCGGCACAGTCAACGTCGGTTGAGACAGCAGAGAGGACAGGGCTGCAAGGGGAGTGGTGACGGCGCAGGTCCTCCGATCGGAACCGATTACCTCGGCCGTGCCGTTCTTGCCACGGAGCAGATGCGAGGGGGAGGAACCGAAGAACGAATAGCGGGCGGCCGGCGTGGTCGGGGCGCCGCTTTCGAGGAGAAACGACGGCTCTCCCTTCCGGGCGATCCGGCGGTACAGCCGGTAGGGGTCAGCCGCCGGAAGGGGACAGGTGAGCACCAACGGCTGAGGCGCGCCCGACAGAAAGCCGGCTCTGGTTGGGAGGATGATCGTGTCTCGTTGGTTGCTCATCTCGGACAGCGAGGGCTTGTCGGACGATCCGTCACGTACCTGGGCATAACGACAGATCTTGACACATCATGTTCATCACATGCCAGCCATGAGGCAATCCGCCGCTCCGGCAAGCGCGGGGCCGCTGCAACGTGCTTCCCTTGACAAATGAACCGAAGATTTGGTTGAATGGCGCGCTTTTCGTTGGCTGCGCGTGGGTATAGGTGTGTGACGTAGTTGACGAAGCAATGTGATGCCTCCCTCGACGGATCCCTTCTATGCGGGCCTGGGTCAGGCGCTTCGCGTGGGAACCGAGGTGCTCGCCGCCTTGATCGTGGGCGGTGGACTCGGGTGGGTGGCCGATACCTACCTGTTCAACACGAGCCCCTGGGGCATGGTGGTCGGGTTGGTGCTGGGCGGCGCGGCTGGCGTGCGCAATGCGTACCGGGCCGCGCAACGGTGGCCGTCCTAGACCGGGCGTGATGTCACGAGAAAGGGTGGGTGCTCTTGGAAGAAAGTCCGCTCCATCCGTTTGAGCTGCACGAGATTATTCCGATCTCGCTGTTTGGATTCGATATTTCGATCAACAAGGCCGTGATCTGGATGTGGATCGTCGTGGCCTTGGTGTCGATCCTCCTGATCGTCGCGGCCAGATCCCGCAGCCTGGTGCCCTCCAAGCTCCAGAGCTTGGCCGAAGTGCTGGTCGATTTCATCCGGGGCATTATTCTGGATACGATCGGGCCTCAGGGAATGAAGTTCTTTCCCTTCGTCGCGACGCTGTTCCTGTTCATTCTCTTCAGCAATTTGTTGGGGCTGATCCCCGGCTCCTATACCGTCACCAGCCAGTTGATTGTGACGGCGGTCTTTGCGCTGGTGGTCTACGGCCTCAGCATCGTGCTGGGGTTTGTGCTCCACGGGGGGAAGTTTCTCGGCATTCTGGTTCCTCCGGGCACGCCCGGCTGGTTGCTGCCGTTGATGATCCCGATCGAACTGGTGAGCCAATTGGCGAGGCCCGTCTCGTTGGCGGTGCGCTTGTTCGCCAACATGACGGCCGGCCATACGATCCTCGCCGTATTATTTGGGTTGGCGATCAGCGGAGGGCTCTTGATCGGCTGGTTGCCGTTCGCATTCACGATCGCGATGAACGCGTTGGAGGTCGGCATCGCGTTCATTCAAGCCTACATTTTCACCGTGCTGACCTGTGTCTATCTGGGAGACGCCGTGACGCTCCACGGACATGGGGACGAGCATGCGCACTGAGGCGTCGGTTCGTCAGATTTAAAGGAGGAGAGACCATCATGGATTCCGCAGCAGCAGCATTGTTGGGCATGGGGTTGGCCGCGGCCGGCTTTGCCGGGGCCGGCGTGGGGATCGGCTATATTTTCGGCAAGATGATCGAAGCGGTGGCGCGCCAGCCCGAGGCGGAAGGGCGGGTTGGCAAGTACATGTGGATCGGGTTCGCTTTGGTAGAAGCGATTGCCTTGTACGGGCTGGTCATTGCCTTCATCATCATGGGGCTCCGCAAGTAGGGAGCGTTAACCGTTATTCGTCAACCGCTAATCGAGACGACTGCTCGTTTAACGATTCACGTTTAACGTTTCACGAGAGCACACATGCCGCAATTTGAGAGCCACTTCTTCTCCTCGCTCATCTTCTGGGAGGTCGTCTCGTTCGCGATCCTCTTTTGGGTGCTCTACAAGTTTGCGTTTCCGGCCATTCTGGAGACGCTCGAAACGAGGGAACGCAAGATCAGGGAATCGCTCGATCAGGCTGAACGCCAGCGGGCGGAGGCGGAGCGGGTCCTGCGCGAGTACGAGAGCAAGCTGAGCCAGGCGTCCAAGGAAGCGGAAGCCCTGCTCGGTCAAGCAAGGGAACGCGCGCAGCGTCTGCTGGAAGAGAACGAACAGCGCCTGACCGCCGAAGCGGAACGCATCAAAGCCGAGTCCACGAGAGAAATCGAGCAGGCGCGGAGACAAGCGGTACAGGAAATCCGCACGCATACGACCGAACTGGCGCTGATGGTGGCGGAAAAGCTGGTGGAGCGGAGCTTGACCGACGCCGATCACAAACGGTTTGCGGATGAGGCGCTGGAGGCGGTGGCCCGCTCTCAGGGCAAGGGCTGAGGACGTTCATCGTCAACCGTCAATTGACCGGTAACGATGAACGGCGGCCGCACACGGTTCGCGTTTCCCGTCCGGTATCCTTCCGGGTCGATCTCGACCTCGTCAAATCCCATGGCCCGGATTTCGTCGACGATCGCCGCATGGCGGGCATATTCGAGCAACCGGCCGACTTCGTCCGATCCGACTTCGAGACGGGCCGTCTTGCCGTCGGACCGCACCCGAACCTGACGGAACCCCGCGTCGCGCAGAATTGTCTCCGCCCGTTCCACGAGGGATAACGTCACCCGATCGATCGGAATCCCCCGCTGAATTCTGGAGGAGAGGCAGGCCGCGGCAGGCTTGTCCCAGTTGGACAGGCCGACGAAGCGGGCAATCGCCCTGACACCTTCCTTGCCGAGGCCCACTTCTGCGAGCGGGCTTCGTACCCCCCACTCCTTGGCTGCAATCAATCCCGGACGGTCGTCCTGCAGATCGTCGGCCTGTACGCCGTTCACCATGGTTCGGAAACCCAGCTCCAGTCGAATTCGGTCCAGCGCCCGATAGAGATCGGTCTTGCAGTAATAACAGCGAAACGCGTCGTTCCGGGTAAACTCGGGAATCGTCAGTTGGTCCGTGCGATGCAGCAGGAGGAGGGCGCCGATCTCCCCGGCGAGCCGCCGGCAGTCGTTCAACTCCGCCTCGGGAAGGGTCGGTGAGACCGCAGTCACCGCGACGGTCCGGGAGCCGAGACGGTCCTGCGCGAGCCGCAGGAGCAGCGTGCTGTCGATTCCGCCTGAAAACGCGACGACGGCGGACTCCAGTGAATCGATCAAGGCCTGGAGCCGTTCGAGCTTGACGCGAAGTATCGGATCAAGCGTCATGGCTTGGTCTCCAACCGGACTTTGGCCTTGCCCTGATCGCCGACGACGATCAGGGCCACGCGTTGGGGATCGAGGTATTGTTTGGCGACACGCAGGACGTCCTCCTTGGTGACCCGCTCGATCCATTGCGGATAGTGAGTGAAATAATCAAGGCCGAGATTGTGAAATTCCACCAACCCCAACGTCTGGGCCAGCTTCGACGTGGTGTCCAGCCGCAGGGCGAAGCTGCCCATGAGATAGGCCTTTGCATCGGCCAGTTCCTGGTCGGACACCGGGGCCTCGCGCATCGCCCGCAGCTCATGCAGGACGCCGGCAATGGCTTGATTGGTCGCTTCCGTTCTGGTTTGCAGGCTGATATAGAAGGGGCCCGGCACCAGCCTGGCATCGAAGAGGCTCATGACCCCATAAGCCAGCCCTTGTTTGTCCCGGATATTGTCCATTAACCGGGACCCAAAGCCGCCCGATCCTAGGATCTGGTTCATCACCGAAACCGCATAGTAATCCGGATTGGAACGGCTGACCCCCACATGCCCGATGACAATGCTGGATTGGGTCAATTCCTTGTCGATGAGTTTGACGGCCGCCCGCTCCAGGGAATGGGGTTTGGGCAATTTGGGACTCGACGCGGCGCCTCGTTTCCACGCCCCGAAATATTTCGTGGCCAGTGAGGCGGCTTCGTCGTGGGAAAGATCCCCCACGATACTGAGGATTGTCTGGTTGGGGAAATAGTGCTGGCTGTGGAATGTCAGGACATCCTGATGGGAGATCTTGGGCAGCGTCTCTTCACTGCCGGTCACCGGCCAGCGGTAGGGATGGCCGGTAAACACCACCTGGTTGAACGCCTTCATCGCCAGGGTGCCGGGCTCGTCCTTCTCGCTGATCACCTGCCCGATCAGCTCGCTTCGCACGCGTTCGAACTCGTGCTTGGGGAACGACGGCCGCTGGAGAATGTCCGCAAGCAACGACAGCCCAAGATCCACGTCTTTCTTGAGGGTCCGAACCGTGGCCGTGGTGTAATCCTCCGTGGCCCGGGCGCCGATCGACCCGCCCACGAACTCGATCTGTTCCGCGATCTGCGCGCTGGTGAGGGTCATCGTGCCTTCGTCGAGCAGACTCGACACCAGATTGGCCAGGCCGGCCTTGTCCGGCGAATCCTGGGCCGATCCGACGCGAACCAGCGCATGGGCCTCCACGATCGGCAAGGCATGTTGTTCCAAAAACAGGACGGTGAGGCCGTTGGGCATGACGAATCGAACCGGACGCAATTCGGCGGGCAGGGCCGGGGCCGTCCAGCAGGTGACCAGCGCCAGCAGGCCCAGGAGGGATCGAAGGACAGTCGCGAGACGCGTTTGATTCGACCAGCGCGAGCCTGTCTTCTGCCGGGACGGCCTCATCGTGACGCCTCGCGTCCGTCCATGGCCGAGGCATGCTCGTCGGTGCGAGGCGGGAGCGGCAGCAAAATGCCGACGGTGCGCCCATCCTCAATGAGGTACTTCTGCGCGACGCGCTGCACGTCCTTGGCCGTGACGCTCCGGATGCGGTCCACGAATTGGCCGACGCTCCGCCAGCCGGCCCCGACGGTTTCGGCCTCTCCAAGCAGCATCGCATGGCGGAAGTTAGAATCCTGCTGAAAAATGTAGGCCGCTTCCACGTTGTTCTTCGCCCGTTGCAGTTCCTGCTCCGACGGCGGCTGAGCCTGGATCTTCTGGATCTCTTTCAGGAGCGCCTCTTCGGCCGCCTCGACCTTCTGTCCTGGTTTCACGATCGTGTAGAAATAAAAGAGTCCCGGGTCGGCTTGCATGAGCGTGTATTCGGCCCCGACTGCCAGGCCGAGTTGCTGCTCGTAGATCAGGCTGCGATACAGGCGGCCGCTTTTCCCATGCGACAAGACGGATTCGAGCACCGATAGCGCGTAGGCGTCGTCACTGGTGAAATTCGGGGCCCGATACCCGACCATCACGAACGGCAGTTGCGCTTCTCGTTTCAGGATGACCCGGCGCTCTCCTCGCTGGTCCGGTTCCTGGCCGACGACGGGCGGAGGCGCCGGTCCGCGCGGAATCGGTTCGAATAACCGCTTGATGCGCGGCAGCAAGGCCTCGGCCTTGATGTCGCCCACCACGACCAAGGTCGCATTGTTCGGCGAATAGTAGGTGTCGTAGTGGCGCTGCAGATCGTCCAACGTCATGGCGTTGAGATCGCTCATCCAGCCGATGATCGGCCAATGGTACGGATGGCTCAAAAAAATCTGCGCGTAGAGGGTTTCCACCAGGTAGGCCTGCGGATCGTCGTCGATGCGCAGGCGCCGTTCCTCCTTGACCACTTCGCGCTCCCGTTGAAATTCCTCGCGGTTCAGCGCGAGGCCCTGCATGCGGTCCGCCTCCAGCTCCAAGGCCAGCTCCACGCGGTCGGCGGAGAGATTCTCGAAATAGGCGGTGAAGTCCTGGCTGGTGAACGCATTGTCCACGCCGCCGTTCTTCTTGATCAGGCGTGAGAACGTGCCTTTGGGGTATTTGGCCGTTCCGTTGAACATCATATGTTCGAGCATGTGGGACAGGCCGGCGCGCCCCATGACTTCGTTTCGCGAGCCAACCTTGTACCAGACCTGAACGGTCACCACGGGCGCCTTCGGCACCTCCACCAGCAGGACCTTCATGCCGTTGCTGAGGAGAAATTCACGAGGCTCTGGGGCGGGGTTGGCGAACGCGGTCGGGGTGACCACGCAAAGAGGAAGGCTCGACAGAAGGCCGATACCGATGAGTCGGGACACAGACGATCTGAGGCTCATGCGGTGCGCGGCTCTCCTCAACTGAATTATGCTAGCAATCGCGTGCGAGGGGAGTCAAGGCAACGGAATGCGGCTCAGGCCCGACGCCGAGTTGTCCGCAGGCGCCCAACACATCCGGGCCCTTGCTCTTCCGAATCAAGGCGTTGATCTGCGATGCCCGTAAGATGGATTGAAATGCCAACACCGATTTGTCGGAAGGGCGGCGGAACGGACTCTGGGGGAATTCGTTGAAGGGGATGAGGTTGACCTTGCAGCGGAATCCGCGCAAGAGTGTGACCAGCCGCGCGGCGTCGGCCCGTGAGTCATTGACGCCGGCCAGCAAGACATACTCAAACGTCAGGCGCGCCCGGGCGGAGAGGGGGAATCGCCGACAGGCGTCCAGCAAGGTCGCGAGCGGATACAGGCGATCGACGGCGGGCATGATCGCGGCGCGTAGGCTATCCGTCGTCGCGTTCAAGGAGACGGCCAACCGTATCCCAAGGCCGGCGACCTCGGGGATTTTGGAGGCCAGCCCCGCGGTCGATACCGTGATCCGGCGGGCGGAGAGGCCGACTCCCCAATCGTCATTGGTAAGGCGCTGGATCGATTCCCTGAGCGCGTCCAGATTCGCCAGCGGTTCGCCCATGCCCATGAAGACCAGGTTGCTGATCCGCTCTTCCGGGGCCAGGGTATCCTGCACGGACAGCATCTGGCCGACGATCTCGTGCGGCTTGAGGTTCCGCTTCAAGCCCATGGTGCCGGTCAGGCAAAACCGGCAGTCAAAGGTACAGCCCACCTGCGAGGACAGGCAGAGGGTAAGCCGACGGCCGTCCGGGATCAGGACGCTTTCCACGATCAGCCCATCATCGAGTTGGAACAGGAATTTTTTGGTTCCGTCGGCCGCCTGTCGCACCGTCGGCGGCGGCAGGCGGAGGAGCATGGTGCGTTCGCGAAGCGTAGAGCGATCGCGGAGCGAAAGGTCGGTCATCTGGTCGATGCTGCGGGCCCGCCGGGCATACAACCACCGCAGGATCTGCCGGGCGCGGAATCCGGGCCAGCCCCATTCCTTGATCAGGGTTTCCAATGAGTCCGGGTCGAGCGCGAGCAGGTTGGGAGGCGCTGAATCGAGGTGGAGGAGGGGCAGAGTATGGCTGCGAGAAGGACTCATGGGCCAAGCTACCATAGCCGATTTCTGCGAGACAAGGCGTACAGGCCTGGCCTGGGCCCGTGTTTGCGATCGAGTTTCGGCCGATTCCACCATCCGTTCTTTCATGCGAGAGATCCGTCGAAAGCTGCTATAATTCCGTGAGGTTTGCGCTCATCCTCTCGGGTTATCCCTAGAGTCATGCCGATATTCGGCGTTCCATTCAACAGGTTCACCTCTGGCTTGATCCGAGTCATCGGAGCGACGGCCTTGTCGATCGGTCTCGCGGCGGCTGCGGTCTCGGCCGTCACCGACAACAGTAACCATCGTGTTCCGGGAACCGAGGCCTTCGGCTGTGAGGAGGCCGAGGGTTGTTTTCGCGCGGCTCTTGCGGAACAGAAAAACGTAACTCGGTCGGCCCTCAATGGGGTCGAGGGGCAGTCGAAATTCGACCTCCAGCTTGATCGGCTTCACTTGCTGATGGAGAAGCATCCGGGCTCCGTTTGGGCCAAACGCGCAGGATTGGTCACTGGAGTCCTGTTGCGCGAGCGGGACCCCGGCCGCGCCGTCCAGTTTCTCCGGTCGGCCAGGCGGGACTTTCCGCTGCTGGAGGATTATCTGCGGTTGTGGATGGGGCAGGCGCTGCTGAAGCTCGGCGACATCGCCGAGGCGGCGGCGCTGATGGAATCCATCCGGGAAGTCGCGCCGGACAGCCCCTTGGCGACCAGGGCTGTCTTTGAAGCGGCGGAAGCCTGGTACCGAGCGGGCCAGTGTGATCGGGCTGTCGATCTTTTCGCGACGGCCCTACGGGCAGACGAGAAGGAATCCGTGGCTCCGGTCGGCTGGCTCCACCTCGCTGACTGCCACCTCCAACTCAGCCAACCTGCCGACGCTCAAGCGGCCCTTCGCTCTCTCTGGGTCAAATTGCCTCAAACGCCTGAAGCACGGGAAGCCTATGCGCGGTTGACCGGCTCCTCGGCCAACGGCCAGCCATGGAGCCCCACGGCGGAGGACCGATATCAACGGGCGAAGGAGTTCCATGCGCAGGCGTTTCATGAGGAAGCGGTCGAAGAGTTTCGGCAGTTTCTCTCCATGACCAATAGGGACCCGCGTATCGCCGACGCCAAGTATAAATTGGCACTCTCGCTGGTGCGGCTCAAGCGGTATGAACAGGCCAAGTTTGTGTTCCAGGACGTGATCGCCGGGCAGACTCCCGAGGCCGGGGAGGCGACCGTGTGGTTGGCTCGGGTCTACCTTCGCCAATCGGAGGGTGACCAACTGCTGGCCTTGAGTCAGACTCCACCCAAGGCGGCGCTGACCCATGAGCAGCGGGCCATGCTCAACATTCTCCGCGGCGTGTGGCTCGAGGACCAGGGTCAGATGGAACAGGCCATTGCGGCCTATCGGAAAGTCGATAGCCCGGAGGCCGGCATCCATCGCGTGGATGGGCTGTGGAAAATGGCATGGGCTCGCTATCAGGCGGGGCAATGGAAAGAGGCGATTGCTGCGCTGCAACGTCTCGTCGACGCGAAGGAGAGCGAGGCGCTTGTTCCGCAGGCGTTGTATTGGATGGCTCGGGCGTCGGACCGATTGAAAAACCACGACGGGGCTTCGTTGCGCGCCCAACTATGCGCCCGATATCCCGTCACGTATTATTGCCAGCTTGTTCGCCAGGCCGGGCAGGCTCAAGCTGATGGGCTGAACAGGATGGATGCGGATGCGGTCCTGCCTGGACCCGAGCAACTTCCTCCTGATAAACGTGAGGAGGTCACGCGGGACCGGGCCTATCGCCGCGCGGTGGAGCTTCGGCTGCTGGGGATGGGGCCGGACGCAGCCAGGGAACTTGCGATTCTGACCCGCCGCTACGGAAAGGATGCCGCCGTGGTCTTGGCCTTGTCGCGCCTGCTGAGCGAGGCCGGCGCGCATGGTCAGGCATTGCGGCTTGCCCGCCTGCACTTCCGAGAGGATTTGGAATTGCGCGGCAACGTGCCTTTGCCGGCCCTTTGGCGCGTCGGGTATCCGACCGCCTTTGTGCCGGCTCAGGCCGCGCAGGGCGTGGACCCGGATCTGGTGTCGGCCATCATCAGAGAGGAGAGCCAATATGACGGACGGGCGGTCTCCAGAGTCGGGGCACTGGGGCTGATGCAGGTGATGCCGGCGACCGCGAACACCGTCGCCAAAAAACTGGGGCTCGCCGAGGTCAAGCGCGACGATCTCTTTGACGAAGAGACCAATGTCCGGATCGGTGCTCGCTATGTGGCCCAATTGCTCGAACAGTTCTCGGGCAACGTCATCTATACGGTGGCGGCCTACAATGCCGGTCCCCAGGCCGTGAACGGATGGATCGCTAAACATGGCCGGCGTGAGCCGGATGAATTCGTCGAGTTGATTCCCTATCAGGAGACGCGGCTATACGTCAAACGTGTCCTGCGCAGCTATCGGGAGTATCAACGGCTTCGCCAAGGGCAGGCTCACGGCCAGGGTACATAGGGCTCCGTGCGCGTCATTCCTTGACAGATCACGGCTCCGGCCACTATAGTTTGCCGATCCTTCCTCATCAATCCTGCGCAGGGTGAAGGCGTCGCGATGGCGCTCGATAAACTCGAAGCTCTTGAAAGCCGAGTCAAAGATCTCGTCAAAGCCCTTCACGATCTCCGCCAAAAAAACCAGCAATTGGAACAGGACTTGCGTGCGGCGCGGGCGCGCCTCCTCGCCCAAGAGGAAATCAATCGCCGGTGGGAACGCGAGCGGGCGGGCATTAAAACCAGGGTGCAGAAGATCCTGGGCGAGGTGGAGCTGCTCGAGTGCTGGGAAGACTCAAAGGAGGTGGCCCTTGGCTAGGACCGTCGAGGTCGAGATCTACGGACAGCGGTACACGCTCCGGGGCGAAGCGGATGAACAATATGTGAAACGGGTGGCCCAATTCGTCGATGACCACATGAAGGCCGTTGCCCAAGGGATGCGGACCGCGACGCTTTCCAAGTTGGCGGTCCTAGCAGCCGTGAATATTGCCCATGAATTGTTCCAGGCCGAACAACAGCGGACCGAAAAAGAAGCGGATGTCGAGCGGCGTATGTTGTC
The DNA here is from genome assembly GCF_947241125.1 of Nitrospira tepida. Lineage (NCBI taxonomy): Bacteria > Pseudomonadati > Nitrospirota > Nitrospiria > Nitrospirales > Nitrospiraceae > Nitrospira > Nitrospira tepida. The sequence goes on along the minus strand of NZ_OX365700.1, from coordinate 3,942,161 downwards.
GCTGATGGAATCCATCGAGGAGCAGGTCCAGTCCGCGCTTCCTCGATAACCCTGGGTTGCATCGTACCCAGGGCGTTTGATATGGTTCTGCACCGGTTGACGAGCACAGAGAAGTTTCAGGAGTTCAAATTAGCAGAGGGGCGGAAAACTCAGCAATCGGGCTGTACAGCGGAGCTGACAAGGGTGTGTCACTGACGCGTGGTTGACATTAAAAGTATGCTGATCGTGGTCCACATGGTGATGAAACTCATGGAGGGAAGCCTCCTTGCACGCACCTGGTCTGTTTTCCAGAGTTTCTTGTGGAAGCCTACCGTGTCGGGGGTTCAGGAAAGGCTAAATAGCCGCACCGAATGGAAGGGCCATTCCCTTTTCCTCACCCCGGCCGGCATCCTGCAAGGGTGCCGTACGTCTTGGGCCTATCGAGCAGCGCGAGGGCGACCTCGAACGACTCGATTGAGACGGTAGTCGCTCCGTGCGATCAGCAATGTCCTGTTTCCTTAGTGCCGCCATCGCGTGCTAGATTCTGCCACGCTGTCGAATCCTTCCGCTCCCGCTCCGTATCCAGGAACAATGTCTCTGTGTTTCGTGTGGTGCCGTTCTGAGTTGACGACAGAACCGTGCTGTCGTTCGTGGGAAAGGGGGGGTCATCTTGTCGGACCTAGTGACCTATCTGGCTGTTGCCCTCGTGAGCATGTTGTGCGGGATCGGAGGGTATGAGCTGCTCCGGCGCCGCACGGCGCTGGCAGCCAAAGACCGTGCCCAGGAGGAGGCGCGGCAAATCGTCCAGACTGCCGCGCGGGAAGCAGAGACCCGCGTCAAGGAAGCGAAACTTGAAGCGAAAGACCTTCTGATACAGGCTAAAGCGGAACTGGAGCGCGAGCAGAAGGAAAAAACAATCGTTCTGCAAGAACAGGAGCGCCGGTTTCTCCAGCGGGAGGAACTGCTCGATCGGAAGGCCGGAGGCTTGGAGAAGCGCGAGCAGGACCTATCCAAGCGGGAACGGGAGTTGGATCGCCGCGAGGCGGGGCTCCAGGAGAAAGAGACCGCTTGCGCGCAGGCCTTGCGAGAGCATCGCGAGGCGCTGGAGCGAGTGGCCGGAATGACCGCAGAGGAAGCCAAGCGGCATCTTCTGGCGGAGTATGAAAGCCAGGTCCGCATCGAGGCCGCCGGGCTGTCCAAGCGGACGATCGAAGAGGCAAAAGAAAACGCGGAGCGGGAGGCGCGGGAGATCATCGCGACCTCGATTCAGCGCGTCACGCGCGATTATGTGAGCGAGGCCACCATCTCCATGGTGCCGATCCCCAACGATGCCATGAAGGGCCGGATCATCGGGCGGGAAGGCCGCAACATTCGGGCGATCGAAGCGGCGACCGGTATCGATTTGATCATCGATGAGACGCCCGAAGCGGTCATCATCTCGGGCTTCGACCCCTTGCGCCGGGAAATCGCGAAGGTCTCGCTGGAGCGGCTCATGCAGGACGGTCGCATCCATCCGACGCGGATCGAGGAAATCGTCGAAAAGGTGAAGACCGATGTCGAGAAATTGATGATCGAAGAGGCCGAGAAGGTCATTTTCGAAGTGGGGCTCGCCGATTTCCATCCGGAGATCGTCAAGATCCTCGGACGATTGAAGTATCGGACCAGCTACGGGCAGAACAACCTGTATCATGCCCGGGAGGCGGCGTACATCTGCGGGATTATGGCTTCCGAATTGGGGCTGGACGTAAAGTTGGCCAAGCGCGGCGCCTTGCTTCATGACATCGGAAAGGCGGTCAGCCATGAGGAGGAGGGGCCGCACGCGATGCTGGGGGCCGAGATCGCCAAGCGATACGGCGAAAGCGAAAAAGTGGTCAACGCCATCGCGGCCCATCACGAGCAGGTGGAGCCGATTTGTCCGGAAACCGTGCTGGTGGCGTCGGCGGAGGCGCTGTCCGCCGCCAGGCCCGGGGCCCGGCGGGAGGCGCTGGAATCCTATGTGAAGCGGCTGGAGAAGCTGGAATCCTTGGCGGTGGGGCAGCGCGGCGTCCAAAAGGCCTATGCCATCCAGGCCGGTCGCGAGATTCGCGTGATCGTCAAGCAGGAAGATCTGTCGGACAGCGAGGCCTTCCAGCTCTCACGGGAGCTGGCGAAGAAGATCGAGCAGGAACTGACCTATCCGGGCCAGATCAAGGTGACGGTGATCCGGGAAAGCCGGTATGTCGAATATGCCAAATAGCGCCGTCTTCCTGTTGTGGCGTCTGTCTGCGCGCCGGCCACAATCCATAGCATGTGGCCGGCGCACAAGAGTTCCCGTTCGCGGAGAGGACTGTGCAGCATGAAAGTTCTTCTCATCGGAGACATCATGGGAGAGCCGGGCCGGCGGGCCGTGCTCCGCTGCCTGCCCAAGCTTATCGGGCAACAGGGGATCGACCTGGTGGTGGCGAACGCGGAGAATGCGGCCGGCGGGTTCGGCATCACGCCGGACTTGGCCGACGAATTGTTTGAAGTCGGCGTCTCCGTGATCACGACCGGGAACCACGCCTGGGACAAGAAGGAAATCCTGGACTATTTTAAGACCGAGCGGCGGCTCCTCCGCCCGGCCAATTACCCGCCTGGCGTTCCGGGCTCAGGGGCCGTGATCGTCGAGACCCCGGGTGGCGAGAAGGTGGCGATTCTTCATCTGATGGGGCGAACGTTTCTCCCGACGATCGATTGTCCCTTTCAGGTCGGTCAGCGCGAGGTCGCTCGGCTCAAGCAGGAGACTCCCGCGGTGTTGGTCGATATGCATGCCGAGGCCACATCTGAAAAAATGGCCATGGGATATTATCTAGACGGGAGCGTGACCGCGGTGGTGGGGACTCATACCCACGTTCAGACGGCGGATGAGCAGATCTTGCCCAAGGGAACGGCCTATATTACGGACATCGGGATGACGGGGCCGATCCATTCGGTCATCGGCATCAAGAAGGAAATGGCGATCGAGAAGTTCCTGACGCAGATGCCAAGGCGCTTTGAAGTGGCCGGCGGTCCGGCCATTTTCTGTGCAGTCTTGGTCGAGTTGGACGGCCGTCTGGGGAAAGCCCTTCGGATCGAACGCTTCCGGCTCAGCGAATGAGCACGCGACTGTCGCCATCATCTCACCAACCATCGTTGTTTCAGCCCGAGACGCGCGCCCGCATTCTGACGGTCTCCGCGCTCACGGCGTTGATTCGTTCCCACCTGGAAGAACCCTTCCGAGACATTTGGCTTGAAGGGGAGGTGTCCAACGTGCGGATGCCGGCCTCGGGCCATGTGTACTTTACCCTCAAGGATGAGGCCAGCCAGATTCGGGCGATTCTCTTCCGCCTGGCTGCGCAACAGCTTCGGTTCGACCTGCGCGAAGGGCTGCATGTGATCGTGCGCGGACGGCTGTCGGTCTACGAACCGCGGGGCGACTATCAGGTGGTGGTGGAGTATGCGGAGCCGAAAGGCATCGGGGCGCTCCAGCTTGCCTTTGAACAACTGAAAGAGCGATTGGCCGGTGAAGGCCTGTTCGACTCGACCAAGAAACGTCCGCTCCCGTTTCTGCCAAAGCGTGTCGGCATCGTGTCCTCGCTGGCGGGGGCCGCGCTCCATGACATGCTCGTGGTGATGGAGCGGCGCTGTCCTATTGCGCATATCGTCGTGGCGCCGGTGCCGGTTCAAGGAGCGGACGCGGCCCCATTGATCGCGGAGGCCATTGCGGCGTTAGGTGCCTCTCAATTGATCGACGTGATGATTGTGGGGCGCGGCGGGGGGTCGCTCGAAGACCTGTGGTGCTTTAATGACGAGCGGGTCGTGCGAGCCATTGTCGCTTCTTCCGTGCCGGTGGTGTCGGCCGTCGGGCATGAAACGGACGTGACATTGGCGGATTTTGCTGCGGACTGTCGCGCCCCGACCCCGTCTGCAGCGGCGGAAGCAGTCGTGCCGGTCCTGGATGAGTTGCTGACGCAGATCGGGGACCGTTCGGTCAGGCTGCGCAGGGCCATGCGGCATCGCATCGACTTGGCTCGGCGGTCCTGCCTGGTCATCGAAGGGCGCCTGCGGGAACGGGCGTTCCCCGTCTATCGTCACGCCCAGCGGCTTGATGATGCCTGGTCTCGCTTGCAGTCGAAGGTGGTTCGTGATCAGTCCGATCGACGGCACCGACTCCAGAAGCTTTCCTATGGGATATTGGCTTATGGTCCGCACCAGACTGTCCGCGCCTCGGTCCTGAAGGTGACCCATTTGCAAGTCCGGCTCAGGGATCATGTGAACGTGTTCCTGTCGAAGCGGCGGCACCCACTGGCGCGTCTTCTGGGGCAACTTCACAGCCTCAGTCCGTTGGCCACTTTGCAGCGAGGTTTCAGCGTGTTGCAAACTCTGCCGCAGGGGCAGGTGGTGTGGCGCGCCGATCAGGTTCGAGTGGGGCAGATAATCAAGGCTAGGGTCGCCGTCGGCCATCTCCTGTGTCAAGTTCGCGAAATTCATGGCGGCCCTGACTCGGCTTGACCTCCGTCAGGCCGGGCGCAATAATGACGCGAGAGTTGCTTCAGGAGGAACATTGTGGCGGCTGTGAAATTTGAGCAAGCGATGGCTCGGCTTGAAACCATCGTCGAAGAACTGGAGCGGGGCGAACTCCCGCTTGATGAATCTCTGAAGATCTTCGAGGAAGGCATCCGCTTGTCGAAAACCTGTCTGAAGATGCTCAATGAGGCCGAGCGGAAAGTGGAAATCCTTGTGCAGGATCGAGACGGAAAACGGAGCTTGCGTGCCGTAACATTAGACGACATGGATGGCGATCAGCCATCGTCACTTTCCTAAGATTTTCAATCGACCTCGCCCGTCCCCACCGTGCCATCGATCGGTAAGAATTCGCCCCGAGAGTTGCCTCGCGAGCGGTTGGACTTGGTGTTGGTCCGAAGCGGTCTCGCACGGAGCCGAGAACAGGCGGTTCGGTTGATCATGGCGGGAACGGTTCGTATCGCAGGAAAAGTGATCGACAAGCCGGCGACCCTTGTTCGCGCAGATGAGTCCATCGAGTTGACGAAGCGAGAAACCTGCTATGTCAGCCGAAGCGGAGAGAAATTGGCGGTGGCGCTCGATGCGTTTGGAATCATCCCGACGGGCTGGATCGCCATGGACGTCGGTGCGTCAACGGGAGGGTTTACGGATTGTCTGCTGCGTCGAGGCGTCGCGCGTGTTTATGCGGTAGATGTCGGATACGGGCAACTGGCTTGGTCGCTTCGCCAGGACCATCGTGTTGTCGTCATCGATCGTCAAAACATTCGGTATCTCTCTCCTGATCGTATCCCGGAGCCAATCCACATTGCCGTGGTCGATGTCTCGTTTATTTCGTTGACACTCGTCCTCCCGGTTGTCGTCCACTACCTCGCTGGCGGTGCCTGGCTGGTTGCGCTGGTCAAGCCCCAGTTCGAGGTGGGGAAAGGGCAGGTCGGCCGGGGTGGGATTGTTCGTCAAGAGGGCCAGCGTCAGGCCGTTCTCGAAAAGATCGTGACATTTGCACAGGGCTGTGGTCTAACCTATGTGTCAAGCCTCGATTCTCCCATTGCCGGCCAGAAGGGGAACAGAGAATTCTTGGTTGGCTGGAGATGGGGTGGAGGTAGATGTGACCAATCGGTTATGGAAGGTCGAGATGGGTCCGGGCGACTTGGATCATCGGGGCATGAGGTGAGAGGTTGACATGAAGGTTTTGGTGACAGGGGGGGCGGGGTTTATCGGGTCTCATCTCGTCGATCGGCTGGTTCAAGAAGGCCATGATGTCGTGGTTGTGGACAACTTGTCGACGGGGAAGCGAAAGAACGTGAATCGTGCGGCAACCTTCTATAAAGCGGACATCCAAAGTTCCCGATTGGAGCGGGTGTTTCGCAATGAACGTCCATCGGTCATCATGCATCTCGCGGCTCAGATGAACGTGCGGCGTTCCGTCGACGATCCGATGTTCGATGCGAGCGTCAATATTCTAGGCACCTTGAACGTGATAGAACAGGCCGCCCGACACGGCGCAAGGAAAGTGGTGTTCGCCTCATCCGGAGGGGCCATTTATGGCGAACAGGACATTTTCCCCGCTCCTGAATCGCATCCCACCCGGCCCTTGTCGCCGTACGGAATCAGCAAGCTCAGCGGCGAGCATTATCTGTCGTACTACCAGCGCGCCAGCGGCATCCAGGCCGTCAGCCTGCGCTTTGCCAATGTATACGGGCCTCGGCAAGATCCTGAGGGCGAAGCGGGAGTCGTCGCGATTTTTATTCAGAAGATGTTGACAGGAGAGCAGCCGGTGATCAATGGAAACGGACGGCAAACGCGGGATTTCGTTTTTGTGGAGGACGTCGTCGAGGCCAATCTATTGGTCATGGGCCAGGGAATCGAAGGCGTGTTCAATGTGGGCACGTCTTCGGAAACGACGGTGAATGAACTCTTTGCCATCCTCAAAGAACTGACGAAATCGGACTGCAAGGAGGTACATGGCCCCGCGAAAAAGGGTGAACAGTTGCGGAGCACCATCGACGCAACCAAGCTCCGCCAGCAATTAGGATGGGAACCTAAAGTCGGCCTGTCCGATGGCCTGCGCAAGACTGTCGAGTATTTCAGCGGGCGATTGAGGTAGCGAACTCCGGAACAATCCTCGCCGTTCAGGTGCCATTATCGATAGCGCGGAACAGAGGCGTCCACCTGAACACTCCACGCATCGATTCCCCCGATGAGATTCTTTACGTTGGCAAACCCCTGCTGGAGCAGGAAACTCGTCGCGTCGGCGCTTCTCATGCCGTGATGACAGTAGGCGATGATCTCGGCATTCCGATCTAGTTGATCCAACGAATGCGGCAGTGTCCCAAGCGGAATGAGGAGGGACCCCTCAAGCTTGGCCAAGGAATATTCCCAGGGTTCCCGCACATCCAACAAGACCGGCTTGTTCCCTTTATCGAGCTGCTCCTTTAGTTCTCGCGGCGTAATCGTAAAGCCCATAACATCTCCTCCGGTTGGCAAAAGCTTAGAGACATAGGCCGTGGTTTTTTGTTAACAATAGGGAGGTGTGGCAGATCGTGTCAACTCCCGGAATTTGCGGACAGTACTTCGATTGGTATCGGGCCTGGGGAGGCCGTTGTGAGACAGAGTATGGAAGTCATTGTTTTTGTTACAACTAAATCGGCCTGGGTGGCAAAGAGGATCGGAAAAGCGGTGATCAGTGAGCAACTGGCCGCTTGTGTCACGATCCTCGGCACATGTCAGTCGCTCTATCGATGGAATGGGAAAATACAGGAAAGCGCGGAGTCATTGATGATGATCAAGACCACCGCCCGCTGTTATGAAAGGTTGCAGAAGAGAATTAAGGGACTCCATAGCTATGCTGTCCCAGAGATAGTGGCAGTATCCATCACGAAGGGCCTTCCCGACTATCTTGATTGGGTCAGAAGCTCAGTTCGTAAGTAGCCGGTTTTAAAGACGAAAAATTGCGCGAACTTTTACATTGACCGGTTGGGATTGGTTAGCTAGACTCCTCAAAGAATGTGAAGAGTTTTCTGGCAAGAACTTATGGATTCATCACATGGGCCACAGTAGCGATCAGAGCGACTCTTATACGGTGGTTATTTTTCGAGGGTCCACGGCAAAGCCGCTTCGCTTTAATTTCCCCCGAAAATTCGTCCAGAAGGCCTTGATTGTCGGCTTGATCCTCTTGGTAGCCGATCTCCTGGTTATCTCCCACTACATTGTCAGAACCGGAGAGGTCTGGGAGCTAGCCGCCTTTCGGTCCGAGGCGCTGAGCGCTCGAGCCCAAACCGCCGCTTTTTCCACTGCCGTGGACGACCTCAAGCGTCGACTGACGGCGATGAGGGAGATCAATCAACGGCTTCGTGTAATGCTAGGAATTGAGGAGGTGAAGCCGGGAGATCTCATGAACGGCCAGGGTGGTGATGCCGAACCAATGGGTGAATCTTCAGATGGTGAGATTGAGGATTCAAATTCCGCATTAGGAGAGAGGGCTCTCTCCAATTCCGTGCTCGATAGCGGCAAAGCGGAGTCGAGTATAGTTCGGTCCTCTGCAATTTCCGACGATACCCCCCAAGAACAGTTAGTAAACCGCGTGAAACAAGAGATTGAGCGTCTTGCCGCGGAGGCATCCGTTCAAGAGCGGACTCTCCAGGAACTTTCACAGGCGGCGGAGCAGCGGTCTTTCCGGTGGGCCTCGACTCCTTCTATCTGGCCGGTCCGTGGGTGGGTGACATCCGGGTTTGGACCGCGAATCTCCCCGTTCACCGAGAAGCCAGGATGGCACGACGGGCTTGATATCGGTGCGGCCCCCAATGCTCCGATACAGGCTCCGGCTGCCGGTCGTGTCACCATGACCGGGCACGATGCGAAGATGGGGAATTTGGTTCGCCTTGATCATGGATATGGAGTCGAAACGGTCTACGGGCATCTGGCGAAAGCCTTGGTTAAAGAGGGACAGCGTGTAAAACGGGGAGATGTGATCGCGCTTGTCGGCAGCACAGGGTTATCAACGGGACCTCATCTGCATTACATGGTCAAGGTCAATGGTCAGGCCATTGACCCTAACAAGTATATTCTGGATTAGTTTACTCTTCTCTGGTTCCCTCCTCTCTCTGGCCAGTGCAAGAACTCAAGGATTTCCTGGTTTCCCTTCTTCGGAACTGCCCACTTGTAGAGCATGCATGTGCGGTCAGGATTTCGCATAAACACGGTTTGTCTGCTGTCAGCGAGACTGATTCACAGAAATCCTTGGTGCATTCCTCTTATACAACTCATACAACCCGTACCCGCTTGAAACGATAGCTCATAAGACCGGTGAGGAAATGACGATGTCTCATATTTCCAAGGAGATCTCTGAAGTTGCTCACGAGATGGGACTCCAACAGGGAGATTGGATCCCTTATGGAATCGGAAAAGCCAAAGTTCGGCTAGAGGTCGCGCAGCAGAAGCCGCGTTCGTCTGGTGCTCGATATGTGTTGGTAACAGCCATCAATCCGACCCCGTTGGGCGAAGGGAAGACGACCACGGCGATCGGATTGGCGATGGGACTTTGTGACATGGGTCAAAGAGCTGTGGTGACGCTTCGACAGCCTTCGCTTGGACCGGTCTTTGGGATCAAGGGAGGCGGTACCGGCGGAGGAAAGGCCCAACTTGAGCCCATGCACGATATCAATCTCCACCTGACGGGCGATGCCTATGCGGTTGCCGCCAGCCACAATCTCCTCGCCGCGTTTACCGACAATCATTTGTTTCATGGGAATGAGCTGTCGCTCGATCCTCGGTCGATCACGTGGCCGAGGGCGATGGCGATCAGCGATCGAGCTCTTCGACATGTCACTGTTCCTGGACATAATCAGGTCAAAGGACGGGAAGCGCAGTTTGTCATTACAGAAGCATCAGAGGTCATGGCCATCCTGGCTCTTGCCAGAGATCGATCGGACCTTCGCCAACGGCTGGGCCGTATCTTCGTTGGTATGACGACGAGTGGGAAGCCCGTGTTTGCGGAAGACCTTCGTTGTGCGGGCGCCATGGAAGTGCTCCTTCAAGAGGCGCTTCTCCCGAATCTTGTTCAAACTTCGGAAGGAACTCCCGCGCTGGTTCATGCGGGGCCGTTTGGGAATATCGCACATGGAAATTGTTCCGTGCTGGCCGATGAAATCGCGTTGCGCCATGCGGATTATGTGGTGACCGAAGCAGGCTTTGGGAGCGACCTGGGAGCAGAAAAGTTTTTCAATATCAAATGCAGAGTTTCAGGATTGGTCCCCAATGCCGCGGTGGTGGTTGCAACCTTGCGAGCGTTGAAGCTCCACGGAGGGGGAGGGACAGTGAAGCCCGGTCGCCCGTTACCGGCGAGTCTCACAGACCCCAACCGGCAAGCCCTAGAAAAAGGGCTGGACAATCTCGCTCAACACATCGCCAACATCCGGACGTACGGGGTCCCCGTCGTGGTGGCTGTGAATGCCTTTCCGGAAGATTCCGGGGACGAGTTGGAGTGGGTAAGGACACGCGCGCTCGACCTGGGCGCGGCCGGTGCATCCGTGTCAACTCACTTCCAGGAAGGCGGGAAAGGCGCATCGGATCTCGCACAGACCGTCATCAGAGTGGCTGATCAACCGGTCCGCTATACACCCCTCTACAAGGACACGGACACGATCAAGGGCAAGATTCATGCGATTGCCACGAGCATGTACGGAGCAGGACAGGTCGCCTACGACCCGCAGGCGGAGCGGGATATCGAGCGTGCGACACAGTTGGGGTTCAGCCATCTGCCCATTTGTATGGCCAAGACGCCGCTTTCGCTGTCTCACGACCCATTGCTGAAAGGTCGACCTACGGGGTTTACGATTCCCATCAAAGAAGTGCGCATTCTTTCCGGCGCGGGCTTTCTGACCGCGGTCTGTTCGGGCATGCAACTGATGCCGGGGTTGCCGAAGGTGCCGGCTGGTGAAGGAATCAGCCTGGACCATGAAACAGGAGAGATCCGCGGCCTGAGGTGAACCTGGTTAGGGCTGTTTGAAAAGCCGGAGAAATTCGGAGTCCAGACTGAGGATGACCGACGTATCCTTGGCCAGACTCTTCTTGTACGCCTCCATATAACGGGTCAGCTCAAAAAATTTCGGGTCCTGCCGGTACGCATTGGCATAGATGCGGAAGGCCTCCGCATCTCCACCTCCGCGTAGTTGTTCGGCAGCCTTGTAGGCCTCTGCCAGGATGATTTCTCGGTCACGCTCGGCTTCGGAGCGTATTTTTTGGGCTTCCTCGTCTCCTTCCGCACGGTACTGTTTGGCCTGCCGTTCGCGTTCCGCCTGCATGCGTGCAAACACGTTTTTCTCGTTCTGTTCCGGCAGGTCCGCGCGCTTGATCCGCACGTCGTCGATCGCGATGCCGTAGGCCGATGCCTTTTCATTGGCGCGCTCGGTGACGATGTGCATGATGTCGGACCGTGTCTGGGAAACAATCTCCGAAAGATCGTGGCGGCCCACTTCCACCCGCAGTTCCGAGTAAATGATGTCGTCCAGACGCCGGAGCGCGCCAGCCTGGGACTGAAAGGCCTGATACACCTTGAGGGGGTCGGTAATCCGCCACTTGGCGAAGTTGTCGATTACCAGAGTCTTCTTGTCCTGGGTAATCACGTCCTGTGGGGCCGAGTCGTAATCGAGCAGGCGTTTGTCGAAGTACGTGACGTCCTGGATGAACGGAGTCTTGACGTAGAGGCCAGGCACGGTGACGGTTCGGACGGGCTTGCCCAACTCGACGACGATCGCGCTTTGTGTCACGTCCACCACGTACAGCGGGGAGGCGCCGAATACAAACAACAGAACCAGTACCGCCAGGATGCCCACGATCAGGTTCTTCATGTTCAGGGGCCTCCTCGTTCGGCGCCGCTTTCCGAACCGGTCTGACGGGGTCTCTTCTGGAGCCGATCGAGCGGTAAATAGGGCAGCACGCGGTCGCCAGTCTTACTATCCAGGATTATCTTCTCCACGCCGGACAGCACCTGTTCCATCGTCTCGATGTAAATGCGTTTCGCAATGACGTCCTTGGCCTGTTGGTATTCTTTCAACGTCTTGACGAAACGAGCCGCCTCCCCCTCGGCTCTGGCGACCCGCGCCTGAGCTTGCCCCTTGGCCTCATTGACCACTTGGGCCGCTTGTCCTTTCGCCCGCGGGATGATGTCGTTGCGATAACCTTGCGCCTGGTTGATCAGACGCTCCCGGTCTTCCTTGGCGCTGGCGACATCCTTGAACGCGGCGACGACGGCTTCGGGAGGATCGACGTCTTGGAGCTGCACGGCTGCAATATGGACGCCGGCGTTGTAGCGGTCGAGAATGCTCTGTAGCAGGTCCTGCGTGCCTTGCTGGATCTGAGCCTTGCCGGTCGTTAAGGCGTCGTCGATCTTCGTTTTGCCGATCACCTCGCGCATGGAGGCCTCCGCCGCTTCGGCGACGGTATCCTCCACATCATCCACCTCGAATAGATAGTGCCGCGCGTTCTTGATCTTGTACTGGACGATGAATTCCACAGCGATGATGTTTTCGTCGCCGGTCAGCATGAGGGCTTCGCGGGGAATCATCACAGACTGCCCGCGGGCGTCCTTTCGGAACCCGACCTCCAGCCGGTGCAACTTGGCCACCTTGGGGTGCAGCACCGATTCGATGAACGGCAGCTTGAGGTGAGGACCAGGCCCGACCGTGCGGACGACGTCGCCGAACCGTTTAACGACGCCCTCTTCGTCCGGAGCGACGATAAAAGCGCTTTGGAACGCGAGAACAATGGCGAGAATGACGAGGACTATCGAGCGCGCCCCCCGTCGAGGCATCATCTCCCGGAGTTGGGCCGAAGCCTTGCGAAGCGCTTCATCCACTCCCGGGTCGTTTCTGCTCCAGGGATCTTTGGGATTCCAGACCATTCAGTAGTGTCGCGTAGGAAAGCTGTTCAGAGTAGCTGGAACTCACCTTAACAGGTTCATACGGGCTGGGCAAGACATTCCGGTCGCAGGTCTACCGCATGATTACTCTTCCTCCCTTGCCCCAGTAGTAATAAATGGAGAAATTCGGGAAGATCGCATCCTGAACATTCTGTCCGGCTACGGTGAAGAGCACGCCCGCGGCGCCGACCCAATGATCGCCAAGCCGATATTGAATAGTTGGTTGCACGCCCAGCGAATTGAACCCGTTCCGCTGGCCGACATTGATCGGATGTCCGTCCGCCCGCCACGGGAGCCCGTGAAATCCGACAAACTCCAGGTTGTACCCGAATCCACGGTCATCATTGAGCAGGTGTTCGATGATCAGTCTGGTATTGATGATGTCGGCGGGATACGTGCTTTGGCCGGCATCGCTTCCCGGTAAATGATAGGAGTAGAACACGCCGCCGCTGAGACGAAAGGGGCGGAGGTTCTTGCGGAACATGACGCCCTCGGTCCACGTCAGCGATCCGAATCGCGAAGCAGGCAACCGACCCAACGGAGCGAATCCGCCGGGCGGGCTTTCGCTGCCCGTGATCCAGCGACTGGTAGGGAGCACGATCATATTGAAGGTCGTGACCGAAGGACGCCAGCCGTTCGGATCCTGCACGATGGGGCGGTATTTAAGATAAATCTGCGTGTCTCCCACTCCGGAATCGGTGGTCCAGGGTCCGCCTTGTCCTTGGTTAAGCTGCGTGGTCGATCGTGCCCACCAGAACGAACCGGAGAGTCCCACGTTCAGCTCGAGGTGATTGGTCAGCCCATAAGCCATCGTGACGACCGGGGCGATCTGGTACGTATGGATCGGCGAGGGTTGGCTGTTGACGGTCAGATCGTTTCCAAATCGTTTCTCGCTCACCTGGGAAAACAAAAACGGATGAAAGGTGAACTGTCCCCGGGGATGAATATCGACGCCGCTGATAAAGATCGGACCGTTGGAGAGCGGGTTCCAACTCTGCCGATATCGGCGAATCTCTTCCTCGGTCGGCACCCAATCCCACGCATACCCAACCGGCCCAGATGTGGTTTCCAGACCGAATGTCAGAAACAGGATGCCCATGACGCAGGAAGAGAGCGGCCTTGCCAGAGGATTTCTCAATGGCCTATACCGGGATTGGCGGGGAGAGGGACACATTTATTCACGCTTCTCCTTGCGTTGCGGAGTCATGCCGTATGAGTCCACGGCATCATCTTGTGTACGATACCCACCCTTCAAAACTGTCAGGCCCCTGACATCCGGTGGAGCAAAAGGAAGGCGAGCATGGAGAGGAGGGCGGAGACCGGCAGGGTCACGATCCAGGCAAGCAGCATGTCGCGGACGGTTGTCCACCGGACGCAGGCCAAACCCTTGAGGAGGCCGATACCGATGATGGCTGAGCTGCTGACGTGGGTCGTCGAAACCGGTAGTCCCAGCGTCCCGGAGAGGAGGACGAGCGACGAGGTCGTGAGATTGGCGGACAGCCCTTCCGTATGGTTCATCCTTGTGACCTTTTCGGCGAGCAGTTCCGTCACCCGAGCCCCGCCGAGGTAGCTGCCCCATCCCATTGCAGCGGCGACGCCGGCATAGGCCAGGACTTGCATCGCTATACTTGACCAAGACGTCACGGCGCTGCCTAAGAGCAGCATCGCCACGATCTTCGGCGCATCGTTGGTGCCTCGAGCAAACGATGTGAGGCCGCTGGAGATCCAATGGATGGTGTCGAGGCCGACCACCAACCCCTGTAAGCCGGCCTGGTCGCACTGAGCCGGCACGGCCATCACCGGCTGTCCGAATCGAGACGATTGAAACAGCGTGCGGGTTCCGCCATGTGCATCGATGGCAACCAGGGCACGGGAGGCGGGCATCACGCACAGGCAGGCGCCTTCCCAACGTGCGGCGAGCAGGCGCACCAGAGAGTGGAGGACAAAAGAGGCTGTGAAGGCAAGTAACGGACTGAGCAGCAACGGAAGGACGATCTTTTGCCCGATTGCGGACCAGACCAATCCCTCGCCGCCGAAGGCTGTGAGCCCGGTTCCGACGATCGAGCCGGTTAAGGCATGGGTGGTGGAAACCGGAAGGCCAGTCCGCGAGGCGAACAGGACCCAGGCCATTGAGCCGAGCAGGACGGCCAGCGCCATGGTCGGCGGCACGATCACGCCCGGGTGAATGAGGCCGTGACTGAACGTGTGGATCATGGCGCCGGTGAGGAAGGCGGAGGCCCCGGCGCCGACGGTAGTCCAGAGGCTTCCCCAGAGGATGGCCGTCCGATAGTCGGTGATACCCCCGCCGACCAACGTGGCGATGGATTTCGACACGTCGTTGGCTCCGTTGGCAAAGGCCAGGGCCAAGATGAGGAACAGGGTGAGCGCTGGGATGTCCATGGGGCTTAGCCGGTCACGGCGCCGCCACAGGAGGAGCCGGAGCCGGCCGTGCAGCCGTAACAATGGTTGCGGGTGACGATCTGGCGGTGATCAAGTCGAGCGGGGTCGAAATCGCGAATATGTTGCGGGACACGGCCGTCAACCGGCAGGTCGAGCATCTGGTTGAAGTCGCAATCGTAGAGCGTGCCGTCCCAGCCGACCGAGAGGGTATAGCGACACATGACCCCGGCCGCAGCCGCCGGGTTGAACGCAGTAGCGAGCCGCTCCATGTAGCCGTCATAGTTGCCGCTCTCCACCAGAAACTCCAAGAACCGGCTGATCGGCATGTTGGCGATGGTGTAGAGATGCGTGAACGTCACCCCATAACGTTGCGCCAGCTCCTTGCGAAATTGGGATTCGATTGCCTCTTGCTTCGGAGGCAGGAAGGCCCCGACGGGATTGTAGATGAGGTTGAGGACCAACCCGCTGCCTTCGCGGCCGTATCCCAACTCATTCAGCAGACGAAGGCCCCGGATGGATTTGTCGAACACGCCCTCGCCGCGTTGCGCATCCGTCTGGCCGGCTCGGTAATAGGGAAGCGAGGCGACCACCTCCACGCGGTGATGGGCGAGAAACGAGCCGAGATCCGCTTGCGAGGGGAGCAGCAGGACCGTCAGATTGCAGCGATCCATGACGTGCCGGCCGAGCGCACGGGCTTGCTCGACCAGCCAGCGAAAGTTCGGATTCAGCTCCGGCGCCCCGCCCGTGATATCGACTGTCGGAATGTCGGTCTTCGCCAAGGCCGCGATACAGAGTTCCGCGGTCCCTCGGGACATCGATTCGGTGCGGTCCGGACCGGCATCCACATGGCAATGGCGGCAGGTTTGGTTACACAGCTTGCCGACGTTGATCTGGAAAACTGTGATGCCGGTGGCATGCAAGGGATGGAGGCCCGCTTGTTCAAGCTGTTTGTCAAAGGCCGAGCAGGCGGTTGTCTGGGCGAGCATCTGGAGCTGCCGGCCTGTCGAGGCCAAGGGGCTGGAACGGGCCGCTAAGGTTGAAGCGAGAGGGGCCATGGCTCAACAGCAGGCGCCGTTCGGGTCGCAGGACACAGCCGTACCCGACACGGCATGGCCGGCCCGATTGATGATCGCGAAGTGGGGTCGATAGGCGGGGCTGTCCAATACCGCGAGCGTCTTGGAGCAAATCTCCAAAGGCACTCCTCGCCGGTACACATGGTGGTCATCGTCGCACCCCTCCTGAAACGGCCCGGTCAACAGGGCGAAGTGTCCCTTCCAAACGCAGGGTGACGGCTCAGGCACGATTCCCGTCAGCCTCGGGTCCGGCGGGACAAGAGGGAGCGGCTCCTCTGAGAGCAAAAAGCACGATTCGAAAGGAGCGGTGCGAAGCACCAAAGCGGTCGTCTCGTCGATGGCCTGCGAAACTCCGCGCCTGAACGTCCGGCCGTTCTCGTCGATCACCTGCTTGAACGGACCTCGAAGTGTAGCGTAGCGAGGAACGTCTGAGCGTGAACCCGGACCAATCTTGTACCCCGTTAAGGTCAGCGAAAGGAAATGAATGCCGTCGATGACCTGCCAGGGTGTGAACGTGAGCTGGTGCACGCCCACGAAACCCGCTTCGGTAAGCCCATTGAAGTAATCGGCGACCGTGAGGGCGCCGGACAGGCAGTCCCCCCATTTCTCGCGGTCGTGGATGAGGTATTGCGGCACGGCTTGATCCGACACGATATCGGAAATCGTAAACCGCCCGCCGGGCCTGACCACCCGGAACATTTCCCCGAACACCTTTCGCTTATCCGGCGTGAGGTTGATCACGCAGTTCGAAATGACCAGATCGATCGTGTCGTCCCCGACCGGCATCGCGTCGGCCAGGCCTTTACGAAACTCGACGTTGGGAGCAGGGTAGCCCAGATTGGCGGCGACGATGGGCGCATTGCGCCGGGCGATGTCCAGCATGGTGTCCGTCATGTCGAGACCGATCACACGCCCGGAAGGGCCGACCAGCCGAGAGGCTTCGAAACAATCGATCCCGCCGCCGGAGCCGATGTCCAACACGGTTTCCCCGGGAGCCACCGTCTTGAGGCCGGCGGGAGTTCCGCAACCATAAGAGATGTTCAGCACTTCTTCCGGGATGAAGGTCTTCAGATCGGCAAAATCGTACCCGGTGGGGCAGCACATCGGCTCGCCCGCCGCCGCCGCCCGCGCGTATCGCGCACTGACCTGTTGGGTGATCTCGTCTGTCGGCATAGCCTCCTCGTCGGTTAATCGGTCCATCGAGCTGGGTCTATGTATCAACCGCCTGCCGCTCCGTCAAGGTGCCGGCCAGAAACCGTACCGGATGAGGCATCGCGCATCTGTAAGCTGGCTCACAATTGATTTGGACAGCAGTGCCCTCCGACCCCGCGGCAGGATCGGGTCGTCAAAACCCTCAGTCAGCTCTGGCCGGCCGTTCTTACAGGATCCTCTCTGTTCAGATGTATCGCACCCCTTGACTCGGTACCATGGTGCAGGGTGTAGCATCGGGCTCTGAAGGGAGGTGAGGCCGATGTGCCCATGGGTCGCTACACTCGGCTTCTGTCCGTTTGAGGCGGCATCCAAGGCCTGGCAGTGGGTGCAGAGCTGCTTCGCGTAGGCAGGACAGAGGCGAAAGAGGGCGACCGGGGTGCGGACCCCGGTCGCCCGTAAGGCTCGTTTGACGTGGGGATCCGGAGATGAGGCCTTGCAACCCCCGAGTGAGGCGCATCGTTCTTTCATCAGATTGAGGGAGTTGTTATGACTTCCGGACTGACAATCGGACAGTTGGCCAAGGCGGCCGGGGTGAATGTCCAGACCCTCCGCTATTACGAGCGGCGCAGGCTGCTTCAACCGACAGACCGCAGACCGTCCGGATACCGGTTGTACGCGAATGATGCGCTTCAGCGCCTTCGGTTTATCAAGAATGCCCAAGCCTTGGGTTTCACGCTGAAGGAAATCGTCGAATTGCTGGACCTGGAAGTGCGATCAACCGCTCGCTGCGGCGAGGTCCAACGGAGAGCGGAAGCCAAATTAGCCCACGTGAAGGTCAAGGTTCGAGATCTCCAAGCTCTGGCGCGGGCGCTCGGCGGCTTAATCCGCGCGTGCCGAGCCGGTCGCCCCACCGCGGAGTGCGCGATCTTGAAGAGCTTGAAGGAACGGAAAGGCCAGTCGGGCCTGCCATGAAGACCGGATGAACAACGCTCCAATCATCCTCTATGCGTGAGGTGAGGCATGGATCGGGAAAACGAGGCTCTGTTTCAGGAGTTGCGTCGCGTCAGCCCGACCGTGACCGGCGGGCTCCTGCGCATGCGGCAGGAAACCTATCGTGATGCGGCGGTCGCGGCCAAGTATAAATTGCTCACTGCCATGGCCATCTCCATCGCGATTCGCTGCGAGCCCTGCATTCGGGCCTATGTCCGCATGGCGGTGGAACGAGATGCAACGCAAGCAGAAATCCTGGAATTTCTGAACGTGGCGATGACCATGCAAGGCTGTCCTGGCGAGGAATGGGCACTCAAGGCCTACGCTGCGTACAAGGCAGCCATCAATGAGCGGCGACCGGATCAGTCTGTCACCTGCTGTGTCCACGATGACCCCGGCGGTGAGGTACAAACGGAGGTGAAGGATGAGGACGAGAGGCTATAGCGTCATCTGTGCCTTGGCCGTGAGTCTGCTGATAGGGACTGCTTCGGTGGAGGCGCAACAAACGAACCAGTCCCGCATCCTCATCCACATGAAGACGTCACTGGCCGAGGACGACGCGCAAATCTGCGCCGTGCCGAATGTGGCTTGGGCGGCCGTCAAGGCGGGCCATAGGGTGACAATTCTGGTTGATGCCAGCGCGGTGACGTCAGTGACCAAGGGGTTTGGCTTTTTTCGCAGACTGGTCGGTTCGGAGAGTACCGCGCTCGATCGAGCGGGGCTGCCGGAGCGAGAACGGCAGAGCGTCTCCGAACAGATGGGCGTACCCTTGGAGCAGGTCCCGCATAATTACGGCGAGTACTTTGAGATCCTCAAGCGCAAGCTGGGAGTCGAAATTTACGGCAACCGGACCATGATGCTACTCTACAAGATCGATCTTGATCGGGTGGCGACCTCCATTACCCCCGTTTCGCTCGATCGGATGGTCCAGCTCTTCTCTGAAGCGGACCGGATAATCGTGTATTGAGAGATCATCGAGTCGGTGGGTCGGGGATAGAATACTCTCCACCCCGACCTTGGACAGACAGGCTAAAACGTGATGACCTGATAGCCCGCCGACACCAGCTTCTTGAAGCTCGGATGGCCGTCATATTCTCCCGCCAGCTTCACTCCACATGCGACGACTTTGTCTTTCACGCCGAAGGCTCCGGCACAAAACTCGCACGCGCCGCCGATCCGATCCTTCACCGCGTTGTAGAGCCCGTGCAGCTTGTGATCGGGCTTCTCCAATTCCACGATCCACATTGGGCCCTGCGCCGTCGAAAATCAGTTGGACGTCGTCGTGGCCGTCCTTGAATTCCTTGACGGCCTCCAACGCGTTCACCACCCGGCCCAGCCCCTCATGGGTGTCCGTATCGGCCAGAATAACAATCGCCACTTTGGACATGATGCACTCCTTTCGAAAAACAGTGGGTGAATGACGAGAGCGCCTCCGCCTCACTCATTGACCGGAGGCGGCACGACTATCCTGAACCTCCGCACGCTACCGCGACTCCCATCAATCCATCTGTAGTCTCGCTTACAAACACGCACGCGGCAATTCTCTTTCGCAACCGGTGAGGTGCCTTACAGATGGATGGCGCATCAACAGGTAGGATCGCGCCAGCACACGAACAAACCTCTTCCTTACAAGGAGGCGCGTCATGACCTGCGAACGATGCGATGGCCTGATGGTCGGCGAGCAGATTTGTGATCTGCAAGAGACGAACGGCGAGATCTGCGCGAATGGGTATCGTTGCCTGCTCTGCGGCAATATCATTGATGCGACGATTCTCAAAAACAGGAAGCGGTCAACCGAGGCGCCGGAGCCTCTCACAGCCTCCAGCCCTCTGATGACAAAGCTCGTGGCCGCCTAACCCACATTATTGATGACGGTTCGTGACGAAACCGACAAGACGCCAGGCGAGACGGGCAAGCGGAGCTGCGAAGGACGGAGGCATACTTGAAACAGTATGTTGAGGCCTTGAGGGGCGAGCCTGCCCGCCATACCAAGCTTTGCTTGAACCGCCGCGTTCGATTATCTCGCGGCGGAGATGCACGTTACCTTCGACTTCGCATGCTGGCCAGGGACCCGTTGCAATCTGGGAGCAACGGGTGCCCCGCGGTGTATCGGCGGTTGCAGTAGAAGCGTTCATGAATAATGTGGGCTAAGGCGGGAAGCATGGTCGAAACGATCACCTCTTCCCACGGCTGATTGAGGATGTCCCGAGGTAGGAGACGCCCCATGGCACTACAAGACGAACCGGAAATCGCACTTCGTCTCCAACTCCACCAACTGCCCTGTCCGATGTGTGGCAATCATGAATTGGTGCCGGTGCTCCAATGCGATTACTACCCGGACGGCTGTCTCTGGCTGGTGCGATGTGAAACGTGCCGGGCGCAATACCATCTTGCTTGAGCGCCGGAGCGGGCCCGCTAGGAGCCTGTCCGACATTAGCCCCAACGCACTTGTGTGCAGGCTCTGACTCGTGTATCAGCCATGCAGCATCGTGATGAGCGAGGAGGCTGCGTGATGACGACTCGGACCTTTCGTCCCTATGATCCCGATGAGCTGTGGCTGTTGCCGCCGTCACCCCGCGACTGGTTGCCGGAAGACCACCTGGCGTACTTCCTGGCTGATCTGGTGGAGGAATTGAATCTCCAACCCATCCTGGCGACCTATGGTGGGGTGACGCGCGGCACGGCACCGTATCACCCGCAGCTGCTGGTGAAGGTGCTGCTCTATGCCTATGCCGTGGGGATTCCGGCCTCGCGGCAGATTGCGCGGAAGTTGGAGGAGGATGTGGCCTTTCGAGTGCTGGCGGCGAATCAGCGGCCGGATTTCCGGACCCTCAGTGATTTTCGGAAGCAGCATCTGACGGCGCTGGCCGATCTGTTTGTGCAGGTCCTGAAACTCTGCCAGCGGGCGGGCTTGGTCAAGCTGGGGCATATCGCGCTGGATGGGACGAAGATCAAGGCGAATGCGTCGAAGCATAAGGCGATGAGCTATGGACGGATGGTGACGGAAGAGGCGCGGCTCACGGCGGAAGTCCAGCGGCTGTTGACGCAGGCCGAGGCGGCGGATGCGCGGGATGATGCGGCGTATGGCCCTGACCGGCGGGGTGATGAACTGCCCGCCGAACTGGCGCGCCGGGAGCAACGGCTGGAGACCATTCGGGCGGCCAAGGCGGTGCTGGAGCAGGAGGCCCAGGCGGAGGCCGCCCTCACATAGGCGGCACACGAGGGGCGCAAGGCAGAAAGACCGCGCCGGGGACGGCCGCCGCAGCCCCCCAGCCCGGTGCCCCATCCGAAGGCGCAGCGCAACTTCACGGATCCCGAGAGCCGGATTATGCCGGCGTCGAACGCCAAGGGGAGCGTCGTCCAAGGGTACAACTGCCAAGCGGCCGTCGATGCGAGGACGCAGATCATTGTCGCGGCCGACGTCACCGATGAAGCGAATGACAAGCAGCAAGCGCAGCCGATGCTGACCCAGGTACTGGCCCAGACCGGTCAGGTCCCGCGGACCGTGAGTATGGATGCGGGCTATTTCAGCGAGGCGAACGTCACGGCCCTCACGGCGCTGGGGTGTCGGCCACTCATCCCGCCGGATCGCCACCGCCACAGCCAGGCGATACCCGCCGCGCCCCGGGGCCGACCGCCAGCGGGCCTGTCGGTGGCGGATCGGATGCGCCGCACCCTCCGGACCACACGCGGACGACGACTCTACGCCCGGCGCAAAGCGATCGTCGAGCCGGTCTTCGGCCAGATCAAGCAGGGCCGCGGCTATCGACAGTTCTTGTTGCGCGGGATGCGGCAGGTGCGCGGGGAATGGGCGCTCATCTGTACCACGCATAATGTGCTCAAACTCTGGACTGCCCTGCGCCATCGTCGCCAACGCCCCGGCGAGGGGCTGCGGGCCTTGGGCAGAAGCCGGAAGGCGGAGCGGAAAACCCAGGGGTAGTCGAAAGTCGCCAGGTCAATCCGTCTGTAGCTGTGCGTAGATGGGATTAACCGGAATGCCCATGCTGTGCTCAGGTCAATGTCGGACAAGCTCCTAGCCTGCATTACTCATGACGGTTCGTCGCGTTGCACCCGTTGCAGATCGACCCATTGCAAGAGGAGCGATGGGTACCCCGGCAACGGGTACCCGGCAGTCGCCACGCGCTGGACCCATTGCTCGTCCGTTGCAATGGGCTTAAGCAGCAGAAGCGTTCATGAATAATACAGGTTAGGCCGGACCCTGCACGAACCGGTGCGCCGGCAGGACCGGCGTCGAGTGAACACGCTTAGCGGAGAGAATGGAGGCTCCCATGCGAATCCATGAAGTGATGTCCACCGGAGTGGTGACGGGGACGTCGGCGGACCACGTGCGGGACATCGTCGTCAAAATGTTGTGCTGGCATTGCGGCGCGATTCCGATCGTGAACGCCAATCACGAATTGCTCGGCGTCGTCACTCTGCGCGACGTGATGCTGCCGATGTACCCCAACTGGGAGCCTATCCGACATGACCTGTCTACTGCGGCGAACGATCTGCGGCCATCTGCGTCGTTCTCAGCCCGAAACAATCCGGGGCACCCATTGCTCCGGGATTGCAATGGGTCCCGATTCCAGCGAATACACCTGCGGTTTTGCCGGGCCTGCGGCCTCGCATCTGACCGCACCTCCTTTGCGTCGTCACGAACGGCAATATCGGACAGGCTCCTGGGCGACTACATTCATGATGCGGTGCGCAGCCGGGACTTTCTCGAGATGGAGCAGAACGATCCCGAGGTGCTGACGAAGAAGGCCGAAGAGATCATGGTCCGCAACCCGCTGACCGTCTCGCCGGAGACACCCATCCTTGAGGCCGCGTCGTATATGGGGCTCAAGAACTTGCGACGGATTCCGGTCGTGGATCGCGGCACGCTCGTCGGCATGGTCAGTATCGGTGACATCCACCGGGGACTCTTCTTTGCGCGCGGGGGCTGGAGGTGATTGTTGCGGCCGGTTGTGGAGCGATCAGCCCAGAACCAGGTTTCTATCTCAATTCAGAAGGGAGGTGAGCGCATGCCACTCGCACAATTGAAAGGCTCAGTGGGTATCTCAGCGCGGAGCAGAAGGCCGAACTCATTCGCAAGGTTACGGACGCGATCGTGTCGGTTGAAGGAGAAGGGTTGCGGCCCGTGACCTGGGTCATCATCGAAGGGGTCCCCTCAAGGGACTGGGGCGTCGGCGGGACCCCCGTCACAACCGAGGCGCTGAAGCACATGGCCGTGGAGGGCCGGTAACGTGAGCTCATCGAACAACATAAGATCACACAGTCGAAGAAGGAGAATCACCATGAAGTTTCAGGTCCATACGAAGGAGACGGCTCCAGAGGCGTCGCGCGCAACGCTCGAAGGCACCGCGAAGAAATACGGCTTTCTTCCCAACTTGTTCGGCGTACTCGCCGAGTCCCCGACGGCAGTGCAAGCCTATGCGTCGATCAACAAGGCCCTTGAACAGAGTGCGCTCTCTCCGGTCGAACAGCAGGTGGTGGCCCTCACGGTCAGCACCACGAACGACTGCGCCTACTGCGTGGGCGCCCACTCCACGGTGGCGCAAATGGTCCGCATGCCCGAGGACATGCTTGCAGCACTGCGGGATCAACGGCCGCTCTCCGACCGGAAGCTCAATGCACTCCGAACGTTGGTGCTGTCCATCATGCGCCATCGCGGCTGGGTGCCGGAGGATGATCTTGATCGCTTTGTCGCAGAGGGATACCGCGAGCGGCATCTCCTGGATGTTCTCACGATCGTCGCGCTCAAGACCTTGAGCAACTATCTGAATCACATCGCGCAGACGCCGCTCGATCGGCAGTTTGCGTCACAGGCCTGGCGCGCCAAGGAGAGTTGCACCGGTTGTCTGACGGCCTGAACCTCTTTGCGAGGGAAAGAACGAGTAAGAGGGAGTCCCACGCCGGCACCGGCGTGGGACTGTACCGGGCTATTGTTCGTGACGGATGCCGCCGCGCCTCCGAACGCGGCAAACCTTCTCAGCGGAGTAAACAGATATGAGCCAATCCCGATGGAACCAGAATGTGTGGCGCATTCCTCTCCTGTTTGTCAGCGACCTCAGGAAACAGCCAGCCTGGATTCCGATCTGGGTCCTCGCGCTGATGATCATGAATATGGCCAGCCTCGCGTTCTGGAGCGAACCGCTGGCGAAGGTCATCTTTGTGACGTTTCTGCTGTCGGTCCTGCTGATGATGGGCCTGTATGCCAAATTCGGGTTCGAACGGATACTCGGATTGGGTCATGTGTTCTGGATTCCATTATTGGCGTATGTCCTCGTCCACCTTCGCCGGGCCGAAGGCGAGTTTCAGACGTATCTCACCATGCTCTCCCTTGGTATTGGTGCATCCTTGCTGTTCGACATTGTCGATGTGTGGAAGTACGTTTCAATGAAGAAGTTATCGGACTGACGTTCGGCTTCAGGCGCGCGCCGCTTCTGGCGTCTCGCCTGCAAGCCGTGGTTAGATGTCACAGGCGTTTCCACTCTGCGCGATGATGGCCCACCGCAAATGCCTCATAGGCCCACAATGCGCACAGTGCCGTCAGGAACACCCAAATGCCAATGATTACCACTGCGGCGACTCGGCTCACGGGCTTGCCGTTCGCCGCAGTTTCTTGTGCGCGTGCGTGACACTCGGCCAGCACCTCGGGCGGAACGAGCTTTATGGCGACGACAATCCCGAGAGGAATCAGGATCAGATCATCGAGATACCCCAACACGGGCACGAAATCCGGAATCAGGTCGATCGGGCTGAACGCGTACGCGACAACGCCCGCAACGAATAGCTTCGCGTACCAGGGCGTGCGTGGGTGGCGAGCTGCCAAATACAGGGCGTACGTCTCCCGCTTGAGGTGATGCACGCAGGTCTTGAAGCTTTCCAGCATGGCCTCGGCGCGCTGCTGTGACATCTAACTATTAAGTCAGCCGCCAACACGCCGCGCCTTCTGGCGGCCTATCCCGAGTGATTCCCCTCCCAAAACGCGCAAAACCTGCCGGATTGTCTGAGAAATACAAGAGTGTGTCAATGTGGCCTTTTAAGAAAACCGAAGAAACCATGGCTGGGCGTCCTCCTAATCAGGCATGCCAGATCACGGCTGAACCATCGGGATCCGTCGTGCTTTCGGGAAGCCGGAACAACGGCTGGACTTCGAGAGGCGACTGTAAGCTGCCTCACAGCGACCAGGCCGTAGGAACGGTAAGATCCGACGACGCTAGCCAATGGCCGGAACACGACCAGAGAAGCCTACGACATATCTCGCACCAGCGAAAGGAGGAGCCCGCATGATCGAACCTTGAATCCGTCCCGAAGCGCCGACGGTCAGTCACGACCGATATTCCGAAGATCCTTCACCTTCACACAGGAGTCTCACATGAATGCCAATACGAAGAAGAATGCCATGATGCACTCCGCGTTACTCGCGGCATTGAGCCTGGCAGGGACCCAGGCATTGGCCGAGCCGGCCAAGATGCCGGAATTGCCCAACGGTTGGGAGGCCTGCGGCGGCGTGGCCAAGGCCGGGATGAACGACTGCGCGATCAAGACCAGCCTCCATTCCTGCGTCGGCATGGCCAAGAAAGACAACGAGCCTGATTCGTATGTGTTTCTGCCGAAAGGTGTGTGCGGCAAGATCGCGAACGGCAAAGTGCTGGCCATCACCAAACAGGACTTCGAGGAGATGAAGGCGAAGATGATGAAGAAGATGTAGGACCACAGCCAATGACGGTTCTCGTCTCATCGCCCCCGATTCCGGCCCAAGCCGGGATCGGGCTGCGGTCACGCCACTTTCGGGAAATCCTGAAGGAGCCCCCGCCGGTCGCCTGGATGGAAACCCATCCGGAAAACTATTTCGGGGACGGGGGCCTCCCGCTGCGCGTCCTTGAGCAGATCAGGGCCCGGTACCCATTAAGCTTTCACGGGGTGGGTCTGTCGTTGGGCTCCACCGATCCGCTTGATCGAGGCCATCTGCGAAGGCTCAAATCACTGATTGACCGTTTTGAGCCGGCTCTGGTCTCGGAACATCTCTCTTGGAGTTCCGTGGACGGTCGGTTCCTCAACGAGTTGCTCCCCATGCCCTATACCCAAGAGAGCCTGAATCATGTCTGTGCGCGGATCGACGAGGTCCAGAACGTCCTGCAAGGGCCCCTCCTGATCGAAAACATCACTCGGTATTTGACATGGCGTGATTCCACGATCCCGGAAGGTGAGTTCATAGCCGAGACAGCCAGGCGGACCGGCTGCGGGATTCTGCTTGATCTGAATAATGTCTACGTCAACGCGGTCAACTTTCACCTGGACCCGTTAAAGGTTTTGGATGCGATTCCGGCCGAGACGGTCTGGGAAATCCATCTGGCGGGGTTCGATCGTTTCGGGAGGTGGCTCATCGATACCCATGGCGAGGCGGTCTATCCCGAAGTCTGGGGACTCTTTCAGTGGGCGATTCATCGTTTCGGACCCCGCCCGACGTTGATCGAGTGGGATACCAACATGCCGCCGCTTTCCGTGCTGGTGGAGCAGGCCAAACAGGCGGAGGCGATTCTCGGAGGCAGCCATGTTGCGGCTTCATGAGATTCAGCAGGCATTGGCCGAGGGGGTGATCGAGGGGAAATACCATGTCGTGGCGGATGCGATCGCGCCGGGCGATTCAGCCCTGCGAAGCATGACGCTCTACCGCCGGCTGATCCGGACCAACTATACGCAGGTGCTCGGCGTCACCTTTCCGGTTCTGCGCCGGCTTGTCTGACCTCGGTATTTCGATCTCCTTGCACGTGGATATATGAGGAAATATCCCTCGACCAGCGGCGATCTGTTCCAGTATGGGCGCTCTCTTCCCGCACTTCTTCACGAATTGCGGGGCGATTCCCTGCAGGTCGAGCTGGCGCGATTGGAATGGGCCTGCCATGAAGTATCTCAGGCTGCCGACTCGCCGCCGTTCGCCATCGAGGACCTCGAGATCCTCGCCTCGACCGATCCGTCGCGCGTGACGTTCATCCTCAAGCCGGCTGCGCGACTGCTGCGGTTCTCCCTGCCGGTCCATCGCGTATGGCTGGCATTGCAGCCGGACGCCCCGGCAGACATCGTGGTCGATCTGCCCCTGCCGGAGGAGGAGACCCGCATCGTCGTGACAAGGATCGAAGGGAAAGTCCGCCCGGCCGCTCTGGCTGCTCTCGACTCCCGGTTGCTCGAAGCCATGGCCGAGCGAAAGACCGTCGCCGAGGTTGAGCAAATGGCGATTGAGTCCGACCCCGCGTTCGATGTCATTCGGTTTCTGGCTTCCATTCTAGACTTGAACCTGCTCGCCGGCGTTGCCGTGGAGGTGCCCGCATGACACATGGCACCAGTTCGTTGCCGCGCGCTCTCATTCATGCAGTTTTGATGTACGGTCGATTGGTCAGGGGATTGGAAGCCTTGCTCCCCCTGTTCGACCTGTCAGTCCGCCTGTACCTGGCGCAGATCTTCTGGAAGGGCGGCATGGTCAAGCTCTCCAGTTGGATGTCGACCGTGATGCTCTTCACACTTGTCTACGATGTGCCGGTGCTCCCGCCCGAAATTGCGGCCTACTTGGCGACGGCCGTCGAATTGGGCGGATCGTTCCTGCTGGCGATCGGTCTGGCCGGGCGTTGGGCGGCGCTCTCGCTCTTCGGCCTCAACATCGTGGCGGTGCTCTCATACGGGCAGTTGTCGGAAGCAGCGATCCAGGAAGCGTTTTATTGGGGGATTCTCTTTCTCTATTTCGTACTGCACGGACCAGGACTCCTCTCCGCCGACGCCCTGTTACGCCACCTCGTTCGACGCAGGCAGTCAAAGAGCGATACCGAGCAAAACCTTCCGGAACAGACGATCCCTCGCAGTGCCTAGAAGTCATTTCAAAACCCCCATGATCGTGCTTCGACAAGCTCAGCACGAACGGAAAAATATCTTGTTTTTATGAGCAGATCCGTTCGCCCTGAGCCGGTCGAAGGGTGAACGGAGGGTTTTGAAATGTCTTCTAGGATAGACCCGGACGCACAGAGGAGAGCAGGCCTGTCATCGGGAGGATAACCGAGCCGATCATGCGTGGAGCGCGGCAGAGGATTCGGCACATGGATGCCCGATTGCGGGAAGACGAGAGCTTGCGGGACCGTGGTGGAACAAACTGTAAGCCAGCTCACAGTTTCCTTGCATTCGTCCTGTTATGAAAACGGTTTGAATTGTACGAGTGCCGACAACGCCATGAGACTCTCGGGTTGCCAAGCTCCACGGCAGGACCGATGCCGATAGCCATTCCGCATGCGGAAAGCCATTGCCTTGTCCGAGATGCCCGAGTACCCTAACAGACCCTAGCAGCGAGTTGGTCTATGGATGGCGTCCACACTACCCCTAACAAACTCTGGTACCTCAAACACATTCGCCTGTTCGACGGCATCACTCCATCAGAAATGCAGGAGATGGAGCGAATCACCCGCATGCAGGAAGTGAAAAAGCGCCAGCCTCTCTATTTGCCCGGTGACCCCAGCAGCAATGTCTATCTCCTCAAGAAGGGAAGGGTCAAACTGGCGAATACCGGCGCCAGCGGGAAGGAAGTCACGTTTGACATCCTGGAGCCGGGAGAAATCTTTGGAGAGTTGGAGGTGTTGGAGGGCTTGCCTCGTGAGACGGCTGCTGAAGCGTTGGACGATGCCATGATCTGCGTGATTCGGCGCGAAGATTTTGATCGCTACTTAGCGGCCCATCCCGATATCACCGTCAAGCTCACGAAACTGATCGGGTTACGCCTGAGAAAGATCCAGAGCCGCATTGAGGACTTGGTGTTCAGGGACGTGCCGGCGCGCTTGGCTCATTTGCTTATCGAGCTGAGCAAGAGCGACGGCGTGAAAGAAGCGCAAGGGATACGGCTGCGGGCCAAGCTGACCCATCAGGAAATGGCGAACCTGATTGGGTGCAGCCGGGAAACGGTCAGCACCACCCTGGGCCAGTTCCGCGACGATGGTCTCATCCACATGGACGGTCGAACGATCGTGATCCTCAACCCGGATGCGCTGGCGCGCCTGGTGTCGTAACGAGTCCTCTTCGTGAGACCCATTCCCATTTGACCTATCAGAGTAGAGAAGAGTGTCATGGAGTGACCCCCATCATGACGGATATGATTCCCCAATCTATCAGCTCCTTCCGGGTTCCTTGCCACCGCCATCCATCTTGTTCGCTCGCCTCTTCAAACGGCTACCGCTTCGGTCGCCTACTCCGTTCGTGCAGTCGGCTCACCAACCAGTCCTTGCTCGGCACCCCCACAGCCAACAGCTCCCCGTCAAGCACGAAGGCCGGCACCGCTGGGAGCCCCAGAGTCCGCGCCCGTTCCTGATTGTCGATTACGTCAACCCTGCAGGCGGGAAATTCTTTCCGGATCTGATCGGCCAACACACAGGCCGGCTGCTCCGACATGCACCCGCGGTGAATGAAGACCTGTAAGACCGCCATGCTCAACCAATACCGGAACCGGACTCAAAACATCTGTAATCCCGCTTACAGATCGATCCGGCACGTTCACGATGACAGGCTGCGAAACGTCAGAGCCGTCATGAACCATGGGGGGTCACAATTGGCCACCGGAGTCCGGCGGGATCTTGACGACGAAATGGTTCAGCAGCGCGTGGCGCTCGTAGCTCAAGAGATACAGGTGCAAGACCGAGGGGTCTTCGGCATCCCGATGAAGCAAGGGGCCATCGACGCCGATGGCGTGGTGATCCAACCAGCGGTTCTCCTCGTCAACATGAAATCCATAGAACGTCCGTTGGGTCGGGGGATCAGCCACGACCTGCTCATAGGATTCGAAGAAGCTCGGGTTGCCGATGCCGAATGGAGCCTGCCAGCCCCGGTCGTACCGGGCCGGGCTTGTACGGGGGAGTGTATTCAGGTCGAACCCGCCGATGATGAGATGCGTCGTCTTCCCGGTGTCGCGGCTGCGGAAGGCGAGATCAAGCTCAACCAGAGGCGACGCGTTCCCGGTCAGCCTCACGCGTCGCATCGTGGTGCCGGTGAGCTCGGCAAGGTAATGGAGTTGGGTGTCTTGCGGATGGGCGCGTGAATAGCGTCCCGGCGGGATGAACTTGGCAAATTGGACCGGCGCGACGTACCAGTCACGGTAGGTGGAGGCGACGCGCGTCACAATATTCGTTCGTTTGCTGGCCTGCTCGCCCAAGGCCGCGACCGGCTCGTCCCACTGCGCGATGGCTTCGGCCGGCCATTCTTGCTCGACGGTTCGGAGCCGCTCTAGGCGCACCGGCGTCCCTGACGGATCGACCCAGTGCTCCAGCGACCACCAGTAGAACCAATAGGACAGGCCGGTTACCTGTTCAAAGAGTTCCTTGTAGAGTCCGAGTGGAAACGTGAACCAGAGGTGCTCGTACACTCGCTCTCCGCCATCCTCTTTCGTGAAAAGCAGCAACTCCCAGAGTCCCGCGTTGAGACAGTTGCGGGCGAGATCGACTCGGGTCAGCGCCCGCTGCTCGAATCCGTCCCCGCCCTCGTGTACCTGCACATGGGCGGAGTGCCGAGAAAACCGAACCTGCTGCCGGTTCCATTCCCGGTCAATCAGCGCGATCTTGGTGAGATCCCCATCTGCCCTTGCCCAGGCAGGGGCTGCTGCTACGAAGTGGGCGAGATCGACGTCCGTGAGTTCAATCGCCGTCGAGGCGGGCGTCGCCGGCTCGATCAGGAAGCGAAACCTGGTGCCCTCGGTCTGTTGGATGATCAGATTGCCGTGTCTATAGTCCCCAGAAACAACACTTCGCTTTTCGGGATCTTCCGGGTATTCATCGGCGCTGAACGCCCTGAGCGCCACGGTTTGGCTCGGCGTCTCATCATAACGAACTTGGAACCAGATGACCCCCACGAGGACAATGAGGCTCAGCACACTTGGCAGTACAAGTCCCCACCGTTTCATGGTCCTCACACGCATGGCAGCGCTCCTTTCCGAGACGGGCCACCACGCCCGTGACTGATCGCCGCCTTGATATCCCACACCCTCCGCCACGGACGGATGGGCGCAGCAAACAGCCTCCGGCGTTGGACAATGGCCGTCCCGGGAAACAATGAAATGATGTAGTGAGTGAGTGGACCGTCTACGAAAGAAACGGCGGAGCGCGGGCTTGAACTGTCTTTGGGACGACAGGAAGGACCGGTTGCGGCAACGGACCGGCAGGGCTTAAGGAAACGAGCGAGATGGGGCGCGTCGGCGGCGAGCAGGCCACCAAGCCCGCCTCTCCGCTCGTCCCGATCCAGGTGCAGACCTGATGATGGGGACTGTGCGGTTCGCCCGGACGAGGGATTCCCGCTTCCAGCGCCCAGAGGTGCATCCAAACGGTCAGCGAGAAATACGCCACGCCGATCGCCCAGATGCCGGCCTTTGGAAGCGTGAGGGCGAACCCTCTCATGGTCATCACGCTACAACCGGGTAGGATCCGCTGTCAATTTGCCGGCCTCTCGTTCGCGAGCGTGACCTCATCGAGGAGGAGATTGTTCCAATTGGCAGAGTCGGAGCACTGTGGAGGGTTGCCGCGTCTGGCCCAGGACCATCCGGCAGAAAGCCAACTCCTGTGCAAGCATCCAGCCGTCACGGTGAGGTTCACGTCGGCGCGGGTTCCCATCCTTCGGCGCGTGTTCTATTGGTAGTCCTCGTTCAACGATTTCAGGAAGGCCACGAGCAAGGCCACGTCATTGGCCGTGAGGGCGATTCCCTGAATCGGCCGATTGATCGCGAGATGGCCGTTCCGCAGGGTGCCGGCCCGAGCCTGGTCGGAAATCGTCCGGTAGAATTCGATGATCGCGTCCAGCGTATCGAATTGGCCGTTGTGCATATAGGGCGCGGAGTGCCCGAGGTCACGGAGCCCCGGAGTCTTGAAGGCCGCGATCGTGTCGGTCAGCAAAAGGGTATCCGCGGGGCAAGGGGCGGGGCGAGTCTCGCAGAGCATGGCGCGGATCTTGGCTTGGGGATTCGGCATGTCGGGATTCGCGAAAACGTTCCAGAGTCCGAGATCGACGAGCGCAGGATTCGCGAGGGAGGGGATGGAACGGAATGGTTCGTGAGCCGCGGGGTGCTGCTCGGTGGCCGGCAGGAACTGATTGGGACTCGCGCTGCGTGTGGAAAGGTCAGGAATTGCCAGGGCCGCAAACGCTCCGTTGCCGTGGACAGCGTCGTATTCGGTCTGGGTCGTGCCCGTGTTGCGGAACGTGAAGTCCGTGAAGTTCGGCGCGGGATGGCAGGCCAGACAGTTGCCGATTTTGCCTGATGCCAATTGGGGAGCCGGAGGCGGAACTGACGACGGTTCCGCAAGGAAGATGCGCAGGCCGTCGAGTTCGGAGGCGCCGAATACAAAAGGCTGATCGTGGAACTGGAACCGGCCGTCGGGCCTGTTGGGATTGGACGTGACAAACCGCGGAGCAAAGTGAGGATCGCCGATCGCCGTGCGGAGGCGCCGGCTATAGTCCAACGGCGATTCATCGGGATCGGGTTGCTGAGGCAAGCCATTGATTTCCAGAAACACGTCGAACGGCGAGCGGATCGGGGCGCCGTTGTCGTCGGTCTGTGAAAAGAGCAGCCCCTTCACGTAAGCCGCAACGACCTTCACGACCGCATCGAAAATCTCTTGATCGGTTCCCGAGCCGACAAAGACTTGAAACTCGGGCGGCAGGCGGAATTCGTCGGGGATGGACGCATTCGTGCCGGTAAAGAGCACCCGGTACGGGAGGCCGTCGAACTGTTGCGCGAGGTCGCCGGCGCCGTCGTCGCCGCGGACGACCCCCGCAATGTGCGCAATCGCCTCGGCCTTCTCGCCTGGAAGCCAGCCGAAATTCCTGCCCGTAAAGGTTGCGGCCACAAGATCCTCCATCGAGTTGAACTCCGCGTCGAAGTGAAAGAGGGAACCGCCCGGCCGGTCCAGCGAGGCGTTCACCAACGGCGGAGAATTGCGCGGAGCGTGGGTCTTGCCGTCCGAGCGGGCCGGCACCGGACTGCGCCGCGCAAAGTCGGCATAGGCTCGCATGCCTCCGCCCGGCACACCCAAGTTGTCATCCACAAAATGACAAGACCGGCAGTTGATCGACGTTCCTTGAAAGGGACCGGGACTGATCGGTGGTCCCGTGGTTTCGACGGTCTCCACGACAGGATCGCCGATAGTGGGGTCGTTCACGTCCCCGCCGTTGTCCAGGAACGCCTTGAACGACTGCGCGAAGCGCGTTTCGAGGAACAGTCGTTCCCCGACTGTTTGCTCGGCGCCGGGCGTCCCGGTGGGAGCCGGCGAAGCGGCGGTTCCGTCGGGGTTGTCTCCGGCCGAACAGCCGGCAATAGGAATCGTCAGGACTGCGGCGACAACTCCGGAGAGGAGAATGCGACACGCCGCCTGAGTCAGGTGACTCCTGGTCATCATAGGGGGTACCTCGTAGAGTTCGGAAAAAGGACGATGAATGACGCAAGCGGCGTGCAGATGGAAACACGCGCCTGCCTCATGCCCGCTTAACAGACCCTCGCAGCAACAGAGCCCAACGCCAGGCGACCTTATCCTTCCCGCTCAGGGGACGGGGCCGAAGTCGTTGGGCTCTGGGTTCTAACCGCTGGCCGCTTTCGACTGGGATGCCGAGAGTTATCGAATCATTCTTGATTGGATCGAGCCATCAGGGGCTGTTGCAAGAACCACATTTCGTAGATCGGAATCGCCGTCATGATCGAGAAACCGGCCACCATGAGACAATCTCCGGCCAGCATCGCCAACGAGAAGATCGGGGACACGTAGGTAATGAGCCAGGGCGAAATCAGGTCCAGCATTACGCCTCCGAACCCCGTCCACGTCACGCCGATCTTGAAGCCGTTGCCGGCCCCGGTCAAATAAAGCACATGCGCGAGAATCATGAACACCACCGGCATCGTAAAAAGGTGGAAATGGGTCACCTCAGCCAGTTCTCGAAACGACATGGGTTCCCCGAAGGTGGCGTCCGAACCTCGATAGTGAGCGGCGATGCCTTGAAGCGAAAGCTCCGTCATGCTGTGCGCCCAGAAGAACGAGAAGACGAACCCGGCGGCCATCAGAAACAAAAAGAGCGTGTACACCAACCGGATATGGCGATCGGAGTCCCTCAGGCGAAATCGAGTGTTGAAGTGACGCATCCGGGAGGGCCCGCTTCGCCGCGAGTCATTCGTTGAAAAGGAAATCGAGAAAGCCTTTACCGGACCGCTTTTCCGCGACCTGGTCGCTGCCGCGGCCCAGCGGCTTGAGGTAGAGTTCGTCGATGAGCACCAGCGCGCGTTTCACGCCGGCGCTCATGGAGCGCACCGACATGGTCGCGCCGCTGATGTTGAGGATGTCCCGGTTGATCCGGATCGGATCGGAGACGGTTTTGCCCTCGTATTGGGCGTTGAAGCGTTTGGTGCGGACTTCGCTGCCGCGCGATTCGCGGAACACCAGCAGTTCCACGTTCGTGCACTGTCCCTTGGGATCGACTCCGACCATGTAGGTCATCGGTTTATGCTTGCCGATGGTATTCTGGACCATGGCGTAGCCGTCCAAGGCGGACCCGGTTTCACCGATGTAGATCTCGAACGTCTCTTCGGGAAATTTCCATCCGATCCGCGCCTCGATCTGAGCCTTCTGATCCGGATGCAGCCTCACGATCTCCTTCCTGACTCGTTCCGACTCGGGAAACATCAGCTTCACGGCGTCCTCTTCGGTCAGATACACCTCGGCGTGCATCATCTCCTGTTCAGTGAGGTAACGTTTGAGCTCGCTGTCCCAGATCCGCCCCGCCCAGGATGGAGGAGCGGAAACTCCGAGCAAGAAGAGGAGGACAATGGTGCGAAGCCCAACTGTCATGTGCCGGCACATCCTTTGTCCTGCAAGGTGCTGTTCAGTTGGTTGACGACGTCGTTCATGGCAACCTCAGAGGGCTCGACCGGCCACCATTTCGTGGCCTGGGTGGTTGCCCCCCCTCTGGCGTGCCATCGCTGTCGAGTTTCCAGGACGCTGACGGACGTGATGTCGTCCTGTTGCTTCAGCGCGAGAGTCAGCCGAGCGCGCTCTTTGTTGCCGAAACCTTCCCGCCTGAACAGGCCGTAAGGCCGTTCTTGCCCTTCCATTTCCGTCCAATTGGTTTCGATGAGCCCGTTTTGCTTGTCCTGTACTCGAAGGGAACGGTCCTTCACGGAATTCAAGGCGGCGTCCCACACGACCTCATAAGAACAGACGAAGAATTGCTCCTTGCCGCCGCTCAGCGACACGCAGCCAAGGGTCAGCGCAATGCCCAGCAACAAACACGATGGTCGGAACGCCGCCATGGTCATCATCCTCGGATCATCGGGGGGCCGGAGCCCCTCCCTGGCAAGGGAAAGACTCCGAACCACCGGGTTAGAAATATGTCGCAGCCGAAATCACGAACGCGCTGTCGTGAACGCGCTCCCCCGTATTGGGGTTGAACGCTTGCGGCTGATATTGATAGCTCACCTTGAACACGGCATCCTCGATCGGTCGATAGTTGAGACCGAAGGAAATCTGCTCCAGGTCGCCTTGCCCTCCTCCGAAGTCCAGGTTGGTGTTGACCCGGTCGTAACGGACGACCGCGGTGAACGTGGAGCCCTCGCCGAACCGTTTGGGTGACAGTTTGGCCAGGAAGCTCGGCATGAAGTGGTAGTTGCCTTGAATGTAAAAGCCGCTCATCCGTTGGGGCGGAATTCCGAGCGGGTTGAGACCACCCAGCCCCGTCAACAAAGACCCTGGTGCGAATCCGATGGTGTTGCCCGTGACCGCCCTGGAATTGTGTCTTGCGTAGGCCCAGGCGGCCTCGCCAATGAGTTCGAACGGCCCGCGTTGAATCGTCCAATCGATCGCCATGATGCTGAGGGGATTATAGTTGGAGCCGAATGACCCGCCGCTCGGAGCGGCATTCCCATAATACCCGGAGCCGGCGACTTCGACGCCGAGCATTGGGCTGTAGGCCAGACGTCCCACGACCGCCTTCCCGTTGTTGATGTCGAACCCGTCGTCGGCCGCGCACTTGCGTTGGCGAGCGCCCCGCGTGCCCGATTGTTCGTTGATGGTCGGGGTGCCGTCGGGGTCATATCCGCATGGGCCGGTCGTCACGTAGAATTCGTAGTCCACTTTGCCGGTCCGGCCGGGATAGAAGGAGCCGTAGAAGCCTGCTCCCGTTTCGGCTACGGTGGAGGGGATGATGAGCTGGCTGACGAGGGGCCGATCCGTCAGATCGTTGAGCGGGGAATCGTGAAGCAAGTTGAACTTGCCGATCGGGAGCAGCAAGACCCCCGCCCGCAGGTTGAAGGGTTCTTTGATCAAATAATCGATATGGGCGAATTCGAGCCCGAATTCAATTTCCCGGTCCGGGCCGCCCTCTTCGCGAATGCCATGTTCGATTTCGATTTCCGCGGCGAATTTCACATGTTCGGTGATGTCCGCATAGATGAACGGCACGAACCGCTGCTGGTCGAAGTTGCTGTTGAGCCCACCAAAGCCGTTCTCAATGCTGCGCTGCCGGTGCGTCCGAAACTGGAAATCCATATAGCCGCCGACAATGGCCTTCGGCGCCGAGACGAACGGTTTGGCGTAGACCAAGCGGCCTGATCCGGTGGAACCGAAGGACAGAGCCGGCTGCGTCTCCGCCCGGCGCTCCCGTCCCACTTCGGGCAATGGACCGACGCCCGGCTCCTCAGGCGGTGTCTCCGGCCTGATCAACTCGGGCCGCTCGACGCCTGGAGGAATACCCTCCCGTTCGCGTTGTTCCCGCTCTTCCAACATCTGCTCCAACTTTTTCACTCGTTCCTCAAGGGCCTTGTCTTCCGCCCAAGCCGGCAAGGCCGGCAGCAGGCACAGCACGAGCGTCCCGAGGATTGACCGACTCCTCATCGAGCACCTCCATACACAGCGTCATGGGGTTGTGGTCTGACTCGGGACTCTCGGGTCGCTGGTCTATTCAGTCGTGTCTTCGATCAATAGCTCAATTACCTGTTCTCGTTTCCGGTGCTCCTTTCATCGAGAGATGGGCGAAGGTTCGGGCGGTGCAGGCGTCCACCCCTCTATGGACTTAAACGGGATCACGGTGAAGTGCTTGCAGCGTTTGCATTTCAGCTCAAGGCCTTCTGCGCGCAACTTCGCGATGAGCTGCCCGCACTCGCAGCGCGTCCCGCTGCGGTCGGCCGAGCGGAGGTCCCGGAGTTTGGAATGATCCATGGTGTGGTCGGTGATAATGAAATTGAGAACGATTATTAGCAGCGCCGGGTATACGCAAGTCATATGCCGCTGATGGAACGGGCGTCATTATTGGAGCTTGCTCGCCGGGGAGCTTAAAAGATGAGCGGAATCGCTCATGACGCACTGTGCGAAACTGCTTAAACGCTCGAAGTCGGCGCTGCTCCGAGATCATGTCCAGCCGGACCGGCGGGGCGAGGCTGACCCTTTCGGTGGGCAGAATCACGCGCATATGAAGTAAGAGGCCCTCTCTGCTACTCTTGCGCTTTCGGTCATTCTTCGTGGTCGGAGTTGGTATGTTGCCTCGATCTCTTTTTGCCATCCGGGTGATGCGCGTTCGGATCTTCCAGATCCCCGTCTTATTCTTGCTGAGTGTGAACCTGAGTTGCGCCTCCGTCCCCGCGAATGCCCAGCCGGTGCTCGTCAAGCGGTCTCAGATGCAGATGGGAACCCTCGTGACAGTCACCTCCGTGGCGCCGACTGAAACGGTGGCACAGGCCGCCGCCACAGCCGCGTTTCACGAAATCCATCGCTTGGAAGCATTGATCAGCACTTGGATTCCGACGAGCGAGCTGTCGCAAGCCAACGCAGCGGCCGGTCGGAAGCCGGTGCGAATCAGTCCGGAGACCTTGGCCGTCCTCAAACGTTCACTGGAGATCGCCGCATGGACCGATGGCGGGTTCAACATCGCGATCGGTCCGGCGGCGGAGGCCTGGAGCGTGACGGAGCGGCAGCAGATTCCCAGCGAGCGCGAGCTCCAGGATCTTCGCGATCTTGTCGATCTTTCACAAATCCAATTGGATGACACGGCCGGCACTGTGTTTCTGTCCAAACCGGGCATGAAGGTGGACGTGGGCGGAATCGGAAAGGGCTACGCGGCTGACTTGGCCGCGCGCGCGATGCAACGGGCCGGCGCCACTGCCGGAGTTGTGGCCCTCTCGGGAGACATCAAGACGTTCGGGCGGTTGCCGGGCGGCTCCCGCTTTCCAGTGGGGATCAGACATCCACGAAAGGAAGACGAGCTGCTGGCCTACGTTGAGCTTCAGGATGAAGCCATTTCCACAGCCGGCGATTATGAGCGATTCTTCGAACGGGATGGAATGCGGTATCACCATATCCTGGACCCGACGACGCTCCGTCCTGCGAGAGGGTGCCGGAGCGTGACGGTGATCGCCCGCGAGGGGGCCCTGGCCGACGGGTTGGATACGGGGATCTTTGTCATGGGGCCGGAGCGCGGGATGGACCTGGTCGAGCGGTTGCCTGACGTGGAGGCGGTTATCGTGGATGAAGCAGGGACAGTTCGGGTCTCATCGGGTCTCACCGGACGAGTCCGGATGCTCATGGAATGAGCACCTTCTGCCGTTGGTTCCCGTTCGAGGTCGTTCCCCTGAGCCACTCGTTGAACATGATCGTCGTTCGAGCAAGCGGCGCGGCAGTCCGGCCGGCCGGTTCATGCCCGGTGTATCGAATCAGATACCGCTGTATCTGAAATGGTCCGGCGCCGGCCTGATCGGATACACCGCGCTCCGAAGGCGCGCGAGCTGGCGAGAGAGAAGACCTTCCGGGTCATCCCCTCTTTGTTCTTGCTGATCAAGCGGTTATCAATGCTCCAATTTTCGTCGGCATGCGCCGCTCCTGCACGAGGTACGTGTGATGCATTTCGTTCGCAGCAAGAGGCCAAACAGGCCGATGAGCACGGCGCTCGGCTGCAACGTACGGTCCGGCCTCATCGCACTCACCCCATATGCAGGAGGAATTCAACATGAATGAGCAGATGACCAGCTTGCCCTCGAACATGGAGGGACGAGTCCCCCCCTTGCCTGATCCTTTGCCGCCTTTTCCGGAGCCGCCGGTGCAGCCGTTGCCGCTGCCTCAACCCTTTCCACAACCGATTCCGATTCCCTGGCCTCAGCCGTGGCCGCCGAAAATTCGCAGCCTGCGGTGCGGCTGTTATCTGGTGAACTACAAGCCCAACGGGAGCTTATTCGTGACGTATGACGGCACATTGCGTGTCGAATGTCACAATAACGGCCGAACCGCCAGCGGCGACCTTTACCAGCGTCGCGTGATTTGGCTGCCGATCCCGGGGTTCCCGCCTCAGCCTCCCAAACCGATCCTGCTATCCGGACCCAATCCAGGGGCAGGAATTCCCATACTTAGCCGTGGCAACTACCGCTACTATCTGCGCGTCACGCAGATCCTTGAGTACTTCACGTTCGGAAACAGTTTTACGTTGGGCTTCGAGATGTGGCGTTTCACGAAAAACAGCGGCGGCTGGAGCACGGGAGGGATCTGGACGAACGAGGGCGCGTTCAGCGCGGTGATGACCTGGCAGGCCGCGCCGGCAGGATACCCGTCGAGCGGAGACTACCTGGCGGGCGATGTCAAGAACAGCAGCGGCACGGTCGTCGGCAGGCTGACGATGGGCTGGGTCTCGCCCTACCTGCGCAAGGCCACCGTCGAGATCGATCGCGTCACCCAGTCTGAGGCGGCGATGCACAATGGCGCCGGCGTGGACTGGAGAGCCGTGGGCGATGGGATCGGCTGGGATATCACCGTGGACGAGAGTGACGCCAATGTCGTCGAGCCGAGCGGAGAATTCTGGTCCGATGCCGAGTGCCATGCCGAGATGTTGGCTCGCCGCGATGCGTCCAACCTCGATACAGAATGGCGATACCATGTGTTGTGCGTGCGGGGGCTCGATTCCACTTCGCGGGGAATCATGTACGATGCCTATGGCGGCGATTCGAACAATGTGCCGCGCGAAGGATGCGCCATCGCATCCCATTGGGTAATCCCCAATGCGGCAGAGTGGGGGCTGGTTCGAGGCCTGCGTTTTGGGACGGCATTGTCGCCGTACTTCCGCACGGCGGTCCATGAAGCCGGCCACGCGATGGGACTGTACCACAACACCGCGGACAACGGATTCATGAACACGACCAACGTGATCGCCGACAATTCCCTCACGCCGGGGAGTCCGGCGTTTCCGAACAACATTCAATGGAGCTACAACGCGGAAGACGCGAAGCGTCTCCGACACATGCCGGATATCTATGTGCGTCCCGGCGGGGCCCCGTTCGGCACCTCCTATGCGTCCACGCCAATCAGCCCCACCGACCTTGAGATAGACATGAAGGGCCTGAGCCTGAACGCGACGCCGCTGATCGAGACCGTGCCGCTGGGCGCGCCCGTGCGTCTCACTCTCGAATTGGCCAATACCACGACCGAACCGATCCCTGCTCCGACCACGCTGAGCATGAAGAGCGGGCTGGTGAGAGGGAAAGTGATCGATCCTGCCGGCGCCGTGAGGACCTTTTCACCGATCATCCTCTGTGTCGAGGATCATCCGGTGGCTCTGTTGAACCCGAAGGAACGAATCCGTCACTCCGTGACATTGCTGCGCGGCGCCCAGGGGGCGTTGTTCCCCATGCCCGGGGCGTATCGGATCATCGTTGAAGTTCATTGGGACAGTGGCGGCATCGAAGCCGTCGTCACGGGCGAGACGGACGTGATGGTCACGCCCGCGGTCGACGACGCCCATGCTCAAGCCGCCCTCAAGATCCTCTCCACCCCCGATACGCTCCTCACTCTGGTGCTGGGCGGGGATCATCTCGTCGACGGCATCGAGGCGATCCAGACGGCGATCAAGAACCCGATGCTGCGCCCGCACTACGCGTACATCGAGGCCAAAAGGGTGGCCGAGCGATTCGGCAAACGGAAAGCCAACCTCAAGGCCGCCGCGGAATTGATCGACGATGCGACCGTCATGACGCCTGCGGAGATCAAGAGGGCGGCCGGATTGGTCAAGGCCGAAGGGGCGGACAGTGCTCCTGGAAAGACCCTGGCCAAGAAACTCAAGCACAAGGCGGGTATACTGAAGGCCGGCCATGATGTTCGCGAACTGGTCGATTCGCTGTAACCACAGGCGCAAAAGAGGCCTATGGATCTTGGGTTTCCTGGTGATCATCATCCCCGGCGTGGGATGTGCCTCCACGCCGGGGGACGAGCGGAGTGAAGCCATGCCGGAGCCGGTCGCACCACTGGTCGGAAATTGGGAGAAGATGACCCATTCCGCTTGCAGCGAGAGGTACCCTGATCGGATTCAGTTCCGGGAGGGCCGGTCCTATTCCGGCCACAAGGCCTCACCCGACGCCTTTACGTGGTGGGACGTGGGCACCTACGAGATCACCGGTCCGGGACACATCAACATCTCGACCGCGAACGACGCCATCATCACCTACCGGTTTGATCTTTCAGGCGGGGTGCTGGCATTTCGAGACCCGGATGGGTGTGAGTTCAAATATCGCAAGGTGGGGTAGACCAGATCAGTGCCGTCGCCTGGGAGTGAGCCCTGACACCGGACTCCGCCCCTCTCTTGACAGGAGGCGGGTCGCCCACCGAGACTAGCGCCCGACCAGCCCATGATCATAATCCTCTCCGGGATGCGGAATGGCCCATCCGGATTCGCAGAGCGGCGCCTCGGCTTCCGATCCTCCTCCTTCTCAGGGCACGATTCTACTCATTTGTATTGCCGGACCTGATCGCGGCAAACGGTTCGCCATCCGGACCCAGCCGTTGCTGCTGGGCCAGTCGTCGCAGTGCGACGTGTTGAGCGACGATCCCGAGGTCTCCGCGCGGCATGCTCGGTTCTGGGCGGATGGCCTCCATGCCCGTTGCCAACCGATTGAGACAGCGGTCGTCTTCGTCGATGGACATCGAATTCAGGAGGCGCTGTTGCTCCCGCAGCAGCAGATTCGGATCGGCCGGTCCACCTGGCAATGCGGAGACGGCCGCGCCCAGACCGGCATGCGCTTCGACGGCTGGCTCGA
Source organism: Nitrospira tepida (assembly GCF_947241125.1). Taxonomy (NCBI): domain Bacteria; kingdom Pseudomonadati; phylum Nitrospirota; class Nitrospiria; order Nitrospirales; family Nitrospiraceae; genus Nitrospira; species Nitrospira tepida. The sequence continues at coordinate 3,900,070 of NZ_OX365700.1, read as the reverse complement.
CGACCTCAGCGGGCGCATCAGTTCGGTCGCGGGCGTCGAGCGCATCGAAGGGTTCAGCGCGCGGGACATGTTCTCCGAGGTCTTCCGGTCGAGGACCGACGAGGAGGTGGAGGAATACTTTACGGTCGGCACGCCGGCCACGACCCCGCCGCTGAGCCAGGTCGAGACCAACTGGCCCAAGCCCTGGGTGTTCTTCAAAACGTTCACCCTCTCGGTCATGGTGTACCTGGCCTTCGTGTTCGCGATGAAGGAGTTCAACAACCCGAAGCTTATTCCGGGCCTCATCATGACCGGCGCGTTTCTGATTCCGGTCTCCGTGCTGATTTTCTTCTTCGAGATGAACGTGGTGCGCAACGTCTCGCTCTACCAGGTCGTCAAGCTGGTGCTGCTGGGCGGGGTGATTTCTCTCGTCCTGTCGCTCTTCCTGTTCAAATGGACGGACCTCAGCAGTTGGCTCGGCGCGATGAGCGCCGGCATCGTGGAGGAAATCGGCAAGGCGGCGGCCTTGTTGCTGGTGGTGAACAACCTCAAGTACCGCTGGACGCTCAACGGTCTCCTGTTCGGGGCGGCCGTTGGGACGGGGTTCTCGGCGTTCGAATCGGCGGGCTACGCGCTCTTGTCCGGCCTGAGTTATGGGCAAGAGGCCATGCTGGACATCATTACCCTGCGGGGGCTGCTGAGCATGTTGGGGCTCCATGTGATCTGGACCTCCATGGTCGGCGCTGCGCTGTGGCGTGTGCGAGGCGCGAAATCCTTCAGCCTTGAGATGGTGCGCGAGCCTCGGTTCATGCGGGTCTTTCTGTTGGCCGTGGGCTTGCACATGATCTGGAATGCCCCCTTCACCCTGCCGTTTTATCTCAAGTACCTGGCGCTCGGATTCGTGGCCTGGGTCGTCAATCTCGGATTGATTCAGGTCGGGCTCAAGGAAATCCGCGAAGCGCAGCAACAGGAGCGGGCTGCCAGGGCCTGATCGAGCCTGCGCAACGGGGTCAGGTCCGGCGTTCTCCCACGCAGTCCCGCCGCATCCCGCGCCGCCAGTACCATCCATAGACCGCAACGTTCACCGCCACGACCACCAGCCCCAGCGCGATTTGAGTCGTCCTGGTCAGATCGGCAGGATAGACAATCGGCATGATGTAGTGCTCGATGAAATCCCCCTGGTACCCCTCGTTGCCGGCCTTCGCGCGGAGCCAGATCTCAAGCGGCGTCAGCGGGCATAGCCATCCGCCGAATTCCACGGCCGCACCCCAGATTGCAGCCGGCAGGTGCCACCAGATCACGTGTGGCCAGCGATAGACGAACAGCCCCCCAAAGACAACAAAGAGCACGAAGCCCAGGTGCAGCAATACAATCAGGTTGGCAAGCCAGGAATAGAGCATGGCTAGCCCACATTATTCATGACGGTTCGTGACGAAACCGCCAAGGAGCCACGCGAGACGGGCACGCGGAGCCACGAGGAAGGGAGGCAGACTTGAAACAGTCTGTTGACCGACCGAGCGGCAAGCCTGCCCGCTTGGGTGCGGGAACCCGGCAGCCAAGCCTGTCGCAGCCGGGGTACCTGTTGCTCTTTGTCAGCAACGGGTCGAACGGTGGTTGCAGTAGAAGCGTTCATGAATAATGTGGGCTAGTACAGCCGCGGAGCATCCTCATCCGCGGGAGCCGGATAGAACAGGCGTGGCCCTTCCCTCTTGGCGAACGGGGTGAGTTGGTGCTCGTCCGCTCGCTCTTGCGTCATGATGTGCCGGACCGTCCAGTCTCGCGTGAGCAGCGCATCCGCGATCATCGACCGGTGGCAGCGCCAGGGCACCGCCTCGGCGCACTTGATGACTGTGGGGGTCTCCGTTGCTGTCGCCATTAAGTCATCCACGGCGTTCCAAAACGCCGGCGTCTGCATATAGTCGGCGTAGCCACGGAAGCTGGCGTTCTTCCATCCAAGGTTCGGGGAGTCCTTGACGGGTTTGCGCAAGCCGCCGAGTTCCTTGGCGTGGCTATACGCGATCCCGGCTTCCTGCAAGCTCTGGCGGAGGGCTTCGCGGTTGAACTGGGGATTGTGACGGGAGCGAGGGATTGTCCGTACGTCCACCAGTCGGCGGATGCCGTGGGATTGGAGCAGGGCAAGGAAGGTCTCGATCGGTCTGGTCGAATGACCGATCGTCCAGATGATAGGGGGTGGCATCGCGGCTATTGTGCCAGACTGTAAAGTCGAGGGCCAATTGTGGGCTATGGGGTTCTCTATTTCGAGGGTGATAGGATAAACCGGAACGGGGGTTCCGGCTGAATGTAACGGTTGATCGGGCAAGCGAGGTGACGCATGAATCGTCTGAAAACCGCCATGCTGTTGGCGACGCTCACCGCGTTGATGCTGTGGGCGGGGTTTGCGCTTGGCGGTCAACAGGGGCTCCTCACTGCCTTGGTCCTTGCGGGTCTGATGAACATCGTCTCCTACTGGTGGTCGGATCGGATCGCCTTGCGGATGCATCGCGCGCAACAGATCCCAGAAGACGAGACGCCCGAGCTGCATGAGATCCTGCGCACCCTCGCGAAGCGTGCGGACATTCCCACGCCCAAACTCTATCTGATTCCCGAGCAGGCGCCCAACGCCTTTGCGACCGGTCGCAACCCCCAGCATGCGGCCGTGGCGGTGACCGCAGGCCTGACGCAACTCCTCACTCGTGACGAGATCGCAGGGGTGTTGGCCCACGAACTGGGCCACATCAAGAATCGAGACACGCTGATCATGACGGTCGCGGCCACCTTGGCCGGAGCCTTGACCATGCTGGCGCGCTTCGGAATGCTGACGGGTGGAGCCCGTTCACCGGATGATCGAGGCCGAGGCAGCAATCCGCTGGTCACGATGGTTGCGGTCATGCTGGCGCCGGTGGCCGCGGCCTTGATTCAGATGGCCATCTCACGATCCCGGGAGTTCCTCGCGGACGACGCAGGCGCCGAACTCACAGGTCATCCGCTGGGCCTGGCGCAGGCGTTGCGTAAGATCTCAGTCGCCGGTCGTCAGATCCCGATGCAATCGGGATCGCCCGCCACCGCCCATCTGTTCATCATGAATCCCCTGTCCGGAGGAGGCTGGACTTCGCTCTTCAGCACCCACCCGCCAGTGGAACAAAGAATCGCGCGGCTGGAAGCGATGGCAAGACGGAGAGGCGCATAAGGCGCGTATGAAACTACTCCCGTGGGTGATGCCGGCGTTGATGCTCTGGGCCATGTTGGCCGGGTGTGCGGAATCACCGACCGTTCGGCAACTACAGGAGATCCGTTCCGGTGCCCCGCCCGCTGGTTCGCCAAAGACACCATCTGGATTCCGGCTGCCGGCCACGTTTGTCGGGAATCTTCCCTGTGCCGACTGTGCAGGCATCCGCTACCAGCTCAACCTGTGGCCGGATGGACTGTTCTTCCTGAGGACCACCTATCTGGAAAAGCCGGTCGCGGCGGGAGAAACGGACAGGTTCGACGAGATCGGTCTCTGGTCCTTCTCCGCGGATCGCCGCAAGCTGAGTTTACGAGGCAGTCGCGGAGCCAGAGAGAGCTTTACCGTCGTCCGCCCGGATCTGCTCCGCAAGCTGGATCAGAAGGGACGGCCGATCGCATCGGAGCTGAATTACGATCTCACACGCCAGAAGACGGTCGAGCCGTTGGAACCGAGGTTGCTGCTCCGCGGACTGTACTCGTACTATGCGGACGCTGGCAGGCTGAAGGAATGCTTCACCGGGCGCACATTCCCGGTGGCCACGGAGCAGGACAACGTGGCGCTCGAAGTTACGTATCTCAAGCTGCAACAGGAGCCGGGCCAATGGTTGTTGGCGAACCTGGAGGCTCGCGTCGTCCGGCGACCAAAAATGGAGGGAGCCGGCGAGCAGCCTGTCATCGTGGTCGAACGGTTCATCAAAATCCTTCCCGGAGAAACCTGCGAAACGTCCATGTCCACGACGGAGTTGGAGCAAGCCTATTGAGTGTCATTCCTACTTCCTACTCACCGTTCATTCCCCTTGAAGGACTCGCAGCCTGCCCAATGAATGGCTACTCAGCAGCGGTCCTCTCCCGGCCATTCGCGGATGGGGGGCGAAAATGTCCCGCCTTGCGAGCCAGCCAATCAGTTTCAGTGATCGGCTGGCTGACCAAACGTGAAAGAACACGTTCCCCTGAGGGAACCTCGCCGCTCGCGCTTTTCTTAAAGGCCAACAACCCCCACGTAGATCACATTTTCGCTTTGATTGGCGATAAACAGCTCATTCGTGACCGGGTTAAACGCCAAACCCTCAACCTTGGCGGTTCCCCCACCTGGAGCGGTAATGGTCCCGCGCATGGCCAAGGTGTTTCGGTTGAACACCGTGATGGTTCCTGCCGCGGAGTTGCCGCTGAACAAGTACTCCTTTCCATAGGTGAGAGATCGGCAGTCTCCTCCGGGAGGAGGGAATGACCGCACCACGACACCCGTGATGGGGTTGATGACATGGATTCGCGTGATGGTCGAGTAATAGAGGTAGATGCCGTCATAGGCGAGCCCCTCACCACGCCCAGGGGGGACCAGAATGGAACCTACCTGAGCCCCCGTGTTCGGGTCGATGGTATTGATGGAGCCTGAACCTGTGGTGACGTTTGCGACTCGGATCTTGCTGCCATCCCATTCGAGGCTCCCGATGGTATCGTTGGCGGTGGGGTCGATTTTACCCATCACCGTGCCGCTGGTGGGATTCAGATAGTAAATATGCTCCGAGAACGGCTGTTGCGTGAGAAACAGCAGCGCCGATCTGAGCGTCGCTCCGATCCGTATGAGTCGGGCATAGGCGAGGCCGGTGCTGGATCCACTGTTCTTCTGTGGAAATGCCAGCTTTCTCACAACCTGGAAGCGGATGGGTGGTAACGGCGTGGCCAACAAGGCCCTGAAGGCATTGATGCGACCTTTGCCGAGTTTGCCCGCGTAGCCGGGATTCTTCACATCAATGTTGTCGCACGTGTCCTCGATGATCTTTCGAACCTGCTGGTTGGTAAGAGTCTGGTTTCTGGACCAGACCAACGCCGCCAGGCCGGCCACATGAGGCGAGGCCATAGAAGTGCCGTCGAGGAATGCATAATTGTCGTTGGGATAGGTCGAGTAGACATTGACTCCGGGAGCGGAGACGTCCACCTTTGTGCCGTAATTCGAAAATGCCGCGCGGCGATCCTGCTGATTGGTTGCGGCCACAGCGATCACTTCGGGATAGACAGCCGGGTATTGCGGGGTCACGTCGATATCAGCATTGGCGTTGCCGGCCGCGAAGACGACGATAACGTTCTTGCCGACCGCGTTCACAATGGCGTGATGCACTCCCGTATGGTCCCCGTTCATCCTCCAGCTACAGTTGATGACGTATCGCCGAGTCGGATTGGCGACGGCCTGGGAAGCGACATAATTGATCGCATCGGCACGGTTTTGGTTCATTCCGGATGTGAGGTTCACCCGAAGCGGCATGAGTCGGCAACGCGGCGCCACACCGATCACACCGGCTGTGTTATCGACGCCCGCGGCGGTGCCGGCGACATGGGTGCCGTGACCGTTGCTGTCGTCTGGCGACGGGTCCGCAGCGTCGGCGAAGTCCCAGTCTTCGGAGCCGCGTGGCAGAAAGTTGGCTACCAGGTCTGGATGGTCGAGATCGGCGCCGGTGTCGATCACGGCGACGACGACGTCCGGGTTCCCTCGGGTAATATCCCAGGCCTCAGTCGCATCGATATCGGCATCTGCCGTTCCCGTGACGCCGTTCACAACTTGGCCCGTGTTGTGTAACCCCCAGAGTCTTGGAAAATGGGGATCGTCGGGAAGGTAGGCGAGGGCGTCATTAAATCCGGCCTCGCTCGGTTCGGCAAAAGCAACTTCGTCGAGCTGAGAGAACTCACGGAGGGTCTCAAACAAGCCTTTACCTTCCGGCACGGTGAGCGTGTAATAACCGGGCGTACGCTGCCTTGCGACGATCTGACATCCCTTGGATTTGATCAGGCGCTCGGCTTCTTTCTGGCTTACTCCATCGCGAAACTGAACCGTCAATTCATCCGGCAAAAAGTATCGCGTTAGCCCCTCATTGTCGATCAACACCGGGATGGTGTTGACAATTCTCGGACTTGCGCCTAGCGAGTCTCTCGCGGCGGCCACGTCCTGTCCTGGAGCAGTCTGAAACACGGCAAAGCCGCGGTCGAGATTCATGCCTTGACTGAGGGGCAACATGGTCGTCGCCATGACATCTCGGGCCATATCTTCAGTGGCGTGGGGTTGGAATGTCGCCATCACTTCATCGCTCTTTGGGTGAAACGTGATGGTCTTCTTGCTGAACTTGTTGGTATAGGAGTATTTGGTCTCCTGCTTCACTTTGGGCTTTTGGATATCCATCGTGTCTGTTCCTCCTCTTCATCACATGGTCATGGATGCTGAAGGCAGCCGGCTGGTAAGCGACTGGAGCGGCCGGCGAATACGACTCACACTCGAGTACAGCAACTCCTGTGCCGGTACCATTCGCTGCGGCTTGTTTCGGAGGCGTCGATAAAATCGAGAGGATCGTGAAGGCGGCGATAATAATACGGGTATTTCTATTGAGCTATCTCCGGCGGCAACGAGAACAAAATGGATACAGTCTGTATCAGATTCGATACGTGGCTATATTAGGGAGCTGACGCCGATGCCAGGGAGGCCCTATCGGACATGAAGAAAGCGGGCGGCGAGAACAGATCCGGCAATGACAGAGTGACGCCCGCTGTTAACCCACATTATTCATGACGGTTCGTCGCGAAATCGCGCAGTCGCCAGGCGAGACGGGCAAGCACAGCCGCGAAGGACCAAGGCGTACTTGCAACAGTACGTCGAGGGACTGAGCGGCGAGCACGCCCGCCATACCAAGCTTCGCTTGAGCCGCCGCGTTCGATCACATCGCGGCGGAGAGGCACTTTGCCTTCGACTTCTCATGTTGGCTCTGTCGCAGCGGCGAATCGGGGTGCCCGTTGCGCTTCTGTTGCAATGGGCCTAAGCAGCAGAAGCGTTCATGAATAATGCGGGTTAAGCCGAAGCCTGTGTCGCCCAGGTGACAAGTTGCTCCGCGTCCTCAATCACCTCCACCGGCACTTCGTAATAGCTCTTGAGCGTTTGTTTCGAATTCGGTCGAAAGGGCTTCATGCCGCGGGCGACATAGGCCGTGCGCGTGCGCTCGTCGGTTTTGAAGTAGAGCCGACCGCGATGGATGATGCCGAAGAACGTCGCATTCTGATACAAGCCGTAGCCACCGAACATGGCGCGACAGGTCACCCCGCGCACCTCCGCCAGTTGATCCAGCACGAACTCCGTGAAGCCGTCTGATTTGCGATCTGGCGCGGGAGCGGATTTGCGTACTGACGTACGATTGGATTTTAGGGTCGATTTGCCGGCCGGCTTGCGGGGCATGACGGCGCTCATGTTGGTTTGACGGCGGCGACGAACCGGGCGGCGATCGGCAGCGAGACGGCCTCTCCACGCCGGTACTGTTCCACGGACTGAACGATCCGCTTTTCCGCCTCGGCCTGTTGCGATGGGGACAGTTTCGCGAACAGGTTCTGGATGGGTGCCGCGATCTCCATCAGGCTCGAAAAGTATTCACGGCCTGAGGTCAGTTGCACGTCCGCCACGAATTCTTCTTCCGACAGGCTGGAGAGCCCGGCCTGCTGGATCATGCCCATCAGGTCCCCCGATTTCGCCAAACGGAAGATCCCCGGGGCCTGCGGATCGGGCGGAGGCAGCTCGATCAATTGCTTGATGACATCCATCGGGATACGGAGATAGGGGTTCTTTTCGGGGGCCGACCAGACCGCCGCCGCCAGATGGCCGCCCGGCTTCAACACGCGGGCGATCTCCGCGACGGCTTTGGGAATCTCGGGAAGGAACATCAGGCAAAAGCGCGAGGTCACGGCATCGAACGAGCCAGATGGAAACGGCAAGGTCGTCACGTCGCCGGTTCGAAACTCGACGTTGGAGAGACCGAGCCTCGCGGCCTTGCGCCTGGCGGCAGCCAGCATGTCGTCCGCGAGGTCGATGCCGACGACTTGTCCCTGAGGTCTGACTACCTGCGCCGCCAAAAGGGCAGGATAGCCTGTGCCGGAGCCCAGGTCTAACACCTGCTGTCCCTGCCGCAACCGGGCATCCGCGATCAGCCGGTGGTTGAGAAAGGCCATGCTGCGGTCAAACATCTCATCCCATTTCTCCCACCCGGCCGCCACACGATTCCAGTCCTGACGTTGCGCCTCGATGACCTGCTGCGGATCTTGCGACATGATGGATCTCTCCTTCCCTGAAGCTCGACCCAGATTCTCAATCTGGAATTGCGTTAGCCACGGAATCCTATCCTGGTCTGGCAGTCGGCTCAAGTCGATCGTGATGTGGTCTTGTGGAGTTCGAGTTGCTCCACAGTCCGAGGCCAATCGGCCCCAAGCAACCGGGAGAGGCCTCGATCCGCCAGCAGCTTGCCTCCGGTTTGGCAGGTCGCGCAGTAGTTGCACTCATTCTCTGCGTAGCGGATGCGTTGGATCGGCGTACCGCAGATGGGGCAGGGTTGCCGATAACGGCCATGCACGGCCATGTCTGCTCGAAACGCGGTCACGGATTCCGGGAACCGGTCGCCGGTCTCTTCACGCAGGCGGACGATCCACTCCCGCAAGGTCGATTGAGTGGCCTCGAACAGACGAACGATCTCCTCCGGGGAGAGGGTCGATGTGAGTTTCGCCGGAGACAAGCGGGCGCGATGCAGGATCTCGTCGGAATAGGCGTTACCGATGCCGCTGAATAGCCGGGGATCGGTCAGGGCCCGCTTGAGCGTATGGTTCTCGCGGGCGAGGGCCGCCTGAAAAGCCGCAAGATCCGCCTCCAGCGGCTCGATGCCGCCCGAACGAAACTGGTCCAAGCCGGCCAAGCCTCGGACCACGTGTAACGCCGCGCGCTTCTTGCTGCCGGCCTCGGTCAGGAGCAACGTGCCCTCGGCAAACTCAAATGCAGCCAAGCCGATCCTGCCGGGGACCTTGGCCCCGGCCGGTTTCCGATGCAGGCGCCCGGCGATCATCAGATGGAGCAGGAGAAAGAGTTCGTCCTCCAGCTCGAAGACCAGCCGTTTGCCGATCAGTCGGACGGCTCGCAGCAGCTTGCCTTCGGTTTCTGCCAGCGACGGCTCGACAGTGCGGAGCAAAAAGGGACTCGCGAGCGTGATATGCAGCAGCCGATGCCCTACTGCAACACGCTCCAGTGCCTCGCAATAGATGGTCAAATCGGGCAGTTCGGGCATGGCAGATCTGTGCCAGGGCCGGTCGGGTCAGACCTTGGCCCGCCAATCAGGCTTGTTCGCCAAGCACCTGCGCCAGACGATCCAGGCAACCGGTCCATCCGGTCCGGTGACGGTCGCGTTCTTCCGCGGTCGGGAACCGCTCATGAAGCAATGTCAGCTCGGTCCCGCCGGGGACGGTTTGAAACTCCAGCGTCACCAACGTGTCGTAGAATTCAGTCAAACCCCGTCCGCCGCACCTGCTGCCCTCCCAGGCCCAGGTGAAGACCAGCCGCTCCGGCGGGCGTATCTCGCGATAGAGGCCCCTGGCAGTGTACAGCGAGCCGTCCGCCGCCTTCATCTCGATGCGGTACCGGCCGCCGACCCGAAGGTCCACCTCGGCCGACGGCGTCGAATAGTCGCTTGATGGCGAGAACCAGCGCATCAACGCCTGCGGGTTTGTCCAGGCGGCGAAGAGCTGTTCCCGCGGCACGTGGAAGAGACGGGTGAGGCGAAACGTCTGGTTGAACGCCCTAGGCTTGTCTGCCATACGACTGTCTCGGTCGGTGCGGTCTCGCCGAATGGCCGGCCCAATATTGGAACGAGACCGCGCTGCAAGCCGGTTATTTCAACCTCTGGAGTGTGTCGCGCAGCTCCTTGACCTCGGCGGCGAACAGATCCAAGTGTTGCTCGCGCTGTGGCTGATCCTCCTTGAACTTCCAGACCCGCTTGAAAATGGCCCACAGTTCCTTGTTGTGCGTCACCGCCAGCGCGTAGGCCGGTTGCGCTTGCACCGCCTTCTCCACGCAACAGAGGTTGTCATCGAGCGCATGGAACTGGTTGTGAAGGTCGTTCAGCGCCTGATCGTACCCCTTGCCGGCCCTCGCGGCCTTCGCGCCCCCCTCCATCATGTTGGTCAGATTGATCAACGTCTCCACGCCGGTCGCCCCCTTCGCCTTCGCCGCAAACTCCTTCGCGTGGGGGTAGAACAGGTAGCTGCAGCCGCTGAGTCCCATCAGCAGCATGGAAAGGGCGCACAATTGAATCAGCCGTCGCATAGGTCCCTCCCTCTTCTCATGATGATTCTGAACGGCCTTTTGCCAGGTATCTCTTCCAGGACACGCGATAATGGGCCGGCTTTCCCTTCTTGATCCCTGGGTAAATATGGCCCGAAAAGATAACTATATGATCAATCAAGCCCGGCTTACCAGACCCTGACCATGAAGCGGTGCTGTAACCTTTTTCTTCTTAGAGACGACTTGGTAAATGAGGGGGCGAACGGCTCCTCGATGAGCCGCCGGTTCAACCAAAGGTTGGTAGGGAGGTCATTACGATGAACAGGGGAATCAAACGGATCATGGTCGGGATTGCAGCGGCGGTCGTGCTCGGAGGCCTGGCCTCCGTGGCCTGGGCGGACGGGGGAAGCGGCTGCTGGCGAGGCGGGGCGCACGGCGTCGGCATGAAGAAGTACGGTCATGGCTATGCGGCGGTCCACCACGGCATGGCCGGGCATGGAGGCAGCGCGCATCGCCTGGTCCGTCTGCTGCTCAGGCATCAAGAGGAGCTGGGTTTGACCGAGGAGCAGGTGGCCAAGATCAAGGCCCTGTCGCTCGATCAGGACCGGGCGAGGATTCGCGACAAGGCGGATGTGAAGGTGGCCGAGCGGGAGCTTCGGGCTCTGGTCTTGGACGACAAAACGGAGTTGGCGGCGATTGAGGCAAAGGTGAAAGAACGGGCGATGCTCGACGCGAACCTAGACATGATCGGGATCAAGGCCAGGCGCGAGCTTGTAGCGGTTCTCTCGCCTGAGCAGCGGGAGAAGCAGAAAGCGATTCTGGAACGGATGCATCGCGCCCATCGAGGGCATGACCGCGGCCATCCCATGAAGGCGCAATCCCTATCTGGAGAAGAGGGGGAACTGACGGCACAGTCGGAAGGGGAACAGGCGCTTGAGACTGAAACGGGGACGGTCACGAATGATGCAGGGTAAGCTCCCTCCGCCTGAAGCAGCGTGCTGTGGTCCGACCGGCGAGTCAGGTATGATGAGGATGTCAGTTCCTCTGTTGTGGCTGATCTCGACCTCGCGGGAGCGCAGACACCGGTGCACAATGATCAGGAGATTGTCCACCGGGTTCTGGATGGGGAGACCGACCGTTTCGCCGAGCTGATCGAGCGTTATCGGCAGCACGTGGCCAAGATCGTCACGGGCCATGTGCCCTTCGATCAAGTGGAAGAGGTGGCGCAGGATGTCTTCATCCGCGTCTTTACAGGCCTCAATGGATACTCCGGGCGGACTCCGTTTGAGCATTGGCTCTCCGGCATTGCGGTGCGGACTTGCTACGACTTCTGGCGCGAGCGGGGCCGGCAGGAACAGCCGGTCAGTTCCTTGGCGTCCGAACACCAGGCCTGGATCGAACAGGCGCTGGCGGCTGAGTCCGATGAACAGTTCCGCGAGCAGGCCGGCCGCCGGGAGGCGCGGGACCTGTTGGACAAGGCCCTGAGCCGCTTGTCTGCGGAGGACCGGATGGTCCTGACGTTGGTCTATCTCGAAGGGCGATCGGTGCGCGAGGCGGCTGGTCTGCTGGGTTGGAGTGTCGTCAATGTGAAGGTCCGGGCGCATCGCGCCAAACGGGCGCTTCGGAAAATCTTTGCCGAAGAAGAGGAGTCGGCATCATGAAGGACCGCAGGAAGAGGGAGCTCGACAAGCTGGAACAGGTCTGGCCGGCCGTACATCGCGCTCGGCCCGTGCCTCCCTTGGGGGCTGAATGGACCGGCCGCCTCATGGACCGCATCCGGTCGGAGGCCGGCAGCCGGCCGCTCCGGGCGCCGGTCTGGATCGATCAGTTGGTCTGGCGAACCGCTGCGGCGGCTGCCGTCTTTGCCCTGATCTTTGCCGGCTCCGCGCTGCTCTATACGGAGCCGCATAGGGTCGAGGTGGTCTCGCTCTTGTCGGATGAACTCGATGCAGGAGCGCCGCTCGGCGACTGGTCAAGATGAGCGACCTGTCTGAACAGCCTGCACGATGCCACGCGACAGTCCGGCGGCCTATCACGATGCGACGGAGAACAGGCTCATGACACAAGCCAAACTCTGGGGCGGCCTGCTGGTTCTGTTCCTCGCCGGCGTATTGACCGGCCTGGGGGGAACGATCCTCTATCAGCACTACGAGCAGAAGCAGCGCTGGGAACGTGGTCCCGCCGGCCGGCAGGAACGGTTGATGAAGCGGCTGGCCGAGGAATTGTCCTTGACCCAGGCACAATCGCAGGCGATCGAGCCGATCGTGAGTCGCGCGCACATTCAAATCCTGGAGTTGCGGGCCAAGCACCAGCCGGAGCTGGACCGGATCGTGGACCAGGGCGTCAACGAGATCAAGACGAAACTGTCTGCTGACCAGGGGGCCAGGCTCGATACCCTCTACGCCAAGCTGAAGCAACGCTGGCAGGTCTCGCGAGACTATCTGCGCGCCGCGCGGGAACGCCTGCCGCTAGGGAGCAGGGAGGCGGAGTCTGAACCTCAGCCTGAGCCCCGGCCTGAACAGGGATCGCAACCATGAGCCACGCCCAGCCTCCGCTTCCCCCTCCGTCATCGCAGCGGGACATGCCCGAACGGGTGCGCGTCGCCCGCCTGGTGAAGCGATGGTCGATCGGGTTGCTGGTCCTGAGCCTGATCGCCTTCGGCGCCTACGCGCTGGTCACGAAATCCGGCGAGGGCCAGTTGCGCGCGGGCCAAGGGCGCAACACCGGAGCCAGCAGCGTGCCGGTCATCGCCGCGGCAGCCAGAACCGGAGACATCGGGATCTACCTGAACGGTCTCGGCACGGTCGTCCCCTTCAATACCGTCACGGTGCGCAGTCGGGTCGATGGGCAATTGATGCAGGTGCTGTTTCAAGAAGGCCAGATGGTGCGCAAGGGAGATCTGTTGGCGCAGATCGATCCGCGCCCTTTCGAAGTGCAGTTGACCCAGGCGCAAGGGCAGATGGCGCGGGACCTGGCGCAACTCAAGAACGCGCAACTCGACCTGGAGCGCTATCGCGGTTTGGTCAAGCAGGGCTTCGTGCCCAAGCAACAGCTCGACACACAAGAGGCGCTGGTGCGCCAGTACGAGGGCATCGTCAAGGCCGATCAAGGGCAGATCGACAACGCGAAGTTGCAACTCACCTATTGCCGCATCACCGCGCCCATCGACGGACGGGTTGGGTTGCGGCTCGTGGATGTCGGCAACATGGTCCGCGCCAACGATCCCAATGGGCTCCTGGTCATCACCCAGCTCCAGCCGATCACGGTGGTCTTCACGATTCCCGAAGACAACCTTCCGCCGGTGTTGGACAAGCTCAAAGTCGGCGAACAACTGCCGGTCGAGGCCTTCGATCGCGAGCACAAGCAGCGGCTGGCAAGCGGTTCGTTGCTGACGGTGGACAACCAGATCGATCCCAACACCGGCACGGTCCGGCTCAAGGCGGTCTTTGCGAACGAGCAGAACGAGCTGTTCCCCAACCAGTTTGTCAACGCGCGGCTGTTGTTGGACACCAAACGGGGCGTCACGATCGTGCCGTCCGTATCGGTCCAACGGGGGCCGCAAGGCGCCTTCGTCTACATCGTGAAGCGGGATCAGGCCGGCGAGCAAACGGTCGAGGTCCGTCCGGTAGACGTGGGTGTCACGCATGCCGAGGACGCCTCGATCGAGAAGGGCGTGGCGCCGGAGGAACTGGTCGTGGTGGAAGGGACGGAGAAGCTGCGGAATGGGACCAAGGTGGAGGTGCGGCCGCCGGCAGTCGCAGCCGACCAGCCGCAGGCAAGTTCCGAAGCAGCTCCGCAAGCCCAACTCTCCCGTCCGACGAGGAAACCAATGTGAATCCCTCCCGTCTCTTTATCCTCCGGCCGGTCGCAACGGCCCTGACCATGGTGGCCCTCCTGTTGGCCGGCCTCGTCGCCTATCGCCACCTGCCGGTTTCGGCCCTTCCCCAAGTCGATTATCCGACCATTCGGGTGCTGACCCTGTATCCCGGCGCCAGTCCCGATGTGATGGCCTCGTCCGTCACGGCCCCGCTTGAACGGCAGTTCGGCCAGATGCCGGGTCTGAAGCAGATGACCTCGACCAGCTCCGGCGGCAGCTCGGTCGTGACCCTGCAGTTCAGCCTCGATCTGGATTTGGACGTGGCCGAGCAGCAGGTGCAGGCCGCCATCAACACGGCTTCCACGTTTTTGCCGAGGGACCTGCCCAATCCGCCCGTCTACAGCAAGGTGAACCCGGCGGACGCGCCGATCCTCACCTTAGCCCTCACGTCCAACGAGCTGCCTCTTCCCCAGGTCGAAGACCTCGCGGAAACCCGCCTGGCGCAAAAGATTTCCCAGTTGTCGGGCGTGGGGTTGGTCAGCATCGGGGGAGGGCAGCGGCCGGCCGTGCGCATCAGGGCCAATCCGCGCGCCCTGTCCGCCTATGGACTGACCCTCGAAGATCTCCGCCGCGTCGTGGCGGAGGCCAACGTCAACCAGGCCAAGGGGTCTTTCGACGGGCCGAGGCGGGCCTCGATCATCAACGCGACCGATCAGCTCCTGTCGAGCAAGGAATACCAGCCGCTGATCGTGGCCTACCGGAACGGCGCGCCCGTACATTTGTCCGACGTGGCCGACGCCATCGACGACGTGGAGAACGTGAAGCAGGCGGCCTGGATGAACGACCAGCCGGCTGTGATCGTGAACATCCAGCGGCAGCCTGGCGCGAACGTGATCGAGGTGGCGGACCGGGTGAAGAAACTGCTCCCGCAACTGGAGCGGGCCCTTCCGTCCTCCGTCCGCGTCACGGTCCTGACTGATCGGACCACGTCGATCAGGGCCTCGGTCCGCGACGTGCAGTTCGAGCTGATGTTGGCGGTGGCGCTTGTCATCCTGGTGATCTTCCTGTTCTTGCGGACGCTCTCCGCCACCGTCATCCCCGCCGCCGCCGTGCCCCTGTCGCTGATCGGGACCTTCGGCGCCATGTATCTCCTCGGGTTCAGCCTGAACAATCTGACGCTGATGGCGCTGACGATCGCGACGGGGTTCGTCGTAGACGACGCGATCGTCATGATCGAGAACATCGCCCGCTACCTCGAACGGGGCGAGTCGCCGCTGCAGGCGGCGCTTGCCGGCTCCAAGCAAATTGCCTTTACGATTCTGTCGCTGACCGTCTCGCTGGTCGCCGTCTTGATCCCGCTCCTTTTCATGGGCGACGTCGTCGGGCGGCTGTTCCGGGAGTTCGCGGTCACCCTGAGCGTGACGATCCTGATCTCGGCCGTCGTCTCGCTGACCTTGACGCCGATGATGTGCGCGCGGCTGCTCCGGCGCGGTTCGGCTGAGCAGCAGGGGGCGCTCTCGGGAGCGCTCCAGGGTCTGTTTGACCGTATGCTCGCCGGGTACGACCGCACATTACGATGGGTGCTGGCCCATCAGCCGCTGACCTTGGCGGTCGCGATCGGGACGCTGGTCCTGACGGTCGTCCTCTATCTCGTCGTGCCGAAGGGCTTCTTCCCCGTGCAGGACACGGGAGTGATCCTGGGCATGACCCAAGCGGCGGAAACCATTTCCTTCCCGGCGATGGCCGAGCGGCAACAGGAGCTGGCCAAAGTCGTCCTGGAAGATCCCGCGGTCGAGAGCCTGTCTTCGTTCATCGGCGTGGACGGCATCAATACGACGCTCAACAGCGGGCGCATGCAGATCAATCTCAAGCCCTTGTCGGAGCGGGACGCGGGCGCGAGCGAGGTCATCCGCCGCCTGCAGGAACGCGCCGCCGCCGTGCAGGGCATCACCCTGTTCATGCAGCCGGTGCAGGACCTCACGGTCGAGGACCGGGTCAGCCGCACCCAGTATCAGTACACACTCGAAGACGCGGACCAGGAGGAGCTTGCGCGCTGGGCGCCGAAATTGGTGGGGGCCTTGCAAGCGCTGCCGGAACTGCGTGACGTAAGCAGCGACCAGCAGACTCAGGGGCTGGCCGCCCTCGTGACGATCGACCGGAACACGGCCTCGCGGCTCGGGATCACGCCGCAACTGATCGCCGATACGTTGTACAACGCCTTCGGCCAGCGGCAGGTCTCCACGATGTTCACTCAGTTGAACCAGTACCGGGTGATTCTCGAAGTCAGGCCGGAATTTCAGCGTGGACCGCAGGCGTTGGAGTTTCTGGACGTGCGATCCGCGGCCGGCGGGCAGGTGCCGCTGAGCGTCTTTACGCAGGTTGCCGAGACAACCGCGCCGCTCCTCATCAGCCGGCAGGGCCAGTTTCCTGCCGTCACCCTGTCGTTCAACGTGGCGCCGGGTCGGTCGCTGGGCAATGCCGTGGCGGCGATCGAGCGGGCCGCGCTGGACATCGGCTTGCCAACCAGCATTCGCGGCAGGTTCCAGGGCACGGCCCAGGCCTTTCAAGTCGCGCTGGTCAATCAACCCTGGCTGATCCTGGCGGCCCTCGTCACGGTCTATATCGTGCTCGGGATTCTCTACGAGAGCTATATCCATCCGCTGACGATCCTGTCTACCTTGCCCTCCGCCGGGGTGGGCGCGCTGCTGGCCTTGATGTTGGCGGGCATGGACTTCAGTGTGATGGCGCTGATCGGCGTCATCCTCCTCATAGGCATCGTCAAGAAGAACGCGATCATGATGATCGACTTTGCGCTGGATGCGGAACGCAAAGAGGGCAAGCGGCCGGAGGAGGCGATCTACGAGGCCTGTCTCCTGCGCTTCCGCCCGATCATGATGACGACGATGGCCGCGTTGCTGGCGGCCTTGCCGCTTGCCTTGGGCTCGGGCGTCGGGTCCGAGCTGCGCCGGCCCTTGGGGCTCTCGATCGTCGGCGGGCTGATCCTGAGCCAACTGCTCACGCTCTACACGACGCCCGTGGTCTATCTGGCATTCGACCGGCTGGCGCGCCGCATGAAGGCCGGCCGCGTTCCGGCCTCCTCCGAGGAGGTCTTCGGTTCGGGACCGGCATGAATCTCTCCGCTCCCTTCATCAGGCGGCCTGTGGCTACCACCTTGCTGACGATCGGCGTCACGCTGGTCGGCGCCGTCGCCTTCCGGTTTCTCCCCGTCGCTTCGTTGCCGCAAGTCGAGTTTCCGACGATTCAAGTCTCGGCCGAGCTGCCTGGCGCAAGCCCCGAGGTCATGGCCACCGCCGTGGCGGCGCCGCTGGAGCGCCAATTCACCAGGATCGCGGGCGTGACCGAAATGACCTCGACCAGTTCTCTTGGATCGACCGGCATCACCCTGCAATTTGATCTGAACCGCAACATCGACGGCGCCGCGCGGGACGTGCAGGCGGCGATCGCCGCCGCGCGGGCGGACCTGCCGGCCAATCTGCCGCGGAATCCTCGCTATCACAAGATCAATCCGGCCGACGCGCCGATCATGATCCTGGCGCTGACCTCGGAGGTCGTGGGCCGAGGCAAGCTGTACGACGTGGCTTCCAGCATCGTGCAACAGAAGCTGTCGCAGATCGAAGGCGTGGGCCAGGTCTACGTGGGAGGCGGCTCGCTGCCGGCCGTGCGCGTGGAGCTGAACCCCACCGCGCTGAACAAGTACGGGATCGGGCTGGGTGATATCAGGCAGGTGTTGAGCACGACCAACGTCAACCGGCCGAAGGGGTATCTGGAGGATGAATCCCGGACCTGGCAGATCCGGGCCAACGATCAGCTTCATGTAGCCGAGGACTACCTGCCCTTGATCGTGTCCTATCGGGACGGGCGGGCCGTGCGCCTCGCCGACGTGGGCCGGGTCGAGGATTCGGTGGAGGACCTCCGGACGATCGGGCTCTCGAACGGCATGCCTGCGGTCTTGATGATCATCAGCCGCCAGCCTGGCGCAAACGTTATCGAAACCGTAGACCGGATTCAGGCGCGGTTTCCCGAAATTCAGGCGTCCGTTCCCGGCAACATGACGCTCGCGATCGTGATGGACCGCACCCCCGTGATCCGCGCGTCGTTGCATGACGTGGAACGCACGCTGGTCATTTCCGTCCTGCTGGTGATCCTGGTCGTGTTCCTGTTTCTTCGGAGCCCGCGGGCGACCCTCATCCCCAGCGTGGCCGTGCCGGTCTCGCTCGTCAGCACCTTCGGCGTCATGTACCTCTTCGATTACAGCCTCGACAACCTGTCGCTGATGGCATTGGCCATCGCCACCGGCTTTGTGGTCGATGACGCGATCGTCGTCGTCGAAAACATCAGCCGGTACCGCGAACAGGGGATGCCGCCGCTTCAGGCCGCGTTCCGCGGGGCGCAGGAGATCGCCTTCACCGTCCTCTCCATCACGCTCTCGCTGGTCGCCGTGTTTCTGCCGATTCTCCTGCTGGGCGGGATGATCGGCCGCTTGTTCCGGGAGTTTGCGGTGACCCTGTCGAGCGCGATCCTGATCTCGCTCGTGGTCTCGCTGACCCTGACCCCGATGATGTGCGCGCGGCTGCTCAAGCCCGAGCAGGGCCAGCAGCACGGGTGGTGTTATCGAACCAGCGAGCGCCTGTTCGAATCGCTGCGGACCGGCTATGCCGGGAGCCTGGCTTGGGTGCTGCGGCATCCGTTGCTGATGCTGTCGGCGACGCTCGCGACCATGGGATTGAGCGTCTACCTCTACGGCATCGTCCCCAAAGGGTTCTTTCCCCAACAGGACACCGGGCGGCTGTTCGGGACGATCCAGGCGTCGCAAGATACCTCGTTTCAAGCCATGCGCCAGAAACTCCAAACGGTCGTGGAGATCGTGCAGCGCGATCCGGCCGTCGAGACCGTCGATGCCTTCGCCGGGTCGAGCGGCAGCTCCAATATGGGCCGGATGTTCATCGTGCTCAAGCCGCTGGCGGAACGGAAGATCAACTCCGATCAGGTTATCGCGAGGCTGCGGGGGCAACTGGCGGGGGTGCCCGGCGCGCCGACCTATCTCCAGGTGATTCAAGACTTGCGCATCGGGGGCCGGGCCAGCAGCGCGCAGTATCAGTACACGCTTCAGAGCGTGGACCTCGCCGAGCTCAACACCTGGGCGCCGCGGGTCGAGCGCGTCCTGCGGACCCTGCCGGAGATTGCCGATGTCAACAGCGACCAGCAGGACAAAGGATTGCAATCGCTGGTCGTCTACGACCGGGGAACGGCTTCTCGGCTCGGGCTCACGCCGCAGCTCATCGATGACACGTTGTACGATGCCTTCGGCCAGCGGCAGGTGTCGATTATGTACACCCCGTTGAATCAGTACCATGTGGTGATGGGAGTGGCGCGAGAGTATTGGCAGGACCCGGCAGCCCTGCACGACATCTACATCCGGTCGTCTGGCGGCGCACAGGTGCCGTTGAGCGCCGTGGCGCGGTACGAGCCGAAATCGACCTTGCTGTCGGTCAATCACCAGGGTCAGTTTCCCGGGGTCACGCTGTCATTCAACATGACGCCGGGCGTGTCGCTCGGCCAGGCCTTGGAAGCGATCGAGCGGGCGATGCGGGACATCGGCGTGCCCGGGACCATCCGCGGGAGTTTCCAGGGGACGGCGCGCGCCTTTCAATCGTCGTTGAATACGGCGCCCTGGCTGATCTTCGCCGCGCTGGCGACTGTCTACATCGTGTTGGGGATTCTCTACGAAAGCTACATCCACCCGCTCACGATCCTGTCCACCTTGCCCTCCGCCGGGGTCGGGGCGCTGCTGGCCTTGCTGCTGCTCAAGACGGAGCTGAGCATGGTCGCCATCATCGGCATCATTCTGTTGATCGGCATCGTGAAGAAGAACGCGATCCTCATGATCGACTTTGCCTTGGAGGCGGAACGCAGGGAGGGGAAGCGGCCGGCCGAAGCGATTTACGAGGCCTGCCTCTTGCGGTTCCGGCCGATCCTGATGACGACGCTGGCCGCCCTGCTGGGAGCGCTGCCGCTGGCCGTCGGGATGGGGGTGGGTTCCGAGCTCAGGCGGCCGCTCGGCATTGCGATCGTGGGCGGCCTGCTCGTCAGCCAGTTGCTCACGCTCTACACGACACCGGTCGTGTACCTCTATCTCGATCGCGCGAGACTCTGGTTCCTGCGCCTGCGCGCGAGGTCTGAGGCCCGGACGGCGTAGCGGACAGGGTTAGGGGAACGGGAATTGTGTCGTGGAGCTATACGGGCATTGTTTCCGTTCAGTCTCCAGCCGACAGCTAGGGCTTCCGTCGCCCTTGTGAAAGAAGGCGATCGTAATCCCCGTGCGAGCCGATCCAGTACCACACGATCTCATCCCCTTCCAAGATTCCCACCGCTCGATAGTCCTGGCTGATCCGGACAGAATAGATTGGCTGTGTAGGATGGACGGGCTTGAAACGAAGACTGGGATGATTCGGATTCTGGCGGAAGATGCGATAGGCCCGGCGCGCTTGACGCTGAATCTCAGTCGGCAGGCCGGCAAGTAGTTTTCTGAACTGCGCAGTGGTGTGCGAGATCACAACTTGGCCGGATCGAGCTTCTCGGTCCGCCCGGCACGGTGCTCTGCCACCGCTTGCTCGGCAAGCTCAGCCAGCAGATCGTGCGACCCGGCAAAAAGCTCTTCCCAGCGCCGTTCAGAAGACAGTTCGTCGAGCAAGATGCGACCCAGCGTATCCTGCTCATTCTCAGGGAGCTTCGATGCTTCCTCAAACGCTTTTTGAAGCAGCTTTGTCAACTCAACCTCCAGAACAAAAGTGTATCAAAAATCACTCCGGGAATCGACCTGCGACGAGGCTTGAGGGACCTAACCCCTTTACTTGATTTTGATCGGGCCAGACTCTGGTTCCTGCGCCTGCGGGCAAGATCCGAAGCGCGGCGTAGCGAGTAGGGGTAGGAGAGTGAGAGTCCTGTCGAGGAACCATGCGGGCGCTGTGCCCCCGTACAGATTGAAGTTACCCCCGTTTTTTGGACAGGTCGTGAAGCCAAGAAATTATGGTAGAACGACCGTCGCAAAAACCGGGAGACACCTATGGCCCCAAAACGGAAGACCCATTCGGAGGAGTTCAACGCGCGGGTGGCAGTGGAGGCGATCAAGGGGGTGCGGACCCTGAGTGAATTGAGTGCCGTCCATGGTGTGCACCCGACGGTGATTGCCCATTGGAAGCGACAGTTGCTAGACGGGGCGCCGGAGGTGTTCCGGCGAGGTCTGGCGGGCACGGGGCGTAGCGAGGAGGTGGTGACGGCCCCGCTGTACCAGGAGATCGGCCGCCTGAAGATGGAGCTGGAGTGGCTGCGAAAAAAGCTCTGAGCGTGCCGCGGGAGACCCGCCGCGGATGGATCCACGCCGACCCGGGTGCCGTGTCGATCGTGCAGCAGTGTGTGGTGGCGGGCCTGGCGCGCTCGACCTACTACTACGAGCCAGTGCCCGAACGGGCCGAGAATCTGACGTTGATGCGGCTGATCGATGAACTGTACTTGCAACGGCCGTTTTACGGAGTGCCCCGGATGACCTGTCAAGGGTCACCCAAATTTCCCCAGTTATGGTCATCGAAAACTCCCCACCCTGGTTACGTGGTCGTGGCGGCTTCTTCGACGCGCACCAAACCGGCTTTAAGTTTCTCCTTGAGCCGGTACGAATGACCACGGATATTGATGGTGATGGCGTGGTGCAGGACCCGATCCAGGATCGCGGTCGCCAGCACCCGGTCCCCGAAGACCTCCCCCCAGGCCCCGAAACTCTGGTTACTGGTGAGAATCATCGGCCCCTTCTCGTAGCGACGCGAGATGAGTTGGAAAAACAAGTTGGCCCCGGTGCGGTCAATGGGCAGATAGCCGATCTCATCGATGATCAGTAACCGCGGGATCGTGTAGAGCTTCAGCTTGTCCTCCAGCCGATTCTCCGTCAGGGCTCGAGTCAGTGTGGCGATCATGGCGGCGGCCGTCGTGAACAACACCCGATAGCCTCGCTCGATCGCTTTGAGCCCCAGCCCGATGGCCAGGTGGCTTTTGCCGACCCCGGGCGGCCCCAAGATCACGAGATTCTCGCCGTGCTCGATGAAGTGGCAGGTGGCCACTTGCTGGATCTGCTTCTTATCCAGCGACGGCTGGTAGGCGAAGTCGAAGACCTCCAGACTCTTCACAAACGGAAACCGCGCGAGACTGGTGCGCATCGTAATGTTCTTCTCCGCTTTGGCGGTCACTTCTTCACTGAGGACCTGATCGAGGAAGTCCGCATACGACAGGTCCTTGGCCGCCGCCTCCTGTAAGAGGGCGTCGAGCCGCTCGCGGCTCTTCAGGAGCCGCAGCCGCGTCAGCTGTTCACGGAGCCGTTCCAGTTGCGCCGGGTTCATGGCTGCACCTCGTGCGCCGCCGCGCTCCCGCACACCGCCTCGTAGCACGCCAGATCCCGCACTTCGACCTCCGGGACCGCACCGGGGTGAGTGGCCAGTTCGCTCAGGGTTGACCGGCGCTGGCGCGCAATGCGGGCACTGGCGCCGGGGCCGTGCTCCGGCAGAATGCGGAATTGGTGGCGGCCGGGTAACACGGGATGGGTGGCCACCTCGCGGTCGCGATGGAAGATATGGATGGTGTCGCCCCGCCGTTGCGCCTCAACCCGTTGCCCAATCAGGCGGAAGGGCACGGAATACCGATTCGTGTCGAAGCTGACCAGATAGTCTTCAGCCACGATCCGCGAGACCCGCGCCTCCTGCTGGAAGCCGCGCTGGCCCGCCAGTGGCACGAGGTGCTCGCGTTCTCGCTCAAACCGCGCGATCGGTCGCTCATGAGTCGTGCCGTGCAGGCGCTGGTCGGCGATCGTCACGTTCCATTCGTCGAGCTGGGCCTGGAAGTCCACCACGTCGACAAACGTCCGCCCGGGCAGAAAGTTCCGCTTCACATACTTCACGCCCGATTCCACTTTGCCTTTGGTCTGCGCCCGGTAGGGCCGACACACGCGGGGCTCAAAGCCCCAATAGTCGGCAAAGGCTTTGAACGTGGGATTCCAGAGGCGTCGGCCGGTCTCATCCGCATAGCACACGGTGCGCGGACGATCATAGAGATGCTCGCGGGTGTGCCCGCCGAAATGGGCAAAGGCCCGTTCATGGGCCTCCAGAAATTGCGCCAGGCGCTCATCGGCACACGCGTGATAGAAGCCGCGGCGACTGAACCCTAAGGTGAGCACGAACACGTGCACCACGACGGGACCGGTGCGGAAGGGCACGGTGGCCTGGCCCCAATCAATCTGACTTTGCTGCCCCGGCGGGGTCTCAAAGCGGAGGAGGGCCCGCTCCGCTTGCAGCTGGACCTCGCGCAGCGGCGCCACACACCGCTTCACCGTCTCATAACTGCCGGTGTAGCTCCGGCTCGCCCGCAGTTCCTGGTAGAGAATCCGCGCCGAGTACCCCACCTGCGGGGCGCGGGTCCGCACAAAGTCGGCATGGGCGGTGAGCAGCGTCTCCGCCACCGCTGCCCGGCGATAGGGGTGCCACGTCGTCTGCCGCAGACTGCGCCGGACCGTCTTGCGATCCAGATCCAACCGCCGCCCAATCGCTGAAATGGACACCCGCTCCTCGTGAAACAACCGTCGAATCTCCGCCCATCGCTCCTGATCCACCATGCATGCCTCCCCAGATTGGTCCCCCTGGGCACGCATGATCGCCGACGCTCCCGTCTCGTCAAGTCCCATCTCCCTCCTCCTTCAGTTAGGAGGGTGGGGAAAATTCAATGACCACACCTGGGGATTATTGGATGACCGCTGACACGTGAAGTACGAGGAGATCTACCTGCGGGACTACGCCGACGGAGCCGAGGCCTGGGCCGGGTTGCAGCGGTATTTTCTGTTCTACAACACCGAACGACGGCACCAGAGCTTGGGCCGACGGACCCCGGCCGAGGTGCATTTTGGCTGAGTCGAGGGGGCTACTCCGGTATGGACCGACAGGCGATCGCCCCGTATAACCGATCCTGGAGCGAAGTGTTGAAATGCCCCTGCACCCAAACCACGCATTGACGGTTTGTGGCCCGCGCCTCTGGGGAAACAGGAGTCAGAAGAACTCTAAAAGAAAGGAGGGAAGGAGGGAAAGATCCATTAGCTTAATTCAGATGAAAACCTGTCCAAACAATGGGGGGAAGCTCAGATACCCCATTTGATTTTCCGCATGAACCCAAACGCTGTGCGTCAGCGGGCGGTCGCCACCGAAGGGCCAACACGCCCGGAACAACCAAGCAGTGTTGTAAGAGAACAAAAGCAACGAGCAACCAACAACCTGGCGACCGCTCCGCTGCACGCACTCGTTAGACGCTGGCGGTCGGCCTTCGCCAACAGAGCGATCGTTTATTCGTCGTCACACTCATTGCCTTGATGACTGCTTCATTGTCGAAACCCGGCAACTTCTGCAGTCTTTCTAGCAGTTGCTTTTCCCCGGTGGCTCCTTGCGGGATGACACAGCCACCATCCGAGCCGTGGAGAACCCAAAAGACATCCGGCAAAAAGGGACCTTCATCAGTGTTGACGACCTCGACACACTGCAAGTCATCCCACGTGACACGCTCGACCCTTTGGTCAGGCCGCGAGCACGAAACGCCCGTATCAGAGACCTCGACGATAAACAAACTCTCCGGCATGAGCTGCGGCGGTTCTTGGGTTCCGTGTGATGAGGCCTTATACCTGTTAAGTAAATCAGCGAGATCCTCATGCTTGAGCCCATAGGAGTCCGGAATTGCAGCTTCGAACCCCACTAGCTCGGTATTGAATGATCTCAACCTTGGAGACCGCTGGTAGGAATCAACAAAGTTGAACATCACCATTTTGTTGGTGAAGACCTTGCCAACACCAAAACCCGTTACATCCTCCCAACGAATTGTGTGTGAGCGAAATAGTGAGCACATCGTGAATCCATCGGGGGTCAGGAGAAGATATGAAGCCTTTGGAAGCATGCAAATCAGCGAAACAGACAAGCAAAGCCCGAAGAACACAATGCCCATCCAGCCCATGATTTCTCCGGATCGGACCATCCAAATCCCGATCAAAACAAATGCAAGTGAGCAGAGCGCGACCCCAAGCCATTTGGTGGGCTTTGGTCTTAGCATGATGGGCATGTCTGTCTGCATTGGATGGTGCCTAACGTCGTGCTGTGCGGCCGGCCATTTCCGACGGCCGTTGATGACATGCGACGCTTCCGGCCGGTCCACACCAGCTACGGGTTATCTGCCGTTTGTTCATGGCGCTTGCGGTGGGGGAAGATTTGGAAGCGGTCCCCGCCATTGAATGTACTCGCGACCCTTTGGCGATACCTCAATTAGTTCGCCCCGAAAGAAGATTAGGTTGTGACTTTCGAGCACTGAGAGAATCGTGCGCCTTTGCTCCGCCGAAGGAATAAGCGGTTGCCAGAATGTGTCAAAGGCGCCGACCGTCGTTGGAGCTGGCAACGAAGCCAGCCAATCGAGGACGCGTTGGGTCCCCAAGACTAGGAAGTAGTTCAAGTAGCGGTATTCCCAGAAATAGGCCCTAGCGCGTTCTGCCAACATGGCCTGCTGCAGCAACTCGAGTGCTTCGGGAGGAACCGAGACTCCCGCCGGGAGCTCAGGTGGTGTGGGGTTCGGGATCTTTTCGTTCCCAGACTTTGCGCTATTACGCTCTGCGCTCGTAGGGAGTTGCGGCGAATATGCACCATACCATATTGAGGGTCAGGTCTTGCTATGTGCATTGCCGACTGCCAGCGGACTCACGACCCGACTGATCGTTAAATAGTGCAAGCTTACGGCGGGACCGATCTCGGGCAAACTGTACCCTGTTCCAAATCGGCCCCTGCGAATCGCCTCATTGCCTTACGTGCGGCTGCCCCCTGCGTTTCTCGCGTCATTCAGCACATCCGCTTCGGCTCGATGCATTATTGCAAGACCTGACCCTCATCTGAGGAAATATGTTCGTAGAAGACCACGTAGGGAAAGCGGCGTACCAATGCGCGACGATACTTCTTGTGAACAAGCGCATGTATCTTGGGCGTGCGGCGTATTGCTTCAATACAGGCATCGAGGGAGCTTAGAAATTCCTCTCCCAGACCAGGCCGTCGGTCCTCGTACCAAGCGTAGGCTTCTGCCAAGTCCTGCACCGCCTCCGGCGCAACGATCAACTCAGCGGGCACCGAGGCTTCGAACCTTCCGTTTGACTTCTTCCCATGTGAGCCCGGAAGCCGGGTGTTTCATGAGGTTCGCCTTTCGCCGAGCCAGCTCTTCTTTCTGCCAGTCATAAACCGGGACTGCCTCGGGAGTTGAGGCAAGGTCATCCCATAGGTCTTCCACGAGTTGGAGTTTCTCGGATGGGCTCAGATCAAAAATCGAAGAAGGGGTTGGCTTCATCCGCAGTCCTCCTATGGGGAAGGTCAATCATGGTGAGGATGGGATTGTCCGTAGCTTCTACCGGGGTTGTCAAGCTGGGCGTCACGCTGCGGCAACGTCTTAGGTCGAAAATCACGAGATCAGGCGCCCTTGTAGATTGTCACGGTCATTTCAAGACCTCCAGGCGCAGGTCGTCGAAGTAGGTCACGGCGTCGGATTTCGTCCAGAGCCCGATCCGCCCCGACGCAAAGGTTCGATCGCAGAGGTCAAAGACTGGGGCTTCGTCGTAGAACACTTGAATGCGGCAGCCTTGGCTGACCACCCGCAAGGTATGCCACTGCTTCACGTCAATGATCCGGTCAACGTTCTTCAACATCTGTCGGACTCCCTTGACGACCCGATAGATGCGGATGTTCTGTTCAAGCGGGTTCGCGCGAGTCAAATAGTAGTGTCGATCATCGGCCGCCCGCCAGATGAGCCCGCCGCCCATATCCGCCTTTCCTTCCAGAGCCAAAAAGGAAACGGACAGGTCGAGATCTGCGGCCTCGGTTCCTGCAACGAGGACGACCTTATACGCATGTTCCGCGCCTTTCCCTTGCAACTGGCCAAGCACGTGCGGAGGACTCTTGGCCTTGTCCGTGGCCAGCACCTGCCATTCCCCTGCGGTCCGCCCATCGAACAGGGTGCCGACCTCGAAGTTGCGAGGGGGCGCGTTGGACGGATCAGTATCAAAACCCCAGGATTGCGAGGCCGGTGTCCCTGACGACACGCTGTAGAGGACGAACATCGCCAACGAGAGGCCGCCGATCTGAATGAGCCAGAGCCATCGCGTGGAACCGATAGGAGGCATCCTGCCTGTGTTCATCGCCACGTCACCTCCTCCCAGTAGATGTGGACGAAGGTGTCAAAGGGAGGAAAATTCTGCGGGTTCTGTTCTTTCGACCGCACCCAGAGGTCGATTTCCATCCCGGCCGGATCGGTCTCACCACCGGGGAGGGTGCGCGTGACCGGGTAGTGGACTGCATGGGTCTGGGGATCGCGGGACCGTTCCATCACCATGAAATGCGCGTCGTAGTCCTTGTAGAGGACCTGGTCGTTCTTGTGCATGGTCGCGGTGCCCCATCCGGCGAGGTACAGCCAGGTTTTCGGATACAGGGGATCGCCGTTGTTCGAATCGCCATGCTCGTACAGTCTGGTCGCAATGCCTCCATCTTGGAACGGCGCCTTGGCAGCGAAGCGGTCGAAGACGATCCGGTACTGATCAGCGCCCTCGGCAAACTCCGCGACCACCAGGCCGCTGTTCGTAACTTCGTTCACCTTAATCTCGATCGTGCCCTGCACCGGAGTCAGACGCTTGCCGGCATAATCCAGATGATCCCAGGGCGACTGGTCCTGCATGTTGCCGACCAGCGTGGCGCGGTTGCCCGTGAGTCGAAAGGCCCCGCTGTAGAACGGGTGCTCCGTGGCTTTGAAGATCCTCGTGCCTTCATCACCCTTCGGCGTCCCAAACCGAGGCTCTCCCGTGATGCCGGAACCCGTAAGCGCCAGACCCAGTGCCGTGCATAAGGCCGCCACCCAGCCAGCGTATCGAATGTCTTGCCACATGGCGCCCCTCCTTTCCTGGTGGGGTCATGGTTCCAAGAGCCGCAATCATGATGAGCTTCTGAATCCGGGCACGCAATGGTGCCTCCTGAAGAGAACGCAAGGGGTCTGCCCAGTGTCGCTGCCGTGCACGGCCGCGTATTCAGTGATGGAATATAACCTTATGCGAAGGAGGCGATGATGAAGGTACTCGGTAACGTGCCCGGCACGCCGGCGGGCGGCTATCATGTCGTGGCGGACATCTCGGCGACCAACACCGTCCAGGCCAAGCCGGACGACAATGCGATGGATATCGCCATCGCGATGGTGAGCGATGGGTCGCGAGGCCTGCCGGTCGTGGGGGAGGATTATGAGTTTCTCGGGTTCATCAGCGAGGGCGACGTGATCCGGGCCTTGGAAGCCGGCGTCGATTTGAACCGGGCGAAGGCCCGCGACATTATGAACACGGCCTTCGTCGGCGTGGAAGAGAATACGCCGCTGGCCAGTGTGTCGCGTCTGTTCGAAATGGGCTTCCAATTGCTCCCGGTCGTCCAGGACGGCAAGGTGGTGCGGTCGATCACGCGCCACGATGTGCTGCGGGCCCGATTGGGCCTCGGTCCGACCATCGACGAAAAATAGCGGAGTCGGGCCGCTCCCTTGCGGCCATGGCAGCCTCCCGGTACAGTGTATGCAGCCTCCGGAGATCTAGGCTGCGGCACGATGTCGCCGCATCTTGGGCCTCCGAGGCCCATGCGATGACTGTACGAGGAGGCTCTGTGATCGCCCGCAACAAACTGCTCATCGGCCTGGTGGCCTGGTACGTGCTGCTGTCGGCCTGGATGGCCTACTCACCGGTGGACCGGGAATTTTGGGCCCTGGCCAGCATTCTCCCGGCCGTCTTCGTGCTGGGTCTGATCGCGGCCTATCGCTACCTGCCGCTGTCACCCCTGTCCTATGTGCTGATCACCGGGTTTCTGACCTTGCACTCGATCGGCGTCCATTACACCTATGCTCAGACGCCGGTCGGCGCCTGGTTGGAACAGGCGCTGCACCTCGGGCGCAACCATTTCGACCGCGTCGTTCATTTTAGTTTCGGGTTCCTCCTGGCCTATCCGATGGAAGAGGCGTTTCGCCTGCTCGGCCATGCGCGCGGCTGGGTCCTGTATTATCTGCCGGTGACCACGGTGCTCGGGTTGAGCGGATTGTGGGAGATCATCGAGTCCTGGGTCGCCCGGGCCGTGCATCCCGAGCTCGGCATCACCTATCTGGGTTCCCAGGGGGACATGTGGGACGCGCAAAGAGATATGGCCGCGGCCTTCTACGGATCGCTCCTCTGCATGGCGCTGTTGCTGGCGGTTCGCATCGTCCGCCGTCTGCGGGCCGATGCCTCAGCCAAAGGAGGCATCTTGCCTCTGCTCGATCCGAGCGATGAGACCGAGGCAAACAGTGCCATCGCCCAGCGTTCATCCTGATCGAATGGCTCGCGTCCTAGCCAGCGGGCACGAGCCGGCCGAACGGACTCTGCCGCGCCTCTTGCTTGCCGCCTACCTGTTGTTATGGGGTTGGCTGGCGATCGCGCCGATCGACCGGCAGGATTGGCTCCTCGAAAATCTCCTGGCAGTGACGCTCGTCGCGATTCTCGTCCTGACCTACCGGCGTTTCCAGTTTTCCACTTTCTCCTATGTGCTGATCGCTCTGTTCATGGTGCTGCATGCGATCGGGGCGCACTATACCTACGCCAAGGTGCCGGCGGGGTTTTGGCTGCAAGACACCTTTGGCTTGAGCCGCAATCCCTTCGACCGCATCGTCCACTTTGCATACGGTCTCCTGCTCGTCCTGCCCATCAGGGAGTTGCTCATGCGGCTTGCGGGCATACGGGGCTTTTGGTCCTACTATCTCCCGATCAGCGCCGTGCTCGCGCAGAGCGGCTTCTTCGAAGTGGTGGAGGCGGTCGTGGCCTCGATCGTGAGCCCCGAGCTTGGCTCCGCCTACCTCGGCACACAGGGCGACGAGTGGGATGCGCAGAAGGACATGACCGCGGCCTTCACCGGCGCACTGTTGATGACGGGGGTAGCGGCCGTCTTCCTGCCGAATGGCGTATTTCTTGATGGACGTTCGCGGCATGCGGGCGATGCACCGGCTCGAAAGTGAGAGGGACGTACTGCCTCTGGGGCCTCTTCTGTCTTGAGTCATGCTTGAGCGTTCAGTAAGATCCATGGCCGATGAAATTTTCGCGCAAACCGGGTGAGCCGATTTATCTGCGCAAGCACATGGTGGCCTTGGTGTTGGCCCTGCTCGCCACGATCGTGCTCCCGCGTTTATATGAAGTCTTTGTCGGCCCGCTCAGCTTCACGGGCCGATTTCTCTCGGGCATGGTCATCGCCGTCGGCGCCGGCATCGGGCTGTATTTCCTATTCAGATCCTCCGCCCAGAACCAGCCATGAGGCCTGATGGTCCAGATGAATGGTTCCCCGCCGGGGAACCATTCTGGAACAAGAGCCTCTCTGCTGACGCTTCATCGGCAGACTGAGGCTACAGATCGTACCTTCGGTTTGAGAATGGCCCCAGAAAAAGGTCAATCGGGCTTCTCGGCCATACGTTTGAGCCGTGCCAGTTCGTTCCTTTGCATTATCATCTCCCCTTGCCGCGCGTGTTCAGCCGAGAAATCAGCTTTCATGATCGAATCAAAAGCTTTTCTTGTTCTTTCCTGGTAACTCTTCAGCGTGATACGAACGATGCGTGCATGTTGGCTGATCTCACGGGCGAGACAGACCGTATTAGGGCAAGAGGGCGGGACGCGGCGTTCTACATATCGTTTAGTAATCCATAGGGCTAAATCCAAAAGTTGCAGTCCTGGCGAATTTGTGGAAGGAGAAACATCGATGGGGCTTTTATAGGCAGAATTCTTCTCCCTTGTGAAGGTCTCTAGGAACAGCGATCGTTTTTGTTTCCATCGTAAGTTCTTCATCATTTCAAAGGTCCATTCTATGGACTTTCCGAACTGGCTCTGCTCGTCGTGAATCAGTTTTATTTGAAAGGCGTTTTTCTCATTAGCGAAATCTCTCAGCTCGTCAATGAGTGACATAAATGTAACCAGATTAGGCGAATCTAGGTCGTCTCTTCCGACTACTAGCACCGCATCCGGGTATCGTATGGCCCAGGAAAGTGCATCTGAGAGTAGGTCTCTGGCTCGAGCGTCCCTCACCTTTTCCACTACCCTTGCCTGCAACCGTTCAAGTACCTTTTTGAATTGACCGTGATCGAGCTTTTCGTACGCGTTCCAGAAAGTTACTCTATCGCCGTAGGTTATGAGAGGGATTAGACTCAATTCCAGGAAGGCTCGCAGGGGTGAGACGTAATGGAGATGGGAGACGCCTTTGTTATGGTAACTGTCCAGGAGGGTGTCGGCTAATTTAGTAGCAGCGAGGTGGCACTTGTCCAACATTGTAAAAACATATTCGCATTCATGGCTGCCGAGGAAAGTTTGTAGCCGGGGCGCGATTTGCTCGATCCCTTCCAACCCTAGACTGCTTCCATGAAGCTCCTTTACTCCTGAAAAACGACATAATTCATCAACGAAAGTCCTGGCTTCTGCATGAAGATCGTAGGTTGAGACTATTGTCCCTGTCCAAAATGAAGGCTGGGAAGCATCGAATAGATTGAACCCGGTATTTCCTGTTTCATCAGCGTATGCGTGTAGGACATCGACTCTATTTGCTTTTCTGAGTTTCATAACACTGGTTAGTCTATTGCAGTGTTCTTGTGGAGCCAACCGGGTGCCAACACGCCATGACGCACCCTGACCCATGATGAGATACCGCATCAGGAATCTCCTGCTTTTCCTTCTGCTGGGTTTTCTGGGAGCGATTCGGTAGGACTCTTTGTCAGGGGGCGTAGACACGACCCCATAGCGAGAACGGCCTATTGAGAGGAATTGGCTCCGCTATCCAGCGACTCTGCTCATCTTCCTAGCATGTCTCGTCAGCACTCTCCCACGCTGTCGGCCACGAGGGGCTTTGCGAACCGTGACTTCCACGTCTTGGCCGAGCAGCGAAAGGAAGTGCACCAGGCGTTCGATGAATAATCCGGCCATCCGGCTGGCCAGCAATTTGGACACCTCGGCTTGGTCAAGCCCCAACTGAGCCGCAGCTTCAACTTGTTTCCATCCCCGCCCTTTGATTATCTCTTGGAGCGCTAGCAGCAGACTGCCTTTCAGAAGCGGCCCATCTTGGGTCTTCCCCAGCCTGGCCGAAACGGAGTATACAGTGCCCGCTTGGCTGTAGATCTTTCGCCACCAGGAGCAGCGCATGGCACGAACGCCTATTTTCGACCGCTTCACCCGTCTGCTGACAGCCGCGCTTCTTTCGAAGCCGCCTGGACGTTCGGATACGGACACCATCGAGCTGCTGTCGCATCTGTCCAACAGGCAGGCCCGGCAGATCATCAGCCGGCGCGAATTTCTCCATCGTGCCGGGCTCGCGGGGGCGGCGGCCGTGGGTCTCCTCTCCGGAGCCTCCGGCATCGCTCGGGCGGCGCGCCCGTCTGGCTCCTCGCTCGACGTGGGCATTGTCGGGGCCGGGCTCGCCGGCTTGGCCTGTGCCGATGCTCTGAAACAGCGCGGCGTCCGGGCCTCGCTCTATGAAGCGGCGGCGCGGGCTGGCGGTCGCTGCTGGTCGTTGAGGAATGTGCTTCCCGGCCAAGTGGCGGAACGGGGAGGGGAATTGATCGACAATCTCCACAAGACCATGCTCGGCTATGCGCAACGATTCGGGCTTGCCAAGGAGAACGTCGCGAAGGAGCCGGGCGAGGTCTTCTATCATTTTGGAGGCCAACGATACGCCGAGGCAGTGGTCGTCGAAGAGTTCCGCGAATTTGTCGCGGTGATGCGGACCGACCTCAATCGGCTCTCCCGAGAGGTCACGGCCGAGACCCATACGCCGCAGGATGTGCAGCTCGACCGCACGAGCCTGCTGGCCTACCTCGACGGCCAGAATGGAGCAGGGGTGCCCGCCGGCCCCGTGGCGAAGGCCGCGATCGTCGCAGCCTATGAGGCCGAATACGGGCTCGCGGCGGATGAGCAAAGCTGCCTGAACTTTCTCCTGTTCATCCATGCCGACCGGAGAGCGCATTTCAGGCCCTTCGGCGTCTTCAGCGACGAACGCTATCACCTGATCGACGGGAACGATCGCATCGTGGAGGGATTGGCGGGAGAACTCCCCGGACAAATCGAGTACGGCAGCGAACTCGTGCGCGTGCGGCGCACCGCGGCCGGGCGGATTGAACTGACGCTCAGCCAGGGGACGCGGACGATCGTCAAGACGCACGATGTCGTCGTGCTCACGCTGCCGTTCACGATCTTGCGGGAGGTCGAGCTGGATGCGAGCCTTGGTCTGTCGGCCGAGAAGCTGAACGCGATCCGGCAACTGGGCTACGGGACGAACGCCAAAATGATGGTCGGGTTCTCAACCCGGCTCTGGAGGACGCTCGGCAGCAACGGCACGTCCTATTCCGATCTACCGAATCATCAGCTCACCTGGGAGACGAACCCGACCCTCGGCACGGCAACCCGCGGCATCCTCACTGATTATTCGAGTGGCGCGCGCGGGGCTCGTCTGAACCAAAATGACCTCCAGACCGAAGTCGCGCGATTTCTCGGAGATCTGAACGTGGTGTATCCCGGCGCGCTGGGAGCCGCCACGAAAATCGGTACGGACTATCTGGCGCATCTGGAGCATTGGCCTTCGAACCCGTTGTCGAAGGGCAGCTATACCTGCTACAGGCCCGGGCAGTTCACAACGATCGCAGGCCTTGAGGGAACGCCGGCCGGCAATCTGTTCTTCGCCGGCGAGCACGCGAATTCATTCTACGAGTGGCAAGGCTTCATGGAAGGCGCGGCACTCTCCGGCATTCAAGCCGCACAGGACATCCTTACCGCGGCGCGAGTCGGCTAGGCGGCGGCGTCAGCATCCGTGGCCGCCGCCCTCGACGGCGCATAGAAGCAGGGCTCCGGCCGGTTGACCAGGCATTCGCGCGCAAACTCGATGAGGTGGTGGCTCACGACCGCGCTGTGGACAAACTCCTCAAAACGTCCTCTTCCAAGCGTCCGCCAGGCCATCTCCCAAAAGGCGTGGCGATAGGCACCCAGGATGCCGATGCGCCAGAAGATGCGCGCGAAGATGCCAAGCCCTCGCCGGATACTGTGCGGGGCGAGGCGGCGAGGGTCCGTGGGATAACGGAGGCGACGACGGAACGTGTGCCGCTGCTGGTGGGCGTACCGAGCGTAAAGCGCATTGGGTTCGTAGGCGGTTTCGATGCAGCGCCGCCACATGCCGAGGACGGTGTCGTGGGGGAGCAGGAAGTCCACATTGGAGCCCCGTCCTACCTCGGGGCGGAGGCGGCCCGCGCCCTGCAGGCGGGTCCAGAGCGGCGTTTTCGGCAGCGCATAGAGCAGGTTGATCGTCAGGATCGGGATCTGCGAGGCATGGATGAACTCGAGAACGCGGTCGGCTGTATCGTGCGTATCCGTGTCGAGTCCGATGATGATCCCGGAGACGACCTCCATCCCGTAGTGGTTGATGGTTTCGACCGCATCAAGAATCGGCAGGCGCAGGTTCTGCGACTTGGACATCGCCTTGAGCGCCTCGGCCTCCGGGGTCTCGATGCCACAAAACACGGTGACGAAACCGGCCTCGCGCATGAGGTCGAGGAGGGGATCATGCTTGGCGATGTTGAGCGTGGCCTCGCAGGCGATCCGGAGCGGATAGCGATGGTGTTTCTGCCAGGCGACCAGGTGCGGGAGCAGGTGTCGCGCAGCTTTCGGGTTGGCAATAAAGTTGTCATCGACGAAGTAGACCGACTCGGCGCCGCCCTCCCGCAGCCGATCCAGCTCGGCGATGATCTGCTCGGGCGTCTTCAACCGGGCGACGCGTCCATAGAGCGAAGGGATATCGCAGAACTCGCAGGTATAGGGGCATCCGCTGGAGAATTGGATGCTCGCAAGGAAGTACTCGGGAAGCGAGATGAGTTCGTACGCCGGCATCGGGAACTCGGCCAGTGGGAGGCGCTTGTCGGTCGTGAGGATGTGCTGGTGCGCGGGCCGGCCGCCGAGCCCGTCCAGCAGCGCGATGAGCCGATCGGTCGCATCTCCGATCTCCCCGACGTGGACGAAATCGACGTCCGGGTACAGCTCGGGGGCACTGGAGACGGACGGGCCGCCGAGTGCCACCGGGCGGCCGCAGGCGTGCGCCCGGCGGACAATCTCGTCGATGAAGGGCCGCTGCACGTGCATGCCTGAGACGAACACCGCGTCCGCCCAGCGAAAGTCGTCGTCGGTGGCCGCCCGGGCGTTCTCATCTATGAACCGGACTCGCCAGGATTCAGGCAGATAGGCGGCGATCAGCAACAATCCTTGCGGCGGCATGAAGGCCCGGACGCCTCCGAGCAAGGCATAGGCATGGTGGAAGGTTCCGAAGGACGGCGCATAGCGCGGAAAGATGCAGAGGATATGGCGGATGGTCGATGGAGCGTACGGCGTTCTCATACTCACAGTGGATTCTTCTTTCGACACTATACTCGTTGGCTGAGGAGACGCCAGCAATTTCTCCTGATCATTCTGTTCCACGCATCTTGCATGCCGCGAGGA
Source organism: Nitrospira tepida (assembly GCF_947241125.1). Lineage (NCBI taxonomy): Bacteria > Pseudomonadati > Nitrospirota > Nitrospiria > Nitrospirales > Nitrospiraceae > Nitrospira > Nitrospira tepida. The sequence continues at coordinate 3,864,370 of NZ_OX365700.1, read as the reverse complement.
CGGCGAAATTCGGACCGGAGGCACTGGTTGTAGCGAGAACCTGCGACCATCGGTGACCGGACAGGCTGTCCATGAGGGACAAGCTGTTCATCGTTCCAAATTCAGCCGGAAAACGGCTGCTTCCAAGGCTCGCGACGTTGCACCGAGACAACTCTTCCCCGCATACCTGATCGCGCCCGGTTAGTCGGCGCAACTATCTTCCCAATAACACGAGCATTCTTCTCGCGGGTCCGATGGTCTGTGCCTTGCGTCCGCAGGAGAGGAGAAGCCTATCGAACCTGGTACCATCCCTAGTTCGGGGTGTGCCTGAGAAAGGAAAGGAGGACTGAATGACACGGGAGCTGCTGATGACCATGATGCTTTCCGGTCTCGTGCTCGAAGGGGCGGCGCCGTCGGCATTCGCCGCCACTCGAGATGCTGGAGAGACCGACGAGTCAGTGCAAGAGTTCGATGCACAAGTCACATTAGGCGGCGCCCAATATTTCGTGGAAGGCTCCATCGCCACGATCGAGGACCGCTACTATTTTGTGAGAAAAAAGGATACGGGCGAGCAGATCAGATTGATCGTCAACCGAGATACGAACCTGGATTGTGCCGGAATGCCCAACCCGCGATCGGGCAAGGCCGCGAAAGCGGACCGGATGGCGAGCGAGCGCACGACTCCCAAAGAGCAAGCGCCCGAGGCCAGTCAACAGCAACTGCGACAGGGACAACGGGAGGACGAGACGGCCAGAGGGTCCGGGTTTCAAGTCGGGTCTTGCGACTTTCGAGTTGGGGATCAGGTGAAGGCGGAGGTCGATGACAATGGGAAGGTGACCACGTTGAAGTACTTGGCCGGCCAACCTCCGGCTGCAGCGAGGGCGACCGGTCCGAGCGCCGGCACAGGACAACTGGCGATGCCCGGAGAACAGGACAAACCCGCTGTGTTGGACATGACGGGCGGGCAAGGCTATCCGCCCAAGGAGTACGCGGTGGTCCCGCTGCGCCGCGGCAAGCTCAAGTCCGACGAGGGCAATACCCTGATTCAAAAGCCTGTCACCAACCTCCGAGGCGAACGGGTGGGAACCCTGGATAATCTGCTCGTGGACACTGCCACGGGCAAGATTGAATACGCAGTCATCCTCCTCGCTCACAGCGACCATCACCTTCATCCCATACCCTGGACGGCTGTAAAGGTCGCGCGCGACGCCACAGGACAGGAGCGGATGGTGGTCAATACCGACCAGTACAAGATTCATCCGGACGTCTCCATGACGGACGTGATGGATCTCTCGCCGGCGGTCGAAACTCTGGTACAGAACATGGAGACGCTGCGAGCGGACGAGCAGAAGCGAGCCAAGCAACGGCCGATCGAGCGGTCCACCGGCCCGCTGGGAGAGCAGGAGACCGGGGGAGCGGGGCCAAGCGGCGATCATGGCGAGCCACCACCCGCACCCTCTCCCAGCTTTGAGAATGAGCAGAACAAGCTCGACTGACAAGAGCGTCGGCCGCTAGCCGATGCAAGCCTGGAGGGAGGCCCGTGGGCGTGTCTCCCTTTCGGGCTGACCGTGCCGAGCCGGTGATCCCTGCCAATCCACTCCACTGAAACTGGCTCCTGCCACGACCACCCAAGTTCTTCCCGTCCTCCGCCAACATCGAAATTCGCGTCACCGAGTATAATAGTCCCCATGCAACTCGCTCGGCTGGTCGAAGCCGTGGCCAAGGTGCGCGCGACGGCCAAAAAGACCGAAAAGATCGCTCTGCTGGCAGAGTGCCTCCGGCAGGCTTCACCCGAGGGCGAGGAGACGGAACTAGCCGCCCTCTATCTCGCCGGGTTGTTGCGTCAGGGGAAGATCGGAATCGGCTGGCGCGTGATCGAGCAGGCCTTGACCGTCGCCCAGACCGAAGCCGATCTGATTCCGCGGGACGAGGCGCCGCTCACCCTCGCCGAGGTGGACCGGGCTTTCGTGGCTATCGCGGCGGAGAGCGGCGCCGGATCGTCGGAGCGTCGTGTCCGGTCATTGCGGCAACTCTTCCAGCGGGCGACGGGTGACGAGCGCCGGTTCTTGACGCAATTACTGATCGGCGAATTGCGTCAAGGTGCCTTGGAAGGATTGCTGCTCGAAGCCGTCGCCAAGGCGGCCACGTTGCCGCCCAGCGATGTCCGGCAGGCCGCGGCCTTTGCCGGCCACATCGGCGAGGTGGCGCGGGCCGCATTGACCGAAGGTCAGGCCGGCCTCGATCGCTTCACGTTGCGATTGCTGGTTCCGGTCGCCCCGATGCTGGCCAACAGCGTGGAGGACGTGCCGGAAGCCTTGGCGCGGCTCGGAGAGGCGGCGTTTGAATACAAGCTGGATGGGGCGCGCATCCAGGTGCACAAGAGCGGCCCAGAGGTGCGGGTGTTCACCCGCCAGCTTCAAGATGTGACGGATCGTGTGCCAGAGATTGTGGAGGCCGTACAGGGTCTGCCGGCGCGCGACCTCGTCTTGGAGGGGGAGGCTATCGCGCTCCGGCCGGACGGCAGGCCCAGGCCGTTTCAGATCACGATGCGACGGTTGGGTCGCATCAAGGATGTGGCGGCGCTGCGTCAGGAGATTCTGCTCTCGTCGTTTTTCTTCGACTGTCTTTACCTCGATGGGGAAGGCCCCCTGCTGACGGTGCCGTATCGACAACGGATGAATCTTCTCGCGCGGGTGGCGCCCGCGTCGTCGCTGTTGCCGAGGCTCGTGACCGGCCAGCCCAAGGAGGCCGAACGCTTTCTCCGCCGGGCCTTGGAGGCGGGGCACGAGGGGGTGATGGCCAAATCGTTGACGGCGCCCTATGTCAGCGGGCAGCGTGGATTTCACTGGCTCAAGCTCAAGGCGGCGGTCACGCTCGATCTCGTCATCCTGGCAGCGGAATGGGGGCACGGGCGCCGCCAGGGCTGGCTCTCCAATCTCCATCTGGGCGCGCGCGATCCCCGGAGCGGACAGTTCGTGATGTTGGGCAAGACCTTCAAGGGTTTGACCGATGACATGCTGCAATGGCAAACGGAGAAGCTGCTGGCCCTCGAAACCCACCGCGACGAGTGGACGGTCCATGTGAAGCCTGAGTTGGTGTCGGAGATCGCCTTCAATGAGATTCAGGAGTCGCCGCGCTATCCCGCCGGCCTGGCGCTGCGCTTCGCGCGGGTGATTCGCTATCGGCCGGACAAGCCGGCCGTAGAAGCGGACACGATTCAGACGGTGATCGAACTGTACGAGCGACAACGCGCGTAGCGGCGACTTCGACTCTTCGTTGCGCCGGATCCGACGGACAGAGTAGAGTGGGTGTCTTGTCTCTTCGTCAATGCTCACCGGGATGCGTGGATTGGGATGCATCGGCTGCATGAAGAGGTCGCGCCATGACGATGTTGTGCCTCATGCTCTTCGCGCTCTTCCTCGTCGTTCCTTCGCCGGCCTGGTCCGTCCCTGAGACATGGCGGCATCCCGTGTCCTCCGTCCGCACCCTGACGGGCGATGAGTTGCTGCGGATCGGACAACTCCATGACGCGCAGGATCATTTCCAGGAAGCGTTGAACTATTACCAACTGGCCTTGTCGGCGTATCGTCAGGCGGAGCAGAAGGGCGGCCAGGCGGCCGCGTTGGTGAAGATGGCCGGTGTTCAGGAACGGCGGGAACAGGTGCGCGAGGCTTATACCTCGTTACAGGAGGCAACAAAACTGTTGGGGACCAAGGGGGCCCTTCGTGTGCGCGCCGATGCCGCCTTGGCCACCGGACGGTTGGCGGCCCGACTCGGGCATGACAGAGAAGCCGAGCAATCTCTTATGGAGGCCGTCACGCTGCATGATCGTCTTCAGGACTCAAATGGACGCCACGTGGCGGTCGTGCAACTGGCTCTGTTGCGGGTGCAGGAGGGTCGTGTGGAAGAAGGGCTGGCCATGCTGGAGCGGGAACGGGGGGAGGCGCAGGCCCGCCAGGCCGGTGGCCATGAGGCGAACGTGCTGCTCGCGCTGGGCGACATCCATTGGTTGATGGGGCGGTACGAGGAGGCGCAACGGACCTATGCGGAAAGTCTCCGCCTCACCGAGGCAGAGCGAAACGGAATGCGGGAAGCGAAGCTCCGGCTCAGGCTGGCCCAGTCGGCCGGCGAGCTGGGCCGTATCGAAGAGGGTATTGAGTTCGGACGGCAGGCCTCCTCCCTCTACCAGGTCATGCGCAAGAATGCGGGCGAGGCGGCCGCGCTGGCGGCGCTGGCCGAGCTGTATCGCCAAGCCGGCAAAGACCGGGAGGCGGAAGAGGCCGGGTTGAACGCGAGGCGGCTCTATCGGAGCCGGCAGATCCAGGTGCATGGTCAGGGGTAGAGCGCGCTGCCGGCAGGCTGCAAATCGGTCGTATGCAGTTCAAAGGAGGTTCCCGGGATGAGCAGTGACAGAGCAGAGAATTGGCAACGACTGATGGGTCTGATGTTCAAGGCCCATCCCTGGCATGGAGTCCCCATCGGGGAGAAAGCACCCGAGGTCGTGACGGCCTACATCGAAATCGTGCCGACCGATACGGTGAAATATGAGGTGGACAAGGCCAGCGGCTTCCTCAAGGTGGATCGGCCGCAGCGGTTCTCGAATTTCTGCCCGGTCTATTACGGGCTTGTGCCCCAGACTTTTTGCGGGGAGCGGGTGGCCGAGCTTTTTGCGAAGCGCGCCAAGCGCAAGCAGATGATCGGGGACGGAGACCCTCTCGACATCTGCGTCCTCACGGAAAAGACCATTCCCCATAGCGACATTCTCCTGACGGCCCTGCCGATCGGCGGCCTCAGCATGGCGGACGGGGGAGAAGCCGACGACAAGATCATCGCGGTGATGAAGGAAGATGCGGTCTATGGCGGGTATACCGACATCGCGGATTGTCCGCTGACCTTGATCGATCGCCTTCAGCATTATTTCCTGACCTACAAGAGCGCGCCGGGGACGACGCAACATAAGGTGGAGATCACCAGCGTCTACGGCCGTGAGGAGGCGCTCAACGTCATTCGAGCCAGCCACGAGGACTATCGCGAGAAATTCCCCGAGTTGGAAACCTTCTGGTCGAAAGGTGCCGCGAAATAGAATACGAACGGGAACCCTTCCCGGTTTATCCCATAAGGCTCCGCCGTCACGGTTGCCGAGGAAAGCCGACCTGACGCAGCGCGGTCATCGGCCCGCGCGTTTTCACGATCTCCAGTTGTGTCTGATCCTTCACCAGTAACCCCCCGGCAAACCCCAAGGCATTGATCGAGATCCCTTCAAAACATTCCGCCGAACGGGGGACCAAGAGCATCCATGGCCGGGTGACGAGCAGGTTGTAGGGACCGGTCCGCAAACCCTCCGGAGTCCGGCTGATCGGTACCTGCGCCCGCTGCAGCAATGTTTCGTACCGCGTCAGCAGCAGCGGGGCCGATTCCACCGGACTGTCGAGCCAGCGTGGGTCCATCGGCGCAAAGGCATGGAGAAACGGCAAGCCCGGAATCACGCCGGCCGGACCGGTGATGCGCGAATGCCTGACGAATGCCTCGATCGGCAGGCGAGGCCCTGTCTGACAGAGCGGAAGCGGCACGAGTTGCAGATGCCTGTGCTTCTGGCTGGCTCCGGCCACCCGTCCCGCGTTGTAAAACCCCAAACCGTCAATCTCCGCCAGACAGACCAACAGCGCCAGACAGTCCTGTTCCGTCAGCAGCATGTCCTGCTCCTCGAACGAACGGGTGACGATCAGCAGGTGATGGTCCACCACGTTGAATTTGTTCAACAGCGCGACATGGGTGGGCGACACATCGGCGACGAACAGGTTCGGATCATAAGGAAGGAAGGGATTGGCCGGAGGCTCTGCCGGTTGCGAATGGCCCGGTGGCGGCTGTGCCGTGGCCGCTTCCGCCTTCCTCGCCAGCGCCGCGACCAGACGGATGAGGAACGTGATCCCCTCTTGGTCCACCGTTTCTTCGGTCGTCGGGATGGAGACGATCGCCCCGCAGCGGCGCGCCTGTTCCGTCCGCTCGCGCAATGCCGGCCACAAGGTGCCGGGCGTCAGAAGGAATGGTTGACGGCTCATCGTAGAAGCAGAGTAGACGAACTGTGATCGCTAGAAAAGAGCCTGCTCGAAACGAGCCCCGCCGTAGTTGCTTGTGCGACAGTCTCGTTGGCATAGACCATCCCGATTCCGTCCCACGCTGGCCTCCGACATTGAGACTGTTCCCCCGGCTGTGCGAAAGTAGCAAGAGTGCGGGCGTCCTCGCCGATTGCAAGCCATGATCCGGCCTGTGTGGCGCGGAGAGGGCGGATACGCGCACGACGACGGCTCCTCCTCGCCGGAGGGAAGCGGACTGAGCGGACCGATCAAGAAGGGAACTGGTTGTGGTTATGACAGAAGGCGCGACCGCGCCGTTAGTGGAGCAAACGGTCGAGCCGCATACCTTTGTCATTCTCGGCGCCACCGGCGATCTGACGCGGCGGAAACTGCTGCCGGCGCTCTATCATTTAGGCGACCACGGCGTTTTGGACCGGCGGAAGACCTTGATCGTCGGGGCCGCGTTGCCGGAGATGAGCGAAGAAGCCTTTCGCCTCTGGGCCTACGAAGGGCTGCACAATGCGGGCTTGCGCAATGAGCCGGAGTTGCGCGCCTGGTGCGAAGCCTGCCTCCATTACCATTCCTTGCACGGAGGGGGGGCGGAAGAGTTTGCCGCGTTGGCCGGGGCCATCCGCCGGTTGGAACGATCCCGTTCGATGCCGGAGAACCGCATCTTCTACCTGGCGTTGCCGCCGGACACGGTTCCCGCTGCCATCGAACAGCTCGACCAGGTAGGGCTTCTGAAAGGCCGCGGGTGGGTCCGCGTCGTGTTTGAAAAACCCTTCGGCCACGATTTTCATTCTGCCCGAGCCCTGAATACGCGGCTGCACCGGTACCTCGACGAATCGCAGATCTACCGGATCGACCATTACCTGGGCAAGGAAACGGTGCAGAATCTCCTGGCGTTCCGCTTTGCCAATCCGATTTTTGAATCGCTGTGGAACCGCGACATCGTCGAGAGCGTGCAGATCACGGTGGCGGAGGATATCGGGGTCGAGCATCGCGGCGCCTATTACCAGCAGGCCGGCGCCCTGCGCGACATGGTCCAGAATCACTTGACGCAACTCATGACGGTCGTGGCCATGGAAGTGCCGGTGTCCTTTGACGCCGGCGCGATCCAGGGCGAGAAGCTGAAGGCGCTGCATTCGATCGCGCCGATTCCGCCGCAGGATGTGGTGTTCGGCCAGTACACCGCCTGGCGGATCGCGGACATCACGATTCCCGGCTATCGCGAGGAGAAGGGCGTGCCGGCGGATTCGACGACGGAAACCTATGTCGCCCTGAAAGCGGAGATCCACAACTGGCGATGGAAAGGGGTGCCGTTTTATCTGAGGACCGGCAAGCGGCTTCCGCGCAAGCTGACCCAGATCACGGTCACCTTTCGCGAGGCGCCGACGCAAGTGTTTCGCTCTCTCGCGCCGGGCAGCATGCCGCCCAACAAGCTGCTCATCACCTTGCAGCCGAGCGAAGGGTTTTCGCTGTGTTTTTCCGTCAAGTCACCGGGCCGGCCGTTCCGGTTTGCCGACCGGGCGTTGCAGTTTGATTATGAAGACGCCTTCGGCCGATTGCCGGAGGCCTACGAGACGTTGCTGCGCGACGTGATGATCGGCGACCAGACCCTGTTCGTCACGGCCGACTTCACCGAAACCGCCTGGCGGTTATACGACCCGTTGCTGGCCGGCGAGCGGTCCGTGCATTTCTACACGGCCGGGACCTGGGGGCCCCGGGAGGCGGAGGCACTGCTGGAGCGGAATGGGCATGGGTGGCAGTTGGGGTGGTGAGGAAGGGATGGAAAGCCACCCATACTGGTCCTGTGCTCCCAGAGCCCGCGCGCTCAGAAGCACGCTCGCTCCATGGCCGCAGTTGGACCAGCACGAGGGCCCTTCCATAGTGGGGACGATTAGCGAGCTTTGAGGGAGCATCATAGGCGGTGCCGGGGGACCCGTTGCTCTTTCCTTTATGCAACGGGTCGCGACGCGCGCAGTTGACGCCTCGCCGCCCTTGTCTTTCCGCCGCCTATCTCTCGTGCCCTCGCCGGTCTCCGCCCTGCTGTTCCCACCGACAAGCCGTTGACTTCCCAAGTGTCGCGGCGTAGCTTGTGCGCGGTTTTTTCACCCGAAGGAGCCCAAGCATGCCTCAACCCACACTTTCTCCCGATCGGATCATGCAACTCGGTTTCGGCTTCTGGGGATCGAAGACGCTGCTCAGCGCCGTCGAGCTGGGTCTGTTCACGGAACTGGCGAAAGGTCCGCTGGATGCGGAGGCGTTGGCCAAGCGGCTGAATCTCCATCCGCGAAGCGCCAGGGATTTCTTCGACGCGCTCGTCGCGTTGGGGATGTTGAAGCGAACGGGCCGCCGCTATGCCAACACGCCGGAAACCGCCATGTTCCTTGATCGGGCCAAACCCTCCTATATGGGCGGCATGCTGGAGATGTCCAATGCCCGGCTCTACCGATTCTGGGGATCGCTCACCGAAGCGCTGCGCACCGGCAAGCCGCAGAACGAGGCGAAGACGGGCGAGGACTTCTTCGGCGCGCTCTATGCGGACCCGCAACGGTTGGAAGGGTTTCTCAAGGCCATGACCGGGCTCAGCCTGGGGACGGCGCGGGCCATCGCGAAGAAGTTTCCATGGAAGCGGTATCGGTCGTTCGTGGACATCGGGTGCGCGCAGGGCGGCGTGGCGGTCGAGATCGCGTTGGCGCACAAGCATCAGACGGGCGGCGGAATGGATCTGCCGGTGGTGCGGCCGGTGTTTGAGGCTTATGTCAGGGCGAAGGGGCTGGCCCAGAGACTGCGCTTCCAGTCCGGCGACTTCTTCAAGGACCCCTTGCCGAAGGCGGACGTGCTGATTATGGGCCATATCCTGCACGACTGGAACCTCGACGAAAAGCTGATGCTCCTGCGCAAGGCCTATGAGGCGTTGCCTGCCGGCGGCGCGATCATCGTGCACGAGGCGATCATCGACGACGAACGGAAACGGAACGCGTTCGGACTGCTCATGAGCCTGAACATGCTCATTGAAACGCACGGCGGCTTCGACTTCACCGGTGCCGACTGCAAGCAATGGATGAAGGAGGCGGGGTTCAAGCGGGCGAGTGTCGAAAAGCTGGCAGGGCCGGATGCGATGGTGGTGGGGGTGAAATGAGGCGAGGGGAGTAGTAGCCAGGCAGCCCTCTGTGCTCGCAGAGGCCGCACACTCAGAAGGTGCTCCCTCCATGCGCGCAGTGGAGGGCAACCCGGCTACTCCCCTCGGAGAGCGAGGGTGGCATAGGCAAGCTCGGTGGGAGCATCATAGCGGAAAGTCACTCGATGGCCGCAGGAGCCCTGGTCGTGATTGCCGCAGGCAACGACGCAGTGGACGCGGCCAGCGTGACGCCGGCCAGTTGCGATGAAGGGTTCACGGTCGCAGCCAGCGACTATCGCGGCCACCTGGTGACGCGCTACTCGAACTTTGGACCGGACGTGAAGATCCTGGCGCCGGGGGGCGACCTTCGGCGGGACGACAACGGCGACAGCCAGCCGGACGGCGTCCTCAGCATGGTGAAGGGAGGGTATGCCTACTTCAACGGCACCTCGATGGCGGCTCCCCACGTCGCGGGGGTGGCGGCGCTGATTTTCGCCGAAGATCCCAGCATGATCCCGGGACAGGTGATGGCCCGGCTCATGAACGATGCGACACCCCGCACATCGACTCAGTGTCCGAAACCTTGCGGGGCGGGACTGCTGACGGCGTTCAAGGGAGGTCCCCCACCGGAAACGCCGGTGTCCATCAAGCTGCCGATCATTCCGCCCCCTCCGCCGGCGACAGGGGGGACGCTCACGCAGCCCAATCAAAAGCTGTCCTACTCCTTCGACGTCGTGCAAGCCGCCAAGTATACGGTGGAGACCCATGGGACGACGGATGTGTTCATGTCATTGTTCGGCCCCAACAGCGCCGCCAGGCTGATCGAAGAGGACGACGATGACGGGGAATCGTCCAATGCGAAGATCACGCAACAGTTGGCGCCGGGGAGCTATCACGTGCAGGTGCGCCATTACAGTCCGGCCGGAACCGGGGAGTTCACCATCACCGTGCAACAGGAGCGGTGAGCGTTCCGGCCGTGCCGGAATCGTCGTGCTCCAAATCATGCGTCATGGGTGGGTCGCGAGGCGCCGGCGCTTCGCGACCCACTCCGTTTCGCTTCGCCTGCCCCGCTCGGGAGACATGCCGCTCAATGTACGATTGGCCTATGACGATTGACGTATGACGATTGACGAATCCCCCGCCCGCTGGAGGCCTTTTTCAGCATCCTGCCACGCGAGACTTGTGCAGGATGCCATGCACGTCGAGCACCTGGTCGGCTCGGTCGATGGAGTAGAAGATCCGCCAGTCGCCGACCGCATATTTCGCCAAACCCGGCAGGTCCGGCGCAATCGGTTCGTGGCGAAGATTCTCGACGTTGGAGGCGAGCCACTTGGTCTTGTCGAACAACCGCTGGGCCAGCGCCTGATCTACTTCGGCCAGGTCGGCCACGACGGCCGGTTTGAACGCCAGGCGATACCAGGGCATGGTTGCTACCAGCGCAACCCGAGTTTTTCAGCCAGGTCGTCCCCGCTGATCCGCTCGCCGCTCGTCAAGGATTCTTTGAGCCTGGCTCGGAGCGCCTCTCCAAGCTGAAGCCCCAAATCCGGATCGCCCAGGAGTTCGCGCAACCGGTCGTCCACGAGGCCGCGGACGAGTTCTTTGAATTCTGCCGGGGTGAGGTTGGAGAGGTCCATTGGGGGAGAATAAGAGGAGGGATCGGCGAATTGCAAGGAGGGAAATGGTGGAAGGGTGGCTTGTTGATCTCCCGTGCTCGCGCAACGCGCACACTAGGTTGTTCAGATTGTCATGTTGCGGGCGGTGCTCGTTGGACGCGCGCAGTTAGAGACCAATCAAGCCACCCTTCCTGTGATGTGACAGGGAGCAAGCTTGGAAGGACCATTCGAAGAAAGCGGTGAGGGCGCGGAGAGAACGGCCAGCCATCCTTCTTGCTCACGGAGGCCGCACAATGAGAGGAGATGGAAGGCCACCCATACTGGTCCTGCGCTCCCGGAGTACGCGGAAGGGGAGGGCGAGGCGGCTGGTGTGGTTTCTGTGCTCGCAGAGGCCGCACGCTCAGAAGGTGCTCCCTCCATGCGCGCAATGGAAACCACACCAGCCGTCTCGCAGGCGAAAAACAACGAGCAAGCTTAGAGGGAGCATCATAGATAAGTGTCGAACGACGCCCGCAGTGGGACCAGCACGAGTGTCCATCCATGGGGAAGAGGCAACGAGCAAGCTTGGAGGGAACGTTTATATCTGTGCTCGCGCAACGCGCACACTAGGTTGTTCAGATTGTCATGTTGTGGGCGGTGCTTGTTGGACGCGCGCAGTTAGAGAGCAATCAGGCCGCCCTTCCTGAGAAGCGACAACGAGCAAGCTCGGAAGGAGCATAACAGTGGATGCCTATTGGGCTTTCCAGTAGACTTGCTCGCTAGGCGGATTCACAGGCTGCCGAGCCTTGTTGAAACGAAGGTTGGTAGTAGCCCACTAGAGGAATTGGAGGATGAGATCATGTCATTGAGAAACCTGCTCTTCGGCCTCGTAATTCTCTGTTCAGGCTGTGCAAGTTATGTGACTCCTGGCGGATCGGTGAACTTGGCAGACATCAATCGCGCCGACATTGCCGAAGCTGCTTCGCGCAAGCCCTCTCCTAACTTTCCCTCCCGCCTGGCGGTTGCAAGGGTTCAAGCACCCCAATACAAATCCTACACATCAACGAGCTACGGCTCTGGTCCGTTTAGCGTTGTAACGACGCAGGAATTACTTACCGAAGACCAGATTGAAAGCATCTCAAAGTGGCCATCTGTGGCAGGGGTCGCTCCCATCAATCGGCTACTTCTCCCTCCTTCTCTGAATTCCCTTGATGATCTAAGGGTTTCAGCTGCTCAAGTCCAAGCTGATGTCTTGCTCATTTATACAATCGACACTTCATTCAGAGTTCAAGGGCGCACCTATGCTCCACTGTCCCCATTGTCTCTTGGAATAGTGCCAGATCGTGACGCACACATCACATCCACAGCGTCTGCTCTCTTTACTGACGTCCGCACTGGATTTGTCTATGGCCTTTCGGAAGCTACTGCCAATGCCACGGGGCTCACCAATGTATGGGGATCAACAGACACTGTTGATAGGAAGAGACTGGAAGCAGAGCGAGAAGCATTTGCACTGCTCATCCCGCAGATGGAAAAGACATGGGCAGGCATTGCAAAGCAGTATGCGAAATAGAAAACGGCCAAGCGGCGGACCCACAAAGTGACTGCTCGGATAAAACAAAGGAATCAGCCCCATTCTTTCGGAAGGCCCTGTGGAATCCGTATCAAAGGCATCGCAGATGAAACCGAACAGGCAAGCTCGGAGGGAACCCCTCCGTCTTGAACTACCAACGTCCACCACTGTCCGGACTATTGCGACGGAGCCTTCGGCTGCTTGTTCTTCTTCTGCATCCGGCGCTGCATCAGCTCCGAGCAATCCTGCGACAGGTCTGTGGCGTGTTGTTCGAGGCATTGCACGATGCGGCCCTCGCCCGGCTTGACTCCCTCACAGAACCGTTTGACATCATCGCCACAGGCCTGTCTGATCTTCTCCCTCCCGCGTTTGTGCGCATCGGAGGCGGCTGAAGGCGGCGCGCTTGATTGTGGATTCTGGTCGCTGGCGAACGCACAGATGGCCACTTCTCCTCCCATGAGGATGCCGAATGCCAGCAAAGCGATGACAAATGGTTTCACAGGGGACATCTCCCACCTCCGGGTACCAGCCTGACGGTTTCCATTCAGGCATAGACTTCGGCCTGATGCGGACGGCCGGTGCGGTGTGATAGCGATAGCGCTGATCTGATGCGACAAGCTCCGCCGGTCTTTCGGCCGGCGGAGCTTGAGTGGCTGAATTCAGATGGCACGACAGTTATTTTCCCAGCGTGCCCATCGGATTCTTCATCGTGTCCTTGGCGCTGTCCTTCAAGTCCTTGGCGTCTTGTTTGACCTGGCCGGTGCCCTGCTTGGTCTTCTCGAGATCGAGGGCCTTGGCGTCCTCTGCCGTCTTGGTCGCGTCGGTCTTCAGCTTGCCGGCGGACTCGGTCACCGACTTGCTCGTTCCCTTCATGGCATCCTTGCCTTCGGCTGCCATCCCTTCGGCCTGAGCCGGCGCCATGAGCGCCGGGACGCCGCCCGTAGCCAGCCAAACGACCATTGCGGCTATCGCCAACCACGATCTATGCATGACTATCCTCCTTGGTTCGGTGGGAAACGGCTGCTCCGTCTCGGTGCGACGGGTCTGGCCTTGCGAGGGCATGATAACACAACGGGTCCCTGTCTATCGGCTCCCTCAGCCGGCGGTGAATGGCCATCCGCGTCTCCCGCACGATCGCAACGGACAGTCAACTCAGTCTTGCTGCTGGTCCCGCGCGTACTTGCTGTGCAGCTTGATCGGCGCCCGCCGGTTCTTCCTCATGCGGATGTTGAGCATTTCGACGCCGACGGAAAAGGCCATGGCGAAATAGATGTACCCCTTGGGCACGTGCACGTCGAATCCTTCGACCATGAGCGTGACGCCCACGAGGATCAAAAACGACAGGGCCAGGATCTTGATCGTCGGGTGGGCTTCGACGAAATCCCCGATGGCCTTGGCTGCCATGAGCATCACGACCACGGCCAGGATGATGGCGATGGCCATGATGGAAACATGCTCGGCCAGGCCGACGGCGGTAATCACGGAATCGAGCGAGAACACGATATCCAACAGCGCGATCTGCAGCAAGACCATCCCCAGTCCGGCGGCCATGACCTTGCGATCGCTCTCCTCGACGCCTTCGAGGCTCTCGTGGATCTCATGCGTGGCCTTGGCCAGCAGAAACAATCCGCCTCCGATGAGAATCAGATCGCGCCCGGAGATCTCCTGAGCCAGGACGGTGAACAAGGGCTGGGTCAAGCTCATGACCCAGGAGATGGAAAACAGCAGGCCCAGGCGGGCGATCATGGCGAGGCCGAGGCCTGCCTGTCGAGCGAGAGTACGTTGCTTCTCGGGGAGGCGGCCGACCAGGATGGAGATGAAAATAATGTTGTCGATGCCCAGCACGATCTCCAGGGCGGTCAAGGTCCCCAAGGCGATCCAGGCTTCGGGGTTGGTCAACCATTCAAACATCAGGCTCTCCATTCTGTGATTGAGCGTCAGGCGCCCGCCCGTACCTCAGCGTACGCCACGCTGATGGATGGGGGTACATGGAGGAACTTTGGCGACACCGGGCATTCTACTGCGGTGTGTCGTACAGGGGCATCAGCTTTATTCTTTATGAACAGGCGGGCTCTCTGTCGTCGCTCGGCGGAAAGGCTTACGATTCGAGCCGCTTGATCATGCTCATGAGCACCGCCTTCCGCTCTTTCAGATCTTGCCGCATTTCAAAGTTTTCGGTATCGGCAATCTCCGCCCCAAGGTCCGAGACGACGCTCCTGAGCGCCCACACAAGAATCTCCTGCTCGTTCGTTTCCAAGGATAGGGTGATCATGGGATTCCTCCCGTCTATTCCAAGGACTTGGCTATCGTGTCGCAAGCCGATCCCTTCTCGGCGTAGAAGATTACACGGATATTCTATCGCTGGTGGTTGACCTCGGTCATCACGTTGGGAGTATGATGACATAGCTACCGATCTCGGGAGATCCCTCCGGAGGTCGGGATCTCTCGCATCGGTCGAAAAGCGACTGCCGTACCATTCCAGCCTGAGGGGCGCCATGCGCACCGTGGTCGCCGTTGATTGGTCGGACCAGGCCTTCAATGCGGTCCGGGTCGTCTGCCGCCTCTTTACCCATGAAGAGCTGACCCTGGTCCATGCGGTGGACCTCCGGCCGTTCGAGAATCCCATCTTTGCCCAGCCGATCGGGCGCAGCACCGCCGAAGACCTCCGACACTCGATGATGGACGCGGCCGAACGGCTGCTCGATCAGACCAGCGCCATGCTGCCGGCCACGGTCTCCTCCATCAAACGGTTTCATCAGGTCGGCAACCCGGCGAAGGTCGTGCTTGAGACGGTCCGTTCGACCGGGTGCGATCTGGTGGCGGTGGGATCTCAAGGGCGGGGACGGGTCGCGGAATTGTTCCTCGGCAGCGTGTCGCACCGGGTGGTCTTGCATGCCCCCTGCGCGTCGTTGCTCGTGCGGAATGACCCGGGGAAACTCCAATCCGTCCTGCTGGCCGTCGAGGGACAGGAGGATGCCCGGCGGCTCTGTGCCTGGCTGCAACGCCATCGATTCATCCAGCCGATTTCGTTGGCCTTGCTCAGCGTGGTCCCGACCCTCCACGCCGGCGACGAGGCCCTCGGGGCTCGGTCCGAGAAATGGACGGGGGAGATCGAACAGTATGCCGAACAGCTTGTGGAGGAGACTGCGGCTTCTCTGCGGGATCTCTTCCCCGCCGTCACGCCTCGGGTAGGGCGCGGCGACCCGGCCCGTTGTATCGCGCAGGCGGCGCGCCAGGCCGACCTGGTGATCCTAGGGTCCCATGGCTGGAAGGGCATCGAGCACTTCCTGCTCGGCAGCGTCTCCCATGCGGTGTTGCATCAGGTGACGTGTCCCGTGCTGATCGTCCGCTAGTTTGCTCCAATTCTTCCTCGTCCGAAGTGGGTGTCACGGGCGGCTTGGACATCGGCCGTGCCTTGGGGCAGAAAGGAGTGGACCAACATGGAATGGAACATTGCGTCGAAAATCGTCCGCAAAGTCGTGGTGCTCGACGAGAATCACACCGTGCTCGAAGCCGCGATTCTGATGGCCGAGGAGTTCGTGGGATCGGTGGTCATCACCAGCGCCTCAAAAATCACCGGCATCTTCACCGAGCGGGATCTGATGTTGCGGGTGGTCGGAAAGAAGCGGGATCCCGAACAGGTCACGATCAGGGACGTGATGACCAAGGAAGTGGTCCGGGTCAGCCCCAAGGACAGCGCGAGCGCCTGCCTGAACTTGATGAAGGAACATCGCTGCCGCCATCTGCTGGTCTTCGACGGCGACGAATTTGTCGGGCTGGTCTCGCTCCGCGATCTGGTGGCCTTGATGATGGAGGAGAAGGAGGAACTGATCGGCTACCTCCAACGGTACATCAGTTCGTGACCCTGGCGCATCGCGACGGAAGCAAGCGGGCGGTGGGCTCCGGGTCAGCTTAGTTCGACCGTTCTGCTTTTGAGTTCATGCTGGAAGAGGACGGCCTGGGCCTCCTGCAAAAAGTCCGGGATGGCGACCGCGATGACAGCGCTGCCGAACGCCGGGGACGCCTGCGCGTGGACCGGCTCCCGGCCGAGCAGATCGGATAGCTCCTCCCACAGGTTGAGAAAATACTCCTTCTTGGAGTCAAAGCCGCTCAGGATGGGCAAGAGCGTCTCTTTGAACAGCAGCCGGGCGTCGTCCGACAGGGGCTGCAGCCAGCCCTCCCTGGTCCCGACCTCGCGATAGACCCGTTTCAACAGCACGTCCTTGGGGCCGGTGCCGTCAGCCCCGAGTTCCTGGCAAATTTCCGCCAGGATGTCCTCCGGGTACTTGTTGAGATAGTAGATGGTCTGGCGGGGGAAGCTCTCGGCCGACAGCACGAGCGAGCCTGCCTGTTGCCTCAGGCGGGTGAGTTTTTCCTGCGTCGTGCCGGTCGAAGGGAGCCCGAGGTCCTCCAGCCAGTCGGAGAGTTCCTTGGAAATGGAGAAGCTCAAATAACAATCGATCAGCTTGTCGCGCCATTCTCCGAGGGTCTGTGGAGAGACGGGAGGGCCCTGTGTCGTCCCGTCGCCGCCGTGGCGGTTCGCGGCAGCCACCTCGTCCGTGGCGGGATCCCCACGGAACGTCACCCGGGTACCGCAAGCGGGACAGAAACGCGCCCTCAGCGGGAGTAGGGAACGACAGGCCTGACAGTCCATGGCGCCCTCCCTTTTTGAGCATCCTGTGACTCTTTCTACAGAGCGGATATTTTGTTACCCCAGGACCCAGACCGCAATCCCGGACGCCTCCCGCAGCACGTGCTCGGTGATGCCGTTGCCGAAGAGTCGTTTCGCGCCGGACGTGCCGTGGCGGCTCACCACGATCGTGCCGTACCCGCCGGTGCGCGCTTCATCGAGAATGGTGTCGGCAATGTCGCGTTCATGGCCGAACTTGAGCGTCACCCGCTCGATGGGGAAGCCGGTCTTCCCCAGACCCTGCAAGGCCTTCAGTAGGATCGGATATTCGATGGTCCCTTCCTCCTTCACCCATGCCTCCTGCTCTTTCCGCAACTGTCTCCCCAACTGATCTTCCACCGTCGGATCTTCGGAGCCGCCGTGCTCCAACAATTCACGGGGCATCGGCTTCAGCACGTGGAACAACGTCACGGCCACGTCCTGCGTGTCCCGGAGCAGGACTCCGACGTAGTGGACCGCGCGGGCCGACTGTTCCGAATCGTCCACGGCGACCAGGATCTTTTTGGAGACGGTTCGGTTCGTCGCATCCTGCGCGTCTCTGGAAAGGATTGTGTGGCTCGTGGTGGCAGCCATGGCATCACCCCTGGAGATCAGGAAGACCAAGTGAACTCACTCGCTCGCCGCTCTCTTGTGCCTGCAGGCAGTCGGGATCCGGCCCTGCGGGAGAGGGTCTTGCGTTGAGAGCCAGTCGGTCGGGCGGCGGCTTCCACTTCCGGCGGCGGGAAACCCGGTGTGCCTTTCGGTCGTCTCGGTACAGTCCGCTTCGAAAAGCGCCCTTGGCCAAGAATTCACTGCCTCCTCTGGCGGGCTACCACCATCGAGGCTCTGTGAAGGGCTACCGTGAAGAAGCCAGCCGCCCAATCGAGCGGCCATGGTGGCGTGGTGGAGTGCGGTCTTCCATGACGACCCCTCCCTGTTGAGGATCGCCGAGGCGAACGGGATAGGAATAGGTTGTTGCCCCCTTCACCTGTGCGATCGGCGTGCGTTCAGCCTATTCCTGAGCAGCGAGTAAGTCAATGCACCAAAAACTCAGAACCCCAATTCTTTTTCCAGATCGGATTGGCCTTTCTTGAATTGCTCTTTCTCTTGATCGCCCTTCTCGGCGAACGCCCCCTTCATCTGGTTTTTCATCTTCTCCGCCGACTGCTCCATCCCCCGGGCGAACTCCTCCTGTTTGGCCTTCACCTGCGCCGCCTTCTTCGAGCCGGCGAATTCGTAGTAGGCGAGCGCAGCGCCCTGCGCCAGGGTGGCATCGCCCCGTTTCATGACGGTATCGCCGCGCTGTTCCGCCCGCGTCTTGGCCGGGCCGTTGCCCCCGGGGAGAAATTCCATCCAAGCGGCCGCCGTCCTGAGCTTGGCCAGTGACTTGGTCGAGGAGGTCGTCATGGTCGCCAGGTCGGCGGACAGGCCTGCCGCCTCTTTCTCCTCCGCCGCCAGCAGCTTGGCGATATTGGCCGAGGCCGTCTTCTCCAACTCCTGGCGGTAGGCAGCCGGCGCCTTGTACCGTTCCTCCGCGCCGGTCTGGGCCTGGTGCCAGGTCCGTCTGCCGGACAGTTGGTCGATCGTCCAGGCAGCCTTGAACAGGTCCAAATCATCCGGCTTGGCTCGGACGGCTTTCAGCATGACCTGGTCGGCCTCGCGGAACTGGCCGGAGGCCTCCAGCCAGGCGAATGCCGACGCCCGCTCATTGGCCTTTCTGCTCTCGCCGGAGTTGGTGTAGATCGTGTCCTTGGAATAGAGCCGGCCCTGGACTTCAGCCTTGGCCGCCAGGTCGCGGCCGAGTTTCGGGAGCGCCTGGCCCGCCTTCATGCGCAGGTCGTCCGCCACGCAGTCGTCGCGTTGGATTGAATCGTAGAGGAGAAACAGGTCCGCCTGCTTGCCGGCCTTTTCGGCCTTGGAGAGGTCGGCCTTGACCTGCTCCGTCCATTTCTTCCGCTCGTCCAGCCCGCCGCAGATGTCGTCGGCCTGGGCGGGCGGGCCAGAAGACAGGAGCATGAGGCCCGACAGACCCATGAAGGATACGGCCAGGCTCCACCGTGCGATCAGCGTCATCGTCCTCTCCTCCATTACTTGCCCATCATCTGTTTCATCATGTTGTTGATCGCGTCCATATCAGGCTGGTCCTTCCCTGGCGCCTCCTGCTTCATGCCCTTCATCATCTCGGACAGATCGGGTCTGCCCTTCCGGCCATGGCCCATGCCCATCATGGCTCCCATGTCGGTCTTGGCAAAGGTAGCCGGGACTTCGAACAACTTGGGGTCCTGTTTGCCTACCTTGAGATTCGTCAGCTCCATCTTGATCCGATGCGTCTCGGTTCCCTCTTTGTACAAGAGATCGGCCTTGACCGTGACGCCGTCCTTGGTCCGCCAGGAGAATCCGCCGTATTTCTTGCCGTCCTTCGCCGTGGCGATGGCCTTGTATTTCGTCGTCTTCATCCCGTTGACGATTTCCTCGCCGACGACTGTCTCCTGCCAATCCAGGTTCTTGAGATCCTGGACATCGGAGGCGTCCAGCGACATCTCCATATACATCTTGGCGTCCGGCATGACGTTCCATATCACGTTCTTGTCCCGGTGGATGATCATGTAGGAAGCCCCGTCCATTCCCGGAACACCCATGTCGTTCCGCTGCTTGGCAGGGGTGTAATAGATCCGGCCCCTCATCGTCATGAGTTCGGTTTCCATGACGGAGTCCGCCGAGTATTCGACCTGCGGTTCCACCAACGGTACGGCCCGGACGGATGGGACCGGCAGCAGGGCGGCGCCCAAGACCAGGGCTGCGCCCACAGACAGGTTCTTCATTGGTTCTTCTCCTTGCAAAGGGTGGGGGAATGAGGCCCGGATAGGCTAAACTATCTATCCCGATGAAGTCAAAGCAGGTGCGCCGCCACAGCCGATCGCGCGGCTGTGCATCATAGATAGATCAAGGGCGGTACTCAGCTGACACTTACTCCGACCCGACATCGGCGATGGGCCCCTAGTATCCAAACCTATACAGGACTGTATTGGTATAGATACGATCCCTCTCGGCGCCGACGGCGCTCTCACCTTAAGCCTGCGGTCTGGCGAACATTTCTGATCGAGACCCTTGCCGCACGGTTCTTGCTCTCCACAAGAAGGGTCCGAATCAGCCGGCGCAGGCGCCACTAGCCCACATTATTCATGACGGTTCGTCACGAAACCACTGAGACGCCAAGCGTTGGACCCATGTATGGAGAAGAGCAATGGGTACCCCCACGCGGAGCCCCTTGCGGCGGAGGCGTACTTGAAACAGTAGGTTGAGGCCGTGAGGGGCGAGCCTGCCCGCCATACCAAGCTTCGCTTGAGCCGCCGCGTTCGATCATCTCGCGGCGGAGAGGCCCTTTGCCTTCGACTTCGCATGCTGGCCAGGGACCCGTTGCAATCTGAGAGCAACGGGTGCCCCGCGGCGTATCGGCGGTTGCAGTAGAAGCGTTCATGAATAATGTGGGCTAGGACGATGCACCTCCGTCATGCACGCGCGAAATGGACGTGAATCGCGGTGACCGGTTCGACGATTCGCAGACCTTCCACCAGGAGGATACCCATGAGGTCCTGGAACTGTTCGTGTCTCTTGGTCATGTGCCTTGCCATGGTGTTTTGGCTCTCGCCATCCGTCGCGGCCCAGCCGGATGACGTGACAGAGCGTTTCGACGGCCACGCCTTCCGCTGGGAGCGAATCCCGGCGCCGGCCCCTGCCGCGTCGCTGTTGGATCTCGGGCACCACTATCGGGTCCGTCTTGCCGAGGAGGGCAAGGCCACCGAGGTTCAACTGCCGGTGAAAGCGCAGGCCATCGGGGCCATGGACCTGAGCACCTTGCGTTGGGGGCGGCTGGACCCCGGAACGAAACAGTACGAGGTCCTCGATGTTCCGGTGGTGGTCTCGGGCAAGGGAACGAGCGTGCGGCTGGCCCAGAGCGGAGACTATTCCCTGTTCGGGCTGCCGGCCGAGCCGCTGGGCAAGGCCGCGATCGGGCGGGTCTGCGCCATAGAAGGACGGCCGACTCCGGCGCAGATCGAACCGATCTGTACCAAGATCTATTGCGCGGGTTTCAAAGAAGTCGGCCCCATCGGCGTCTCGGGCGATCCGGGCATCCCCGGGATGCCGCCGAGGCCGGGACCGGGAGGGGGCGACATCTGCGAGCGCTGCATGAACCGCGGCGGTCGCCTTCCCGAAGCGATTGCGGAATGCCACCTGACCAAAGGCATCGATGTCGGCATCGTGCTCCCGCCGCTGTTCCCCCTCCCGGTCTGTCAGGTGTCGCCGGCTTCCATGGTCGATCCGTCGGAACCGGGAAACTATCCGGTCGCCTCCACGGAGTATAAATTCGTGGACGCCATCAACATTCCTCCGAACGATCCCAACACCGATGTTTGGGCGACAGTCCGATACCCCGGTGCGGCCGCCGGACCGGACGCCGCCATCGCCCCCGGCACGACCAAATTTCCGCTCGTCCTCTACCTGCATGGGAACCATGGCACGGTGATTTCGGGAAGCAGCCATGTCTGCGGCGGAAGCGGCCCTCCGGTGCCGAATCACGACGGATACAACTATGTCCTGGACCGGCTTGCCAGTTTGGGTTTCATTGCCGTCTCCATCAATGCCAACGATCTCAACTGCAAGGCCGATCGCATCCCGGAACGGGGAAAGCTGATTCTCGAACACCTCCGGCGATGGAAAAACTGGAACGACCCAGGTCAGCCGGATGCCGATTTCGGCGGGCGTTTTTACAACCGCGTCGACCTCAACCGGATCGGCTTGGCCGGTCATTCGCGCGGCGGGGAAGCCGTCCTTTCCGCCTATCTCGAAAACAAGAACGCCGGGTTGGGGTTCGGCATCAAGGCGCTCCATTCGATCGCCCCCGTGGACTTTCACGGGCTGATCCTGGAAGACGTGCCCTATTACGTGTTGCTGCCGGCTGCCGATGGGGATGTGTCCAGCCTCGCCGGGGCTCGTCTTTACGACCGCGCCGCGCCGCGCGCCAATCCGAACAAGATGCCGAAGATGCAATCCCATGTGTACGGCGCCAACCATAATTGGTTCAACACGGTGTGGTTCCAGGACGAGGGCAGTCCGCCAGGGGGCACGGCCGGACGGCTGACGCAGCCGCAACAACAGGCGGTGGAGCGGGTGATGGCCGTGGCATTCTTCCGCCAGTTTCTGCAAGGGTTCACGTCTGCCCGCGGGTTGTTCACCGGAACGGCCGCCGTGGCTTCCTTGGCACCAGCGGAAATCTATCGGTCCTACCAAGATCCGGTGCATCTCAATGTCGATGACTTCGAAGACCTGCCGGCCAACGTCGCGCTCAATTCCCTGGGAGGAAGCAACGCGGGCGTCTCGCTCTCCCCGTTCGGCGAGTTTTCCTTCACGCAGGGCAGCGCATTCAACCCGAGCTTCTTTCAACAGACCAAAGGCCTGATCGCGGGATGGAACGCCGCCGGAGACCAGTTCACCCTCGCCATCCCGGCGTCCAAGAAGGATGTGTCGGCTTATCGCTACCTGTCGTTCCGCATCACGCAGGTGTTCGACAACGGAGCCGTGAACCCCGTAGGGCAGGACCAGGATTTGGACGTGGGATTGGAGGACGAACTGGGGAATAAAATCTTTCTGCGGGTGGGGACCTACGATCGCATCCCCTTTCCCTATCAACGTCCCTCTTTGATAAAATCCATGTTGCAAACGGTTCGGCTGGGTCTCGTGTGTTTTTCCTGTCGGACGCTCGTGGGCGTACACACCAAAGCAGTCGTGAAAATCCACTTCCGGTTCAATCGGAAGGCGGCCGGACTCGTCGGCATCGACTCGATTCAATTCACGCGCTGAACGAGGAAGGAGACAGTCATGATGAGACAGGCGAAAACGATGGCAGTCACGGCGGTGTTCTGTCTCTTGGCGAGCGCGGTCGCCTATGGCGAGTCTCCCCAGGAGGCGCCTGGCGAGGCGCAGGTCAAGCTCAACCAACCGATCCCGGGGGCCAAGCTGACCGTGGAGCGGGTGTCTCTCACCACCCCGATGGAGGTGCTGGAAGCCGGACGGAAGCGGCAGGTGAAAGAGGTGCTCGAATTCCGCGTGACCTCTTCCGAGCCCATTGAAGCGAGGGCGCTGGACCCCGTCCTCTACGTGGGGAAGACCAAGGTCACCGACTATCGGTACGAGGACGACGGGCGGACGGTGGTCTTTTTGCTGACCGACACGAAGAAGGCGCAGGACGGCGCGCCCACCTATGTCCAGTTTGGGGATCAGGTCAGCACGAAGACGCCGCTGCAGAAGTTTTCGCGGAAACAGGCGAAAGAGCTGACACGCTAGTTTAGTGCGTGTAACGCTTCTTGACATTTCACGTTCGCCCTGAGCTAGTCGAAGGGCTTATGGTTCTGACGGCTTCGGTTCGTGCTTCGACAGGCTCAGCACGAACGGGCGTGTAAAGCCATTTCTGACGCACTACACTAGCCCGATGGTCCAGATCACCGAAAT
Organism: Nitrospira tepida; assembly: GCF_947241125.1. NCBI lineage: Bacteria > Pseudomonadati > Nitrospirota > Nitrospiria > Nitrospirales > Nitrospiraceae > Nitrospira > Nitrospira tepida. The sequence goes on along the minus strand of NZ_OX365700.1, from coordinate 3,840,852 downwards.
CGCCCCGGATATATTCCGGATCTCGACCTTTGTTCCCGACTTCGATCTGCAGTTCAACCAATTCCTCGTGAGGGACGATGAGCCGCTGCTGTTTCACACGGGGCTCCGCGCGATCTCCCCCGCGGTGATGGATGCGGTCGTGTCGCTTATCCAGCCGGACCGGTTGCGATGGATCGGCTTCAGCCACGTGGAGGCCGATGAGTACGACTGATCGGTCGGCGGTTTGCCACCCTTGGTCTGTGGCTTCACCGTGGGCGATACATCATCCAAAACGATAATGTTTCCCCACGGCAGATGGCACGACGACCTCCTCGCCGAAGGCATTCACCAAAGCCGTGATGGCCCGCCAACCGGTACAATGACCCGGGATGATCATTTTGAGATCAAAGCTCAGCAAGTCCCTCACGGTTTCGGGGATGATCTTTTCCGGACCGGAGCCGGACAAATGGAATCCACCCATGACCGCATAGAGGGGGATGGCGGGGAACGTGGCTCGGGCTTGCTTCGACACGTTGACGACTCCCGCATGGGAGCAGGCGGTGAGGATGATGAGGCCTTTCTCTTTCACCCTCACCGCCAGGAACTGCTCATCCATGATGAAGGGGTCTGGTTCCCATGTGACGCCGTCTTCCGCCTTCCGCATGTGGTTCGGGAAGCCCTGTTCGTAGGTGGTGACTCGCGCGATCTCGCCGCTGATATAGAAGCATCCTTCGAGCAGGCATCTTGGTTCTGAGACACAGACCACTGAACCGCCCTTCTTTGACAGGGCTTCTGGCCGAGGCACATCCTTAAAAGGCACAACCTCTCCCGAGGGAAGCCTGAACCCCCGCGATCGGAACACGTCCGGGTGGAGATATACGGGTACCTTCCGGTCTTTGTTGTGGGAGATCAACTCCAGCGCCTTGGGCAGCCCGCCGCCGTGATCCCAATGACCGTGTGAGAGCATGACACACTCGATCGCGCCGAACGCGACGCCCAGCCGTTGCCCGTTTCGTTCAACAGCGTATCCTTCTGGGCCGGTGTCGAAGAGCAGGGTATGCCTCGCGCCGTTTGCGTGAGCGGTCAGGATCAGGGACAGCCCGTGATGGGCGCAACAGATGGACTCACCGCCCCATTCGGTCATCCCGGCGCTCAACAGGCGGGCCAATTCCGATCGTACGCCGTTGGGGTTGGTCGAAAGTTGGTCGGAGACGTTGTCCACCAGTACTTGGACTTCCAGTCGATCGACCGGGAGCAGTTCAACAGAGGATTCCGACGGATGGTATCCCCTTGCCATCTCGACCTCCTGATTCCGGCAAGCGGCCTGACGCTGCGTCCGTTTCATCCAAGACACAACGCGGCGAAGAATGCCCGTGCGCGTGCCACTGCCCCTGGAAGCCTGGATCGAGGGGCAACCCACAGCGAAGCGGGGCTCCCGCCGTGACGCTTGTGTGAGTTTCACCGATGATGGTTTTCCACCAGAGTGGCAATTTGCACGAAATCGACGCTGGGACGTACCCCGTAGAGACCGGTGACTTTCTCGATGAGTTCACTGGTGAAGAACGATCTGGCTGCCTCCTCCGAGTCCCAAACATAGAAATTGGTCGCTTCACGCGCTCCGGGGATTGAGGGTGAAGGCCTTGTAGCGCAGTCCCGGCATTCCCTCGAACCGTCCTCGCGCCGTCTCGGCGATCTTTCGGATGGCGGTCTCATCGAAGCGCTCCCCGTATCGAAACGTCACGAATACGCCGATCATCTCCCCCTCCTTCCGTGAGTGGCAGGAAAATATCATGAGGCCACAATCTTCACAATGTTCCGACTCCGTCGGGCTGAGAGGCGCCGACGAGGTCGGCGGGTCTTGTTCTGTTCCGTTCGCGAATCGACGCGGGACTCCATTCGCCGTGAATGCCGGTGGACTTAGCTCCGGCGGCCGAGCCGACGGCCGTTGCGATCCCGGGACGGTGCGCGGCGACCCGGCGCGCGCTTTTGTCGAGGCCGATACCGGTCGCAGGCGCATTCGCGGCAGGGGCCGCGGCTCACGGCCACGACGCGATGCTGCCGCTTGTTGTGGCCGCAGTGGCAAACTCGGTCCGCTTTGCTCCTGGCGCTCATGCGAGGGACCTCGAATTGCGACCATTCTATATTCTGACGCAGCCGTGCTTCCATCACAGAGAGCATGTCCGGTGGAAGCGGTTCTTTGGATGTGATAGGGTCGGCTGCGCCTATGGCGAGGGGCCGAAACGATGGCTCGATCGTCACCGCAGCTCGCGGGATTCCGTACCACGGAAATTCTCCAGCCACGGTTCTCGCAAAGCGGGCGGTGCAGCACTCGCTTTTTCACCTACGCATGTCGGAAAGGAGACAGGCCCATGGTTGTCGCACAGGGGTTGGTCGTGTCGCTCGAATATACGTTGCGGCTCGACAATGCCGAGATCATCGATTCGACGGAGGGCAAGGCGCCGCTGACCTATACGCACGGGGCACAGGAAATCATCACGGGCTTGGAAAAGGAACTCGAAGGCATGGCGGTGGGTGAGCGCAAGCAGGTGACGGTGAGCCCGAGCGAAGGCTACGGCGAAGTGCATCCGGAGGGGCGGTTCGAAGTCGCCAAGGACCGCGTTCCTGCCGAGGCGCTGCGAATCGGGGCCACGCTTCAGGGCGAGGGGCCGGACGGCAAGCCCGTGTATCCCCATGTGGCGGAGATTCGGGAGCACACCGTGCTGCTCGATCTCAACCATCCGCTGGCGGGCCAGACGCTCCACTTCGACGTCACGGTGGTCGATATCCAGGCGCAGGCGTAGCCCTCCCGGTTCGACCTGATAAAAGCGGACATGCAGAAGGGCGGCAGGAAGACGAGGAAGACCGCTGCAAAAGGGGCGAGTCCTTCCAAGCCTCGGTGCGCATGGGCGGGAGACAAGCCTCACATGATCCGCTACCACGATGAAGAGTGGGGCAGGCCCGTCCACGACGATCGGCGCCATTTTGAGATGTTGCTGCTGGAAGGGGCGCAGGCCGGCCTGTCCTGGGAGACGATCCTGCGCCGGCGCGAGGGCTATCGTCGGGCCTTTGCCGGGTTCGATCCGGCGAAGGTGGCCACGTTCGATGCGAAGAAGAAGGCGGCGCTGCTCAAGGACGCCGGCATCATCCGCAATCGCCTGAAGATCGATGCCGCCGTGGCAAATGCGCAGGCCTTCCTGAAGATCCAAAAGGAATTCGGCTCGTTCGATCGATACGTCTGGCCGTTCGTCGGGGGGAGGCCGAAGGTCAATCACTGGACGAGGATTGCTCAGGTGCCGGCCACCAGTCCGGAGAGCGACGCGCTGTCGAAGGATCTCAAAAAACGCGGCTTCCGCTTCGTCGGCAGCACGATCATCTATGCCCACATGCAGGCGGTCGGCATGGTGAATGATCACCTGCTCGACTGTTTCGTGCGGACATCACGGTCGCGGAAGGCGAGCCGGAAATCAAGAATCCCATAGCGGAGTGGAACCATGCGAATCGCAGTGATCGGTGCGACCGGGACGATCGGGCAGGCCGTGTGCCGGGCATTGGCGTCTCGGCACGAGGTGATCAAGGTCGGGAACAAGGGCGGGGACTTTCAGGTCGATCTTGCCAATCCCGACTCGATCCGATCTCTCTACCAGGCGATCGGTCCGGTGGATGCCGTGGTCTCGGCAGCCGGACGGGCCGCCTTTGCGGACTTGACGAAACTGACGGATGAGGATTTTGCATTCAGCCTGTCCCATAAACTGATGGGGCAGGTGAATCTGGTCCGGATCGGAGCCGCATTGTTGCGAGACCGGGGATCGTTCACGCTCACCAGCGGCGTGTTGAGCCAGGAGCCGATGAAGGGGAGTGCGGCGATCAGCCTGGTCAACGGGGGGCTCGACGGGTTTGTGCGGGCGGCGGCGCTGGAGTTGCCGCGTGGCCTTCGCATCAATGTGGTGAGCCCCACCTGGGTGACCGAAACCTTGAAGGCCCGCGGAATGGATCTGGCCGGCGGCATGCCGGCCGACGAGGTCGCGCTCGCCTATGTGGAAAGCGTCGAAGGAACGCAAACGGGCCAGGTGCTCAATACGAGAATGTTCAGAAGATAATTTCCCGCGGTCCTCTTCCGCCAGATACGCATCTACGCACTCCCTCTGATCCACTCTGCCGTTCCATCGAACCGACAGCCCGAGAGAATGAGTCGGCTGCTTCGCCGAACCGGCCCCCTCTCGCGGTCTGGCATGCCCCATTCGAACGAGGCGCCTTGGGTCAGGCACTGACGGATACAGCGGCGTATTGGAAGAGATACACCTGCCAGTCCCCACCTGAGCGGCTCCTCTACGTTTCAACGGTTTACACCTAATGCGTCCAAATTGTGATCCGGCGTGCTCCTTGCTCCATATGGGAGCGTGTGACAGTAGGGATAATGCCCTGGGTGGTTGCATGACCGATCGGAGATTCAGGCTCAAGGCGGAAGATCCGGTCTCGCTCCAAGAGGAGGTTGACCATGAAACGCTTGATGACGACGATTGCCTGTCTGAGCATCCTGTTCGTGTCCACGTCCTGCGTGGCCTACCGCACGTGCAGCAGCGAAGAGATGGTCAAGATGAAAGAAGGCGGATTCAGCGTTGAGGACATCAACAGAGCCTGTACGAGCTCTAAAATTCCCGACGAAGTGATAGACGCAACCCGCACGATTATTCAGGGGGAACTCGATAGACGGTATCAGAACGGGAATCGTCCGTCTGCTGACGGCGATCAGACGTCTTATCAACCGGCTACACGCACGTCCGTGGCCGCCACTTCCGTTGCGACAACCTGCGTGACGCGACAGGGTAGGTGTCCGTTGATCCAGCCGGGTGTCAGGGGAGCGCCCTGCCTGTGTCATTCCTGGTACGGACAGTTCCCGGGTGAGATGAGGTGATCCGGAGGCTCGGAGGAGGACGGCGATCCGAGCGGTCAGAGGCCGCCGGATGTCGCACCGAGAAGAGCAGGACGCTCATGATTGAAGAATCCGTCGAGACCGCATCGTTCCCGCAGGCCGGAGTAGAGGAGGTCGGCCAGCGGCTCGAGGTTGATGCAATCGGCGGCGTTGTAGGCCAACAGCCGTTCGAGCGCCGCCGGATCGTGCCCGCGCCGCCACTGATTCCACAGGCGCACGGCATCCCACCCGTCCAACCCGTCGATCCCAGCCGGCCGTTCGATGCCGGCCTGCCGTTCTACCTGTTTGAGCCCGCCTCTCCATTGGAGCGCGCGGCCTGCGAAACGGAGATCCAGATGCGCGTGATCAAGCGGGAGCCGCGGGAATTGGCTTCGTAAGCAAGGCAAGTCGAAGCCGGCGCCGTTGAACGTGACGAGCAGGTCGTATTGCGAAAGGTGCTCGCCGAGCCGCGCCTCCGTCAAGGTCTCCCCGCGAACGAGCTGTACCATCCGGCCCTGTCCGAACAGGCCGACGACGGTCACGTCGCCGAAAGGGCCGGCAGTCTCGATATCAAGGAAAACGGTACGTGGACGGAGCCATTCATACAGCCGCCAGTGCTCGCGCGTCTTGAGGCGCGGCGCAAACCAACGTGGATTGTCCCTTTCATACTGCTCTTGCGCGGCCTTCACCAGCTCATCATAGTGTGTTTTCCAAGTCCCGCTGACACGGGGAATCCGGCAGGTCTCCAGGAACGTTTGCCAAGTGAGGATGCCGCTCGACCACAATTGCCGCTCGCGCACGGCGGCGATGCCGGGAAGGAAGAGAAAAGTGGATGCAATCATGATGTCTGCGCCATCGTACCATGACCGTGCCGTGAATGGAGCGGCCTCCATCCACCCGGGTTGCGGTTGCCGGTTGATCAGGCCGTTCGATGCAGGCACAATGGGAGCGAGCTGTCGAGCGCGAACGAACCAAGGAGCGGATATGCGGTCAGGTCGAACGATATCGGCGGAACTGAAGCCACCTGCCTGGATGAGTCATCTCGTGCTCTGCCTGATGTTGGGGGCCTTTGCCTCCGGCTGCGTCGCGCTGGCGGTCGGCGCGGCGGGCGGAGTGGCCGGGGCCGTGTACGTGATGGGCAAGCTCAAGGATGAAGTGAATCACGACGTCCCTACCGTCCACGCGGCGGCCGTGGAGGCCATGAAGGACTTGGATCTGAAATTGTCAGAAGACAAGGCCGACAAGGTGTCGGCCCATCTCGAATCAGAATTCGCCGACGGGAAACACGTCTGGATTGATCTGGAATCTATTCCGGAGAGCCGCACCAGCCTGACCATTCGAGTCGGGCTCACCGGGGACGAGGTGCGGGCAAGAAAAATTCATGAGGCGATCAAGCGCCACCTGCCGTCGTCCGCGTAAGACATCGCCGTGAGATACCCCTGGCTGGCAACCAATCCTGTTCGGCCTCCGTCTCGTTTTCTGCGTCCATACTCTTCTCACCCTCTCTCCTTTGCCCTCCACGGGGAGAGGAGGCGGTGAAGAGGACGCAACGACTATGGCGCAGGACCAAATTCCCCGCCAAGCCCCGCCGGCACGTTCATGATTGCGTTCGGGTCCGTCGAGATTTCCCAGGCATTGTCATGACTGGCGCCGGATGAGGTCCAGCCTCTGGCGTACAGGAGCGAGAGGACTGGTTCGCTGCCGGAAGCCCCGTGGGGCGAGGCAGACCAGGTGCCGACGACGCGTCCGACGACCGTGATGCGGGCCCAATGGCGATACTGGCCGGAAAACCGGCTCCGGTTCGACGCGGTCACCCAGAAGTAGCCGGCCTCGGGACTGTCCTGCGTCACCGGACGGTGGGGGCGGTAGGTATCATCGAGCGGACGATTCTTGAGCCGGACCCAGAGCTGGTCCTGATCCAGCCGCTCCTCCACAACCACCCCGCCCAGCATCACAACCTTGTCGCGATACCGATCGGGATGGGCCATGAGCGCCGTCAAGGTCACGTCCTTTTCCGCCTGCGCGAGGTATCGTGGAGGAACCGGAGGGCGGCAGCCTTCCGTCGCACAGACAGCAAGGAAGAGGAAAGCAATAATGGCCAAGCGAGGCGATTTCAACTCGAGCGATTGGCTTGGCGCCAACGATGCGGTCGGCTTGTTCATGGCAATAATGATCGGATCTATGTCGGCCCTACAAGTTTCTGCTTGCCTCAAGTGGCGGCAAGGGCCTCCTTGATACCCTGGTCCGGGGATCGGATGCAACAGGTCATCCCGAACCAGCCGCCTCCCGTTTCGCTCGTTCGGCCAGGATATCGGCCTGCCTCGTCGGTTCGGGAACCCGGTATCCCTTGCCACAGGCGAGCGTCAATCGGACGGCTTGGGCGAGGCCGATGCGATGACCGACCGAGACGAACACTGGTCGCACATTGTCGCAGGTGCGGAGGACCGAGCCGATCACCTTCTTGTCGCGGCTGAGGAGTGGGGAAGTCGCTCCCCGCTTGGGCCCGGGCTCGCGATAGCCGCCGATCAACCGTGACTTGGCGCAGCCGATCGTCGGCTTCTCCAGGCACAGGCCGATGTGGCAGGCCAGGCCGGCCGCGCGGGGATGCGACAGACCGTGCCCATCGATAAACACGACATCGGGCTCATGTCGAAGTTTCGAGAAGGCGCGCAGGAGCGCCGGCGCTTCACGAAACGACAGGAGACCGGGAACATAGGGAAAGGACAGGCGATGGCGTGATACGGCCGTCTCGACGACCTCGAGATCGGGATAGGCCAGCACGACGACGGCCGCATAGACCTGCCGAGCGTGAAGATCGAAGGCGGCGTCGGCTCCCGCGACCAATTTCGGACGAGGCGTCCGTCCCCGCGGGATCACGAGGGCTCGTATCTGTTCTTGAATCCGTACCGCCTCGCGCGGGGTGACCGTCCAGGAGTGGAACTGCCCGACGTTCATGGCCGTGCAGCTCCGTCCCTGATCCGGGCCAATCGATCGAGAAACGAGGTCCACTGGGTCCCAGGCCAGAACAGGCGCCGGCAGGTAGGGCAGCACATGAAGGTCGGGTATTGGGATGCCACAACCGGCGGGATCAGCGGAGCAGCCTCCGCCGCCGACATGGGAATGAGCGCGGTATTGCAGTCGGCGCAGCGATGGGCCGTTTGATCTCCGACCGACAAACGCAGATGGAGTTCTCGGCGTAGCTGCCGAAGCTGGTCCTGGACATGATCGTCGGCGATCAAGGTATGCCGCCCGCGAAGTACACGCCGCCGGACGAGATAGCGGTCCCGGGTCAGGAGCCATCGGTCTTCGGCGAGGACGCGCGCGGCCAACTCATCGTCGGCAATGAATTTCTCATAGGCCGTATCGTAGCCGAGCATCCGGAGCCAGCGCGCAAGGCGCCCGAGCATCGCGTCGGCGAAAAAGGCCCGAGCGAAGCTGTCGTTGTGGCCAGCGCCGTCGGCATGATCGGCCTGGTTGGACGGAGCTTCCTGCGGCATGCGCCATTGTACCCTGGACGGTCCGAAATCCCGTAGGCGCGGGCTTCGCGCATCTCGTCGAGCCTTGTCTTGAATGGCCGCACGAACGACGGGTAAGCTGTGCCGGGAGGTCGTTCATGCCCAAGGAAGGCAACAGAGAAGATCCCGGCAAGAAAACGGCCGAAGCCTCGCAGGATCGAGAGACGCGAAGAGACGGGGACGAGACCCGAACCCAAGACCGTCAGCCGGAGCTGTCGGTTCGGCGGCTCCTCGACCAACAGCCGGAGTTCATGGGATTCCTGCGACGGCGGCTTGGCAGCGAGACGGTTGCGGAGGATCTGTTCCAGCAGAGTCTGGTTCGGGCGGTCGAACGTTACCATTCGCTCAAGCACGACGAAAGCGTCGTGCCCTGGTTTTATCGGATTCTGCGCCATGCGGTGATCGACTACTATCGAGCCCACGATGCGGAAGCGCGCCGCGATGACGCCTATTTGCGTGACCTTGTCCAGGCCGGCGAGGACCAGGAGCCGGCATTCGACGAACTGAAACCCTCCGTCTGCGCCTGCCTCTCTCGCCTGTTGCCGACGCTCAGGCCGAACTATGCCGAATTGATCCGCCGCATTGATCTCGGCGGCGAAGCCTCTCAGCGGGTCGCCGAGGAGTTGAACATTTCACAGAACAACCTCACGGTCCGGCTCCATCGCGCCCGGCAGGCCCTGAAGGAAAGCCTGGAAGAGACCTGCGGGATCTGTACGACCCACGGCTGTCTTCATTGCACCTGCGAGTGAGCCGCGGTCTGAGCGCTTGCCCCACACGTGCTTCCCCCGTCGTGCGGGCGGTCGCACCGCACTGTAATAATCGACACCCTCTTCCGTCTGTAGTGGTGAACAGGCGAAATCCTTCGCCGGTCGACGATCAGGAGGGTAGACGATGATCACCACAGAACAGGCGCCGGCAGCCATGTCTCACCATGAACTTCATCACCATCAGGACCACAGGCATGACCACCATCATCACCAAAGGGAGGAAGTCGACAACAGGACCTCCTTGAATCGGGTGGCCTTCTCCGCGACAGTCCATTGCTTGACAGGCTGCGCCATCGGCGAGGTCGTGGGAATGGTGATCGGGACGGCCTTGGGCTGGGGCAATTGGGAGACCGTGACCTTGGCGGTCGGGTTGGCCTTTGCCACTGGGTATGCCATGACGCTCTGGCCGCTGCTTCGTGCCGGGCTTGCGCCGGCGACGGCATTGGGGCTCGCCTTCGCGTCGGACACCTTATCCATCACCACGATGGAGATCGTGGATAATGGATTGATGCTGGCGATACCCGGCGCAATGGAGGCCGGGCTGGGCGATCCCCTGTTCTGGGGCAGCCTTGCGCTCTCCATGATTATAGCGGGGGCCACAGCCTTTCCGGTCAACCGCTGGTTGATCGCACGCGGTCAAGGCCATGCCTTGGTGCATGCGCATCATGGGCATGAATGAAGCGAGCCTCTCAATCAAACGAAATACCGGCGCGCCCTGCATCCGACCGGGCGCGCCGTCAAGGAGCGGTATGAACAGAACCAATCTTGTATGGTTCGCCGGCGCGCTTCTGTTGCTGGTCGGGCTCGGGGCGTTCGCCGGCTGCTCGGAGTTCGAGCCGCGCGACAAACGGTTTTACTACCGGGCGCTCTGGAACTTCGCCCTTCGGGAAGATTTGGCCGAGTTGGACAGCGAGTTCAATGGCGTGGACTTCGGGCATGCCAATCTCTACGAAAACCTGTTGCTGACCGGAGGCCGGGACGTGGACGCGATCGAGAACCGGGCCCGCAAAGAGACGCTGGCGTTCATCGCGACCAAGCCGACGCTGAATCCCAACGAGGAGGCGATCGCTCCGGCCTACATGAAGCTCGCATGGCGCGCGCAGAATACCTTCGACGAAGCGCATGCATTGCATCGGGCGACGTACGACATCATGGTGGCCGACTTGTCCGACCGGGAGGAAGAGGCGGCGATCCGGAAGGTTCTGGCCTATTATCAGGACAGCCGCTATGCGCTGACGGCACGGCGGTTGGACCATCACCGCCTGGATGCGTTCCCGTACTCCGGTGAGTTCCGGCGGCGCTTCCCGCTGTTCAACGCCACCATCTGGTCCTATCACTATCTGCAAGTGGCGGTCTATGACCCGCTGCAGGCCGCCCCGAATCTCGACGAGAAAACGCGCGCGGTCCGGCCGATCTTGAGCACCTATCGGGGCTATCTGGAACGGCCGCCGGTGCACTGGACCTTCATGCCCTTGACCGCCGAATACAGCCCCTCATTCGCTGCCCGCTATCCGGAGGTGGCGAATATCTTCGACAACCTCCACATGTTGCACGACAACATCAGCGACATCCTGGCGAGCGGCTTGCTCCCGACCTGGGAGGTCAAGCGGGCCGAGATCTATCGCCTCGTGGATTCGTACTATCTCGCCTCCGCTGATGCGACCAACCCCATGATCGTCCAAGAGGGGCATGAACAGCATTCCATGCCTCCTGTCCAGCCATCTAGCGGCGCCCCGCCGTCCGTTCCCGGTCAACCGGCGCCCTCGAAGCCCGCCCACCAGCATCACGAGGTGCAGTAACCATGCATCGGTGGATCGTCGGCCTTTTTCTGTCTGTTGGCGGATGTGTGATGGCCATGAACGTGATCAGTGAATCGGCGCTCGCGCTGGACCATGACAATCTCGACCCGAATCGGCCGATCGCGATCGAAGACGCCTACGCCATCCCCGAGGGCGAGATGGGGGTGGAAGGAGGCGTCCGGTTCAACGACCGTCGCCGAGGCCGGACACAGGCGACCTTTCAGCCGCAGATCATCTACGGCGCCTTTCGCAACACGCAGATCGAAATTCAGGGCGATCTGTTCACGGACCCGCAAACCGTGGTCGGCGCCAACAAATCCGGGGACCTGCACCTGGGTCTGCTCTATAACTTCAACACCGAGACGTTGAGGCTGCCGGCCTTCGCGGTGCGCGTGGAGGCGGACCTGCCGACCGGCGTCAACTCGCGCGGGGTGGATACGCAGATGACCGGGATCATGACCCGCTCGTTCGACCGCTGGCGCCTGCACGTCAACGCCGGCTATACGGTGCTGGGCTCGCCGCAAGGCCAGGAGCGGCCGGGGACCTATCGGGCCATCGTGGCCGTCAGTTATCCGTTCGGTTATCCTATGCGGTTTCGCGAGACCGTGATCGCGAGCCTCTACACGCGCCAATCCGATCTTCGAGGACAGTCGAACCATACAGGCATCGAAATGGGCGTGCGGCATCAATTCACCTCTCGCGTTGTGCTCGATGCCGGGATTGGAACGGAATTCCTCGGCCCTGCCGACCGGGCGGCCTTACAGGGGACGGTGGGGGTCTCGGTGGGGTTCTAGCAGGATGCTGAAAAAGTCCGCCAGCTTTGTTCTCGCGTCGTTCAGAGGCTCGACGTACCGAAAAGCGTACGCCTTGTATCTTGGAATTGTGGTACATGAGACATACGGAATGTGACAGATCGATACGCCTCCGGTCCGAAGAGACCGCGGCCGAGCCGGGTCGTCACATTCCCTATTCCATAAGCCCGCACAGTTGCCTGGGCCACCGAGCCCGCATCAAGACAAGGACGGGCTTCACCAAGGAGGAGGCGATGCAGACATCGTCGGTGTGTGTCGGAATTGATATCTCGAAAGCGCAGCTGGACGTCGCCATGCGGCCGGCTGGCACGCCGCTGAGCGTCCCGTATGATGCCCAGGGAATCAGCACGGTGATCGCACGGCTGAGCCAGGTATCGCCGATACGGATTGTCGTGGAAGCCACCGGGGGCTTGGAACGGCCGTTGCTGCGGGCGCTGGTGGACGCCGCCTTGCCCGTGATCGCGGTCAATCCGCGCCAGGTCCGGGACTTTGCCAAAGCGACGGGCCGGTTGGCGAAGACCGATACGCTGGACGCGCAGGTGTTGGCCCGCTTCGCAGAGGTCATCCAACCGGAAGTGCGGGCGCTCCCCGATCCGCAGACCGCGGAACTGGCGGCCCTGTTGGCGCGACGCCGCCAAGTGCTGGCGATGCAGCGGGCCGAGCAGAACCGGTTGGACCGAGCTCCAGCCCGCGTGCGGAAGCGGATTGAAGCCCATCTGCGCTGGTTGCGCACCGAACTGGCCCGGCTCGACGAGGACCTCGATGACATGATTGAAGAGAGCCCCATCTGGCGTGCACGCGAAGATTTGTTGCAGAGCGTGCCCGGCATCGGACCGGTAATGAGTCGCACGGTCTTGGCCGAGCTGCCGGAGTTGGGCTTGCTGAATCGCAAGCAAATTGCGGCCTTGGTGGGCGTCGCGCCCTTCAATCGGGACAGTGGGCGGCTGCGCGGCCGACGCACCATCTGGGGTGGGCGGGCCCCCGTCCGCACCGCGCTGTACATGGCGACCTTGGTGGCGACGCGCTGGAACCCCGTCATCCGGCAGTTCTACCAGCGACTGCGTACCGCCGGCAAAGCATCCAAGGTCGCGCTGGTCGCCGCGATGCGCAAGCTGCTGACCATTCTCAATGCGATGGTACATCATGGGACTCCATGGCAACCGGCCGCTGCACGGAGAGCTTGACATTCAAGACAGTTGCTCGCCTCCTCGCTCGTTGCGGCCGCGCTGGACGGCCTTTTTGAGCATCCTGTACGGCGTATAACTGTCGTCTCAGACCCCGCCTATCTGTGGCAATTTGAGGGATCGAAAGCAGTTTTCCCGCAACCGGCTAGGGCATCGCCGGCCGTCGTCCGTCAGGCGTCAATCGTCAAGCGGGAAGGCTGGTTGAAACAACGAAATGAATATCGAGGGAACCTCACTTCCGATAGACTGGTGCCGACATACGTTTCTCATCCGCGACCAGGGTGGCCGTGATGAACCAGCCGGTGAATCGGAATCCCGTTCCCGCCTCGAAAGCGGAACCCAAAGAGCGTCGTGGCCGCCGCGTGCCGATCGAATGCCGCCTGTTCCTCTTCGGAGCGAACGACTTCGAGGCCGAGGCGCGGGTGCTCGATCTCTCCGCGGGTGGCTGTCGGGCCGAGTCGAGCAGTCCGGTCGAGGTGGGGATGGAACTGAAGCTCTCGTTGTTCCTGACCGACCATCCCTGGCCGATCAGGATCGACGGCGCCATCGTGCGCTGGGTTTCTGGGGACACGTTCGGAGTCGAATTTTTTTCGATCCGACCCGCCGTTCAAGACCGCATCAGAAAGTTCGTCAGAGACCATCCTGCCGGCAAGCTGTAATCCCGTTCCGCCGCCTCCGCTCCTGCTGCTTTCCAGGAACTTCTGTTCCGACACCGCGGATCGTCAACCGTCAAACGTCAATCGTCAGACGTAAGAAAAGTGGACGCTCTTGAAACCGTGACGCCCGTCGCCGTAGGGTTCGGCTCGGTATGAAGCCGGTGGCGCAGGAAGAACGGACGGGCTGTGGGATCGCGGCCGTGGCCACGTTGGCCGGCGTCACCTATCAAGAAGCCAGGAGGGCGGCGCTCCGACTTGGCATCAGCGCCTCAGATCCGCTCCTCTGGTCGGACCAGTCTCATGTTCGCCGGTTACTGGCCCAGTACCACATTCACTTGGCCAAGAACGAAGCGCCGTTTCGATCCTGGGAGGCGTTGCCGGGCGTTGCGCTACTAGCGATCAAGTGGCACCGCGCGAAGGGGCTGGCCTTCTGGCATTGGGTCGTGTTCCACCGCGGGCCTGACGGCCCGGTCGTGCTCGATTCCAACCGATCGCTGCGTTCCCATCGCCGCAGGGACTTCGGCCGCCTGAGGCCGAAATGGTTTATCCCCCTCACCTTGCCTCGACTGTCGAACAGCCGTCGTTCGGCAGAGCCCAACCCTCGGCGGGAATGAACGCTGTCAATTCGATCGTTCCGACAAGGCGATCGCCACGTCCGTTTCGAGCGCAAATCGGCCTCGTCCCCGCGGGACAAGCCGGATGTCGGGGCACTTCTGCTCCAAACGTTTGCGCAGCAGAATCAGCCGGCTTTCGAGGTTGTCCTTCAATTCCGGCAGGCCCAGCCACCCATCCATGCGCAGCGCCCGATTCGTGAACTCCGTCCGGCCTTCGTCCTGGTATTGGCGCAAAATCCGCCACAGAATGCGGCCCGGGACGTTCCGGATCAGGTATTCACCGTCCACGAAAACACAATCATCCTCCCGGAAGAAGCAGAACGACCGAATTCTTGTGGCAGTCGGAGATGCCTGTGCGCGCCCCGGTCGTCCCGGCTCCAAGGGAGCAGCCTCTTCGCTCTCCCGTCCGAGTTGGTCGATGCCGGCCGCCAACTGCCCGCCGATGATCGCGAGCAACGTTTCTTCCTTTGCCTGAAACGCCCCCGGGTCCCGGCTTTCCACCGCCAGCACCCCCACGAGCCGGCCGCGGGCCTGGAGCGGGACCGCAAGTTGGCTGCAGGCCGCCTGCAATCCTGGCAGCGGGATTTCCCGGCTTATCTGGTCCAACCCGGCGAGCCTGTCCGCCCGATCACGGGCGGCTCGCGCATAACGGAGGCTGTGGTCCAGGCCCGCGAGCCTGAGGCCCCGCTTCGCGAGGGCGACAGTGCCGATCAGTCCTTCTCCGTAGCCGATCTCCGACCCCACCCCGTTGGCCGGATAGCCGCGGCTCGCGATCGTGAGCAGCTTCCGGGTCTTGTCCTCGGCGATCAGAATCAGCGCATGGCGGAAGCCGAAGAACTCATCGAGCAACTGAAGCGTGCCGTCCAACAGGTCTCCCAGCAGTTCGGCGCGATTGATCCGTTCGACGATGACGCGAAGGGCCGCCAGCTCGTGGCTGACGAACAACGGATCGGCGCGCTCGGAAGGAGGCGGCTCGGGCAGCCTGGTAAAGCCTGCCACCCGCTCGATCTCCAGCACGCGGTAGACGTCGGCGGCACGCAGGCGAAAGACCTCCGACATGCCCACGTGCGAGGCGATGGCTTGAAGCTGGAGCGACATGGACTCGAACAGCGGTCCGGAGGATTCGGACCGCTCGTAATGGAGGCGCATCCGGTAGGCCTGCAACGTGCGGGGATCCATGAACATGATGCAGGCGTAGGGGTGCTCGGAAATGTTACGGTGGGTCTTGTTGAAAAACTGAAACGAGATGGCCACGTGGGACGCATCGACATAGTAGACCTGGCTGACGAAACTGATGTTCGGAATGCCGTCGCGCGAACAGGTGCTGATCGCGGCGGGGATCATGCCCTGAAAACAGGGCCACAAGGATTCAAGCGACGGCGTATCGGCCCCCATCGATTACGCCCTGTCTCCCGCGCCGGGCCCCGGCGTCTGGCCGAATGACTCCTGCACATCGACTTCGACGGCGAGCACCGGGTCGGTGATCAGGGCCTCGCAGAGCTCGGCCGGGACGCCGACGGCCACGAGTTCGCTGAAAAACTCGCGCTTCCATCGGCTGCGTGGTGTCTCGTCACGCGGGTCGGCCGGACGAATAAGCCGGACAGTGCCCTTCAGTTGGCAGGCGGTGTGGTCGCTGGGTCTGGTGCAGGTGATCGCGATGCGGCCGTTCTCCCGGAGGTTGGCGAGCGTTCTCCGCGAGATTGTTTCAGTCAGGAAGACGGTGACGGACGCGGCATCCGGCTCCACCTTGATGCCCCATGCCCTCGTGCATTCGGGCATGAGGGCGTGATCGCGGGTGCCGACCATGACCGAGACGCCGGTCTCCAACAGATCACGCAGAAGTTGGGGAATCATCGTCGGTCGAGCCAGCCTGATCGCCGTTAGGGAAAAAGTAGCGACAGCTTAGCATAGTTTTAGGGAAGCGCCGCTCGCGTTCCGTGGTAGAGTCCCGCCGCGTCAGAGACAACAGCCTCGAACCGGAACCCGGTTCGCCACCGACAGACAGAAAGGAGCGCTTCCATGAAGAGTCGAAATCCTCGCACGATCAAGGTATCGAACATTCTACTTGCCGCGGCCCTGGCCGTCGGGACGACGGTGATGCCGGTTCATCAGGCGGCCGCCGAGCAGGCCGGCGCAGGGCCCGTCATTTTCACCGCCCATGATTATGGATTCAAGGGGCCGGATCGGATTCCGGCCGGCATGACGGCGGTGCGTGTGGTCAACCAGGGGAAAGGGCCGCACCACGTGCAGCTCGTGAGGTTGGCTCAAGGGAAAACGGCGGCGGACTTTGCTGCCGCGATGATGGAAAACCCGGCTCACCCGCCGGCCTGGGCGACCTTTGTCGGCGGCCCCAACGCGGTGGTGCCGGGAGGCCAAGCCGAAGCCATCATGCGGCTCGACGCCGGCGAGTACGTCTTGCTCTGTTTGATCCCGAATGGGCAGGGCGTTCCGCACCTGGCTCTGGGCATGCAGAAGCCCGTGACCGTCATGCCGGCCAAATCCGCAGCGTTCGCCGAGCCGAAGGCCGACCTGACCATTACCCAATCCGATTTCAGCTTCTCCCTCTCGCAGCCGGTCAGGGCCGGACACCATATGGTCCAGGTCACCAACAAGGGCGCGCAACCGCATGAGGTCGTGGTGGTGAAGCTGGCCCCCGGCGCCACCGCGAAGGATTGGGCTGCTTCGTTCGAGCCAGGCGCATCCGGTCCGCCCCCCGGGCTGCCCGTCGGCGGCATCGTGGGGATCGAAAAGGGAGGCCGGGGCTATTTCATAGAGGATTTCGAAGCCGGCCGGTATGGGTTGCTCTGTTTCTTCGAAGATCCGCAGACCGGCGCCCCCCATTTCACCAAGGGCATGATGCTGGATTTTTCGGTCGAGTAGAACCCTTCGCTCTTATGCGTGGCCGGCCGGATGGACCGGCCGGCCGCGCGCTCTTGTGCCTCGCGCGAGCCTGTGCTAGGAAACTACCGTCCCAAACAGGAAGCGCGGTCCTCTCCGATGTCGGACGGAAGCAATCTCTCTTCCGTTGGCCGGCTTCCTTCGATCCGGAAGCATCCAACAGCTTGTCGTGGGTCGCGCCGTGAACGGTCTGGCGTCGGCCCATGGGTGATTGGAGGAATCATGATGATGAGACCATATAGCGGCGTGATGCGGGGCTGGCTCTTCGGGCTCATCCTGTTCTGGGTGCTTGCAGCCGCCGTTGTGTCGGCCGATCAGAAGCACCATCAAGGTCGTGCGCAGGTCGGCGGAGAGGGCGGCACACCGCTGTTCGACAACCTCGGCAAGCTCCACCATCCCATCACCACCTCGTCGCCCAAAGCACAACAATACTTCGATCAAGGGTTACGATTGGTCTTTGCCTTCAACCATGAGGAGGCCGTCAATTCGTTTAACGAGGCGGCGAAGCTCGATCCCAAGGCGGCGATGCCCCATTGGGGGATCGCCTTGGCGCTCGGCCCGAACATCAACATGCCGATGGAGCGCGAAGCGGAGAAACGGGCCTATGAGGCGATTCAGCAGGCCCGTTCCCGTGCCGAAGGCGCAAGTGCACAAGAGCGGGCCTACATCGAGGCGCTGGCTTTGCGCTATGCCGTCGATCCCAATGCGAAGCGGGAAACGTTGGATCATGCCTATGCCGAGGTGATGGGAAAGGTGGCGGCCCAGTACCGCGATGATGCCGATGCCGCGACCCTCTATGCCGAGGCTATGATGGATCTTCAGCCTTGGGATTATTGGACGCCGGAGGGACAACCCAAGGGCCGCGCCAACGAGATCGTCTCGACGCTGGAACGGGCGCTGACGTTGAACCCCGACCATCCCGGGGCCTGTCATTATTACATCCACGCGGTCGAGGCCTCGCCGAAGCCCGAGCGGGCGCTGCCCTGCGCCAGGCGCTTGCCGGATCTGATGCCGGGCGCCGGCCACCTGGTCCATATGCCGGGACACATCTATTTGCGGTTGGGCATGTACAAGGAGGCGGCGGAGCAGAACATCCACGCGACGGCCATTGATCATGACTATCTGGCGCATCGCCAGCTCACCGGCATCTATCCGATGGGCTACTATCCCCACAACGTGCACTTCCTCTGGTCGGCCTTGACGATGGAGGGGCGCAGCCAGGAGGCGATCAAGGCCGCACGCAATCTCCGTGAATTGGTGCCCTGGGAGGCAGCGAAGCAAGTGCCGGCGCTGGAAGAGTTCACGCCCTCGCTGCTGTTCTCGCTGGTGCGGTTCGGCCAGTGGGAGGAGATTCTTTCGCTGCCCAAGCCGCCGGCCGAGCTCAGCTATACGACGGCGATCTGGCATTACGCGCGCGGGATGGCCTTCGCGGCGACCAAGCGGTTCGACGAGGCGCAGCAGGAGCACAGGGCCTTGCTCGATCTCGCCGGTTCGTTGCCGGAGGACCGGACCCTTGGCGTGACCCCTGTGGTGGATCTGGCCCGGATCGCGGAACGGGTGCTGGCGGGCGAGATTGCCGCGCGTCAGGGCCACGACGACGAGGCCGTTACGATCCTGAACGGAGCTGCGAAGCTGGAGGATGCGCTGCGCTACTACGAGCCGCCCCTGTGGCACATTCCGGTGCGCCATTCCCTGGGCGCCGTCCTGTTGCAGGCCAAGCGACCTGCCGAGGCGGAGCGGGTCTATCGTCTCGATCTCACGCAGCACCCGCACAATGGCTGGGCCCTGTTCGGGTTAAAGCAGAGCCTGGAGGCCCAACAGAAAACTAAGGAAGCCGCGGCGGTCGAAGCGGACTTTCGCAAGGCTTGGGAGCGGGCGGATATCAGACTGACTGCCTCACGGTTTTAACGGAGCGAAGATGTCCAAGACCGACCATCTCCAATTCGTCACGGTGGAATCGTTGCTGGCTTACGGGGAGGCGCTGAGCCGCTTGCCGCGTATCGGCGAGGCGGTGCTGCCGGGGCCGATCGCGCCTTCCGCTGATCGTGTCAGGCAGGCCACGGCCGCGCAGGCTGGTATCCTGTCTGTTGTCGAGCGGGCTGCGGCCGGGTTTGCCGATGCCGGCGCCTATCGTGCAGCCAGACAGGAACTGATCGACGGTCCTTGCGGCGGCGATGCCCTCGTCTTCTATGCCGCCTGGAACAGGCTGGTGGCGGAGGGGCGGCTCGTGTCCCTCTATCGGGCCGCCATCGGACGGGTGCAGAAGCCGCCGATCCGGCGTCCCGTCGCGATCGTGCCCCGCGCGCAGCTCACCCCGCAACTGGCAGAGGGGCGGATCGTCCTCGACTTGGGAGACGACCGCTTCTGGCTCCTGCCCCGCGACCTGACCGAGCGCACGCTGCTGTTTGCGATGCGGCACGGCATCTCGCAGGTCGAAAGCAAGACCCATCGGGTCGGCTGCCGGCTGGCGAACGTGCTGGATCAGGAACGGGGCATCGCCAAGGCGGAGGCGGTCGGAACGGCCTTGGCAAAGATTCTCGGGGTGGTCGGGCAGCAGCTCGATTATTTGCATGTCCACAACTATCTGGACCCGCAATCGTTCGTGCACCTGGTGAGCCGCAGCCCGAACACGACGCAATTGTATCAGCGGGTGTCCGCGGCGCTGGCGGCGGGACGAGGAGAGTCGGCCGCTCCCATGACGGCCGATGCCTTGGAGTCGCAGGACTTCGGCTGGGTGACCGGCATCGAGAAGGCGGCGGAGGCCGAGGCGGCGGCGCAGGCGTTCGGCGTCGACGCGAAGGTCGCCAAGACCCTGCTCAAACATCCGCTCTACTGCTATCCGGGCGGCAACTCCTTTTTCGATACCTATGTGAGCGTGGTCGATGGCATTCATCGGCTGGCGGAGGCGCATCGCGGCACCGTGGCCTGCCTCTACACCCACAGCTCGACCTTGCGGGCGCTGATGATCTTTCTGGACCCTCGTCCGTTCGCGGAGGCCTTCACCGAGTTCGGCGAATATAAAGAAGGCCAGGACAACGTCGTGTTGCTGACCTATGAGAACCGCCAGATCTCGGGCTATTCAACCGCGGTGGGCCTGTCGCAGCGCGAGCGGGCGGAGCGGGAAGCCTGGATGTCGGTGGAACGCACCAGGCGGGATCGCGTCATGTTGAAGCCGCAGCAGGTGAGGCGGATCGTGGCGCTGGTGTCGGGCGGAGACTTTGCCGGGGCCGGGGCGGCGCTGAAGGAATTGCGGGTGACTGGAAACCGGTTCGGATTGGAAGTGTACTTCGTGCGGCACGGCTTTCTCGGCCTGGCGAACAATTGGATCGAGAAGGTCTCCGAACAGGACACGCGCATGCTGGGCAGCAGGCCGAGCAGCCCGATCGGCAGCAGCCGGTTCGAAGATTTCAAGGACGAACAGGTGCAACGGGCGGCGGTGCGGCATCTGGAGCCGTTCCTACGGGACGGCGCCCTGGTCGTGCTCGGCGGCGACGGCAGCCTGCGCGGGGCGCGCGCCATCTATGAGACCTTCGGGGTCCAGGTGGTCGGGATTCCCGGGACGATCGACAACAATCTGGCCGGGACCACGTCGCTGGGCTTTCATTCGGCCATCCGATTGGCCGACCAGTCGATCGAATCGTTGAAGGCGACCAGCTCGGCGATGGGGAGCGTGTTCTTCGTGGAGGTGATGGGAGCCGGGTCCGGCCATCTGGCCCTGGCCTGTGCCTATCAGGCCCGGGCGGAAGGGGTGCTGGTGAACGAACATCCCGATCCGGACGCCTACATCGACGAGGTGATTCTCGGCACCCTGAAACGGTCGTTGGGCGTACCGAACAAGAGCCATCTGTTTCTCGTCGCCGAACGGACGCCGCATCGCCACCATCCGGAGGGCGGGGTGCACGGCCTGCCCGAGTTTGTGGCGCGGGAGGTCGCGGGCTGGCCGCAGGTGCGCCCGCACGACGGGCACTATCCGCTCACGCCCGCCACGAAGGCCACGATCCTCGGCCACACGTTGCGCGGCGCGCCGCCGACGCCGGAGGACAAGGCCATCGCGCAGCACCTGGCCTATGAAACAATCCGCCGGCTGGTTGAACGGCCCGCAGATGTCGTGGGCTGCATGCTGGCCTACCGGGACCAGGCCGCGGTCGAAGCCATCCCGCTGCACGCGCTCGCCCCCAAGCCCTTCGATTGGGAGCTGTTCATGAGGATGCATGGGAGGGAGAGGGAGTAAGGGCGGTCTGGGATGAATAGAAGGGGCAGCCAGGCCATCCTTCTTGCTCGCAGAGCCCCCACGATGAAACAGTGGTCGCTCCATGCGCGCAGTAAAGGACAGCCTGGCTGCCCCTTTTACGAAATAGCTGCCAGATCAACAGATGCGGCAATCATAGACTCACGGAATAAGGCCGCTCTTATAGGTGAGAGTGACAACGAGCAAGCTTGGAGGGAGCATTGGTAGTTCCTGGGGTGGTGCGGAGCGGCTGGCATGGTCTCTGTGCTCGCAGAGGCCGCACGATCAGAACGAGCGCACTGGCAGGGTCGGGTCTTGCGATGATACATGACTATGGTCCCCTCCCATACCTCCCTGGATAAGATGACACGCCCGTGACGGCTACTTTTCCTCTGGGGCCGCGAACCTGGGTCTTGAAGTCCGCCTTCGGTAAGCAACCTTCATGCGCGATTTTGACCACCAAGGGGTGTGTGGCGTCGAGGAGGGCCTGCTGTTCGTCGCATTGACGTGGGTGAAATGTAGTACTAGAATTAACATGTACTACAAAAGGCAAGGAGGTAGGAATGCTTGAATCAACCATGACCCGAAAGGGACAAGTCACAATCCCCAAGGTCATTCGGGATCGTCTGGGGGTCAAAGAAGGGGAGAAGGTGTTCTTTGTGGTGCGTGGTGAGGAAGTCGTCTTGAAGGTCATCAAGGGCACCATCCTCGATCTTAAAGGGTCGGTTCAGCCATCGATGCATCCTGAAGATTTTGACAAGATTCGTCAGGCGGTGAAGCACACTGTGGCCAAGAGGGTGGCCGGACATGGTTAACCTGTTCGTCGATACCAATGTGTTTCTCCGTTTCTTAACCAACGACGACCCGGGCAAAGCCAAACGCGCCGAGACACTGTTTCGAGACGCCCTGCGCGGCAAGGTTCGGTTGGCGACGAGCCTGCTCGTCATCGCCGAAATCATCTGGACCCTGGAGTCTTTTTACAAGGTCGCCAAACCAGATATCGCAGCGAAGGTCGAGAAAATTCTGAATACACCCAACCTGGAATGTCCCGACATGCCGCTTATTCTTCTGGCGCTTGATCTCTATGTGCATGCAAGCATCGACTTTGTCGATGCGTACACCGCCTTCGAAATGAGAGAGCGGGGGCTCACGCAGATCCTTACCTACGATCACAAGCACTTTGCCCGTGTCCCGTGGATCCAAATCGAGGATTTCTGATCACCGTTCCGCAGTCCGTAGTCACGCCTCCGCCTAGGGTCCATTGCCAGTACCGAACATCAGCGGCGGTGCGCTGACAGCCCCGTCACGGCTTTTCGGCCGACGTGCCCGCGCGATGGGTTCTAGCCCACATTATTCATGACGGTTCGTCACGAAACCACTGAGACGCCAAGCGTTGGACCCATTGCATGGAGAAGAGCAATGGGTACCCCCACGCGGAGCCCCTTGAGGCGGAGGCGTACTTGAAACAGTACGTTGAGGCCGTGAGGGGCGAGCCTGCCCGCCAGCATACCCCAGAGGCGCAT
Source organism: Nitrospira tepida (assembly GCF_947241125.1). NCBI lineage: Bacteria > Pseudomonadati > Nitrospirota > Nitrospiria > Nitrospirales > Nitrospiraceae > Nitrospira > Nitrospira tepida. The sequence continues at coordinate 3,817,968 of NZ_OX365700.1, read as the reverse complement.
GCTGGCTTGTCGCAGCGGCGTGTCGGTGGTTGCAGTAGAAGCGCTCATGAATAATGTGGGCTGGGGTCCGCATGAAGAACAGGTGTGGTTTCCCTGCCTCCTTGTAGGGTGCGCAGCGTTTTTGACAAGGCCCTCGCTTTTCCCATTGACTGCATTCCATAGACTTTGGGAGCATTAGTGAGTGTATTTTGAAATCCTTGGGTCGATCACTCAGATTGAGACATTTGCAGTTGGGACAGGGATTCGAGAGGTCGCACGGCTCCGAAAGATCTATGGGAAGGGGCGTTGGCGCAAGCGAAAGGGCATTGCCAAGGTTCGGCTTTCAGATGGGTCAGTTCATGAGGCTGAGATCCACTGGTATGAGGCCACACGCATAGGTCGCAAAGAATATAAGATCAAGCGATTGTTGTGAGGAGTTTCCCGATGAGGATTCCTAAACTCTCTACCGCGCGGTTTGTGATTTGTGTCGAGAACAAGGGCTATGTCACGTCGCTCGAAAAGCGAAAAATCTACATCTCTTTGCCGGATCCCAGCGCTCTCAAGCATGGGCAAGTTCGTGTGATCGATGAGTCCGGTGAGGATTATCTCTATCCCAAAGACTTCTTCCATCCCATCACCGTTCCTCAGTCTGTTCGCAGGGCGATCCTCAAGGCCGCGTAGTCGCGTCTCGTCGCATTGTCTGGCGCAAGGCGCGGTTCGGCCCGCTTCCGTGAAGTGCCGGACGGAGTCGGGTCTTGCGATAAGACATCAAGAAACTTAAGCCCTGATCAGACTGACAGACTCGTCACCGGCTACCCTGATGGTCACGTCATCATGCCATTGGCGGCGTGCTGTCATGTTCTGAGCCGGTGGGGACGGCGTCTCGCGACATCCCGGTTCGTGATGTTCCTTGACACATTTCTGTCCCCGTCCTAGCCTTTTTTTACAAGCTCCCTGTCGAAACCGCCGCTGAAGGCGGAGGCTCGTCGCTGTTCGAGCCCGCGTGCGGAGGAAAACCTCGGGGCCAAGGGAAGGGTGCGATGAAGCTCTCGATTGTCATTCCTGTGTATAACGAGCTCGCCACGATCACCGAGATTGTCTCGCGCGTGCGGAAGGCCCCGTTTGAAAAGGAGATCATCATCGTCGATGACGGGTCTACGGACGGCACGCGGGCGCAACTGGAAGTCATGAAGCGGCATCCCGATGTCCGGGTGCTGTTCCATGAGCGCAATCGAGGCAAGGGCGCCGCGCTGCGCACCGGCTTTGAAGCCGTCGGCGGCGATGTGGTGATCATCCAGGATGCGGACTTGGAGTACGATCCCGCGGACTACCCGATCCTCTTGCGGCCCATTCAAGAGGGCCATGCCGATGTGGTGTATGGGTCGCGGTTTCTTGGCGGGCCTCACCGGGTGCTGTTCTTCTGGCATTACATCGGCAATAAGCTGTTGACGCTGCTCTCCAACGTGCTCAGTAACTTGAACCTGTCCGACATGGAGGTCTGTTACAAAGTGTTCAGGCGGGAAGTCCTGAAGGATCTGCCGCTCAGGTCCGACCGGTTCGGCTTTGAGCCGGAGTTTACGATGAAGGTGGCCAAGCGAGGATACCGGATCTATGAAGTGCCCGTCAGCTATCGGGGCCGCACGTATCAAGAGGGCAAGAAGATCACCTGGAAGGACGGCTTGGCCGCCATCTACACCATCATCCGATTTCGCCTCTCCGATTAACGTATCCGTTGGCTTACTCGATACCTCGTCCAGTCGTCACCTCGTCATCACGCGCTCGACCAACCGGCTCCATGAACGGCATCTTGCCTCTCTGATACGGCAGGGGTAAGATTCGGCCACCTCGCGTGTGGGATGGCAGGAGGTGGGTGGCCATGACCCGGACCGCTCCTCTGCATACCTGTAGTCTCTCTCGATTGTCGCATCCAACCCCTGCGAATACTCTGTGTCGAACCAGGATCGTCTATGGAGCAGGTTTCGCTCCGCTCGTGGGCGATCCGCGTCTCTCGTTCGAAACGCATCGCGCTCACTGTTCAACGGCCTATTCAAGACCTTATTCAAGATTGGGAGGTGGGATATGGGTCCGACCAAGGCGATCGTGAAAGGGCACGCGCTGTATGAGGCGGTGGGAGGGAAGCTGATTCGTGACGGGTTCACGAGCCAGCGCGAGATCGAAGACTACGTGAACCATCACTACCTCGTGTTGCCCGTCGTCGATAACGCAGGCCGGCCGTGGTTGCTGGACGGGAAGCTGATCTACTGCCTCCGCGGCGTCCAATATGAGACGGTGGATGATCGCAGGGTCCACCTGGCCCGCTGTCCGGATTGCGGCGGGATGGGCATCAGGTCCGATGAGTTTACGGTCGAGTCGGACTGCATCCGTTGCACCGCCTGTGGGCATGAGTTTGATGCGAGGCTGGAGATGATGGAGACATGAGGGGAGGACGGGCACCCGTACTGGTCCTGTGCTCCCGGAGCGCGCGCCCTCGGAAGGGCCTCACTCGACGGCCGCAGGGGGACCAGCGCGGGTGCCCGTCCTGGGAAATAGACAACGAGCAAGCTTGGAAGGAGCATTGATAGCCGTGGTCGCACGAGGCGCGGCCTCAGAAAGCCTTCGTGGGATGCGCGCGGTGAGGATCCTACCAGACTGCTCTCCAAGGGAAAGACAACGAACGAGCTTGGAGGAAGCCTCGTAGATAAAAGTTGCTCGATGGCCTCAATGGCACCAGCACGGGTGACGTTGCAAGGAAGAGACGAGAGGTAAAGCAGAGAATCCCTGCCAGCCGTTATCCCCGCACCTCGACCACAAGCAGATTCGAGGTGACGGTGAATTTGGGGATCAATCCCAGCCGGTCCAGCACCGCGGCCCGTTCAACATCCTGTCCGAACTTTCCCAACCACTGATCCGGGCTTCTGCTCTCGGTTGAGAGTACAAGCTGGAATTCATAGCGACCCGGCAGGGATGGGCGGAAATTGGCGAAGGTGCTGACTGGAAGGTAGGACGCTCCGGCTTTTGTCGTCGGATCGAATCCGGCTCCCGGTTGGAGCAGGTGAAAGTCCGCCAGACGCAGAGGGCTTACCAATGGGTCTTCCGGGACCGGCGGATTCGCGATGGCTCGCCCGCCGAGTTTGATTTCCGGAAGATAATGCGGATAGCGGGTGCCGGTTTCCGATCCGTCCAGGACCCCGACCATCCAGACGCTGCCGGATGAGACGTTCTTCACCTCGATCCTGATCGGCACCGGCGATCCAAGCGTCAGCGGCCGATCCGGACCGTGCAATGTCAGCGTCACAATGGCCATAGAACGAGCAGGACCACCTTTGCCGGGCAAAGGCTGAAGCAGGCGTTGGCCAACGCCTGCTTCAGCCTGCCTGTCACCGCGATCTCATCACGGCGCCGTCATGGACGTCAATGTTTCCGCCTCGCCCGACGGCCGTTGTTGTTGCTCTCGCCGGAATGGCCTCCCAACCCCAACGAAGCCTTTTCAGCCTCCGCCTGAGCCGTGATCCGTCGCAACACCTGCGGCTTGAGCTGCTTTCTCTTGAACGTCTCGACCATCCGGTCGAGGGTGGCTTCCGCCCTGTCGAGATCGCCCGCCTTCTTCTGGGCGCGCGCGATGCGGCGGATGACCATGTTCAGCGTGATGTTGTCCACGCCCCGCTCGCCGGCCGATGCTTCGGCGACGGACGACAATTGCTGGATGCTTTCTCCCGCTTCCGCTTTGCGTACCGAGACCGTTTTATCCGGCCTGTCGGCCGCCAGCCGTTTGTAGTCGCGTCCGGCGTTGATGCCCTTGACCAGGTTCGCATAGACGGCGAGCGGATGCTTGCCGTGCTTGGCCAGCAGCTCATCGAACGCTTCGTTGCCCCGCTTCAGCGCGTCGGAGTCCGACCCGAGCAGGTAGAGCAGTTTGCCCTGTTCGTCACCCATCAACAACTCAGCCACTTCTTCGTCGGCCGCCGAATGGGGCGAGCGGACCCGAATCGTCAACGTCGGGGACACGACGCGCGATCCGTCCGGCGCGACATAGATGGCGCGGAGCTGATAGGCGCCGGGCTGCTCGAAATAGAATCCATCCTTCCCGTATCCGATGTAGGCGCTCTCGTAGACGGCCGGTTGGTCGGGATCGAGCTTCGTCGTCCGCTCCTCGTCGACGCAGTGCTCGATCATCGGGCGATAGAGCAGGGTTCGGCCCGAGGGTTGCCGGATGGCGATCTGGACCATGGTCGTGTTCGGGTGGAGGAACGTATGCACGTGTCGTCCTCTCGTGTCCGTGGTGGAGAGCTTGATCTCTACGACCACCGGTTCGCCAAAGGCAAAGGCCGATCTCGCGCGCAGTTCGAGCTGTAGACCAGAATAATCCTCGACGGCGTCCGCGAACAGCATGGGGTCGATTTCGGCGGCTCCCGTCGCGAAGGCGTTTCCGCCCAAGATGATATTGCGGTAGAACGCGTGCCGGAGATGGGCGATCTCGTTGTCGGTAAATTGGAACGGGAAGTTCGCCCAATAGGCCGCTTCTCCGCCGGGGGCCGGCGGGGGCGGCTGATATTGCCAGGCATAGTTCATCCACGACAGATCGCCCAGGCCGCCGTTGGGGCCGAGCGGCGCCGGTGGGTTCGCCAGATTCTTCTGCCATGAATGGAGCAGGTTGAAGCAATGGCCCAGCTCATGCACGTAGGTGCGGAGCTGGGCGCGCTGGGTCGCCGCGTCGGTGCCCTTGATCGCGTCGTAGAAGACGGCGCAGCCTTGCCGCTGGAAGGCATCGGCGTAGTCGAACATGATGCCGCGATACCCGCCTTCATGAGCGGTGGCGACCAGCAGATAGACCTTCCATTGCGGGATGTTCGCCCAGAGGCTGAAGTTATTCACCATCGCGGCGTGTAATTCCGAATCGCTCCACTTGGCGTTCGGGCCGGCTTCGGAGCTGTTCACGATGTTTGCCATGCCGGCGGTTTGCATCTCGATGCCGGCCTCCGCGTAGGCCTTGGCCACGCCGAGGTCCCGGACCGGACTGGTGGCTGGTTGCGGAAGCGACCCGGTGTTGTACGACACGAACGGGACCGTGCCCTGCACGCAATCCTGCTCCCATTGCACGGTGCGGAAATAGGCGGAGACGAACGGGCAGAGATAGCTCGCCCCGGCCGTGCCGGACGGAGTTGCAAACTGTACCGTCGCGCTGCCGGGCGGCGAAAAGATCAGCGTCCGCGGGATCGTCACCTTCACCTTCTGATAGGCGGTGGACCAGGTGAACTGGCCGATGCCCTCGATGGTCGCCTGCGTTGCCGTCACAGAGATCGTTGGGGCAGCCACGATAAAGGAGCCGAAATAGGCGGAGGTTGACCCGCTGGTGCTGAAAAAGTCGCCGCTGAACCGGTTGGTCGGCCGAGACCCGTCCACATCCATGCGGAGTTCCAATTGGAACCCCGTGCCGCTGCTCCGATACCGGCCGCTCACCCGCCGGCGAAGTATCTTGATCGGAGTGACGGGCAGGGGTGGCGCGATCGGGGCGGCGGTGATGGCCGGTTTGGCCTTCGCGGCCGTGTCCGCTGTCGCGTCGTACTCCGCCGTCTCCGTCTGCTCCTCCCTTTCGTGGACCTCGGACAGAGCCAGTCGAGCGAGATCATCCAATTCCAAGTCCTCTGCGATCGAGCTGCTGCTTTCCATTCTGGTGGGATCCGGACTCATAGTGTCGCCTCCTTTAGTGGTTGATTGATCAATGGGCGAATGATAGTGATGGCGAGATGATTTGGGCTAAACAACCCTGTGCGGGCCGCCACGCTCCCGTCCCGAGCGCAACAGCTTCACGTAAAAGAGCAATCACGGTGCCACGATCCGAAGGCAGAGTGACGCCCTGTCCGAATGGAATCATATTCAGGTTTTTGAGCGGTTAGGAATCGAGGTGTCTCACTCCAACGGGTGATGGACCAGTGGCGTGTATCCAAACAGATAAACTCTGTATCGAAACAGATTCATGTAGGGAATTGAGTGCAGCGAGGGATCGGGGCGGCAAGAGTGCCTTGCTCGGTCCCGTAGAGAAGAGGCTCTCGGAGCTTTTTCACCCAACATGTACCGCGTTGCCCTGATTCGCCGCGATGGGCCAGAGACAATCTTTGGGGTTTTTGACAGTCCTGGCATGAAAAAATATATACCCGCATAGAATCATGGCCTTACGAAAGCTTCGCTCACGATGTGCATTGACTCCACAGATGGCGCCCTGTAGGGTGAACCTATGAGTTGTCTTGAGCCTCGCTGACTGTCCTATCCCTCGCGCGTCCCGATCTCTCCTGCGCGTCTGATTCCTCAGTCTCCGCCGCTCGCGGTCAGGTTCTTCTGAAGCGCAATTGGTCTGTGTTTGACCAAGTCGATGTGACCGCCGGGTTTGACGGCATTCGTGTTTCTTGTGTCGGCGGAGGGAGCCCCGAATGATCTGCATAATGTGTTCACGTTGCGGTGGGTTAAGAAGGCGCATCGAAATGAGGGACGCGATAAGCGGCGAGTCTATCCCTGGGTGGCAGTGCTTGCTGTGCGGGGACGTCATCGATTCCGTCATCGAAGCCCATCGTCAAAATCATCTGGAGCCGACGCCGAACCGCGCCCGTCTGCCTGTGGCATTTTCTTGAGGCGGGAGGAGGGCCGATGCCGCGGTCCGGCCGGAGAGAAGGTTGTGGATGAGTGCGCTTCGATCTTGGGCCTGTCGAAGCGTTGGGTTCTGAGGCCTGGTCAAGGAGAGAGTCAAATGAATAATGTCGGTTCGTTCATCGATGGAGCACTGGCGACCGGAGGGCTCATTGTGACCCTCATCGGGTCGGTGTGGGCGCTGGTGGCTTCGAATTCAATCCTGGCTATCGACGCACAAGATGCCGAAGAGGCTCTGAAGCCGGCCATGAAGAAGGCGGCCTAACCGGGTCACGTTACAGCAAGGGAGGGACGGCAACCATGAGAATCCATCCGATCATCAAGTCCACGATCCTCGTTGCACCGCTGGTGTTGATCCTGGGGATCTCGGGGACGTCTGCACAGGCGGCGGATCAGTCGTTGACGGCGGCGATCACCTCCGCTCCAACCATCACCCCCGCTCCCACAGGCGAAGCGTCCGGGGTGGCCTCTGGCGCTGTTGAGGACACGCTGTCGGCCTGCATGGCGAGAATTCCCAAGGATGCCAGCGACGGTCAGCGCATGATGGCAGAAGAGAGCTGCAACCGGGACGAGGGGTCGAGAACAGTCTCACAGGTCGCGCCCACGTTCTGAACACGTGTCTTTGTGAATCGTCATGTTGATCGCGCGCATTGGTGAGTAAGCGGTAGCGCCTTAGCGCGCATTATTCATGACGGTTCGTCACGAAACCGTGGAGTCGCGTTGCGAGACGGGCGCGCGGAGCCGGGAGGACCCGAGCAACTGTCTTGAATGTCAAGCTCTCCGTGCAGCGGCCGGTTGCCATGGAGTCCCATGATGTACCATCGCATTGAGAATGGTCAGCAGCTTGCGCATCGCGGCGACCAGCGCGACCTTGGATGCTTTGCCGGCGGTACGCAGTCGCTGGTAGAACTGCCGGATGACGGGGTTCCAGCGCGTCGCCACCAAGGTCGCCATGTACAGCGCGGTGCGGACGGGGGCCCGCCCACCCCAGATGGTGCGTCGGCCGCGCAGCCGCCCACTGTCCCGATTGAAGGGCGCGACGCCCACCAAGGCCGCAATTTGCTTGCGATTCAGCAAGCCCAACTCCGGCAGCTCGGCCAAGACCGTGCGACTCATTACCGGTCCGATGCCGGGCACGCTCTGCAACAAATCTTCGCGTGCACGCCAGATGGGGCTCTCTTCAATCATGTCATCGAGGTCCTCGTCGAGCCGGGCCAGTTCGGTGCGCAACCAGCGCAGATGGGCTTCAATCCGCTTCCGCACGCGGGCTGGAGCTCGGTCCAACCGGTTCTGCTCGGCCCGCTGCATCGCCAGCACTTGGCGGCGTCGCGCCAACAGGGCCGCCAGTTCCGCGGTCTGCGGATCGGGGAGCGCCCGCACTTCCGGTTGGATGACCTCTGCGAAGCGGGCCAACACCTGCGCGTCCAGCGTATCGGTCTTCGCCAACCGGCCCGTCGCTTTGGCAAAGTCCCGGACCTGGCGCGGATTGACCGCGATCACGGGCAAGGCGGCGTCCACCAGCGCCCGCAGCAACGGCCGTTCCAAGCCCCCGGTGGCTTCCACGACAATCCGTATCGGCGATACCTGGCTCAGCCGTGCGATCACCGTGCTGATTCCCTGGGCATCATACGGGACGCTCAGCGGCGTGCCAGCCGGCCGCATGGCGACGTCCAGCTGCGCTTTCGAGATATCAATTCCGACACACACCGACGATGTCTGCATCGCCTCCTCCTTGGTGAAGCCCGTCCTTGTCTTGATGCGGGCTCGGTGGCCCAGGCAACTGTGCGGGCTTATGGAATAGGGAATGTGACGACCCGGCTCGGCCGCGGTCTCTTCGGACCGGAGGCGTATCGATCTGTCACATTCCGTATGTCTCATGTACCACAATTCCAAGATACAAGGCGTACTTGAAACAGTACGTCGAGGGTCTGAGCGGCGAGCCCGCCCGTCTGCACGCCGCAAAGACCGCGTGCAGGCCGGTCGCAGCAGCGAATACGCGGTTGCAGTAGAAGCGTTCATGAATAATGCGCGTTAGCCCAGGAGGGCGAGCCGAATCAGCGGATGATGTCGGGGGAGAATCATCATGAATGACGTACCGATCATGCTCCAGTGGTTCATGACACATCCCTTATCGGGCGCTGCCGTCGTCTTTGGCGGGGCGATGGTCGCGGTGACGGTCTATACGTATCTCCATGACTATAAGATGTTCGCGGATGGAGGCCAGGCTCCGGACAAATCAGATCAAGTCAGATGAGGGGCCTGCATACGACCGACCCTCCTTGAGGGGGGGGGAGAGAACGAAGAGGCCAAGGCGGGGCTGATGCGGGCCGATTCATGTATGCCGCGCCATCACGTTCGGTGACAGGGCAGCCATGGCTGAGACCTGCTATTCACATGGAGTGAAGATCATCCTCGTGCCGAGCCGGAACAAGAACGGAAAGTGGGTCTGTCGATTTACCATTCCGGGATTTCACGGAACAGGAATCGGTGGGTATTCAGACCACCCACCCGGAGAGCACGAGACGGAAGGGGCCGCCAAAACGGCGGCGTTTGAGCATGCCAAACGTCTGCTGGATTCTTCGCGGTAGATCACGACCATGACCATAAGGACAACGTGTGACCACATCGGCCGTCGAGTCCGTCGGGAGGCGGAGAGGGAGAACAATGGCATGAGAAAGATCGTCATCAACACGAGCCATGGTAACGGACGCTACGGCGGGTTTTGTCTCAGCCATCGGGCGTTTCGAGAGCTGAGGAAGCTAGGACAACGGGAGGCGCTTCAGGAAGTGGACCATGGGGCCTACTGGCCCATCGCGGCCACCCCGAAAGAGCCGCGCCTCAACCAGTGCGGACGCCTGATCCCCCGAGACGACGACATGCTGGTGCGCGTGGTCGAAACGCTCGGCGCGGAGGCCAACGGCCATTGCGCGGAGTTGAAAATCGTGGAAATTCCGGCTGACGTCGCATGGGAGATCGAGAAGGTGGACGGGGTGGAGCACGTGAGCGAAGTCCATCGCACCTGGAGATGATTGCGGGCGGTGCAAGGAGCGGCGAGGCTCACGCCAGTTGCTGCCTCGTCTTCCCATACACCTCATCGCGTGACGTGAATGGCGGCCCGGCGACCCACTGTGGCGGCCGGTGCTGTTGCTTCAGAAGAAAACGGCCCATCCGGCGGCCGAAGCATTTACTCAATTTGTGCTGTCAAAAGAAGGCCAGGCGATCGTCGATGAGATGTTCGTGCCCTATCGTCTTCCGGCTCATTAAGGTCGGCCGGGCGAAGGCAACGATGAGGGCAGACATGTTGAGGCAGGATGCTGCATGAAGGTGGATGCCCAATCACATGCCGGGACGACTGTGATGATCGTGTCGTTCATCGCGGCCGTCTTTGTTCTCGATCTATTGACGCCGCTGGGGATACCCTATTGGCTTCTGTACGGCATCCCGTTCTTCTTCATCCGCTACAACACGCCGCGGAATTTTGCGTTCATTTTGGCAGGCACGTGCACCGTTCTCATTTTTGTCGGCTACGTCCTCTCTCCCGGGGAGAGGGCGGAACCCCTGACCCATCGCGCCTCAGCGGCCTTGATCCTCTGGAGCGTGGCGATCATCTTGGCTCGGCAAAGGCTGTGAATCCGGCAGCGGTATGCCGCCTGGCATCTCCCTGTTGGCAGGGAGTGGGCCGCGGTTCATCAATGATGAGCGATACAGGTTCTTCCGCCGCGCGAGGCTTCATGTTCTCGCTGAATCGCTCCAGGCCCGCGATGCGTCAGCCCGGCTCTTCTTGGAGCCGGGCGACCCCATCATCGAAATCTTCCCGTTCTTTCAAAGAGGTGAAGCGCATGATGATGCACCTGCTGGCGTTCGCTATCGTCATTGGGCTGCCCCTGTCCAGCGCCGCTCAGTTTGTGAACAAGGGCGGCTACGTGGCGGTAAAAAAAGGGACCCTGTTGTGCTCGAATGTCACCATGGAACAGGCCAAGGGGACGCTCGATCCGGGGCGTGTGTTCTGGAGAGTGACCAGCCCCATGCGGGCCAATCGCACCCAGACCGTCGCCGCCATGTTCCGTGAAACCGTCTATGACCGTCAGAGCCTGTCTCACGAGCGGACCCGGAAACACGGCTGCTCTGGATGACCTGAAAGCCGAGCGGGCTGTCGTGAAAAACAAAATTGCGGCATTGAGCGACGTGCTCGCCGTCTTTCGGTCCGTTTGACGGAGGCTGCGACGCGCGACCGGTCGCGCGTCGCAGCAAGGTTCACACCGCGGGCCGATCCCGCGATGGAGGAGGCATGAAGAACGTACAACAAGTCTACGTGCTCACGCTGCATGCATCGTCACGACCTAAGGTGCGACTGTGGAGCGGAACGAGCCTCCATGCCCTGCGGCACTGTTCCGTGAGTCAGCTCGGCCATGCGCTGATGGACATGCAGCAGCAACTGGAAACGCTACAACGTGCCGTCGCAACGCCGGCGACCGGCGGGTCGTATTCTCTGAACCGCTCTCGATAATGACACGACCGGTGGCGTCGCACCCGGCAGGAAGGCGGACCGTGAGTAGGGATGGAGATCAGTGCAGGACCCAGCCAAACGACAGAAGACCGAGATTGCTGGAAAATCGGCTGGGGCGCCGCAGAAACGACGCGTCGATGATCTCACGTGCAGCGAATCCGAAATGGAGGACGTGTTTTCAGAAGGCGAGTCCGTTGCGGTGATCGGCAAGGGTCCCATCCGGAAGCGCCGACCGAAGACACAGCCATAACACAGACAGCATCAGGGAAGTCCCAATTGCTCCGGGTCGGGCCATCATCTGCGCTCGACTGGCTCCGGGGAAGGCGACAGGGTATGCTGTGGCCCCTTGACCGGGAAGCCGCAATGAACAGGCCAATACGTGAATGCAGGTCTCGGGGGGCGCTTCCACGCGACGACTGGTCCGCCCCCCTTGACCGAAGTGTGGCTGGACCGGTTGGATCTGGTTCCGGGCGTCACGATCCTGGATGTCGCATCCGGCCATGGCATCCCGCCCTTTCGCCTGGCCGAACTGGTCGGCCAGACCGGAACTGTGCTCGGGATGGACTGGAGCGAACGGCAGGTCGCGAGCGCGTGCGTCTCGCGCCGACCGTCATGAAGCCGGTGTCTGAAGATCTGCCCGGCTTCATACCATTGATTGCGCAGCGTTGCCTGTTGTCCGGATGGAGAGGGATGGAGGAGGGAAGATGAGGGGCCAGCCGCGATCGGACTATGTCTTTCAGCGGGCGGAGGATCAGAAGGAACTGGAGCGCCTTCGTGTGATCGAAACGGTCTGTGATCCGGCCAGCCGGCGGCGCCTCTCGGGGACGGGCCTGCGCGCGGGCTGGCGCTGTCTGGAAGTCGGCCCCGGCGCTGGGTCGATCATGAACTGGATGGGCGAGATGGTCGGTTCGAGGGGACAGGTCGTGGCCGTGGACCTCTCGACCAAGTTTCTGGCGGATCAGCATGGCTCGAACGTGGAGATCCTGCAGGAGGATATTCGCACGGCTGCGCTGCCGCCTCGGTCGTTTGATCTGGTTCATGCCCGATATGTATTGATCCACATGCAGGACTGCGAAGTGGCGCTGGACCGGATGTTGGACTGCCTCAAACCGGGTGGCTGGCTTGTCATCGAGGAGCCGGACTTTTCAGCGTCGCGCGGGATCACCGGACCGGAGGAGACGTTGCGCTCTGTGGAGAAGGTCAATCAGGCGATCGAGCGGATGTACAGGAGGCTCGGGATGGACTTCATGCTGGGAGTGAAGCTCCCGTCCCTGTTGCAACGTCGGGGGCTCCGATCTCTGGCGGTGGAGAATGAGGCGCCCCTCTCGCCCGGCGGGTCCGGCATGGCGACGATCATGAGGCTGTCTGCGGTGCAACTGCGGGAGAAGTATCTGGCGACCGGGGTCGTCAGTGAGGCGGACCTCGAGCGGTACTGCCGCTTTGCGGATGATCCTGAGACCTGGGCGATCTACTACGCCACGGTTGCAGTAAGCGGGCAACAAGCGAGGGGATGACGGCACAGGACGGGACTCGCCCTCTCGCCGTTTCATCGCGAAATGGAGAACGATATGGCGACCACGACGATGCCAACGGCCGCAACCCTTCCGGGAGTGACGCCGGCAATGATCCGGCGGCTCGTGCCGCGGCTGGCCGGTGCAAGGTCTCGGCAGATCAAGGAGGGCGGCGTCATCGTGCTCGCCGGTTCCACCAAGCTGCAACGCCGTAAGGCCGTCGATCTGCTGTCGGCCGAACTGGACCGGCGGGTCTTGCGCGTCGATCTCTCTCACATTGAGAGCCGGTACATCGGCGAGACGGAGAAAAATCTGGCCCGTCTGCTGGATCAGGCGGCTCGCACGGGCGCGATCCTGTTCTTTGACGAAGCAGACGCCCTGTTCGGGCGGAGGAATGCCGTCACAGATGCGCAGGATCGGTATGCCGACCCAAAGGTGAACGATCTGCTGGAACAACTCGCCCGTCATCCGGGGCCGGTCGTGGTCACCGTGAGCCGAATCTCTCGACTCTCCCACCTGCCTCCCGCGTTGCGCTGTGAGGTGCGGGCTGTGATCATCAAGAAACCGACTCGCCAACGCGCCGCAAATAAATCCTGATCTCTGCCGAGCCGCGACATGGTCGGAAGGTGAAAGCGGACGTGTCCGACTTGGCAGCCGGTTCGCCTGCATGGCACAATCACCACTCATCGCCCGCTTGAGTCGAGGCGTAGGCTGTGTCGCACAAGGAGCGCATTGACCCGCGGTCATCGCGAGCATCACGGAAAGGAATGAACATGGCTGAAAAGAACATCATTGCGGTCGTCGGGGCGACCGGGGCGCAGGGCGGCGGATTGGTCCGCGCGATCATGAGCGAGCCGAACAGCGGCTTCACAGCCCGCGCCCTCACGCGCGACGTGAACGGGGACAAGGCCAAGGAATTGGCTCGCATGGGCGCCGAGGTCGTTCAAGCCGATGTCCATGATCCGGACAGCATCCAACGAGCCTTCCGAGGCGCCTACGGGGCCTTTTGCGTGACCTTCTTCTGGGCTCACATGTCGCCGGAGAAGGAATATGCCGAGGCGGCCGGCATGGCGAAGGCGGCGAAACAGGCGGGCCTCCAACACGTGATCTGGTCCACCTTGGAGGACACGCGCCGGTGGGTGCCGTTGAGCGACAACCGGATGCCGACGCTGATGGAGAAGTACAAGGTGCCGCACTTCGACGCCAAGGGCGAGGCCGATGCGGAATTCACCAAGCTCGGGGTTCCGACCACGTTCTTGCTGACCTCGTTCTATTGGGACAACCTGATTTATTTCGGGATGGGACCGAAGAAGGGACCGGACGGGAAGCTGGTGTTCACGCTGCCGATGGGGGACAGAAAACTGCCCGGCATCGCGGCCGAGGATATCGGCAAATGCGCCTTGGGTCTGTTTCGGAAGGGCCGGGAGTTCATCGGCAAGACCGTCGGCATTGCCGGCGAGCACCTCACCGGCGCCCAAATGGCCGCCTCATTGAGCCGGGCTTTGGGAAGGGACGTGACACATCAGTCGGTGCCGTTTGACGTCTACCGGTCTTTCGGGTTCCCCGCCGCCGCCGACATCGGCAACATGTTCCAGTTCATGCACGATTTCAATGACGTGTTTTGCGGCGCTCGCAGCCTGGAGTTCTCGCGATCCTTGAATCCGTCGCTGCTGACGTTTGACCGGTGGCTGGCGCAGAACAAATCCCGCATCCCAATTACCTAACGGCAGGTTGTATTGGGTCTTTCTCTCGCCGCCCTCTTGTCCCTGGCCTTCCTGTTCCTCGGCGTGCCTGTTGCCGAGGCTTCTACGGCAACGCCGGCGGTCGCCGAAGGTCCAACGGAGGCCGACCTCGAAGCGGAGTTTCGCCGAGCCCGCGAGCGGCTTCGTGCATCCCCTGCGTTCAGCGGAACCGACGCCCAGACTCGGTATCGGCTGGCCGAAGAATTGTCCCACCGCGGCGACATGAACGGGGCGGCGGAGGAGTACCGCGCCGCCATCGGGCTCGATCCGGAATTTGGCGAAGCCTATCGAGGACTCGGGCAGGTGCTCCTAGACTACCATAACTATGCCGGAGCGGCGGAGGCGTTGGAAGCGGCGGTCCGTCTCCATCGGGATGACGGGGAGGCCCACTACTGGCTGGGACGGGCGCTGATGGGGGTCGGCCGCTGGCCTGAGGCCGCACAGGCCATGGAGGCGGCGGCGCGTATCAAACCGGAGGATGCGGAGGCCTTTGTCGATCTTGGGCTGCTGCACATGGTGCAAGGCCATGGCGTGGAAGCCCAGGCTGCGCTTGACCGGGCGATCCGCTTGAAGCCTGATGATGCCGAGGCCCACCGGCTGCGCGAGCTGTTGCTGCGGCATCAGGAGGATCGAGAACAACTCGTAGCGGCGGCTCGGAAAGTCTTGCACGATCTCTTCGAGCGGGAATAGTTCCGGCGGGGTCGCTGTGCAGGTCGGTGCGACGAACCGCGGTCAGGGGAGCCAGTCAGGTTGGTCCGATCTCGTGGACAACACCATCGCATGGAGGCGGAGGGTGTGCCCATAGGGCACCTCTTTGGTCCGGATGAAGATCATCTGAAGATCCCGGACTTCGATCGGGCCGAACGACACCCATCCGGGCTTGGCCGGCAGTTCCCCGATCACGCAGGTCTTCCCACAGATGTGGAGCCAGGGGTGGCCGGGATCGCCGGACCCGAATACCCAGAGGTGGTAGGACCCGCCGGAAATCGTAACTCTGGCCCGGAGGGGCGCCACGCCCGGGAGGGGCTGGCGCACCAGAACGACTTGCTCGGCCTGTTCGCGCGGCACGCCGCAGGTGGCGGCGGTGGCATAGACCCAGAGGGTGTATTCCCCCGAGTTGGCCGCGCAGCCTTCCAACCCCACATCCGACGCCCCTTTGAGATCGCGCGCGTGGAAGATCTGCTCGGCGCCGGCTGCTTCTTCCGGAGCCCGTCTGTCTTGTTCACCGCCCGCCGGACTGGGGCCTGCCATGGCCGGTCCGGCGAGGACCGACAGCGACAAGATGACCATCGCCCATGGAGCCGCGTTGTGGGACTTGTGGGCGGCGAGCGGCATTATCGGTGACCCGGGCCCGTCATGCCCGCGGCAGGACGGTGAAAAAGTCCGCCAGCTTTGTTCTCGCATCGCTCAAAGGTTCGACGTACCGGAGAAGAGTACGCCTCACCCTTTTGCTTGCTGCGGCCTCGCTGGACGACCTTTTTGACCATCCTGCAATGCAATTCTGGCTGCGGGCGCCGCCGGAGGAATGAAGCGCGACCTATTCGATCGCCTTGAGGAATGAAAAGATGACGATGGCGCACACCAAAAGGGTGCCGCCCATGAATGCGTACGCGAACAGTTCAAGCATAACGTTGCATGTCCTCTCTGGTGGAATTCCCCGCTCCGCCTCCTGTCGATCGCGCTGCCTATGGCGCGATCGACAGGAAGATGGTGGCGTTCCCTCGATTGATCAAGAGCAGCACCGGCGTCTTGGCGCTGAGCTGGCCGGTGAGTTTATCAAAATCCGCGACCGTTCGTACCGTCTTTCTGTTGATCTCCAGGATCACGTCGCCCGGCCGGACCCCGGCCCGCTCGGCGGCGCTGTCCGGCTCCACGTCCGTGACCACGACGCCGCCGCGATGGCGGCTCTTTCCCGACCGGTCCTTATTCTCCTCCACCGTGATCCCCGCCAGCGCATGCTCGCCCTTGGAGCTTTCCGGCCCTTCTTTGGAGGCCTTGGCCAGGTCCTTGGGCAGCTCCGTGATGGTCACCTTGAAGTCTTTCTTGTCCTTGTCACGCAGGACCGTGACCGTGCTGGTCGTGTCCGGCGAGGTTTCCGCCACCATGCTGCGCAGGTGCGACGGGTCCTTCACCGGTACCCCGTTGAAGGCGATGATGACGTCGCCGCGCTGCAACTTGGCCTTGGCGGCGGGACTGTCGTCGAGCACGTCGGCGACCAGGGCTCCTTGTGCGTCGGCAACGCCGAACTCCTTGGCCAGATCCGGCGTCAGCTCCTGGATGGACACGCCGAGCCAGCCGCGCACGACCTTTCCATGTTTGACGAGGCTGTTCATCACGTTCCGGACCATGTTGCTGGGAATGGCGAAGCCGATCCCCATGTAGCCGCCGCTCCGCGAAAAGATCGCCGTGTTGATGCCGATCAATTCGCCCTTGAGGTTCACCAAGGCGCCGCCAGAATTGCCGGGATTGATCGCGGCGTCGGTCTGGATGAAGTCCTCATAATCGACGATGCCCATGTTGGCCCGGCCGACCGCGCTGATGATGCCCATCGTCACGGTTTGATTGAGTCCAAAGGGATTGCCGACCGCCAGGACCAATTCCCCGACCTGCAATTGGGCCGAATCGGCCCACTTCAATGTCGGCAGGTCGGTCGCGTCGATCTTGATCACCGCCAGATCGGTCTTGGGGTCGGTGCCGATGACCTTGCCTTTGAAGCTGCGCTTGTCGCCCAGCAACACCTTGATCTCGTCGGCCTGTTCGACGACATGGTTGTTCGTGACGATGTAGCCGTCTGTGCTCACGATCACGCCGGACCCGAGCCCCTGCTCTTGGCGCTCCCGTTCCCTCGGGGCCTTGAAGCGTTTTTCGAACTCGTCCCCGAAGAACCGGCGGAAGAACGGATCGTCGAACGGGCTGCCGAACGGCTGTCCCTCCTGCTTGACCTTGCGGGAGGATGAAATATTCACGACGGAGGCGCGGGCCGCTTTGGCGATGTTGATGAAGGTTTCGTTGGCCGGCAAGGTCGCGGCTCCCGTGGTGGCCACCGACACGGGAATCGGCCCGGCCTGCGCGTCCTGGGCCGAGACCGTCTCCGATTGAGGAGTGGCGTTGGAAGGGGGCGGGGATTCAGTACAGCCGGCGCCGATGAAGGCGCCAATCGCCAGCAAGCCGGTGGCTCGAAGGATCATGGAAGTCATCGGGTGTGCCAAGTCTGCTCACCTTGATCAGGGGATCCCTGCCTTTCATTAAAAGAACGCACATTAAGAGGACGCACAATTCGTTAGGGGTCCGGACCGCCCATTGGTATGGTGAGTGTTAATGTAAAACACTCTTCGGGACTGTCAAGAGGAACGTGACGATGGCAGGCCGTTTGCCCGGTAGAGCCGCACGCTCTTTTTTCTGCCCGGTCGTTCCCGTATTCTGACAGGCTCACCGTCGTTTGTGGTACCTGATGCCCCGACTCGCACGCTGGGTGACCAGCAGCCTCAAGGCCGGTCTCTACGGGATCGCGCTCGTGATCGCGATGCTCGTGCTGTCCGGCGCCTATCTCGCCACCACCTTGACCTTACCAAAGGGGGAAGAACGCCCGCCACTGTTGATTTATGGGGCGGCCTTTCCCCTGCGGGTGGATCGAGATCTTCGGGAAGGCCGCGTGATCGAGCGGCTTGGGCGACTCGGGTACCATGTGGTCGCGCACGAGCCGCGCCAGCCCGGCGAGTTTCGCCTGACTCCCGACACGTTGGATGTGTTTCTGCGCGAGCAGCCGGACCTGCACGTCAGCCCGACTTTGGTTCGTCTGTTGCTCGATCACACCCGCATCCGGGACATCAGGCTCATGCCACAGGACGTGCCCTCCTTCCCCGTGGCGCTTGAGCCGCAGTTGATCAGCGGGCTGCGAGGCGAATCCCGGCAGGTGCGCTCCTGGGTTCCGATTCGGGACATGCCGCCGCGCTTGATCGAGACGGTCCTTGCGGTGGAGGATCATCGGTTCTACTGGCATCCGGGGATCGATCCCATTGCGGTGGGGCGCGCGCTCTGGCGCAATCTGCTCAAGGGTGGTGTCGTCCAGGGCGGCAGCACGATCACCCAACAGTTGGCCAAGAACCTTTTCTACAGTCCGAAGCGCACGTTCGGGCGGAAGGTTCAGGAGGCGATGGCGGCGCTGGTCTTGGAGGCGAAGTACCGAAAGGACGAAATTCTGGAGAGCTATCTGAACGAAATCTATCTGGGGCAGGCCGGGTCGGTCGGCATCTACGGCATGGAGGCAGCCGCGAACAGCTACTTCAGCAAAACCCTGCATGACCTGACGATCGACGAGATGGCCCTGATCGCCGGCCTGATCAAGGGCCCCAACACCTACTCGCCGCTACGGGACCGGGACCTCGCCCGGCAGCGGCGGGATATCGTGCTCCGCCGGTTGCGCGAGGAAGGGAAACTCTCCGAAGAAGAATGGACGCAGGCCGTGAACCGCCCGCTTTCGGTCCACCCGCCGCAGGACATGGTGGCCGACGCGCCCTATTTCGTGGACTACATCATGGGGCGGATCGAAGAACTGAGCGGCCAGCCCTTGCCGCCGGGGGCCAGGGTCTATACGACGCTCGACCCGATCTTGCAGCGGACGGCGGCCGAGGTCCTTGCGCGCGGGCTTGGGCGGCTGGAACAGACCCATGCTCATTTGACCAAGAACGGCGAACCCTTGCAGGGCGCGATGGTCGTGCTCGATCCCCGCAGCGGAGAAATCGTCGCGATGGTCGGCGGGCGCGACTACCGGATGAGCCAGTTCAACCGCGCGGTGCAGGCCAGGCGGCAGCCAGGCTCGCTGTTCAAGCCGCTGGTCTATCTGGCCGCGTTCGAGTCCAAGCAAACGGACGGCGGCCAGCCGATCACGGCGGCCAGTCTGTTGCTCGATGAGCCGGTCTCCTTCGAGTCGCCCGCGGGAACCTGGTCGCCGCAGAACTACGACAAGCAGTTTCGCGGCAAGGTCACGGTCCGCACGGCCCTCGAACAGTCGCTGAACGTGCCGGTGGTGCGGGTGGCTCAAACGGTCGGGGCCAAGCGCATCGCGCAGGTGGCGCGTGGACTCGGCATCAGGAGCCCGCTGGACGAGAACCTGACGCTCGCGCTGGGCGGCTCCGCCGTGTCGTTGTTGGAAATGACCGGCAGCTACGGTGCCCTGGCCCATGACGGGATCGTCATGGGGCCGACGGCGTTCCGGCAGGTGATCGCGCAGGAGGGCGATCCCCTGTGGCAGCCGGTGACGGACCGCCGCCAAGCCGTCTCGCCCCAGGCTGCCTATCTGATGACCTCGCTGCTCAAGGGTGTGGTCGAGCGGGGCACAGCCGCGCGGGCCAGGTCCCTTGGCCTCATTCATCCGGCGGCCGGTAAGACCGGCACCACGGACGGGTTTCGGGACGCCTGGTTCATCGGCTACACGCCGGAATTGGTGGTCGGCGTCTGGGTCGGGTTTGACGACGGGCGCGAGCTGAAGCTCAGCGGGTCTCAGGCCGCGCTTCCGATCTGGGTGGACTTCATGAAGGACATGCTGCCGGCCGATTCGCCGGATTTTCCTGTGCCGTCCGGTATCGTGACCAGGTCGATCGATCCGCAAACCGGCCAATTGGCCACGTCGCAATGCCCTGAATCCGTGAACGAAGTCTTTATTGAAGGGACCGAGCCAACCCTGTATTGTGAAGCGCATGGGGAAGGATTCTGGGATCGGTTCAAACGGATTTTCGGCCTATGACCACCGTGGATCATCGTCCGCTGATTCAGCGGCGAGCCGGCGTTTCGGCCTCCTGTCGGACCGTCTGGTTGGGGCCGGTGTCCTCTTGTGGCTTTCGCTGATCCTGTTGCAGGGTTCAGTCCTGGCAGACAGCCTGGCCGGTCCCCCGACAGATCCTCAAGACGAGCGGGCAAGCGGCTCGACCAAAAAGTGGAATTTCGACGACGACGTGCCGGGGCGGTTGCCGGCCGGGTTCACGCTGGGCACCCTCTTCGACGGGCGCCCGGCCGGCGAATGGAAAGTCTTTCACAGCGAACGGGCGAGGAGTTCCATGCAGGTGCTGGCTCAGGTCCAATCCAAAGGCGCGGACCATGCCTACAAGATGTTGCTGATCAACGGCACCGACGCGGCCGATCTGGACATGGAGGTGGCGTTCCTGCCGGTCGGCGGCAAGGCGGAGTTGGGCGCCGGCGTGATCTGGCGCGCGGCCGATGATCGGAACTATTACCTCCTGCGAGTCAGCGCGGTCGAGCAGAACGTCCGGCTCTACCGAGTGGTGAAGGGTGTGCAACAATTGGTCGAGAGCCGGAGCCAGACGATTTCTCTCAAGAACTGGCACAAGCTGCGCGTGCGCGCCGAAGGGTGCGAGATTTCGATCTCATACGACGGCCGCGAGTTGCTGCATCTCTGCGACCGCACGTTTCAATCCGGCCGCATCGGCCTCTGGACCAGATCGGACGCGGTCACCTATTTCGACGATCTGATTTTCACCCGCCTTTCTTGAGTTTTCTCAGCAGCGGCATGGCTTGGAGCTGCTCCTCGGTCAGCCTTGTCCAATCAAGGCCCGCCGGAGCAGGGAACGGCTTTCTCACGCGCAGAGTTCGGCTCGGCGTCACGATCATGGATAGGGGCAGGTCGGCGAGGTCTCTCGGAAAGTCGCCGACGATCTGGCTATCATGAACGGTTGTGCCGACCGGCACCGGCGGATGGCCCAACTCGCGCAGGATGGCATACTCCAGATCGCTGTACCCTTCCCCCTTGCCGCAACGTTTGCCCCCCTTCGTCACGGCGACCGAGCCGCAGACAATGGCGTCCATATGCGGGAGATTTTCGAGGGCTACGTCTTCCGCCCAGGCCGCTCCGCTCGACAGGCCGGCTGCTTCCCTGATGCGCTCCGCCGGAATCCTGGCCGGGTCGAGTTTTTTGAATCCGCCGCGCAACCGGGGCGTGGGGATGAAGACGGTAATGCCGAGGCGGAGCGCCAGTTCCCGCACGGGCCGTTGTGGCGCATCGGGGTTGACCTTGATCCGCTTGGCGCTCTTCCAGGGTTCGATCTCGAAGAGCCGCTCGGCCGCCTCCCTGGCTCCCACGAAATTCGGAATGCGGCCCTGCGGCGGAAAGGGAAAGGCGGCCAGCCCCTCCTTCGCCAATCGATCCCACACGAAGCGGCGCGCGGCTGCTTTGGAGCGAAAACGCCGGACCGCGGTCTGTGCGGCGGGGCGCCGATTCGAGCGCCGACTCTGTCTCTTGCGTGACAACACGGTCGGCATTCTGCTATCTACGAGGCGCCTTGGACAAGACCCTCTCCCTCCTCACGCGCCAGCAGATCTTCGGACTCGCGTTTTTCGCGATTCTCCTGTTCCTGGTGTATCAACTCGCGCTGATGTTCCAGCCCTTTCTGCTGGCGATGGTCTGGGCGACCGTGCTCGCCCATCTGCTCTATCCCCTGTACAGCCGCTTGACGGCCCGATTGGGAGGGCGGGAATCCCTGGCGGCCGGCATCCTCACCATCGGTATCATGTTGTTGGGCGTGCTGCCGTTGATCTGGATGGGCGGCGTGATCGTGCGGGAAGCGGTGGTGCTGGAGAAGGCGATCCGGATCTGGGTCAGCGAAGGGGGGCTCGAACGGCTGCCGGAGCATCTTTCCAAACTGCCGCTCGGGGGAGAGTATCTGCGGGGCTGGTACGATCGCCTGGAGGCCGGCCCGGACAATCTTGAGGAGATGCTGATATCGAGCGCGAAGTCGCTCAGTCAATTTCTGGTCGGCGGGTTGACCGGGTTCGTCAAGAATGTCTTTGCGTTTTTTGCGAACGCGCTGATCATGATCGTCACCCTGTTCTTTTTCTTCAGGGACGGGCGCGACCTGGTCGCCAAACTGTATGAGCTGATCCCGCTCGACTCGTCGCACAAGTCGAAGATCTTTGTCCGGCTGGACCTGACCATGCGGGCCGTGGTCAAGGGAGTGGTCGTGACGGCGATCGTGCAGGGACTCTTGGCCGGGCTGGCCTACGCCGTGCTCGGCGTGCCGGTTCCAGTTGTACTGATGGCGGTGACGACGATCCTGGCGCCGATCCCATTCGGCGGCACCGCCCTGGTCTGGGTGCCGGTCGCCCTGTGGCTGCTCTGGGCCGGGCCTGTGTGGAAAGGCGTCGCGCTGTTTGTTTGGGGAGCCGGCATCGTGTCAACGGTGGATCAGGTGCTTCGCCCGCTGCTGATCGGGCACGGCGCCCAGATTCCCGTGTTTCTCCTGATGTTCAGCGTGCTGGGCGGGCTCTCGGTCTATGGAGTCATCGGCATTTTCATCGGCCCGATCGTGGTCGCGCTTCTATTGACCGCCCTGCAGATCTATCGCGAGGAGTATCATCACCCCACGGCCCCCGCCGTCCATTCGCCGTAGCGAGATATTGAAATGACGCGTCAAACGTCAACCGTCAGTCGCCCCGGAAAGGCATCTCCGTCCGAGGCTTCCAGTTCCTTCAGGGTTGACGATTCACGAATCACGATTCACGAATCCCCGCCTGCCGCAGCCTTACTCCACCGGGATGGTGATGGCAATGCCTCCCATGATGTCGCTCATCCTGAAGTCCCGTTTGGGGCTCAAGGGGTGTTGGTTGTGGCAACTGACGCAGGCGGCTGAGACCGCGCGATCGGCATAGATGGCTTGGAAATATCGTTTCTTCCCGCTGGTGACGATGCCGCGATAGGGCTCCGCCGGGTTGTCCGCCAACGTTTCAAGCGCCTTGCGTTCAAATGGGGTGGCGGGACTGTTCTGTTGGTTGATGGGCCAGAGGCTGATCAGCCGGTACCGGATGCCGCTGCCGTTCTCCGCCACGACCTGCCCGGAGTGTTTCAGGAACTGGGCCGGCAAGGGGAGCGTGCCCTCGTTTTCCCAATGCTCGGTCGCCTTGACGATGCCCCGTTCCTGCATCCGGTTGACCACCTGCGCCGTGTAGAATTTGCGGTCCGCCTCGATGATCGCGTGGATGTAATCGGCGACCTTCTCGGGAGAGAGCAAGGGCGGAGGCGTCTCATCCTTGTTCTTGGGAGGGGCCGACAGCGCGCCCGTCGCGAACATGCCGAAGAGCGCCAGGCAGCCCCAGAGCGTGAATGTGGTGATCTTCGTCATCCTTTTCCCTCCGTTCGGGCTGCGTCCTGCGGGATCGGAAAGGTGATGATGCAGGACGCGCCCTGTCCGGGCGTGCTTTCCATGCGGATATGGCCGCCGTTCTTCATGAGCAGGCGGCGCGCGATCGTGAGGCCCAGCCCGCTGCCCTGTCCCTGTTGCTTGGTCGTGAAGAAGGGATCAAAAATTTTCAGGAGGTGCGATTTCGAAATCCCCGGTCCCGAATCCTGGATGGTGATTTGGAGGAGCACCGGTCCCTGCTCGGCGGTGATTGTGAGGCGTCCCTTGCCCTTCATGGCCTGGGCGGCGTTCAGGATGACATTGACGAAGGCTTGCAACAGTTCCTCTCCCACCGCGTTGATCGGCGGGAGCGACCCGTACCGCTTCTCGACCTCGATCTCCCACCCTCCCATGGATTGCTGAACGAGCCGGAGCGCGCTGTCGAGCAGCCGGGCCAGATCGACCGAGCATCGCCGGTCCCCTGTGTCCGCCCGCGTGACCCCCGCAAAGTCGCGGATGATGCCGGCCATCCGCTTGCCATGCTGGACGATGTCCTTGGCATATTGCTTGATCTGCTCCGAGTCGGGCTCGTGTTGAATCGCTTCCCCCAACCCGAGAATGCCGAAGAGCGGATTGTTCAGTTCGTGTCCGATGCCGGCCGTCAGCACGCCCAGGCTGCCTTTCTTCTCCGCCTCGATGAGTTGCTCCTGCAGGCGGCTTTCGTCGGTGGCGTTTCTCAACACCAGGCCGAGCCGGGCCTCCTCGCCGGGCCTGGCCGGCAATGAAAACCATTCGTAGCGGTACACGGCGTTCCCGACCTGGAGTTCCCGGCGGTCCGCCTCATCATCGCCGCCGCCGGGGGCGAGCGGGTCTCGCGCCAGGGCGGTCCGGGTGGCCGGCGTCCGGCGTTCGCGTCCCTGGCCGTTGCCGAGGATCGCCAGTTCCCGCTTCAATCGGTCACGCGCGCCGGCCGGCAGGTGCAGCAGGTCGTAGAGGTTGCCGGACTCCTGGTTGGCCTCCTGGAGGTCGAAGGCCTCTCGGGAGGCCCGGTTCATGTAGTGAACCGCGCCTTGGTGATCCACCATGAAGATCGGCGAGGGGACGGCGTCCAGGATCTGGTCGGTGGATTGCTCCAGAATGCGGACCTCCTGGCTCTTGAGTTCGACCTGGCTGGTCAGGCCGGCAAAGGCCCGTTCGAGTTGGCTGTTCATGCGGTTGATTTCCTCGGCCAGCTCTTCCAGTTCGTCTCCGGTCTTGACGGCGATCGGCTCCCGCAGCTCGCCGCGGCCGATGGCGCGCGCGGCCGATTGCAGCTTGCGGACGGGGGTGACGATGCGGCCGGCGGCAAACGAGCCGAGCGCGGCGAGCAGGACCACGGCCAGGGACCCGAAGACGGACATCCAGGTGAACAAATGCTGGATCGGCGCGAACAGCTCCTCCGAGGATTGCCAGACGAAGGTGTGCCAGGCGCCTTCGTCGATGGCGCCGTTGGTCGCCCGGCTGGTTTCCGGCAGCGGAGAAAACCCGATGATCGATTTGGACGTCCCGCCGTGCCCGTCGCTCGATGCCTGCACCCACCCCGGCTCGCGCGGAGTGACCAGCGGGATCAAGTCGGGATCGGCAAGGCGCACGCCGGTCGGCAGGATCGGGCAGCTCATCACGATGCCCCGGCTGTCGATGAGCATGACGTGGCCGGTCTTGCCGAACCGGATCGGATGGGTGGAGGGGGAAAAGAAGGCTTTCGCGTCGATCACCCGATGGAGCACGCCCACGGCTTCATATCGGAGGCTGTCCATGATGGGCAGCGAAATGCTGAACACATAGGTGTCGGATCGTTCGTCGAAATACAGGTCCTGGATGAAGAGTTGTCCGACCCCGTTGTTATACGCGCCCTTCCACCAGGCGTAGTGCCCGTTGTCATAAGGAGGTTTGGCGGTGAGGGCCGCGACCAGGTGCCCGTCGAGGTCGGTGATATAGAGCATCTGGGTCGCGGCCCGGACGACATGCGGGAGCATCTGATCCAGTTCGGTGCTGGAGCCGCTGTAGTACTCCCGCAACAGGCGCGCGAGCGGATTGTCGGTGATGGCTTTGACCGTCACCGGGTCTTTGGCTTCCCATTTTTCGCGCTTCTGGGCGGCGCGGCGCTGGCGTTCCGTTTCGGGCAGGTCGTGCCGGGCATCCCGTTGCCGTTCCATTTCGAGCACGATGACCGGATCGGCGGCAATCCGGGACGTGCGCGCGACCTCTTCTCCGACGAGCAGATCAAGTTTTCTGGCCGCTTCGATGGCCAAGGCCTTGAAACTCTCGCCGCTGACCTCGCGAATTTCCCGCGAACCCTGAAAAAAAGCCAGCAGCAGGCCGGTGAGCAGCGGAACCACGCCCACCAACAACATGGAGACGATGAGCTTGCCTTTCAACCCCCATCGGGAGGGGCGAACAGGCGGCGAGCCGGCAGTCGTCATGGGGCGCTAGCCGACGGGTTTGGCGATCGGCAGCCGGAGCAGGAAGGTCGTGCCCGTTCCCACTTCGCTTTCGACCGCGATCGTGCCTTCCAGCTTCTTGAGTATGGCGTTGACATTATACAATCCCAGGCCGGTGCCTTTCCCAGGCGCCTTGGTGGTGTAGAACGGCTCGAAAATCCGCTCCAGCGCCTCGCGGGGAATGCCGCAGCCCGTATCGGTCACCCCGATCTCCAGCCAGGCGTCGCGCTCGCTCGTTCGAAGGGTCAAGGTGCCCCGGCCTTCCATGGCCTGAATGGCGTTGGTGATGAGATTGACGAACATGTGCAGGATGTCGTCGGGGTTGCCCTGGACGGTGGCGTGGACGGCTCCGTAGGCTTTCTGCACGACGATGTCCTGGAAGAGCAGGGCATAGCGCCCGATCTTGACGGCCTCGTCGAGCTTGGCGTGTACGTCCACAGGGGCCGTTCCCTGGTCGTCCGCGCGCCGGGCGTAGCGCGTCAGATCCGAGCAGATGCGGCTGGTGCGTTTGACCGCGTCGATGATGTCCCGGGCATGTTGCCGGACGACCGCCGGGTCGGTTTGCTCCATCAGGTCTTCCGCGAGCCCCAGGATGAGGTAGAGCGGGTTATTGATGTCGTGGGCGATGCCCGCGGCAAAGGAGCCGATGGCCGCCAGCTTGTCGGTGTGCGACACCTCGGCCTGGAGCTGCGACTCGTGCTGCATCAGGTGCCAGAGCAGCTTGGAGGCGGCCCCGGTCAGTGTTTCCGTTCCCGGTGATTTGTGTTGGGCGATGATCCGCGGCAGGGCCGGGTCGCCGGTGACATCGATGATCAAGTTGATGCCGTGGTTGCCGATGAAGTCCGTCACATGCTGGCTGACGGGAATGTTCAGATCGAGCGCTCGGCGCAGCCCCGGCGCGTTCGGGTTCTTGTCGGCCACGCCGCAGATCTGCACCCCCGGGAGCTGACTCAACACTTCCAAGAGCCGCGAGCCGCCCTTTCCCGCGCCGAGGATGGCAACCTTCATCTGCTCGTAGTTCGGGCTACCCATGATACCCCCTGTGACCGGCCGGCGTGGT
Source organism: Nitrospira tepida (assembly GCF_947241125.1). Taxonomy (NCBI): domain Bacteria; kingdom Pseudomonadati; phylum Nitrospirota; class Nitrospiria; order Nitrospirales; family Nitrospiraceae; genus Nitrospira; species Nitrospira tepida. Next base: position 3,790,925 of record NZ_OX365700.1, on the reverse strand, counting down.
TAAGCCCGGAACATTCCCACACCATGCGAGGAGCGGGGTGCTCCTCGCAGGAGGGGAATCCGACAAGGGAGTGCCACGTTACAAAGAGGCGACTTCGCGCTGCTCCATCGCGCGAGCCACGGCGGCTTTGAGCTTCTCGCCTTCTACCGGTTTCACGAGATAGTCCACGATCCCGCCGTCGCGCAGGAACGTCGCGGCCATCTCGGTGTCCGGGAATCCGGTCAGGACGATGATGGGGACGCGCTTGTAGTTCTTCCGGAAGTAGGCGATGGCCTCCACGCCGTTGATCTTCGGCATGCGGATGTCGCAGACCAGGACATCGAGCATCAGGCGGTTTTCGCCTGTGTTGATGATTTCAATGGCCTTCTCGCCGTTCTCGGCTTCGAGCACGTCGTAGCCGGCCTTTTGCAAGGTCATCCGGACGACCTTTCTGATATCCGGCTCATCATCCACGACTAACACGCGACCATTCCCGGTTGACGCTCCGAACAACGCATCCGATCGTTTCTCCGTCATGGCTCCCCTCCTTGTGTGAGTGACGTTCATGGCATCCTGCCGCTGATCTTCATCATGCCCCGCTCGTGAAACCCGAGGCTTCAAGACCAGTTCCTTGAGCAACATCAGTGCCGAGTCCAGTTCAGCGCGACGGGCCTGAAATCCGCGGGAATGATAGAGTGCGCTGAGATAAGCCTGCCGTCGCATGGTTGAAATCCACCAATCGGAGATGAGATGCACCACCAGCTCAACATGGGTCGACTCGTCTCTCGTTCGATAAATAAACGGGTCACCAGAGTTTGGTAACCATCCAATAGGTCGCGAGTCCGATCAACATGGCGGCCATTGGCAATGTGTAGGTCATGAACATCATCGTCGTTCCCTTTCCGATACGATGTGAACTACGGCTCGGCAGTACCGCAAGCTTCATACCAAGATAGAGCCGGCAAGACGGAAATGGGTTCATTTCATGAGAATGATTGAAGTCTCAAGCACATAGCAAATTTGAGGCGACCAATGGACCGGCGCGGAGGGGTCCAAAGGATTCTAGGGTGTATCGACTTCGATACGGTGCCGAGACAATCGGATAAACCAATCGAATAAACATGGGAGCGGTGGAATGGTTATCAGGGGCACGGGTGGCAGGGCCGTTGAGATTCGAGGATGGTTACGGTAAGGTCAGCGCAGCAACCCTGCGGGAATGTTGAAGGAAATGAAATGAAATGATTACGACCCAGACCTTGACCGACTATGTCCGCAGGGCGATGCCCGATGCGACCGTGACGGTCACGGATAAGACCGGAACGATGGATCACCTGATCGTGCGGATCGTCTCCCGGCATTTTGCGGGAAAGAATCTGTTGGATCGGCACCGGATGGTCTACCAGGCGCTGGATGCGCCGCTCAAGGACGGCCGCATCCATGCGTTGGAATTGACCGCCGCCACGCCGGAGGAGATAGGAGGGACAGAACAGATTGGGAAGGGAATCACGTGAGGTGTTTCTCCGGCGGCGATCCATGAAAGTAGAGGAATGGAAACACGCGCAAGGGGCTTCTCCGCCGGCTCAGTTACGAAAGCACAATGAATAGCCGGCGGTTCAAGCGTAGCTTGGTATAGAGGGGCTACGCCCGATGAGCCGCCGATTCAACCAAAGGTTGGTATGGAGGGATAGATATGGCAGACCCCATTCAAGAAGAAATCGAGCGCGAGATCAAAGCCCATAAGATCTTGGTGTACGGCAAGGGCACCAAGCAGTTCCCCATGTGCGGGTTCACGCGGGAGACCATGCAATTCTTCGACAGGTACGGGTACCCCTATGAAGTCATCGATGTGCTGCAAAATCCCGCGAAGCGCGAAGCCCTCAGCAGGATGACCAACTGGCCGACCCTCCCCAAGGTCTTCATCGACGGACAGTTCTATGGGGATACGGATATTTTGGACCCAATGGAGAAGAAGGGCGAGATCGAGCCGCTGCTGAAGAAGGCGTTCGGAAAGTAAGAAACGAATCAGCAGAGACAGTTTGAGGAGGGCGCCTGCCAAACTCTCCTGCTCGCGAAACGCGCACGATCGGAATGTGCTCGTTCGACGCGCGCAATCGAGAGTTCGGCAGACGCCCTCCTTTTTTGTCCGGCATCGGACTCGGGGTGAGGACATGGGCGCCTCTCGTGTTCTCGTGCTCGCAGATCCCGCGCTTCAAGAAATAGTGTCGTCTCGGCTGACGAACGGCGCGCGGGTGCGGTCGCGCCATCATGCGAAATAGACAGACGGCCGTCGGATGCGTTTGCCCTTTCCTCGCCTGCTCCTCTAAGGCTGCGGCGTTCTGCCGCAATGCCGTCGCACGCGATACGTTGCTTTCTTACCGCATAGGCAGCGTCCGCAATGGCGCGATCACACCGCGCATCCGTTCCATCCGAGATTGGGGAGACGAAGCGGCTCGATGGGGTGGGGACGACGGCGGCGCGGTAAGCGCTTGAGGCTCACCGCGCCGGGCGCCGTTCTACCATCTACGGCTTTCGAAGTTCGGGATTAGGGGTAGGAGATGATATGTGTGTTTGGTGTGCGCGAATCTGGCAGCACATTCGCTTGTGCCGGTAACCTGAAGCAGAATTAGCGTTACATGACGCAAGAAAGAACAGTGAATCTTGTGACTATCGGGATTCAGTTGAAGTTGCTTAAAAACTTCCTGAATTGTGTTTCTGTAGAGGCAGACCGTGAACTCAGCTCAATCGAAGAGCGGAGGCTGGCTGGTGAGTTCCAATCGCTCGGAGACTTTGAGCAGGCCGTCGACTATCCGATTGCGCGAATCGAGATTGCGGCACGCGCGATCGCTTACGAGTTAGTTGCGCTTGTTGAGGGCGAGTTACACCGACTCGCCCACGGTCCGTGGCTAAACTCTACTGTTCACAAGGGTCCAAAGAACATTCAAGAGCTGTTAGACGTAAACCCAGAGACACTGACGAAGCTGAGAATGGTGTCTGACTTACCATTCGATGAGATCGTGAAGCTGATAGAAACATCCATTGGCTTCAGTCTTTGCAATGTCGAGGGCTGGAATGAGATACGAGTCTTACGGAATGCCGTCAACTCACTCAAGCATCGGAGAGGGCTAAAGCATCCGCGTGAAATCGACTGGCGGAGCAAGGATTGCGTCGTTCCACAGCGTTACAGGATTAGCCGCGAAGAGACTGTTGAGATGATCAACACGGTTGATCGGTTCTTCAGAGCTCTCAAAGGCGTTCTGGGGATACCTCTCAAACAACTCGAACTAAGTCCTATTGAACAGGAGAAATCCAGTTCGTAGTGTAGCGATTTCCACTTCTGGTAAAGGCGTGGGGATCTATCGTCCAGTCCGGTGAGTCAAGAGATACCAAGAGTCCTTTCGGCACGAAGGAGCCTTACCATGACGGGAAGACTTACAGGGAGGGTGGCGCCGGTGACCGGCGGGTCATGCAGCATCGGGGCGGCCATTGCCGGGCGGCTCGCGGCCAAGACGGTTCAGACCTTCGGACGACTGGAAGATCTCGTGCTGGGGCTCACCTTGTGGCGAATCGCTGAACAGCCAGTAGTGTCTGTCTCGCACCCAATCTAAGGCACGGAGCGTCGATCTGAGTAGCCTTCCACTGGCGGCTTAGTCTCATCGCCCCAAATCTTGTCAGCCATGGTCCTGGATGGCTTGATCTGGTACACTGCCTCCCGGTCGGTCTGATTGATCCAGAAAGGTCCACCACATGGCCGAACTCGTCGAACGCATTACGGTGAATCCTGAGCAGTGTGGGGGGCGACCCTGCATTCGCGGAATGCGGATTCGTGTGGTCGATGTCCTCGATCTGCTGGCCGCAGGACTCACCCAACAGCAGGTTCTCGAAGAGTTGCCGGCCCTCGAACCGGAAGATATTTCGGCCTGCCTGCGATTTGCCAGTAGCCGGCTCAACCATCCGATCCTTGCGGCGTGAAGATCTGGATCGACGCGCAAATCTCATCCGTTATCGCCCGATGGCTCAGCGCGACGTATGGCGTCGAAGCCGTACCGGTGAGGAACCTGGGACTACGCAGTGCGAAAGATCGCGATATCTTCTACGCCGCCCGGGATGCGGGGGCGATTGTCCTGACTAACCCACATTATTCATGAGCACTTCTACTGCAACCACCGATACGCCGCTGCGACAAGTTGGCATGCAGCTTCGCGGCATGCCAACGGGCGGGCTCGCCCTTCGCGGCCTCAACGTACTGTTTCAAGTACGCTTCGGCCTCTCGGGGCTCCACGCGCCCGTCTCACTTGGCGTCTTGGTGGTTTCGTCACGAACCGTCATGAATAATGTGGGCTAAAGATCGTGACTTGGTCGACCTGGTCGTGCAACAGGGTTCGCCGCCGCAGATACTCTGGATCACCTGCGGGAACACATCCAATGCAAGGCTGAAGGTTATTCTCTCGCTGGCTTGGTCTACCGCCGAGAGGCTTCTCAGGGCTGGCGAAAAGGTCATTGAGGTCAGTGACACAGTCACGCAGCGACGATGAGGAAGATTCCTCATACGCTCTCGCGAATTGATACGGATACGAAGCGGGATTCTCGGCAGATCGGGTTGCAGTGGGTGCTCCGGGCGGTGCTCGGCGGCATTCTCCTTGCCTCGGCGCTGGGGAAGTCGCTCGATCTGTCCGGGTTCGTGGAGGTGCTCGTCTCCTATCGCGCCTTTCCCGACTGGTCGCTCTGGCCGATCGCGCTCTTCATCACGACGATCGAATGGGTGCTGGGCCTCTGGGTCCTGTCCGGACGCCACTTGTCAAGAGCCGCGCTGGCGACCGTGCTGCTGAACGGCGTCTATGCCGTCTGGATGGCCATCTCGCTTGCCCGTGGGCTCGACCTGCCCAATTGCGGCTGTTACGGCGTCTACTTTCCCCAGCCGTTGCGCTGGTATTCCCCGCTCGAGGATCTCGTGCTGGTGGCGCTGGGGCTCATCTTGTGGCGGCTCGCCAAATGACCCGAACGGAAGCACGAATGCATCGGAGGTCTCTTTACTCGGCTAACTGCCGATGGAGTCACCGGCTGCTTGGAGGCGGGCGAGTTCGTGTCTGCCTGTGTCGGTCACCGAGTAGATTCGGGTTTCCTGATCATGCCGGATGCAGCCCTGAACGATGAGTTCGGCAAGGTATCGATCGATCTCAATGCTGCCGGCCTCGATGTGTCTCCATTCCTCCTTGCTGATGGCGCCGCCACGGTCGTCGAGTAGTTTCAGGATCTTCATCCTGATCTGATTGTTCATCTCCAGGGGCATGGGACCCTCTCCTTTCCATTTCATTCATTCCCTGCCGAGACGATCCTCTGCGCGAGAATATGGGCCAGGGGAGGATCGGGATGACTTGTCACGCAAGCGATAGCCGAAACCCTAGCAGATTTGCTGAGATGTGGTAGAGGAGAGAGACTGTAGCCGCGTGGCCGAATGGATCGGTCAGAAGTGCCCTAGGCTATGGCTCTGTGTGGTGGGGAACAGCGCTCCCAGGCGGGGTGTTCGGACTTTGTTCATCTGCGCGCGTGGAGGGAGCACCTTCCGAGGTGCGGCCTCTGCGAGCAGGCAGGCCATACTGCCTCGCTACCCCCTTCTTGACGCTCCGCGACCGGCATTTTCTTTCATCAGCCTTCCCAGCAGGGTGCGCAGGCCTGTCTCAACTGCGCGCATCCCGACCCGTTGCAATAGGTGAGCAACAGGTCCCCCGGCACCGCCCTTCACCAGAAATTATGATGGTCGTGTGGGTGCGCGGTCTGCGAGTGAAGAGACAGACCTGCTGCGCCCTGCCCCCCTTATATTCCCCAGGCCCCGCTGATCTGCAGATTCGCACCGTTGACGTACCGGGCTTCGTCCGAGAGGAGGTAGCGCACGGCGGCTGTGATGTCGCCGACCTGGCCGATGTAGCCGGCGGGAATCCGTTTGGTCATGCCGGCCAGTTCCTCCGGCGGGGCGCTGCCGGAGTCGATGAAGCCCGGCGAGACGGCGTTGACGGTGATCCCGTGCGGCGCCAGCAGCTTGGCGAGCGTACGGGTGAGGATCAGGACCCCGGCCTTGGCGATATAGTGGGCCGTCACGTCCGGCTGCGACACCATCTGGTCGGCGTTGGCCATGCTGAACGTGACGATCCGCCCGCTTTTGCGCTGGATCATGCCTGGCACGGCTGCCTGCGCCACATAGAACAGGGAATGGAGGTTGCCGGCGAACATGTCATTCCAGCCCTGCGGCGTCTCGTCGAACAGCTTGATCCGGTGATAGGGACCGGCGCAGTGGATCAACGCATCGATCCTGCCCCAGCGCTGCTCCACCTCCTGCACGAACCTCCGCGCCGCCTCGACCTGCGCCACATCGGCTTGGAGCAAAAAGGCCTGGCCGCCGCGCTTGACGATCTCGTCGCAGGTGGCCTTCGCCGCTTGTTCGCTGTTGCGATAACAGATGGCCACCTGCCAGCCCTGCGAAGCCAGTTCCAGCGCGATGTCCCTTCCGATGCCCTTGGCTCCTCCCGGGATGGCGGCGACTTTTGCTGACATGGAAACTCCTCCGTGACTTATTGTGCGCGGGCCTGTAACCGTTGGCCGATCAATTGCAACGCGCCGGCGGTCCGCGCGGAGAACTGCCGTTGCGGTTTAGGCCGTCGCTCGTCTTGTTTCGCTTCCTGAATGATGAATCGGAGATCCTCGATCGTATCAGCGTCCCGCCAAGATTGGAGCTGCCCCACCGAGAGCCCGGCCGCTTCGGCGCGGGCCAGCGTGGCCTTCAGCGCCTCAGCGGTGGACCAGGGGATCCGATCAAATAATTCGGGCGCCGGCTGCGTGAGCCCCAACAGATAATAGCCTCCGTCCAGGGCCGGGCCCAGCACGACCGGATGGCGGTCCAGTTGTGCGAGCGCGTCCCGATAGGTCGAGAGTGGGAGCGACGGGAGGTCCGTGCCGACGATCAGCAGGCGGCGATAGCCCTCGGCAAACAGGGTTGACGCGGCCTGGTCCATTCTGGCTCCGAGATCGTCTCCCACCTGATCGATCAGCCGGACTCCATGGCGCTCGCCGAGAATTTTGAAGAACGCATGAGCGGCCGAGGGCGCGCAGGCCAGGATGCGATCGAGAGACAGCTTCTGCTGCTGGATCGCCGCCTTGCTCCGCTCCAAACTGTCGAGCACGAAGCTGCCGTGAAGACTGGCCGCCTCATCGGGGGTGAGCGGCGGGCAGAGCCTCGTCTTGACCTGGCCTGCGATGGGAGCTTTGGCGAAGAGAACCAACGCGGCCTCCGCGCGGCGCGATGAGGTGGTATGACGAGATGATCCGCTCGATCCTGTGCGCGGCGGTAGCGTCATGGATGATGCCGTTCAGCGAACGGGCCGGTAGTAACGGGCCAGCCGGTGCGGACTCACGCCCAGCCAATACAACAGCCGGAGGCCCCACATCCTTACAATAGTCCGGATCGGACCGCAATGGGCCCAGCGGCGATAGGAGGTCACGACTTGGGCGCGAAGGGATGCCACCTTCCCCATGTGTTTCAGCCGGCGGCTGAGCTCGAGGTCTTCCATGAGCGGGATCGCGGCGAACCCTCCGAGGGAGCGGAATGTCTCGCTTCGGAGGAACAGCGCCTGATCGCCGGTCATCATGCCGGTCCAGCGCGAGCGCAGGTTCATCATCCGGGCGATGGTGCGGCTCAGCAACGTGTCGCGGTCGAAGCGGACGTCGAACCGTCCCGCCACGACTGAGGGATCGGCGAGGGCCTTTGTGATCTCGCGCCGGGCGTCGCTCGGCAGGAGCGTGTCTGCGTGGAGAAACAACAGCACCTTACCCTGCGCCGCCGCGGCGCCGGCGTTCAGTTGGCCGGCGCGGCCGGCGAGCGCCTCGATGATCGTCAGGGAGCATGGACCGTGATGGGGCGAACGGGTTGCGACAGCCGCTTGCGCCCGTTCGATGGTGCCGTCGGTGCTGCCGCCGTCTACGAGGATCAATTCGTCAAAGCCGAGCGAGAGGGTGTGGGGAAGGGTGACGGCCAGGGCCTGCGCTTCATTCAGCACGGGCATGACCACGGTGATGGTCATGTTGTGTTCGGCAGGACGTTGAAAAAGCCCGCCAGCTTTGTTCTCGCGACGCTCAGAAACTCGACATACCGAAAAGAGTATGCCTCGTTTCTTTGCTTGCTGCGGCCGCGCTGGACGGTCTTTTTGAACATCCTGCTGGAGCCTGCTTTTATCCGTGGTCTCTAGCGATCCAGGGCTATTATCTATTCCCCTGGGGTGCTCGTCTTGAACATGAAATAGGAGACGAGGATGACGGTCCCCCAGAAGATGACCTGCTTGTGCCAGAACAGCACCTCGCCGAAGTGGAAGAAGGCCAGGCCGGCGGTGATTGCGCCGCCCATGACCAGATAGCGCACGGTGACGTTTTCGACGGTGGCGTTGGCCCAAATCGCGAGCCCGCCGAAATAGAGCAGGATCGGCTTGACGTCGATTTCGAACCCGCCGCTGATGGAGAGCAGCACGGTCAAGAAGCCGAGGAACATCAGGGCCGTCCCGATCATCAGCCCGATCACGTTCTGGTGCTCGGGCACGCGCCGCGGTTTCTTGGGGCCGGATGTCTGGCGTCCGCCGTCCGGCGGTGAATCGTCCGTCATCGAAATCGTTAGACCTTAAAATGTTTGCTCAGGGTCAGGGTTTGGCGCTGATAGGAAGAGCCCAGGGCCATGCCGTAGACGTGACTGGGGGCGTTGAGCATCCTGTCATATACAACCTTGAAGAAGGTTTGTCCATCGTGGATCAGGAAGGGCACGTCGTGCGGCCGGACTTCCAGCACCACTTGCGTGCCGAGCACCTCGCCCTTGCCGCCGTAGCCGAATCCCGGGTCGAAGAACCCGGCATAATGCGTCCGCAGCTCACCGCAGGCGGCCTCATAGGCGACCATCTCCGCCGCATAACCGGGGGGAACCCGGACCCGTTCCTTCGAGGCCAGGATGTAGAACTCCTCCGGCTCCAGCAACAGGCTGCCTTCCTTCCGGCGCTTGATCGGCTCCCAAAAATCCACGGCGCGATAGTGGCCGACTTTGGAAAGGTCGATCACGTGGCTGTTCTTCTTGGCCCGATAGCCGATGATCGGCTGATCGTCCCGCTCCACGCCCTTTAAGTCGATGCGCAGAAACAGGCCACGGTCCAGCCGCAGCTCGCGAGGGCCGAGCGGCGTGGCGGAGGCGAGGTTGTGGTAGACCAGCGGGTCTGCTCGATGTTGCTGCAGCAGTTGTGCGTCGGACATCGTGACCCGGCCTTGCACAAAGCGGATCTGATTGAGGGATTGGCCGGTCTTGACCTTGATCGTGAACGAGCGCGGCACGACTTCGAGGTATAGCGGGCCGCGATAGCCGGCGCGGATTTCATCGTAGCCGGTATTCAGGTCGGTGACGACCCTGGTGAAAATATCAAGGCGGCCGGTCGTGCTCTTGGGGTTGGCTCTGGCCCGCAGCGTGGGAGGCAGGTTAAGCCGCTCCAGCAAGGGCACGAGATACACGTGCCCCTTCTCCAGGATCGCCCCCTCCGTGAGGTCCATCTCGTACATCACGAGGTCGGACTGGTAGAAATCCAGCACGTTCAGGCGGCTGGTGATCTCCGTCTGCTCGGGAAGGAAGCTGGCCAGCAGGCGGTAGGCCTTGGCGCCCAAGCGGAGGTCCAGACTCGCCGGCTGGACCTGCCGATCTTCGATCGGCAGGGCGGCGGTGATGGCGCCCCTCGCCATGAGCTGCCTGATCTGCTGATAGGGGAGAATGCCGGACTGGCGAGCTCTGGTCGTCACAGGTCGTCGTAATCCCCCCCGCAACTGTTTCCCCAGGCGGCAAAACCGTCGAGTTTGCCGGTATGGCTGTCTCCGCAAGAGGCGTAGCCGTCCCGCGTGGAGGAGGATGCGGCATAGGCGCCCACCATCGGCAGTTCTCGCTTCCCGTTGGCGGAAGGTTGCGGGTAGTGGAAGGTCTTCTGCTCGTAGTTTTGCAGGACGACCCCGTCCTCATCCATGTGCACCAGATAGTCGGACGGGAGCACGGGAATCTTGCCGCCTCCGCCCGGCGCGTCGATGACGAAGTGGGGGACCGCCATGCCGCTTGTATGGCCTTGGAGCGCCTTGATGATCTGCATGCCGGTTTCCACGGTGGTCCTGAAGTGATTGGTGCCTTTGGTCAGGTCGGCCTGATAGAGGTAATAGGGCTTCACGCGGGCCAGAAGCAACTGGTGCATCAGCCGTTTCATGACCTCGGGATCGTCGTTCACGCCCTTGAGCAGCACCGTCTGGGCGCCCAGGGGAATCCCCGCGTCGGCCAACAGGCCGCAGGCCCGCTTGACTTCGGGGGTCAGCTCGTCAGGATGGTTGAAATGGAGGTTCATGTAAAACGGATGATACTTCTTAAGCATCTCGCAGAGCCTGGGCGTGATCCGTTCCGGCAAGGTGCCGGGCACGCGCGAACCGATCCGGATCAGCTCCAGATGCGGAATCGTCCGCAGCGCTTTCAGGATGCGCTCGAGCAGATGGTCCGGCAGCAGCAGCGGATCGCCGCCTGAGAGGATGACGTCCCGGACTTCCGTATGGTCCCGCAGGTAGGCGATGGCCCGATCCAACTCGCCTTTCTTGAGGAACCCGGGTTTGCCCACGAGCCGCTTGCGCGTGCAGAAGCGGCAGTAGATCGGGCACTGGTTGGTCACCATCAGGAGCACCCGGTCCGGATACCGGTGGACCAGATGCGGCACCGGACTCATCAGGTCCTCTTCGAGCGGATCATCCTCCGCCTCCGCGTCGGCCAGCTCGACCGTATCGGGAACGACCTGTTTCCAGATCGCGTCCCCCTTTTCCTTGATCGTGGCCAGCACCGTCGGCGTGATGCGCATCGGGTAAGGCCCGACGACGGCCTCGAGTTCCTCGGCATCCAGACCGAACCGTTCGGCGAGCTGCTTCGGCTTGACCAGGCTGTCAGCGAGAATGCGTCTCCACTCTTCCACGACGGCTCCTTTGGCTCAGATGCATCGCCTGCTCGCGCGGGGTTGCGGCCGGTCGATCTTCATGGTCCGGTGGTCGCGCGCAGCCGATCGAGATACGCCACAATCTCATCCGTCTCGGTCAACACGGTTTCCCCGTCCTTGAGGACCGGCACGAAATACTGTCCGGAAACCTCGAACACCTGCTTTCGCATCGGTCGGAAATCCGGCACCACGACGCTCTCGTAGGGCAGTCCCAGAGAGTCGAGTTTATCCCGAACCTCGATACAGTCCGGACACCAGTGGACGTGGTAGAGCGTCAGAGCCATTGAAAACCCTCTTTTACGTGACGGGGGCGACGGCGCAGGGCACCATGACGGCGTCCTGCATCCCGTGAATGACTTTTTTCTCCGCCGGGGTGACGGTGGCGAGGATTCCGCCCAACTCGGCCCGTCCCTCCACCACGAAGTAGTAGGGACACAGGCGAGCCCGCCCCGTCATGGATCGGATCTCGCCGCTGTCGGAGTCCTGATAGGTGACGTGGCCGGACCGACTCTTGTGAAACACCTGGAGGACATGCGGAGTCTGTGGAAACGAGGCCATCGCGCGATCGAGCGCCGCTTCCCACTCTGCCTGCGGGAGGTCGTGCCCCACCGAGACGCCGCGGCTGCCCCAGGCCTGTTCGGAAAATCCCGACGGCTTCAGGACATACCGGCGTTCCTTTTGCCCTGCCTTGGCCAGCGATCGCCAATCGGCCAGCGGCCGCCCGCCGAGGATGAGATTGGGAATCACGGCGGTCGGCGGGATCGGACTGGGGTCCAGGACCCAGGTCTGGGGCATCAGCGATTGGAGCGATCGATAGAGGTCCTCCCCCAACTCCCGCTCCCAGAACGGCGTCAGCAGGGGATGGTGCAACAGCGCGAAGGCCAATTTTTCCTCCAGGGCCGGCTTGAACGGAGGCGTCACCTCCACCAGGTCCTTCTTGGCTCCGTACATGAGCAGCTCGACCTTGGGAATGTTCTTCAGGTCGAATAATTCAAAGAAGCGGTAGACCGCGGCCACCGGGCGCTCTTCCGCCCCGATCTGCGCGCGAAACCCTTCCTCGGTAAACCGAAGGTCGCGCGGATGGATGCAGGTTGTGTCCAATCCTCCCGCTCGCAGCCGGTCGGCCGCCCACTCCATTTCCGGACGGTACTCCTTCGCCTCATCCGAGACAACGATGGCCACGATCCCGGTTCGTGCGCCGATCTGATGCCGCAGCATGTCGCCAAACCGGCCGATCATGCCGGACGCGCCGCCGATCCAATTCCATTCGCGCGGCGCCGCCTCCTCATAGAAGCGCGTCAGCGCCGCGGTCACGCCGATGCCGCCGGGGACCGAGTCGAGCTCCGTGATGACCATGCCGTGATCCGTCGGCAGCACATCCGGTCGGATGACGGCGGGTAGAGCTTGGCGGAACCGATTCATCCTGCTGTAGACCACCAGGGATTCGGGCTTGCCCTGATCGAGATAGGATGCCACCCACGGGGGCTGCGAGCCCCTCACGCTCTCGAAGTAGAGGCGATTGAGGGCTCGGTAGAACGACAGCAGGCGTCCGCCGAGATCGGAGAAAAACGCCAGGTCATCCGGGGTCAGCCAAAACGGCGTCGTTGCAACTCTCCAGTGCGAGGTGAAACCCGTCGCCTCTCCGTTCGAGGATGAGACGGACCACAAGCCTGCGCGGATCAGTTGGCGGCGAATTGCGGAGCAGCGATGGGAGGCAGCGTCCGTGGCTGGCTGCTCCGGCCAATGGTGCACGAGTGCCAATGCGAGGTCTCCCGCGGAGTCTCCCCTTGGGTTCGGATGCTGAGGTCCCGGCGAATCATGCGGATCAGACTGCCTCAGTGATAAGCCGACTGGAAGTCATCGTAGCATGGCACCGGCGGGCACTCAAGGGGATGGGAGCGCAGCACGCGAGGAGAACGCGCCCGGTGTGCCGCGTTCGATCGCGCCGGCTACCGCCCAGTCCGATCGCTGAGCCGCTTCGCCTCGGCGACACGGATGCAATTCTTCCCGGCGGTTTTCGCCGCGTAGACGGCCGCGTCCGCCGCCGCCAGCAGATCGGCGGCGCTCACCGCATGGAGCGGGTAGGCGGCGACGCCGATGCTCCAGCTCAGCCTGTGGGCCGACCGATCCAACGGGGCCAGTTCGGGCAGGGAAGACAGGGTTGTCACGCGATGGCGCAGCAGTTCGGCCACGACCAGCGCGCCCGGCAGATCGGTGTTCGGCAGAATCAAGGCGAACTCCTCGCCGCCGTATCGGGCCGCCACGTCGCTGGCGCGGCGGACCCGCCTCCCGTCGCCGGCCCGGTACTGGCCGTCGAGCAGGCCTCCGATCTCGCGCAAGACCTGATCTCCGGTGGCATGGCCGAACGAGTCGTTGATCACCTTAAAGTCGTCGAGGTCGAGAAAGAGGAGCGAGACGGACGAACCGGTGCGCTGGGCCTGAGCGATCAAGGAGGAGAGCAGGGATTGGAAATACGAGTGGTTGTACAGGCCGGTCAGCCCGTCGCGCGTGGACCGGTCGTGCAGTTGCTGGTTGACCTCCACGAGATCGCGGTTGGTCTGCTTCAATTGTCGGATGAGCAGTTGGTGCTCGCGCTCCTGCCGTTTGAGGGCCGTGATGTCGGTGATCGTCTCCACGACATGCGCCTGCCCGTCGCTGGTCTCCACTCTGGCCCATTGAACCAATAGGTGCTGGTCGTCGGACAACGGCACTTCGCTGGCGGTCAGGGCGCCGGTGGCGACAGCTTCCGGCATCCTGCAGAACGAGCAGGGGGCCGCGCAGTTGGCGATGGCTTCGTAACAGGTGCGCGCGGAGAGGTCGCCGAACTTCTCCCGGGAGGTCTTGTTTTGGAACACGACCCGGTGCGTGGCCGGCGCGATCACGGAGATGATGGTCGGCTGGGAATCGAGCAGGCTACCTGGATCGTACTGGTGCTTAGGTGATTGGTTCCCGTCCATGCCGGTGCTTGCGGAAAGACCGTGGCTCACGGCAGTATTTCAGCCGGAGGACCGGCGGTCAAGAAAACCCGCGTTTGGGGCGGGGTCCAAGCGGTTGCGCGAAACATTAGGAGCTTCTTGGAAACGGTGCTACAATTGGCCTCCGCTTCATCGGATGCGTCTTATGGCTCCCTCATCCAGCGTGGAACCGCGGGCCGGCGAACTGATTCAGATCGAACGGATCGGACAGTATGTGCCAAGCCGGGTCTGTCTCGCCTGCGAGGTCTGCTGCCGCTTCCCCGAGGCCGACAGTTTCTTGCGGCCCTATTTCACCGGCGATGAGATCCGGGCCGCCGTCGGTCGTGGGCTTTCGCCCTCTGCCTTCGGCGATCACGCCGGCTGCCAGATCGAGGTGCAGCCCCATCCGGCCGGCGAGGGCTATGTCTGTCCGGCCTTCGACGCGGCGACGCACCATTGCCGGATCTATGAGGTCCGGCCGTTGGATTGCCGGCTCTATCCCTTGGCCGTGATGTGGGACCAGGCTCACCGGGAAATCCTACTGGGGTGGGACATGAAGTGTCCCTTTCTCTTCGACAGCCAGGCCCTCCTTCCGGAACAGGCCGCGTTCCGCGAGCATGTGGCCGAGACGGCCCGCTACCTCGAGCAGGAAGCGGTGCTGGCGATGTTCGAGCGGCACCCGTCGTTAGTGACCCGGTTTCAGGAAGACGTGGTCGTGCTGCAATCCCTGCCGGCCTTGACCGCGAGGCTGTCCGTTTCCCGGCGGGACCTGCCCATCAAGCCCTTAGAGCTGGCCGATCGCCGTCGCTTCGAGACGGCGGCTCGGGCGACCCGCCTTCCGCCGGAGGTTCTGCCCTCGGCGTGGCTGTTCGCGAACCATTACCTCTGGCGTGAGTTGCTGAACTATTGCTGGGCGGAGGTGGACGGCTCCCTCTGTTTGTTTGCCGAATCCCCCGATGGCATCTTCATGCCGGCGCCGCCGCTTGGAGCAGGCTCCGGTCCGAACAGGACCCTGATCGCGACGCTCTTCTCCTGGATGAACCGGCGCAATGGCCACTCCGCGGTGACCCGCATCGAATCGGTTCCGGCTTCATGGAAAGCCGAGCTGGAAGCCTGGGGCTATCGAGTCGTCTCGAAAGAGCCGGAATATCTCTACCGGGCGAGCGATCTGGTCGACCTCCAGGGCGACGCCTATAAGTCGCAGCGCGCATCCTACAATCAGTTTTGCCGTGCCCATCAGCAGGCCACCATGGCTCCCTATCAATCCACGGATGCGCCGGACTGCATGGCCCTCTGCCAAGAATGGCAGGACTGTAAGTCGCGCCAGGCCCAAGATGAATCAGCCCGATATTGCCTGGAGGACAGCCGCCGCTTCCACATGAGGTTGCTGGCGGATGCGGAACCGTTGGGTCTAACCGGCCATGTGGTGTGGATCGATGGCCGTATCCGCGCCTATACCTTCGGCGGTGCCTTGGCCAAAGAGGTCTGGTGCGTGCTGGCTGAAATTACCGACCGATCCATGCCCGGATTGGCGGAGTATGTCTTTCGGGAAAGCGTTCGCGCGGCGCTTGCACAGGGCTATCGGTTCATCAATACGATGGACGCGTTCGGCTTGCCGAGCCTGGCGCGATCCAAGCAGGCCTATCATCCGATCCATCTGGTCCAAACCTCCATCGTGCAAGAGCCGTAAATGCCGCTGCTCAAACAGTCAGAGACCTCGCCGCCCAAGCCCTACCGATGGCTCCTCTTTCTGATCATTGCCTTGGCCGTGGTGGCCTTGACGACCGTCACGCTGGGGCTCCGGTATGTGGAGTCACGGCTGGTCGAAACCGCCGGGGAAAGTCTCGCGTTGGCCGCCGCCGAGATCACCGACAAGCTCGATCGTCTGTTGTTCGAGCGATATGGCGATGTCGGCATCACGGCGCGTGTCCTCAGCACCAGAATGGGCGATCGGGCCTATATGAACGACTATATTGAGTGGATGAGACGGTCCTACAGCCCGGTCTATACCTGGCTGGGCGTGACCGATGCCCATGGACGGGTCATTGCCGCCACCGATCCCAAGACGGTCGGGTTGGAATACGGAAAGGCGGATTGGTTCCGAATCAGCCGCGACCAAAAACGGATTCACGTCGGAGAGGTGACGGCTCATCAGGAGATCCAGGGGCAGGAAGCCGGCTCCCTTACCGCGCCCATTATCGGACCTAAGGGAGAATTCTTGGGGGTGGTGACCGGCCGCATCGGGGTCAGTATGTTGGAAGACCTGCTGACCCGCACGCTTCGGGCGATGGAGGCGAACGAGGATTTCTCCGGGACGCTCGAATATCAATTCATGTCCCGTTCCGGAGACGTGTTCATCGATTCGGGGACCCACCATGCCCCCATCAATCTTCGGGAGAAGGGACTCCCTTCGGCGCTCCTGAGCCTGATGGGAAAGCCGGGCTATGTGCAGGAGGAGCATCTGCGGCGGCACGTGCCGGTCGTGACCGGGTATGCGCAGACCCAGGGGTTCGGAGAATTCAAAGGCTATGGCTGGTCCATTCTGTTGCGGAGAGACCGCAGCGACATTTTGACGCCGATTCATGGCGTGCTCTGGAAGCTGGGCCTGGCGAGCGCGGCGGTCGGGTTGCCGGCGCTCGGCCTGCTCTTCTGGTCCGCCCGGCGGCTCCAGCGGGAATGTGTCCAGGCCCGATATGAGAGCCAGTGCGCGCGCGCCGCCGAGTCCGCGCTCCTCCAGGGCCAACAGCGCGTCAAGGCCGTGGTGGATACGGCGTTGGATGCCGTGATCAGCATGGACGCCGACGGCCTGGTCACGGAGTGGAATACCCAGGCGGTCCGGCTGTTTGGCTGGACCCGCGCCGAGGCGATGGGACGGCAGCTCGCCGAGACGATCATTCCCCCCCAATATCGGGAGTTGTATCAGCAAGGGTTGCATCGGTTTCTCACGACGGGCGAGGGCGCCTTTCTGAACAAGCGGGTCGAAACCACGGCTTGTCGGAAAAACGGGCGGGAGTTTCCGGTCGAGCTGACCGTTTCCCCGTCCTTGATCGGGCATACGCACATCTTCAGCGTGTTCGTGCGCGACATCACCGAGCGCCGGCGGACCGAACAACGGCTGGCCGCACAGTTTGCCATCACGCAGATTCTGGCGGAAGCCAAGTCGATCCAGGACATTTGTCCGAGGATCCTCCAGGCCATCTGCGACCATTTGGGATGGTCGGTCGGCGTCTGGTGGATGCTGGACAAGCCGAATCAACGGCTCAACTGTTTCGACATTCGTGTGTCGGCGCCGGGTATTGCGGAAGAATTCGTCGGGGAGACGTGGCGGCTGGGGTTCACCGTCGGCAACGGCCTGCCCGGGCGCATCTGGGCGGCCGGCAAGCCGGCCTGGATCTCGGACGTCACGACAGATCCCAACTTTCCCCGCCGGTCCTCCGCATTCCAGGCCGGTCTGCACGGGGCCTTCGGGTTCCCCATCCGGGTCGGCAATGAGATCCACGGCGTGATCGAGCTGTATGCGGTCGAAGTGCGCGAGCCGGACGAGGAACTGCTGAAGATGGCGGCGGATTTCGGATTCCGCATTGGACAATTGATCGAGCGGCTGCGGGCCGAGGAGGCGCTCCGGCAGACGGAAGAGCAGTTGCGGCAGAGCCAGAAAATGGAGGCGGTGGGCCGGCTGGCGGGAGGCATCGCGCATGACTTCAACAACCTGCTGACGGTCATCCGGGGGTATTGCGAACTCATCATCAGCCGCTTGCAGCCGGACGATCCCATGCGCAAAGAGGTCGAAGAGGTGAAGAAGGCGGGAGACCGGGCCGCGGGACTCACGCATCAGCTTCTGGCCTTCAGCCGGCGCCAATTTGTCTCCACCAAGGTCCTGGACCTGAACGAAGTGATCTCCGGCATGGACGGCATGTTGCGCCGCTTGATCGGGGAAGATCTCGTCGAACTCGGCACGGTGCTCGCCCCCTCGCTCGGCAAGATCAAGGCCGATCCGACGCAGATCGAGCAGGTCATCATGAACCTGGCGGTCAACTCGCACGATGCCATGCCGGACGGCGGCAAACTCACGGTTTCGACTGCCAATGTGACGATCGACAAGCGGCACCGCCTTGCCCCCGTCATGCTGGAGCCGGGCGCCTATGTGCTTTTGACCATCCAGGACACCGGTTGCGGCATGGACCCCGAGATTCGGTCGCATATCTTCGAGCCCTTTTTTACGACGAAGGAAAAGGGCAAGGGCACGGGACTCGGTCTTTCGACCGTCTACGGCATCGTGAAGCAGACCGGCGGGCATATCGAGGTGGACAGCATGCCGGGCGAAGGGGCGACCTTCCGAATCTATTTTCCGCGCGTGGAGGAGGCGGATTCGGTCGCCGAATCAAACGGCGGGCTGCAGTCGGAGGTGCGCGGAAAGGAGACCGTGCTGGTGGTGGAGGACGAACCGGCCGTCCGCTACCTCGTCCAGGAGACATTGCGGATGCACGGCTATTCGGTGCTGCTGGCCCGGCACGGCATCGAGGCCCTCTTGACCGGGGCCAAGCATCTCGGTCCGATCCACCTGCTGCTGACAGATGTCGTCATGCCCCAAATGAGCGGACCGGAGGTGGCGGAGAAGCTCTGCTTGGCCCGCCCGGAGATGAAGGTGCTCTACATGTCCGGGTATCCCGACCATCCGGTGTTTGCCAAGGGAGGGGTGCGGGCTAATGCCACGCTCCTTCAGAAGCCGTTCGCCCCCCAGGAGCTGGCGCAGAAGGTCCGGGAAGTATTGGATCGGCCTGCTCTCGCCGCCAAAGCCATCGCCTGACCGCCGGCCGTTCTGCTCGCTCTCCTCGCTCCTGTCTCCTCGCTCTTGGCGGTGGCGCCAACTCCCTTGATCTTCCCGCTGTCTTCCGTTTAAGGTGCTGCCAGTCGCAGGCGAGGCCGGGCCATCTATCGTTGTTAAGTGATCACGCCATGACCAACAAAGGCCGCGAGTTTGAGATCGAGCGATATAGGATCGACCAGGAGCCCTTCTACGTCGAGTCGCAAGGCGAAGTGGGACTCTTTACGACCGCCGCGCAGAATCGCATGCCGGTCATGCTCAAGGGACCGACCGGCTGCGGGAAGACGCGGTTCGTGCAGCACATGGCCTATCGGCTCGGACGGCCACTCATCACGGTTGCCTGCCACGAGGACCTCACCGCCTCGGACCTCGTGGGCCGGTATCTTCTGCGCGGGCAGGAAACGGTCTGGATCGACGGTCCGCTTACCTTGGGCGTGAAACATGGCGCGATCGTCTATCTGGACGAGATCGTCGAGGCGAGGAAGGATACCACCGTCATCATCCATCCCTTGACCGATGACCGGCGCCTGCTGCCGATCGAGAAGAAAGGCCAAATCATCGAAGCGGTCGACGAGTTTCTCCTGGTGATCTCCTACAATCCCGGCTATCAAAGCGTGCTCAAGGATCTGAAGCAGAGCACCAAGCAGCGGTTCGTCGCGATCGAATTCGACTACCCCGCGCCGGCCGTCGAAACCCGCATCATCGAGCGCGAGGCCGGCGTGACGGGCGAGGTGGCGCGCGCGCTCGTCAAACTGGGCGAGAAGGTCCGCAACTTGAAACATCACGGGCTTGAAGAAGGGGTCAGCACCAGGCTGCTGGTCTATGCCGGCACGTTGATCCGGCAGGGCGTGGAGCCGGGGCGTGCCTGCGAGGTCTCGGTCGCCCGCCCCATTACTGACGATGCGGATATGCAGCGCACGATCGGCGAGTTGATCAAGGCGGTGTTTTGAGACCAACGGAGGCCGCCATGCGCCGAATGAGTTATGTCATCGCCGCCGTCCTCGCGCTGAGCCTCTCCGGATGCAGCTACCTCTTCTATCCCAAAGCCGACCATTACCTGACCCAGGCCAAGGGGACGACCGGGGTTCAGACAATCGAGAACCTCACGACGATGCTTGAAGCCAGTGCCAAGGCCGCGCTCGATCCCACCACCTACCAGGCTGCCATGGACGATCTCCACAATCAGGTCCATGCCCTGGACCAGTCCTTCTGCGGCGTGACCGAGCAGCAGGCCAAGACGGTCACCTATGCCAAGGCGGTGACCCTGAAGCAGGAACTCTGGGCCGTCTTCAAACGCCTGTGGAAGCAACGGCACGACCAAGGCATGCGGGTCGCGCACCTCGATTTATTCGCCAAACGTCTCCAAGAACTTCGCGAGACCGTGCGTCTCCTCTGATTCCCTTCGCCGGTTCTCATGAGCACCGGGTTCATCCACGACACCGCTCAAGGGGCGGTGCTGACGGTCCACGTGCAGCCGAACGCGCCGCGCACCGAATGTGTCGGGCCATATGGTGACGCGCTGAAGATAAGGGTGGCGGCGCCGCCGGTGGAGGGCGCGGCCAACGAGGCGCTGATTCGGTTTCTGGCCGAGCGTTGCGGTGTGCCGGCTGGGGCGATCGTGATTCGTTCAGGGGCATCCGCGAGGCGAAAACAGATTCTGCTCAAGGGCCTGTCGGCTCAATCCGTGGCCGAAAAATTGCGGTTATGACGAACGCGGCGCATTCGCAGTCGAGGGGCGTGAGCCTGCTTTGCGTCTGGTTGTTGCTCAGCGGCCTGCCCGGTTGTTCCGGCCCGAAACCGATTCTCTATCCGAACGGCCATTTAAAGTCGGTGGGGGAAGAGGCGGCGGAAAGGGACATCGAGGATTGTCGGGAAGTCGCCGAGCAGGCCGGAGCCGAGGAGGGAAGCGGCGCGGCCGGCCGTGCGGCCGGCAGCGCGGTGATTGGAGCCGGGGCTGGTGCGGCAGGGGGAGCCGTGGGCGGTGCGATTGCGGGCGACCCGGGCATCGGCGCGGCGGTGGGCGCCGTGTCGGGGTTCGTCTGGGGCCTCTTCAGCGGGTTGTTCAGTTGGATGTTCGGCTCGTCCGCGCCCAACCAGGCCTATGTGAACGTCGTGAATCGCTGTCTCGTGGAGAAGGGGTATGAGGTGAGCGGATGGCAGTGAGAATAATGCCGAACGGTGAGGTAGAAGGACTAGCCGCTGTGCTCGCCCAACGCGCACACAAAATCAGTTGTAGTTTCATCAAAGCGGGCGGTGCTCGTTGGAGGCGCGCACGTGGGCCAGCCCTTCCACCTCACCGATATGGTAGAGGGTAGGCAAGTGGAAGGAGCAACAGCTGATGCTCGCCATGAGCTGTTAGGCTAATCAAGACACCTGCCCTCAGACCAACTTGCCTGAAAAAATGTCATCACAAACAATTCGTCAACTCAACAAAGAGACGGTTGAACAGATCTCGGCAGAAGCTCTCCATGAAGCAGAAAGAGCAAGACGTGAACTTCACGAATTGGGGCGTGAGGTAGATGCGGAGCGGCTGTTCGTTCAAATATGTATTCATCTGAGCACGGTTCCCATTGATAGTTACAGGGACTCATCTCACGACACCGTGCCCGCACAGATTGAGCTGTTAGCCTATCACCTAACCCGCATTATTCATGGGCACTTCTGCTGCAATTGTGGATTCGCCGCTGCGACAAGCCAACATGCGGCTTCGGCGGCATGTTGCCGGGCGGACTCGCCGCTCGGTCGGTCAACAGACTGTTTCAAGTCTGCCTCCCTTCCTCGCGGCTCCGTGCGCCCGTCTCGCCTGGCGACTCCGCAATTTCGCGACGAACTGTCATGAATAATGCGGGCTAATCCCGTTGTTTGGGACATCAACAAACACCGCAATCTCGGCCCAGCACCTTGAGCGGGGCCTATCCGCCCTAGACAGACTATTCAATTCCAATAGGAGTGCGGAGATGTTCAAGTCGTGGGGGGATGTCCCACACGATAATGCTCAGTTTGTCTCACGCATGTTTCAGATGCACACGTCCGTCGTCAGGGGGTCCGCCTACCCTGAGCAGACTCAGAGAGAGCTTGCGGAAATTCAAGGGCGCTTCGAAGGAGTTTTTCTCGCTCGCGTCGGCATAGGCCCCAAACGTGCCAGCCAGTTGCTAACTAAAATCATACAAACACAGGAAGCCCGCGCCAGCGAGTGGTACCAAGGAATTGGCGAAGCTTCCCTCAGAGGAAGAGAGCGGTGGAAGGAGATTCATAAGAGGCGTCGGAAAGGCTTGAACTTAGCCGAGATCGAATTCGTCCGGAAGTACCCTACTGCCAAGCATGCCGCATGGGCCGAGTGCACACGGGCGCTTCTCAATACAGACTGCTCATTCATCCCGGTGTCCCAGAGTGATATTCCGATCGACCCATCACCCACGATGCAGGAGTGGCAATCGTTGATCAGGCTTATCGGCTGCACCAACGTCGACATTGTAAAAATGCAATCTCCGGTGGAGATGATGAAGCGCCCCCTCTTTGTCTTAGGCGGAAACCGCCTCTTGCTGTGTGACCTATCAAATGCCCTCGACCAGTTGTGGAACGCGTTTGACAATGTCGCACAGTCAGAATGCGATTTTTGCGACGTCTACTCAAAATGGAAAGCCAAATGGCTTGAGGAGGAGGCCGAAGCCCACTTCAATCGCCTATTCGCCAAGGAACATGTCTTTCGGGGACTCGCGTATCCGGATCCAGATAAAGCTGGAGGAACGGCTGAACTGGACCTGGCCGTATATTGGGCACCGTTTCTGATTCTCTGTGAGGCGAAGGCACGTAATTTCCGGTTCGAATCTCAGATGGGTGACCTTGGGCGGCTGCGCACCGATTTAGAACGGAACCTTGAGGATGCATTTGAGCAGGCAAGGCGAGCAGCCAGGCATATCAGCAGTGTTCAAGAGGCCACGTTGACTGAGACAAAAACTGGAAGGCAACTAGTCATAAGAAAGGACGAGGTCAAAAAAACATACTTGATGACGGTCAGCCTTCATCACTTATCCATCGCGGCCACCAGGTTATCCGCATTGGCACCGCTCGGGCTGTTTCAGGATCACGAATACCCATACTCAACTTCCATTGCGGACTTGGATACCATAACGGAATTTTGTCCTGGTCCTGACGCTTTTCTTCACTATGTTGAGCGTAGGACGGCACTGGAGAAAGGACCCGTGGAGGTGCTCGGTGATGAGTTGTCCCTTTTTGGCGCATATCTGCAGAATCGACTTCGTCTCGATGATCTCGATGTGAGGCCGAAGAAAGGCATGCACAACATGGCAACCTTTCTTGGCTTTGAGGACAAATTCGATCGTGTGATGCAATTCCGTCGAGGGGATAGGACGGAATGCCCAACGATCGAGTTTGAGATTCCTATCCAGGTGAAGAGGATCTTCAGAGAGTTGCAGGGGCGCTTTGCAAATCAAGATGCTCGATGGATTGCCTTTTCCTTGTTGGATTTGTCTTATCCTGCTCTCAGAACGCTAGCAAGAATGTTTGATGAAATCAGAAAGCAGGTACCCTCATCCGGGAAACTCTGTCGAAATACCATTGCTCTAGACGACCTGGTGATCTCCCTTATTGCATCACGCGATTTGCCTTTGGATAAGTTACGGCAGGCTACTGTTCATAGAGCTCTTTTGGAGAAATATCGGCGACGCGCAAAGAAGAGCATAGGTTTTGGTATTCACCTTCCAGATAGTGTGCGGCTCTTCCATGGCGCCGTATGGTTTAGTGGAGAATGGCACCAGGACCCTAATATGGAGGCTCTGATTAGGGAGGATGTGTTCTCTTTCCCGATGTCTGGATCCAAACTTCCCGGTGCCAATGAACCTTGTTTCTGTGGGAGCAGCATCAAGTTCAAAAAGTGCTGTCGCGGAAGGATTGAGGCTGCCCGACGCGCTGAATGAAGAAAGCGCTTTGCTTATTTCCTTCCGTGCTCTAGTGAAGACGAGGTTGGCTGGTGCGCGGCCTTGTGCTTCAGCGCGCGGCCTTTGGCGGGAGTGGGGTCGGGGATGAGGCCGTAGACCTGACGCCCTTCGTGATCTTCCGGCAGGTACTCCGTGATCGGCATGCCCTCCTCGTTTACGAACAGGAGGCAGTGGCAGTATTTGTAGATCTGCATTTCGTCGCAGGCGCAGATCCAGCGCCGGAGCTTCGCCTCGGCCTGCTTGTCCTGGTAGAAGTTGCAAGGACAGAGCGGCTTGCCGAGCTCATCCACATGGGCCGCCAGGCCCTTGATCACGGCCTCCGTGACGGCCGGGGTCGGATGAAAGGTCGTCCCGCTCTTCTCCGCGAAACCCTTTGCGAACTTCCACATCTTGTCGAGACTGGCTTGGGTTGGTTCCGCCATGGTCGGTGGCCTCTTCGTTGTGCAGCCTGTGTGCTCGTGCGACGCGAGCCTCGCAGTTTACAAGCGAAATGCCCTCCTTTACAATCGCTTCCTTTCCCTCCCGGCGCAGGCCCACAGGAACATGGAGAACCACGCCAGATGGCTTTTTCAGAGGACTCATTGCGCGATCGGCTGACGCGACACCTGGCAGCCTCTCTGGATGCTGCGCATGTCGCCCTGCTCATGGCTGAAATCGAGCGGTTGGGGCTGGTGCCGGCCGTCACGGCCTTGGTCCAGGAACTGGAGGACCTGTCTCCTAAGGCGGCCCGTGCGGTGATCGAGGCCCTGCCCGAGCTGCACCGCCGCGCGGGGCTGGATGATCTGAGCTCCTGGCTCGATCTGGCGGTCGGGATGGCCGAGTCCTCCGGCGCCTCGGCGCTCAAGTATGCCAAGGAGAGTCCCTTGCTCTTGGGGTTGATCTCGTCCCGAGACGATCGCGTGCGTGTGCTGACGATGGGCCTGGAGCTGGCCGAACGAGATCCCGGGATGACGCTCGAGTTCCTGCGGGTGGCGCCGGAATTGGTGGGGCTGATGCCTCACGAACAGATGGTGAAATGGGTCGATCACGGGCTTGAGCTGAGCGACGTGAACTATGTGCTCGGCGGCGAGTTTTTCCGAGAGAGTCCGAAGATCGCCAAGATCATGGAGGTGGAAGACCTGCGAAGCTGGACCGGCCTGGGGCTCAAGCTGGTGACGATCAATCAGTTCGGCAAGCCCGATTACATGGCGACCTTGGAGTTCTTCCGCACAACCCCGGCGCTCTTGGAAGAGATTTCGGCTGCGACCGCGCGACGGCTCACCGTCCGGATGGCCGGCGCGCTGGCCGAGCAGGACCCGCAATTGGCGGTGGAGGTCTTGGCCGAAGCCCCGGCATTACTGCAACAGATTCCGATCGACTGGCAGCCCCGCATGTTGCAGTACGGCCTGTTGGTTGCGGAACGGGATGCGATCGTCGCACAGGCTTATTTGCGCCGTTGCGCAAGCCTGGCTGGGTTGATTGGAGCGGACGACCGTGCCTGGAAGGTGTTTGAGGACTGGTTCAAGAGCGGCATGGAGGTGTTGGCCTACAGCGTGGAAGGGGCGAGGGCCTATTTCTCGTTGGAGACCAGCAAGGCCTTGGTTGCATTGGAGGAAGCCCAGAACGGTGTGCCGCTGCGCCAGGTGGCGCGGTCGCTGACCCTGTTCGCACAGGCGCTCTGTGGCAAGGCCGTGAGGGTCGAGCCGTTGCCGGATGAGGCAGCGGAACCACATACGAGCGGACAGAAGGCGAAGACCCGCGCCCGCGCCACCGTCAGTCCGGACGGCCGAACCATCTTCGTGCCGCCGGTGATGCGCCGCGAGGCGGATCGGGAGGCCAACCGGCGAGCGTACGTGGTGATGGTCGCGCATGAAGCCGGCCATCTCGAATTTGGCACCTACGACCTGGATCTGGCGGAACTGGGCGAGTTGGTTGAGACCGTCGCGGCCCGGTACGGCCGGTCGTCGCGGATCGCGAAGTCAACCCCGCATACGCTGGCCGATTTCTTCGCCCTCTATCCTCAACCTGGCGTCATCCGGGACCTCTGGACCATTCTTGAGGATGCCAGGGTTGAAGCGAGACTGCGCGCCGAGTATCCAGGCCTGCGGGCTGAGCTTGATGCGGCGGCCAAGGCGGCGCTGTCCCTGCGCTCGCTGACGCACGGCATGTCGGTGCGTGAGCTGGTGCTCGATGCGCTGTTGCTCACATCAAGCGGGTTGTCGGACGTCATGATCCCTGACGCGATTCAGGAGGCTGTGACCGAATGTTGGTCGCTCGGCCGCTCGGTGTTGGCGGAGCAGGTGACGGCCGCCGATGTCCTCCGAATCATCGACCAGGTCTATGTGAGGATGGACGAGCGCCTGAGCGCGGCTGCCTTGCCGTCGAGCGAAGCCCCGGAGAATCGTTCGCAGGAGAATTCTACGGAGCAGATGGCCGGAGGGCCCCAAGCCTCTGAAGTCCTCACCGAGACCTACCAACCGATCGACAATTGGCACTATCGCGGCGGGATGCAGCCGGAATTCATCGGGGCTGGGGGGCAGCAAGCAAATGAGTCGAGCAAAGGCGCCCAGCTTGTGCCGCAGGAGGATGAGGCGGGAGGACGTGAGGCCGGAACAGCAAGCCGGCGCTCAGCCGACGGCCGGCTTCGTGAGGTGGCACGGGCCGAACAGGACCTGTCGGGCCGACAGGCGGCGCCCGATCGCTCGGCCGATGAACTGGTCGCCCTTGAAGATCAACGGCGGCCCCGCTGGGAGCCGGGGCCGGACGAGGCCGGGACCTATCAGTACGATGAATGGGACGGCATGATCCGGGATTATCGTGCGCGATGGTGTCTCGTGCGGGAGCAACGGCAGACCTCGGAAGACGCGGATTTTGTCGAAGCGGTCTTGAACGAACATGGGGCGGCCATTCGCGTGCTGCGGCGGTATTTCGAGGGCATCCGTCCGCCGGCGCTCCGGCAGGTTCGGGGGCAGAGCCATGGGGATGATGTAGATTTGGACGCCGCCGTCGCCTTGCGCGCCGATCTCGCGGCTGGCACGGACCCGTCGGATCGCCTGTACATCCGACGCGATCGGCGGGACCGCAGCGTGGCCGTGGCCTTTCTGGTGGATCTCAGCGGTTCGACCGGCCGGCAGATCGCGGCGGACGGTCGCAGGGTCATTGATGTCGAGAAGGCCGGGCTGGTCTTGCTCTGCGAGGCGCTGGAGGCCATCGGCGATCAATACGCGCTCTATGGATTCTCCGGACGGGGCAGGCAGGATGTGGAGTTTGTGGTGCTCAAGGACTTTGAAGAAGAGAGCCGGTCCCGGGTCGCCGGCCGCATCGGGGCGGTGCAGCCGATGCACCAGAACCGTGACGGGGCGGCGATCCGGCATGCGGCGGCCAAGCTCACGGCCACCGACGCGCGGGTGCAATTGCTCGTGCTGATCAGCGATGGGCGGCCGCTGGACGACCACTATGCCGAGGACTATGCGATTGAGGATACGAAGATGGCGCTCCGCGAAGCGACCGCCAAGGGGATCGTGCCCTTCTGCATCACGGTGGACCGGGAGGCGGAGGGTTATCTGCGCCGCATGTATGGAGACGTGCGCTATGTCGTCATTGACGAAGTTAAGGGCTTGCCGGAACGGTTGCCGCGGGTGTATCACCGTTTGACGGCATAAGGGGCGTTCGAAAAATGAACTCTGCGCCGATGGCGAAGAAGGACCAGTGACTAGATGACCGCTGACGCGACCAAGCGAGATGTGCCCCAGTGGGTCTATAAGCTGTTTACCGGCCAGCAGTATCCCTACGTCCGGCGCCTGGCCAAGTTTGCCAACCGCGATGTGAAGCCCGGGGAAGAACGGCGCGAGCCGACCCGCGAGGAAATCGACGCCAAATTCTGGGAAGTTTATCCTCGCTGTTGGGCCAAGATTCTTCAGGAAGTGAAGAGCGGAATGATCGTCACGTTTGTCGAACTCGGTGCTTTCGAGCCGGGCACGTATCAAGGCTTGATCGACGCGCCGGAGGCGTTTTTGGCGCAGCGGTACGGGAAGAAAAAAATCAAGGTGAATTTCTACGACGGCGAGAACTTCGTGTGCACGATCAATTTCAAGGTGGCGGGCTGGACGGAGCACGAGCAGCACTAAAAGGAACGCGTCAATGGTCACTCGTCAATCGTCAGCCGGCTGAACCACGATTCACCTATGACGAATGACGATTGACGGAGAGGTTCATATGCGACCGAAAATCACGGTGGTGGGAGCGGGCAATGTCGGAGGGACGGTCGCCCAGCGGTTGGCCGAACGGAATTGCTATGACGTGGTGCTGGTGGACGTGGTCGAGGGTATGCCGCAGGGCAAAGCGCTGGATTTGATGCAGGCAGGCGCGGTCTATGGCCATGACGCGCTCGTGACCGGCGCCAACAATTATGAGGAGACCGGCGGATCGGCGGTCGCCGTCATCACCTCCGGTATTGCCAGGAAACCCGGCATGAGCCGGGATGAACTGCTCTCCACCAACGCCCGGATCGTCAAAGGCGTGGTGGAGCACATCGTCGCCCGGTCGCCGCAGGCCTATCTGGTGATGGTGACCAATCCGCTGGATGCGATGGTCCACGTGGCCTTGAAGGTGAGCCGGTTTCCTCGACACCGCGTGCTGGGCATGGCCGGCATTCTGGACTCGGCGCGATTCCGGCGGTTCATTTCGCTGGAGTTGGGCGTCTCTCCCGCCGAGATCCACGCGATCGTGCTGGGAGGGCATGGCGATACGATGGTGCCGCTCCTGCGCCATACCACCGTGGCCGGACGTTCGATCACCGAATGGCTGCCCAAGGACCGGCTCGAGGCCCTGGTCAAACGCACGCAGGACGGGGGAGCGGAGATCGTCAACTTGCTGAAGACGGGCAGCGCGTACTATGCCCCGTCGGCCTCGGCCGTCGAGATGGTGGAAGCCATCGTGAAGGACCACAAACGCATCCTGCCCTGCTCGGTCAAATGCGAAGGCGAATACGGGTTGCGGGACATCGTGGGCGTGCCGGTGCAACTCGGCAAGGGCGGCGCCGAGCGGATCGTCGAATTCGATCTCTCGGCCGACGAGCGGGCGGCGCTGAACACCTCCGCCCGTGCCGTCCGCGAATTGTGCGATGCGGTGGATCGCCTGATGGCGTGAGGCTGCCGATTCTGAAGGCCGCGGCTTGACATTGTGGATGAGCTTGGGGTACAGACTGCGGTCAAGTACTTAACCGGAAAGGCGGTGGCGCGATGAAGTTTCTCGAAGATCCCTATCAGACCCTGTGGGCCGGCCTCGGCCTCTCGGTCGTGTTGATAGTCGTGTTTCTGGGGATGGCAGGCGTGGGAGCGGGGGAGGCGGATTGGCTGGGCATCCTGTTCCGCTGGGTGCACTTCCTCGCCGGCATCACCTGGATCGGCCTGTTGTACTTTTTCAACCTGATCAACGCGGCGTTCCTGAAAAGCCTGGACGGACCGACAAAGAACATTGTGATCCCGAAGCTCATGCCTGCGGCCTTGAACTGGTTCCGTCACGGCGCGACCGTCACAGTGCTGGCCGGGCTCGTCCTTTACTTCTGGCTCTATTCCAAGGGGGGCACGGGAGCCTACGCGCTTGGCATCGGCGGGTTGCTGGGGATCATCATGATGGCGAACGTGCACGCGATCATTTGGCCGAATCAGAAGAAAATCATCGCCGCGGTCTCCCAGGCTGCGGCCGGTGGTCCGCCGCCGCCGCCGGAGATGGCCGCCTGGGGGCGGACGGCATTGCTGGCCTCCCGGGTGAACTTCATGCTCTCGATCCCCATGCTGTTCTTCATGGGAGCCGGAAGCCATATCAAATAGAATTTCCATCAGAATTTCCGTGGCCGTCCAGTCGGGTCCTTCCCTGAAAGGCCCAGCGCCTCTCCCTGTTTCCTTGGGGCGACTGGGCCACTTGAGCCGAAATTGAGCCCCACACCGGGCCGGTTGCTTGACGGCTTCCCGCGTAGAACCGTATAGTTACGCGTCGGCCTGGGGCCGGCCGATCACGAGCCAGCATCATGAACATGAACCAGCAAGAAGGACGAGTGCTGCGGTCGCTTGAGGGGCCGGCGTGGGACCTGGTCGCCTATGCCAAGACAGGCGGGTATGAAGCGTGGAGAAAGTGCGTGGCCGACTCCAAGCCCCAGGAGATTGTCGAGGAGATCAAGCGCTCCGGCTTGCGCGGTCGCGGGGGAGCCGGGTTCCCGACCGGGGTCAAGTGGGATAAGGTGCTCAACCACCGGGTCAAGGAACGGTATTTCGTCTGCAACGCCGGCGAACATGAGCCGGGCACGTTCAAGGACCGGCATCTCCTCAAGCACGCCCCGCACCAGTTGATTGAAGGGTGCTTGATTGCGTCCTATACGGTCGGCGCCAAGGCTTCCTTCCTGTACGTCAACCACGAATACCATGAGGAGCAGGAAAATCTACAGAAGGCTCTCGCACAGGCGCGCGAGAAGGGATACATCGGAAAGAATGTGTTCGGCTCCGGGCGTGATCTCGACCTCGAAGTCTTCTCCGGGCAGGGCAGCTACGTGGCCGGTGAAGAAACGGCGATGCTCGAATCCATGCAGGGCCGTCCGGCGATGCCGCGGCAGAAGCCTCCGTTTTACCCGACCGACTTCGGACTTTACGGGAAGCCCACGCTCGTCAACAATGTGGAGACCCTGTGCAACATCCCGCTCATCCTGAGGAAAGGAGCGAGCTGGTTTAATGAAGTGGGCACCGAGAAATGTCCGGGGACGATGCTCTTCTCGCTGAGCGGCGCGGTCACTCGTCCCGGTATCTATGAGTTGCCCCTCGGCACACCTCTCCGGGATTTGGTTGAGCGATGTGGGGGCGGGGTTCCCAACGGCCGGAAGGTCAAGGCCGTCTTCCCCGGCGGCCCGGCCTTTCCAATGGTGACGGCGGATCAGTTGGATTTGCAGATGGATTTTGACTCCCTCAAGAAAGCCGGCACGGGCCTCGGGTCGGCCGGCGTCATCGTGGTCGATGACGCCACGTGTATGGTGGCCAAGACGCTCCATTTTTCCAATTTCTTCAAGGGAGAAAGCTGCGGCCAATGTCCATCTTGCCGGATGGGCACCATCAACCTGGCGTCGCTCATGACGAAGATTGAGGCGGGCGAAGGGACACAAAAGGATTTGGACACGTTATTGCAGATCGCGGGCTTTGTGAAGGGAACAGGCTACTGCACGCTCGTGACCGGCGCGGCCGTGCTCGTTCAAAGTGCCCTGAAGCTGTTTCAGGACGAATTTGAAGCCCATATCCGACTCCAGCGATGTCCTTATCAACCGGCGCCGGTCACGGCAGGGTCGGCATAACGCCGGTCAACGGGTGAGTCCGATGCCACAGATTACCTTTCTTCATCCCGATGGAAAAAGCGGAGAGGTTCCGCGCAACGTGACCATCTTGGAAGCGGCCGAACTGCTCGGCTTTCCCTTGACTCACGATTGCGGAGGGAATGCTTCCTGTACGACCTGCCGGGTGGAGGTCCAATCGGGAAGCGATCGGTTGTCGGAGATCGATTTCGACGAGCAGGACCTGCTCGATCGCGAGGGGCTGAGCGAACCCTGGCATCGGTTGGGCTGTCAGGCGCGGGTGATGGGTGATGTGGTGGTGCGGGTGCCGTTGCACAAGTGGGAGCGTCCTTCGGAAGCGGCGAGTGTGCAGATCGTCGATCAGTCGTGCAATTTAATCTAGAAGTCTCTATGTATATGCTAACCCGGTAAGGAGGAACCCAGATGATTACCGTCACGGATGTGGCTGCGAATAAGATCAAGGAACTGATGCTGGAGGAGAAGGATGTGGTGGGCCTTCGGGTCTATGTGCGCGGAGGCGGATGCCACGGCTACCAATACGGGATGGCGTTCGAGAACAAGATCGGGGAGGACGACACCGTGATCGAAAAGAACGGAATTCAAGTCATCCTCGATCCCCAGAGCGCGCCGCTGCTGTCCGGCGCCGAAGTGGATTATGTCGATAGCCTTCAGGGTTCCGGCTTTGCCGTGAAGAATCCGCAGGCCAAGACGACCTGCGGGTGCGGCAGCTCGTTCAGCGCTTGAGCGCTGACGCGTGCCAGCCGAGTGCAATCTTGACGTCGCGGGTTCGTGGCCGGTCTCGCTCTTGGTGAGGGGACCGGCCTTTTTCATCCCGGGAGAATTACATGGCACAGGCGGCCAGCGTGACGCGACGATACCGTTTCAGCGCAGCCCATCGGTTGCATACGGACCAGCTTTCCGAGGAGGAGAATCGGCGGGTGTTCGGCAAATGCAACAATCCGAACGGCCATGGGCACAACTATGTCGTGTACGTGACGGTGGGTGGCCCCATCGACCCGGCTACGGGACGGAGCCTCGATCTGGAGGGGCTGGATCGGGTGGTGACCGAGCGGGTAGTTCGGCGCTTCGATCATCAGGATTTGAACCGCGACCCCGCCTTTACCCAGATCACGACGACGGGAGAGAACCTGGCGCGGCTGATCTGGGAAATCCTTCATGAGGCGATCCCCAACGGAAAGCTGGCCAAGGTGGGCGTGGTCGAAACGCGGGACAACTACTTCGAGTATGCCGGCCCCTCGTCCTCTTGCTGAGCGGGCCGGTTCCTGATTCAAGCAAGGAGTTCTCATGCCACGAAGACAAACCGGCCGCAAGCGTGTGCTGTCCCGAACCCGGGACGGACAGGCGCCGGGGCTGGAAGGGTTGGTGACACGGCTGCTGGTCGAGATCGGCGAGACCCCGACAAGGAATGGATTGCTCGAGACGCCGCGCCGCGTGGCGAAGGCGTTGCAGTTCATGACCCGAGGCTACCATCAGAATATCGATCAACTCGTCAATCAAGCCCTGTTTCCGATCGAGTACGACGAGATGGTGATCGTGAAGGATATCGATTTTTTCAGCATGTGCGAACATCATCTGCTGCCGTTCTTCGGCCGATGTCACGTCGGCTATATCCCCAACAAGAAAGTCGTCGGGCTCAGCAAGGTTCCACGGATCGTGGACGCCTTCAGCCGGCGGCTGCAAGTGCAGGAACGATTGACCGTTCAAATCGCCGAAACGCTCCAGTCCAAGCTCAACGCGCACGGCGTCGGGGTGGTCATGGAAGCCCGACACCTCTGCATGATGATGCGCGGGGTCGAGAAACAGAATACCGTCGCGGTCACCAGCCACATGCTGGGGGCGTTTCGGACCCAGGAGCAAACACGGCTTGAATTTCTCAAGCTGATCCGGCAGGGGAGCGTGGGCGACGGCGACTGATCGAGGCCGTTTTCGGGTCGATCTTAGAGCCGTTCGGCACTCCGTCAGATCAATCGAGTGAGGACAGGAATCGCCACAGTGCCTGGTTGAACCGCTCCGGCTGCTCGAGATTGGGGAGGTGCCCCGCGTCGGGAATGATCTCCAACCGTGCCCCGGGGATGCGGTCCGACATCAGCCTTGCGTCCGATATCGGGGTCGGCTGGTCCTGTTCCCCGACCATGACCAGGGTCGGGCAGCGGATCGACGGGAGGAGCGGGACCGAGTCGGGGCGACTCGCCATGGCCATCAGGTCTCCCGCCAGGCCGCTCAGCTCCATGCGCGCGATCATTGCGTCCACCTGCGAGACCACCATCGGATTGGATTGAAGCGTCCTTGGACAGAGCAGTTTGGGAACCATGATGTCTCGAACGGCGTCGGGCCCCTTCCGGTAGGCGGTCTGAGCCATCTGGAAACGGCCGGCCCGTCCCTCTTCCGTGTCGGCCTGGGCCCGCGTGTCGGTCAAAACCAGCGCCTTGAGCCGATGGGCGTGGCGCCGGCAGAACATCAGCGCGATGTAGCCGCCCATCGACAGTCCGACCAAGACCACCGACTGCAAGCCGAGATGATCGAGCAACCCCGCCACATCGTCGGAGAACTGTTCCATCGTATACTGCCACAGGGGGGCGTCGGATTCGCCGTGTCCCCGCAGGTCAACCGTGACGATGCGGGCCCGGTCGCTGAGCCCTTGTCTCTGGGGCGTCCACATCTCCCGGTTGAGGGGAAACCCGTGCAGAAAGACCACGGGCAGGCCCGTCCCTCGCTCGGAATAGGCGAGTCTGATGCCGTTCACGGTGGCGTAGGGCATGGGCGATCCGCGCAGAGGCGCAGCTCCGTAGGGGCTGTTCTCTACCATCTTCTCGCCTCAGGGGTCAATCAAGCCCAGATGGGACGGGCCGGCCGCCGATTGCGGGGGTTTGCGGTTCCGTATAGAATGGGGGCAACTGGCTCCTACTCGCCTATGTCCTTCCAACGGGACGCGCAAACTGATCTCTATCGGACCGAGTCCGGCTCGGATGTTTCTCACGCGCCGCTGGCCGAACGGATGCGGCCGCGTGACTTCGCGGAATTCCTCGGGCAGGAGGATGTGATCGGACCTGATCGACCGCTCCGTCGCGCGATCGAGTCCGATACCCTGTCCTCCGTCATCTTGTGGGGCCCTCCCGGGTCCGGGAAAACTACGTTGGCGCAACTGATCGCGAAGCGGACCAGCGCCGTCTTCGTATGGTTCCCGGCTGTCACGAGCGGAATTGCCGAATTGCGGGCCGTCGTCAAGGCGGCCGAGCAACGCCGGGTCTTCTCCGGGCAACGCACCATTGTGTTTGTCGATGAGATCCATCGATTCAATAAGGCGCAGCAGGACGCGTTTCTTCCGCACGTCGAGAAGGGCACCATCGTGTTGCTCGGGGCGACCACCGAGAATCCCTCTTTCGAGGTCATCGCGCCCTTGCTCTCGCGGTCGCTGGTGGTGATGCTGCACGCGCTGCCCGATGAAGCGCTCGGTCAGGTGTTAGATCGGGCGCTGGCGGATCCTGCCCGCGGATTCGGTCACCTGCACGCGACGATGACTCCCGCTGCGCGCCGGCACCTGATCGCGTTTGGAAACGGGGACGCCAGGTCGGCCTTGACGGCCTTGGAGCATGTAGTCGCGCATACGCCACGGCAACCTGACGGGGGATTGGTGCTCGACGAACAGGCGGTGGCGGCGGCGCTCTCGAAGAAAGCCCTCCGGTACGACCATGCCGGCGAGGAGCATTACAATCTTATTTCCGCCTACATTAAGAGTCTGCGCGACTCGGATCCGGACGGGGCACTCTACTGGCTGGCCCGTATGTTGGAGGGAGGGGAGGACCCGCTCTTTATTGCCCGGCGGATAGTGATTTTCGCTTCCGAGGACATCGGAAACGCGCAGCCCCAGGCGCTCCTCGTCGCCGTAGCGGTTTCACAAGCGGTGCAGTTCGTCGGGATGCCCGAAGCCCAGATCACGCTCGCACAAGGAACGACCTATTTGGCGACCTGCCCCAAGGACAATGCGTCCTATGCCGGGATCATGAAGGCCATGACCGATGCCCAAACCTATGGGAACTTGTCCGTGCCCTTTCACTTGCGCAATGCGGTGATGCCGCTTATGAAGCAGTTAGGCTATGGGGAAGGGTACCGGTATGTGCATGACGATCCGGCCGCGCAGCGGGAGCAATCGCATCTCCCTCCCGAGCTGAAGGGAGTTCGCTATTACGCGCCGAAGAAAAACTAACCTGCACCGGAAACGCACGCCGACACGAACCGCCCCGCGACGTGGTGGACAAACCTCGCCTGTTCGCTATACTCAAAGCCAGGAGAGCGGGATGACTCAACCGGCATCAACACAGCCCAGTGAGCGCCGTCGCTTTGTCCGGGCGACGCTGGTGGGTTCCGCTCTGCTTGAGCCGAAGAGCGGCGGACCCTCCGTGACGGCCGTGCTGGATAATGTCAATCGCATCGGGGCAGGGCTGCACACCAAAGCCAAGTTGGCGCCCAAAGACGATGTCATGGTGGTGCTGGCATTCCTGGACCAACAGGGACAGGAGCAGCAGGAGAAGCTTGCCGGGACGGTGGCCTGGGTCAAGCCTTGGGAAAAAGGTTACCTGATCGGGGTCGTCTGGGACGAAGTGGTAACAGTGGAAAAGAATCGCTGGCTGTATTACTACCTGGAAGAAACCCTGAAGATGCCCGGTTAGACAAGACCCGCCAACGATCCACGGACACGTTCCAGCTCTTGCGACAGCTCCTCCCATTTGAGTGTGGCTCGTTCAAGATCGTGCTTCCACAGGTCGTGCTCTCGTTGCATCGCCTTCCAGCGGTCGAAGTCCTCATAGAGTTGCGGGTCGGCAAGTTCCCCGTCCCGGGCCTTGATCTTGGCCTCGCACTCAAGCACGACCGCTTCTGCCCTGGCGACTTGCTTCTCCAGGCGGGCCTCCGCCTTGATCAACTCGCGGCGCTCCGCAGCTTTTCCCTTGGGAGAGTCGGAGCCTGGACCTGAGCCGTTCGCGCGCTCATTGCCGTTCGTGCCGACCGATCCATCGTCCGCCTGGTCCCTCCCAAATTCTTCCAGTTCTTTGCTGCGCTTCCAGAGATAGTATTCGTAGTCGCCGAGATAGTCCTTCGCCTGCCCGTCGTCGATTTCGACGACGCGGTTGGCGATCCGCGACAGGAACGTCGGATCGTGCGAGATGAAGATGAGGGTCCCGGGGAACGCGACGAGCGCGTCCGTCAGCACATCTACCGATGCGGGA
Source organism: Nitrospira tepida (assembly GCF_947241125.1). NCBI lineage: Bacteria > Pseudomonadati > Nitrospirota > Nitrospiria > Nitrospirales > Nitrospiraceae > Nitrospira > Nitrospira tepida. The sequence goes on along the minus strand of NZ_OX365700.1, from coordinate 3,754,636 downwards.
TCGAGATGGTTGGTCGGCTCGTCCAGCAACAGGGTGTTCGCAGGCTCCACCAACATGCGGGCCAGGGCGACCCGGTTTCGTTCGCCTCCGCTCAATGCCTTGATGGGTTTTTTCTGGTCGGGCCCTGAAAAGAGGAAGGCTCCGGCGATGCCCCTGAGGAAATTCGTTTCCGCCTGTTTGGCCACTTCGTGGAGCGAATCCAGGATGGTGTGTTCGGGATTGAGCGTTTCGGCCTGGTGCTGGGCAAAATAATGCAGGGTCACCCCATGTCCCACCGTCCGCGAGCCTTTGTCCAGTGGCGTCACGCCCGCCAGCATTTTGAGGAGCGTGCTTTTCCCTGCGCCGTTTTCTCCAACCAAGGCAATCCGCTGTCCTCGCTCCACGGTGAAGTCCAATGACCCGTATACTACCTTATGCCCATAGGCCTTGGCGGCGCCCCGCAATTCCAGCACGTGCCGACCGCTGGGGCTTGGCTCGGGAAAGGTAAACCGAACCCGCCGCGGATCGCGCTGCCGTTCGATGACCTTGACCTTCTCCAACTGCTTGATGCGGGACTGGACCTGGCGGGCCTTGTTGGCCTGATACCGGAAACGGTCGACAAACTTCTGGACCCGGGCGATTTCCTTGGCTTGTCGGGTGGCAGCGGATTCCAACTGCGCGTCCTGTTCGGCTTTCAGAACGACGAATTGCGAATAGTTGCCGCGGTACTCCCGGATCTGCTGGTGCCGGATTTCCCACATATGCGTAGCCACCTGATCCAGAAACTTCGTGTCGTGGCTGACGATGAGGAGCGTCATCTTGGAAGCGAGGAGGAATTCCTCGAACCAGCGTTGCGTCACCTTGTCCAGATGGTTCGTCGGTTCATCCAGCAGCAGCACATCCGGGTTGGACAAGAGGAGATGGGCCAGCGCCACGCGCATGCGGTAGCCTCCGGACAGGGTGTCCACCATGCGCGAAAAGTCGTGAACGGTGAAGCCCAGGCCCATCAGGATGCGTTTGGCCTCGTGCTCCGGATAAAGGTCCCGATGGGTGGCTTCCAGCACACTCTTTCCTAGGAGAGGCTCGAGTTCCTGCGCCAAATATCCAATGGTCAGGCGCGGGCGCTTTCGAATCGTCCCCTTGTCGGGAGACTGTTCCCCCATGATCATGCGCAACAACGTCGTCTTGCCGCACCCATTCGGCCCCACCAGGCCCACGCGGGTGTTCGGGCGCAGGTGTGCCGACGCATCCTTGAGCAGGACGCGAGTGCCAAATTGTTTCCATACCTCTTCGATTTGCAGCATAGTGAGCCTATCGATTACACAGCATGGCCCGGTTCACACTCCGGAACGATTCGAGATGGATAGGGTAGCGAGAATGTGAGACTAGCGTGTAGGCAATCGAGGAGGTCGAGACAAAGTGGTGGAGCTGGCCGGGATTGAACCGGCGACCTCGTGAATGCCATTCACGCGCGCTCCCAACTGCGCCACAGCCCCACTTTGCACGATCAATGGACTTCTCATGGTGCGGGAAAAGTGCTGAATTTTCAGCATGCTACCATGCGGCAGTAAGCCAGTCAAGAAAGGTGGCCTTGCCCTATTCTCCGGCTAAGCTCCCAATCGTGATGGACACGGAATCGGTCTGGACGCATGAGCAGCAGGCGACCGCATGGCATCAGCCTTGCGAGGTGATTCACCCAATGGGTGATTCGCCAACCAAGGAGGAGGTTGATGCCTGAGAAGCCGTTTGCGAGTCCTCGGCTGCCGTTCGAGATTGACGACCGCATTGATCCCCGTCTGGTCACCGCGCATGCGGGCGTGCCCTTGGTGATCGAGCTGTTTCGCCGCGTCGGAGCGGCGCAGGTCGTCAATGAGCAGGTCCGGATCAAACAGCGGCAGCGCGGCGTGACGTCGGCGCAGTGGGTGGAGACGCGGATCGCGCTGTGGGCGGCGGGCGGGGACCGCTGCCAGGACCTCACGACCCTGCGCGCCGATGCCGCACTGGCCGCCCTGCTGGGCTATGAGCTGCCCGCGGCCACCACGATGCGCGACTTCTTGGAGGCGTGTCATGTCGAGGATCTCCCGTTGCTGCGTGCTGGCGAGAAGACGGCCGTGCCCGAGGAGTCGGCGCCCTTGGCGGGCGTGGGGGCCGCGAACCGGCGCATCCTCGCCGCGGTGCAGCAGCAGATGCCGCAGCGCACCGCCACGCTGGATGTGGATGCCACGATCCTGGAAGCCCACAAGCGCACGGCGACGGTGACGTACGAGGGCACGTCGGGCTATCAACCCGTCGTGGTCGTCTGGGCCGAGCAGGACCTGGTCGTCCACGACGAATTCCGGGATGGGAACGTGCCGGCGGGCTGCGGCAACGTGCGCATCCTGGAGCGGGCCGTGGCGGCGTTGCCAGCCGGCGTGGAGCAGCTCTTCGTCCGGGGCGACAGCGCCCTGTATGAACAGGAGGTGCTGGCGTGGTGCGAGGAGCCGGCGCGAGGGATCGGCTACGCGATCAGCGCGGACATGAGCCCGCCGTTGCGGGCCGAGATCGAGCGGCTGCCGGGGACCGCCTGGCAACCAGACCGCGACGAGCCGGATATGATCCGCGAGTGGGCCGAGGTGCCCTCTGTCCCCGATGATAAGGACTACCGGAAGGGTCGGCCTTGCGCGCGGCGCTACTTGGCGATTCGCGTGCGACACCGCCAAGGCGAGCTGTTCGCGGATGGCAGCACCGTGAAACACTTCGCGATCGTGACCAACCGGGAGGGCGACGGTCGCTCCCTGGTCCGCTGGCATCGAGAGAAGGCCGGGACGGTGGAGCATGTGCATCATGTCCTCAAGAACGAGTTGGCGGCAGAGGCCCTGCCCAGTGGGAAGTTTGGCGCCAATGCCGCCTGGTTCCGGCTCAACGTGCTCACGTATAACCTGCTCAGCGCGTTGAAGCGCCTCGCGCTACCCGGAGATTTCTCCGACGCCCGGCCGAAGCGGCTGCGATTTCTGGTGTTCAATACGGTCGGCACAGTCATCCATCATGCCCGCCGCACGCTCTTGCGCCTCACAGCAGCGGTCCAACAGACCCTTTTGGCCTTGGCGCGAAGCAAAATCCTGGCGCTCAGCCCCGCTTAGCCGGAGAATAGGGCCTTGACGGCCATCTTCGTCGGCGTGTTTTCAGTCCAGTTTTCTTGATCGAGGACAGAGGCGGATCGTTGACTAAACTCTGATCCCAGATCTCCGCCGCCGTCGACTCGACAGTGCCGCCTGTAATTGTCCGGTCCTATGGCATGAACCGCTGCTTGACAATGGCGTATCCTCGGCATAGCATGCGCGGGCCAGAGGCTCTGGCCGATCCCGGGTCAGGGCCATTTTTTTGAAGCCGCTATCGAAGTCAATCGTCCTATCAAGAACCTCTGGTGAGTTGGTCGAAGAACGATGAATCTGGTTATCGTGGGATCACAGTGGGGCGACGAGGGGAAAGGCAAGATCGTCGACGTGCTCGCCCGCGACGCCGACGTGGTCGTGCGCTACCAAGGGGGATCGAATGCGGGTCATACGGTCGTCACAAGCAAGGGAACCTATGTGTTCCATCTATTGCCTTCCGGCGTGTTGTACCGAGGAAAGTTGTGCCTGGTCGGCAACGGGGTAGTCGTTGATCCGGAAGCGTTGATCGAGGAGATCGATAGCTTGCAGAGATCGGGCGTCAAGATCGGCCGGAATCTGCTGATCAGCGATCGGGCGCACGTGATCATGCCATACCATAAGGTCGTGGAAAAGGCGAGCGAGGAATCCAAAGGCCCGCACCGCATCGGCACCACCGGCCGTGGGATCGGCCCGACCTACGCCGACAAGATGGCCCGCATCGGCGTGCGCATGAGTGATCTGTTGAACCCCGATCTCCTCCGCGTCAAGCTTGAAGTCAACGTGGCGGAAATCAACACCTTCCTGGAGCGAGTGTACCAAATCAACGGCGTCGAGCTTGAAAAGGTCTTTCTTCAATACCGAGCCTATGGAGAGCGACTGGCCCAGCACATCGTGGACGTCTCGCTTCAACTTGATCGGGCGATCGCGAAGAAGAAGACCATCCTCTTTGAGGGGGCGCAAGGCACCCACCTCGATGTAGATTTCGGCACCTATCCCTATGTGACGTCATCAAGCGCCTCGGCGGGGGGAGCCTGCACCGGGACCGGTGTGGGACCGACCATGATCGATGCGGTCTTGGGCATCACGAAAGCCTATACGACGAGGGTGGGAAGCGGACCGTTTCCCACGGAGCTGAAGGATGAGGTCGGGGCTCGGCTGCAGGAGCGAGGACGGGAATTCGGCGCCACCACCGGCCGTCCGCGGCGATGCGGGTGGTTTGACGCGGTGGCGGTGCGCTATGCCAAACGGGTGAACGGGCTCACCTCACAAGCCATCACCAAACTGGATGTGTTGGATGACAGCGCCGAGATCAACGTGTGCACGGCCTATCGTTATCAGGGAAAGACCTACACGGAGGTCCCGGCCGATCTGGACGTCTTGTCGCAGTGCGAACCAGTGTATGAAACATGGCCGGGCTGGCAATCGTCGACGACCGGTATCACCTCGCGGTCCGCGTTGCCGAAACTGGCGCGACGTTACCTCGATCGGATCGAGGAACTGACCGGATGCCCGATCGATCTGGTCTCGACAGGAACCAAACGCCGCGAAACGATCATTATCAGGAATCCACTGAGCAAACGGGCTTCCACTCGCAGCGCCTCTCGGCGAGGTTGACAGACATGCCCCCCAGGTGACAGCATCCCGGTCAGGCCTCGGCCGAGGCGCCACCATCACATCAGTTGAGCCGGTAGCTCAGTCGGTAGAGCATCGCCCTTTTAAGGCGAGGGCCCTGGGTTCGAGTCCCAGCCGGCTCACCACTTTTCAAGCAAGTTCGCATCTCCGCCTGACTGCTTGTCACCCAGCTTCCCAGGCTTTCTGATAACTTTCCCGTGCCCACCTTTTGAGCTACCCTCAACGGGTCTACCGATCCGATCCCCGGCCATTATCCTTGAAACATGCGCCCCGGAATCGGGCGGAGTGGTGTGATTACGAAGTGATGCGACTAGGGAGGTGAGGGATGAACTGTCCGCGATGTCAGGGGTTCATGGTCGAAGACTATTTCTTAGATCTTCAGGAGACAATGGGGCCGCACTGGGTCATGGCGATGCGCTGCATGAACTGTGGGAACGTGGTCGAACCCCAGATTGAAGCCAACCGCCGGCGTCACGAAGCGAGTCTGATGACGGTCGCGAGTGACGCACCCGTGCCGGCCGAGCCGTCGGACATGGTGCCTTTTGAGCGGGCTGCCTGACGCGGGCCTGAGATCGTGAGGGTGTCATGCGGGCCAATTTAGCCATGATCGCGAAGGAGCGAGTCGAGAACGATCAGACCGAACAGGAGCAGGAGGTGGGCCGAGTTCTCGAGCGTGGCCGGTACATCATCCGGACCCTCCTCCGACGCTTGCAGGATGGAGAAGAAGGCTGGCATGAGGGGAATGGTGGAGTCCTCATCTCTGGCAAAGAGGCCATCGCGCCCTATCTCACTGCGCTCGCGAACTTGGGGTATGTGCACACGGATGACGACGGGCAGTACTATCGCCTGACCGACGCCGGTCGGCAACGACTCAACTTGTTAGATTCCACAAGCGGTAGACCAACACATTGACCGTTTACTTCGCCAGCGATCTCTCCCTCCTTTGCAGTACCTCCTGCGCGTCATGTCACGGGACAACGCGCCGGCTATATTCGGGATGGTCAGGGGGATAGGCGTGTCCGGGGCACACAACAAGGGAGAGCGAGATATGATCGCACGGTTCATCGCACGAATGCATCAACGGTTTTCGGTCCAATTGCCGGCCTACTATCTGGGCAAAGACTGTGCAGGCCAAGCGACCGTAACCGACTTCTCGCTAAGAGGGTGGCGGTTGGTCGGAACCTATCCTGTTCGGCAAGGGACGCGGCTCAGCTTGCGGGTGCAGTTGCCGGAAGACCCGAGTCCGCTCCAGATTCCTCAAGCCGTCGTGCAATGGAGCCGGGGACATGAGTTCGGAATCGAGTTGGTGAATCCCAACCCGGAGACACAGCAGCGGCTGAAGAGTTGGGCCTGTCTCATGGCGTCGGAGCTATAGGCGACGGCCCAGGAAGAACAGCTTATCCAAGAATCCGCACAACCCAGAGTCTAATCGGGAGGATGAGCTTCGAAACATCTGGTAGTGACTGAAGCTGTTCTAGCCTTCGACAGACTCTTCCAGTGAGGCCAACTTTTTCTTTCCGCTCTCGGTGAGTCGGTAATGCTGTCCGACTTCATCGTCCTGTACCGATCCTTCTCGCACTAATTCGGCCATATGTTGATCGAGTCGAAAAGGACCCGAATCGATTTGTCTCCATTCTTGGTGCCCCCATGTGCCGCCGCGATCTTGCAAGAGCCTTAATATCTTTCGCTTTATTTGGCTGTCCGGGTCCAGCGGCATCGACTTCTCCCTTCCCGCCATTCCGAGCCATCTGTCAGTAGGAGCCTTTTCGTTATCATTGGGACGAAGCTCATACCTTGGGCCGTGTGCGAAGGCGTCTCGGCCCCCATGCTACAGGCGAGCCTCTGTAAGCGAATGTTCCATCCTTCAAACGCTATCACACTGTCGTCATCTCTTGTAGATTCACTAGACCCTAGTCGGCAAGACTGCATGGACATGACAGATCAGCCCTATCGCCTGGTCCCGTCCTCCTAGCGACCGTCCAGAGGCAAACCTGTTACGGCAATCTTGAAAAGTCAGTGCAGACAAACCTGGCTCGAAGCTTGATCCTTTCTAAGATCCACGGATTCCAGAAGAGATCCTCATTCAGTCAGTGAGCTGATGCCGACTCGAGGTGGACGGGTTCGAAGTGATGAGGGAGGCGAAGTATTAATGTCGGACACGGCGACTTTGGCGGCGTGTTGTATGCGGCCCGATTGCCCAAATGGGCACAAATGGGTACAGACCGACAGTACACGGCCGGCTCTTCTGGATGAGCTACACTTGGGGAATCCAGACGTGATCGCCGAGCAGATTGCTGTCACGTGGCTGCCATCACACACAAGGAGTCTCCTTATGGTACGTCAAGTTTCCAGACACGTTGCGGTCTGTGCGGGGTTGTGCTTCCTTGTCTTGCCAGGCTGTAGTGGCGGGAAATGGTTTTCGTCCACTTCGGACGCTGAGTATGTCCAGACCCATCGTTCGGCCGGAACCTCCAGTCATGGGGAGGATTCCCAGTCGGTTGGCTCTCCCAGCCTCGATGGAGGATCATCCGATGAAATGGTCGCCGGCGACGGCGTCAGGCATGACGCCCCGGCTCTCTCGAAGACAAGTCCGGGCGTGTCGCCTGAAACGGTAGATGGAGGAACATTGCGCGGGTTGGACCGACTCAATCCGGGCCAAGAACCCTCGGAGGAACGGGTGGGGCAGGGCGCAATCTCATCCCGCATGCTGACGGCGACCGGAGAACAGTCGGATCGGCGAATGGCCGAGCTTCGTCGGGAAGAAGAAGCTGCCATTGAAGCAGGTTTGAGAGATGCCTTCTTCGGCTTCGATCTCTGGAGCATCTCCAATGAAACGATGACGGGATTGTCGGCGAATGCCGAGTGGATCAAACGAAACCCGCGCGCCCAGATCCGCGTATCCGGTCATTGCGATGAGCGGGGCACCAACGATTACAACGTCGTGCTCGGAGAGAAGCGAGCGAAGGCTGTCAAACGGGTTCTGAGCGATCTGGGTGTGAACCCCAAACAGGTCTCCATCATCTCGTTCGGTAAGAACCGGCCGTTCTGTTCGGAGCACGATGAATCGTGTTATCAGCAGAACCGTCGCGGCCATTTCTTTTTGAGCATGAAGTAATCGCGGCCTTCCACTGTCCCGTCGGCTCGATCATCGGACGATCGAGCCGACGGGGCCTCCCTTTCCTGCCTCATTGGCTTTCCAGAAAACGATCTCCGCATTTCAGCCAACGTTTCCTGCGCCGTAACCGCGGCGGCGGGATCGCGCCGGCTTCTCGTCGCGCCGTGTTTTGCCCGAAAGGCCGACAGGGCATCTGGTGCGGCGCATGTTCGTGTTGAATCGGTTCGTTTGGAGAGGGGGGCGGATGACGGCGGCGGATCGTCTGGTGTATGATGCGCCCCTCTTCCAACCCAACAACGCTTGGTGCAGAGAGGTTGGAGAGCCGGCAAAGAACGGACAGGTTGGATCAAGCCGATCGAAGGTCGCCGTTATCACAAAGGAGTATCCAGTGAGCCAACGTTACGGAGTCATCGTCAAATTTATTGTCAGCGCCGACTCGCCTGAAGAGGCCGAGGAGTTCGTGGATTCCATGGGAGAGAAAGCCGCCGCCTCGTTTTCGCTCAGCGAGGCCAGCTATGAGGGGATCGAAGATATCGAGGAGGAAGAGGAGGTGGAAGAGGAGTAGCGGATCCGATCCACGTCGTGCCGCCGCGCCGCCTCCGCTCCCCCCCGGCGATCCATGCTCGCGCCGACCTTGCCCATGGTTATTGTGTCATCACGGCTTCGCTCGCTTCCGCTTCGCTTGATTGCCCGCGGTGAATTCGGTACAACCGGATGCGGACATTACTGAGGAGGAACCGGACGTGTCGGTCGGCCAGGAAAGCGATCGGGCGGACGGCGGGAAACCGTTTCTCCGCCGTATTCATGAGCCAATCAAGCATTTCTTGCCCAGCTCGCTGGATGTTCCGGCGCACATCCACCATGTGGCTCATCGGATGGCTAATCCCCCTGTGGATCGCCCGCACAGCCGGCGGGAATTCCTGCACATTCTTGACTGCCTCGCCATTCGAGCTGATCAGGCGGATGTACGGGAACGGTTTGGCTTTGGGGCCAAACTGGATGAGCATGGCGATCGCCTGATCGTTGCCTGGGAAGCGCATACGGAGTACTACAGCTATCAGGCATGGCACATTCCGGCCGACAAGACCAAGCCGCTTTCTTTCGGTCCGATCACCTATCCGGGCTATGTCTTTCCGGTCTGTCCGCTTGGGATTCGGGTCAACGCGCTGGACATTGTCATCCAGGTCGAAGGATCGGTCACGCCGGAACATCTGAAACCTCTACTGCCTGGCCCCCACCTCCACGCCAGCCGGGTGTTCGGCGAAGACATCACGCTGGCGACCAGCTTCACGCCGGACGATGATACGCGAGAACGCTACCACGTCAGCGGGCGGTCAGGTGAGACGCTCAGGCAATACGCAGTCAAGCTGGTGGACACGATCGTCGCCATCGAGAATTACTACCACTTGGTGATGTTGCCGATGCAGGCCTTTTCCCGGGCGGTCGATCAGATTCACGATTACGAGCAGCGCCATCTCTATCAGCGCGCCGTCATTATGGAGCAGATGGGGACGGCGACCCCCGCCTCCCTTCAAAAATGGCTCAATGCGCTGACGCAGGACTTGCTGCAAGTCAGCCGGCTCGCTGAATCCATGCGGTATCGGTTGTCAGGAGCCTTCCCCTACGACAAGATCGTCCGGGGAAATTTAGAGGCCTTGCAGGAACAGCCGGTGCCGTCGATCCGGCCGATTTCAGAGTATATTCGCTGGCGCATCACCGGTGTGGCGGACGGCTACCAACAGCTCCTGCGGCGGATCGATGCCATGCAGGCGGATTTCGAGGCCACGGTGGCCGTCATCCGCACGCAGATCGAGCTGCGGTTGCAGGAACAGAATTTGGCCGCTCAGGATCAAAACCTCAAGCTGCTGGCCAGCGTGGATAAGACCACGCGCAGCCAGGCTATCTTGCAGCATACGGTCGAGAGCCTCTCGGTGATTGTCATCACGTATTACCTCAGCGGGCTCGGGAGCTATATCTTCAAGGCGTTGCATGAGATGGGATGGCTGGGCAATGCCACGTTGGCTTCGGCCATCTTCGTTCCGATCGCGTTTGCCACGTCGTTCGGGTTGATGTTGATCGGCAGGAAGGTCATCTATAAGCGGATGGGCTCCGGCGCGGCGCACCTCGAAAGGAATTCGGGATCATGAACGATCCAACGAGAACTCGACGCGCAGAGGCCGTGCCGGATATCGCCAGTTCAGCCGGCTTCGGTTCAACCGGCTCCGACCAGTGGCTGGGTGGAGAAGCCATGGTCGGTCCCGGGTACAGCCGGTCCAAGCGAGAGGCCGGTTTGCGGGAATGGTCACATGGAGAGGCCCTTGTCCTGATGCTGGCCGGGCTTACGCTGGGGACCGCATTGGGCATGCTTTTGGGCCGGCCGAGGTCCTAGCGGCGTGCTCCGGGCGACCTCTCTTTGCCGGAGATAACGGATGACCTCGCAATCCAAAAGCCACCCAAAGGGGTTTCCTGGAGCCTGCGAGCCAAACGGGTCGTGTTCAATCGGAGATCTGGGTGCGGTCTGGGCCCGACGCAGTTGCGGGAGAAATAGAGACGGAGCCGCCGGGCCGGTCAGTCTGGCGACGTGCTCGGCTTGAGGCCGGCGGAACCGCGATGTGGACTTCAAGGTGCGGGTCCGTGATGTCCGGAGGAAATGGGGGAAAGGGTTGTGCCTCCACGACCGCTCTCATGGCCGCGTCATCAACGGCCGCGTCGCCGGAACTCTGCTCGATTTGGATGAGCTGGGCGTCCCCGTTTGCATAGAGCCGAAAATGTACGGTCACGGCCTGTGCGGACCCTGTTCGATGGTGAGCCGGCAGATGCTCGCGGACACTCTGGACGATACGGGCTTTGACCGTGCTCCAATAGCCGGGATTGGGAACAGAGGCGGATTCGGGAAGCAGGGACTGCTCCTGTAACGTGCCGTCGGACTCCGCAAAAGGCAGTGGGGCGACAGCCGGCTGGACTTCGCCGCTTGGCACAGGCGGTTCGGACGGAGCGGCCGGCAAAGAACCGGCGACGGGGTTTCCGCGAAGATCTGGCTGCGGCGGTTGCATCGTGACATAGAGCAGGCGGCGGGCCAAGGGGGTCAGTCTGGTGCCCTGGCGGGAGGCCACGATCACTCGCACAGGAATGGCCTTCGGAAGGGTTCCCCCTGCGCCGAGCACCGGGGCTTCGACATCCACATGTCCGATCAAAGTGCGCGTGCCCTGGTCGAACGTCAGCGGCAGGAGTCGGGTGGCGAGAAAGGGACTTTCCAGGATAGCCACGATGTCGTCCTCATGGGGGCGGGGGGGCGTATCGACCGAAAGAATTAACTGAGCACGTTCTCCGGGACCCAGCGAGCCTTTGGCCCCGTCGCGATCCAACGACACGTCGACCATCGGGGTGAAGCCGGCCGCGAGGTCGGCCCAGAGCAGAATGGCGGCCGCTCCCAACTGAGCACAAAGTGAAGGTCGCGACAGGAGAAGCGGCTTGAGGAGTCCGCAGGTCGGCCACCACGGGAATCTCTTCATGGTTGTCTTGCGCATGGGGTGATGAGGAATGCTTCTCGGACCGGGCGACAGTATAGGGAGAAGAGCCGCCAGATCAAGTAGATTCTGTCGAGGATGGTGAGAGCGCTCCGCCTCGTCGCTGAACGGCGAGTGACTGAGGACCGGAACTTCTGCCTCGCCGGCCTATCCGTCTGCATGCTACTGGAAAAATGGAAGAGAGGATAAACAGACCAATGTTTCTCAGTTGGATGGCATCGTGGTGTCATGAGCGACGGGGATCTGTGGCAAGGTTCGATGGCGGACATACGCGCAATCCACCAGCGGAGCTTGGAATCTGTGCGGCACTGCTTGCGATAGGTCTGCTTGGCGGGCCGGCCGGCGCCTATGACGAAATGACTGTCGAGAAACCAGCCTCGATCGTCGGAGTGGTCAAGTTCAGCGGCACGGTTCCGCCGCCCCAACGATACCGGGTGACGATGGGGGCGAATCCCGAGTATTGCCGTGCTATTGCCGATGCCGACGGCAACATTGTGGCGCCGCAAGTACGGGTCTCGGCGTTGCAGGAATTGGCGGACGTGGTCGTGTTCCTCCAGGAGGTGGAGAAAGGCAAGCCGGTTCCCAGGGACGGGCCGCGGGTCACGGTGGAGCAGTGCCGCTTTGGTCCGAGGGTCGTGACGGGAACCATCGGACAACTGTTGGGCGTGTCGATGAAGGATACGATCGTGCACCAGATTCGCGGGTGGGAAATGGTAGGCAAAAGCCGCATCCCGTCGTTTTTCTCAAGCGGGTTGAATCCCGGAGCCGAACAGGCCTTTCCGCTCCACATCAAGCGGAGCAGCATCCTCCAGTTAAGTTGCGACCAGCATCGATTTATGGAAGGGTGGGTGCTGATCACCGCCAACCCCTATGCCACCGTCACGAACGAACAGGGACGCTTCGAATTGACGGACATCCCGCCGGGGACACACACGATCGGCGCCTGGCATCCCGTGCTGGGGTATCAGGAAGGAACAGTCACGCTCACCGCCGGGCATCAAACGACCATGACCTTGACGTTGACTCCTCCTGCCGCCAAGTAGCCGTCTCCTCGGCACCTTTCTGCCGCGGTTCGGCGGATCGCAGATCGAATCGGCGGGCCTTGCAGAAAGTGCGAGTCAACTTGCCACGGCGTCGCGCTCGCGAGACAATCAGCCGGTCGAAATGGAAGCGGCGCCTCCTCGGCGCGAAACTCGGACAGGCGTCACCCCATGTATTCCGAATCCACCGATGCGTCTGATCCATTCGCGGACGCGAGGGCCGCAAACCAATCGACGGCTGAATCGGAAGCGCCGGCGACCGCCCGTCTGAACATCACGGTCGGCGATCGGGTCCGTTCGCTCACCTATCGCGTCCGGTATGAGCTGAGCCGAACCGTCCGCTGGTCGCGGGGGATGGTCCGCGAAATACCGGCGGAGAACCTTCCTGAACTCTCGCCCGTCCAACGCCGGCGCGTGATTAGCCTGATCGCCCGCTACCACGTTCGATTCGAGCATCGCTACCAAAAAGACACGGCGGTCCGGAACTATGCGTATCTGGATGTGCTGGATCGCGCGCGTGAGGCATTGAATTGGGCGGTCCCGCAGGGAAAGACGGTCTACGACTTGGGTTCCGCCACCTTTTCCTACGCGGCTTCGCTCCATGCCTTTTTCAAGCCGCAGCGACTGGTAGCGGTCGAGATCGATGCCTATCGGCTGTACCACCATTGGAGGAGCCGGCTTGATTTGGCCCGTGGCTATGTGAGGGATCTACCCCACGCGGACTATGTGGTCGCGGACTATCGCACCCTTCGCTTCACGGCTGATGTCATCCTGGCCTGGTATCCCTTCGTGACGCCAAAGCGACTGCTGGCCTGGCGGTTGCCCCTGACGTTGTTCGAGCCCACGAAACTCTTCGAGCAGGCATCCAGGAGTTTGGCGGTCGACGGCACCTTCGTGATGGTGAACTACAGTGTCGACGAGTTGCAAGTCGCCCGGCAAGGGGCCATACAGGCCGGTCTGCACTGTCTCGGGCGGCATATACATCAACAGCCGCTCAGAGCCCGCAGTCAGCCGGCGGTGCTGACTCTCTGGAAGAGAAGGGCCGGTGCGACGCCGCCGGCCAGTTCCTCCGCCTGACGCCGTTCGTCCGTTCGATCGCGAGCTGTCCGATCGAAAGGATTGTCCCATTCCCGCTCACCGCTCGGGAATTAACCGGCGGGCCGATTGACAGGTTGACCCCACGACCGTACCCTGTGTGCTGTTGCTCCAAGTTGAGACCGATTCCCCCATCGGGTCAGGACATGGACTCGCTGACACGTCGAGCGGTGTGGACAGTGATCGCAGCGGTGAGCCTGGCGCCGCTGGTCGGGGCCGAGGTGATACGAGGCCCGTTCCCGGGTGTCTCGAGGGAATTCCCGGAGGCTCGCACTCCGAAACCGGAGCAGCGTCTCGCTGAACGGGGACAGACCATCTTCAACAGCACCGGTATCTGTTTCTACTGTCACGGTATCGAAGCCTTCGTCGACAGACGCCCGAACCTCTCGAAGGACACCGAGGCGATCATTCAGCGCCTCACGCCGAAGCCGTCCGATCTGCGCAGGCCCTCAAGTCTGAAGCTCCGGGACGACGCCGCGCGGTTCCGCCTCATTCGCGAAGGGCACGAGGGGACGGGGATGTTCCCGGATACTCGACTCACGGATGACGACATTCGAGCGCTGCTCGCCTATCTCGCCCTGCTGCGGGAATCGGCCGGCGCTCAACCACGCTCGCGCTGACAATCGAGTTTCCGCACGTCGGCGCATACAGTGTGCAATTCTTTGCGAGGAGTGTCCCGTCCGGACGTGCCGGCCGGCATCACTCATGATGAGCGGGAGGACACCATGCCGCGTTTGCATGACCGTGTCGCTATTGTCACCGGGAGCAGCAGCGGCATCGGCAAGGCCATCGCGCTTCGCTTCGGCGAAGAGGGCGCCAAGGTTGCGGTGGCGGCCCGACGGGCCGATTTGTGCGAACGCACGGCGGACCAGATCCGCCGGAACGGGGGAACGGCCATCGTCCTTCCCACGGACGTGGCGGACGAACGCCAGGTCGAGTCGCTGATCCAAGACACCGTGCGGCAGTTCGGCCGCCTCGATATTCTCGTGAACAATGCCGGCATCTTCGGAGGCACCCGACTGGCCGAAACCGCAACCGAGGCGTTCGACGAGGTGATGAACACGAACGTGCGCGGGACCTTCTTCTGCTGCCGGGCCGGGTTCAACCAGATGAAACGGCAAGGCGGAGGGGTGATCATCAACATGTCGAGCGTGGCGGGTGTGCAGGCCTGGAGCGGCACGGGGACCTACAGCGCATCCAAACATGCGATCATGGCGCTGACGAAGGCGTTGGCCGATGAGGGACGGCCCCATCGCATCAAGGTGAGCGCCATTTGCCCAGGCGGGGTGGCCGACGAGCTGGTGGATGCCACGCCGGACGAACTCCTGCGCAGCGAGCGGATCAGCCCCTACGATATTGCGGAAACCGCCCTGTATTTGGCGACGCTGGGGCCCTACGCCGTCGTCCACCAGATCGTCGTCGATCGGCTCGGCGCGGACTGGTGAGGAACGCCGGAGCGCCGGATACCAGGCGGGAGGAAGCGTGCAGCCCTATCACTCAGGCTGCGGGAGCAGTACGCCCCTCTCCGGGCTGACGCGCGGCTGTCCGTGGCGTTCGGGAGGAGGGAGTTCGTAATATTCGTAGATCTGGAGATAGTTCTCCGGATCGGCGAAATCCGGCCAATTGTCCTTGTCGAATCCCGGCGCCTTGCTGAGATCGGTCTTCTTGACGTTCAGGAGAAAATATTTTGCGTCGTCGGTCTGGTCCAAGGCTTCCCACGGAACGGCGAAATACTTGTCGCCGATTCCAAAGACGCCGCCGAAGGAGAGCACGGCATAGAGGATTTCCCCCGTATGTTCATCGATCGCCAAATCCTTGACTTCGCCAATGTCTTTCCTCTCCAGGCTCTGAACGCGGGTTCCGATGATCGTCGAGGCCTTGACGATGTCGCTCGCGGCATCGGATGGTCCTGCCGGCGACAGCGTGAAAGCGATGGACAGGAGGAGCACAAGGGGGAGCGGAGAGGGCACGGTGGCCGTCGGCTGCATGGGTCGTCCTTTCTCCTTCTGTCGTCGGCCGGGTGCGGCGGGCGTGAAGGGCTCCCAACCGTAACGAAACGATAAGGGTCAGATAGTGCGAGGGTAGCGCCGCGGTTCATGGAGTGAGAACTAGCGCGATCCCTAGCCGAGTTCTCGCGGTTGGCAAAGAACCGGTGGCCATGACACAATCACGGCCGGCCGCATCACGCGGGTCGCCCTCAACCGGCCGAGGGGTATGCGATGAAACCCGTTGACAGGCTCATGCGAGAGAACGAGGAACTGCGCAGACGTCTCGCCGAGGCCGAGCATCGGAACGACCAGCGGTTCGGACGGTTCATGGAGCACCTGCCGGGTCTGGCCTGGATCAAAGACCTGGAAGGTCGGTACGTGTATGCGAACGACGCGGCCATCCAGGCGTTCGGGGTCCGTTGGTCCGACCTCGTGGGCAAGACCGACGACGACCTCTTCTCGCCCGACACCGCCGCCCAGTTCAGGGCCAACGACCAGAGGGCGATGCAGTCTCCGTCCGGCATCCAGATCGTGGAGACATTACGGCATGACGACGGCCTGCATCATTCGCTCGTCAGCAAGTTCCCGATCTTGGATCGGGAAGGCCGGGTCATCCTGATCGGTGGCATGGCGATCGACATCAGCGAACGATTGCGGGCCGAAGAGGCCTTGCAAAAGAAGGAGGCCCATCTGCGCCTCATCACCGACCATGCCCCGATTTTCATCGCCCACTGCGATACCGAACGACGCTATCAGTTCGTCAATCGGGCCTATGCGGCCCGTCTGGGGCTCGAGCCGGAGGACATCATCGGGAAGCGGATCGCGGACGTGTTGGGGCAGCAGGCCTACGAAAGTATCCATCCCTTCGTGGAGCGAGCGCTTGCGGGGGAGAAGGTCGAGTTCGACGCGCTCATTCCCTACAGGGCCATCGGGTCTCGTTACATGCATTGCGCGTACGTGCCGGACGTGGCCCCTTCAGGTGAAATCCGGGGATTGGTGGCGGTGGTCAGCGACGTCACGGAGCGGAAGCAGGCGGAGGACGCCCTGCGCGAGAGCGAGGCGCGGTTTCGCACGTTCATCGACGGAGTCCAGGACTATGCCATTTTCATTCTCGATCCGGAGGGGCGGGTCGCAAGCTGGAACAGCGGCGCCGAGCGGATTAAGGGCTATACGGCCGAAGAAGTCATCGGCAAGCACATGTCCTGGTTTTATCTGCCGGAGGATGTCGCCGCGGGTGAGCCGGAAGGGGAACTGGAGCGGGCCAGGGCTTTGGGGCGGTCGGAGGAGGAAGGCTGGCGTGTGCGAAAGGACGGTTCGCGCTTCTGGGCCAACGGAGTGATCACGGCGATTCGTGACGAGCAAGGCCATCTGCGCGGGTTCTCCAAGGTGACGCGGGATCTCACGGCACAAAAACAGGTCGAACGGGAGATCGCCGAAGGCCGAGCCCGGCTCGACGGGATCATCAACTCCGCGATGGACGCGGTGATCGCCGTCGATTCCCGCCAACGCATCGTCTTGTTCAATCCCGCCGCCGAAGAGATGTTCCAATGTCCCGCGCAGGATGCCGTGGGATC
Organism: Nitrospira tepida; assembly: GCF_947241125.1. Classification (NCBI taxonomy): domain Bacteria; kingdom Pseudomonadati; phylum Nitrospirota; class Nitrospiria; order Nitrospirales; family Nitrospiraceae; genus Nitrospira; species Nitrospira tepida. The sequence continues at coordinate 3,737,555 of NZ_OX365700.1, read as the reverse complement.
GTCGCTCGATCGGTTCATCTCCTCGCGGTTCCGGATCGAAAAAGGCCTGACGGTCGGGCACGGCGACGAAGCCGGCCGGCACACAGGCGCGCTCGGTTCCCTGACAGCATACCGGCGCGACGGGGAGGAGTTTCCGATCGAGGCCTCTATTTCCCAGAGCGAGGTGGCGGGCGAACGGCTGTTCACGGTCATCTTGCGCGACGTCACCGAGCGGAAACGGGCTGAAGAGCAGTTGCGGCAACTGACGGAAGAGTTGGAGGTTCGAGTCAAGGAGCGGACGGAGGAGTTGACGCGATCGCAGCAGCGGCTGCGGGCGCTGGCGGCCGAGGTCACGCTGACGGAACAGAAGGAGCGCCGGCGCATTGCCACGGAACTCCACGATTACCTGGCGCAACTCCTCGTCGTGGGCCGGCTGAAACTGAGTCAGGGACAAAGATGGCTGCACAATACTCCCCAACAAGACTGGTTGAAGGAACTCGACGGCCTGTTGGAGCAATCGCTGACCTATACCCGTTCGTTGGTGGCGCAATTGAGCCCGCCGGTGCTGCACGAATTCGGGTTAGTGGTGGCGCTCCGGTGGCTGGCCGACCAGATGCGCCAGCACGGGCTGACGGTGGCGGTGGAGGCAGGGCACGAGGACCTCGATCTGCCGGAGGATCAGGCCGTGCTGCTCTATCAATCGGTGCGAGAATTGCTCTTCAACGTCGTCAAGCATGCCGGCGTCGATCGAGCCACCGTATCGCTGCGTCTGTCGCTGGAGGGGGAACTGCGCATTGCGGTGACCGACCGGGGGCGTGGCGGGGATTTCACTGAAAGCGCGACCGCCGAGACGATGCCGCCGCGGTTCGGGCTCTTCAGCATTCGGGAGCGGATGACGGTGATGGGCGGCACGCTGGCGATCGATTCCGGTCCTGAGCAGGGGACATGCGTGACGTTGGTGATCCCCTACCGGGCGGCCGCCGCAGCGTCCCAAGAACAGAGGGTTCCGGTCGCGGAACCTGCCATTCCTTCGGCGTCCCATGGGAAGCCCCACCAGGGACCCCTGTCTCGCGGTCCATGCAAGAGCGGGGTGATTCGCGTCCTGCTGGTCGATGACCATGCGATGGTGCGGCAGGGGTTGCGGAGCATTCTGGAAGGATACGAGGACATCCACATCGCTGGCGAAGCCGGCAACGGCATCGAAGCGATTGAATTGGCGCACAGCCTGTCGCCGGACGTGGTTGTCATGGATGTGACTATGCCCCGCATGGACGGCATCGACGCCACGCGCGTGATCAAGCAGGCCACCCCCGGCCCGTTGGTCATCGGCCTGTCCGTCCGCAACGATCGGGAAACCGAACAGGCCATGAGAGCCGCCGGCGCCACCGGCTTCTTGACCAAGGAGTCCGCCGCCGAGCAGTTATACCAGGCCATCCGATCCGCGATCATCAACGAAGTGGTTCGCTGAACTCCGCCTGCGATCCGCGTCTTGTTCCGACAGTTGGCCGGGAACGGCGCTCGCCGGCTATTTCATTTTCTTGGGGTCCTGATACACCATCAGGTGCGCGTAGGGCGTGCCCTCGAACATGATATAGACACCCGACGGGTTGGGCGCGGTCGGGAGCTTGGTTGCCGCCGCGTCAAATGGCCACATGATCATCCAGTGCGGCGGTTCCTTCACGACCTTCGTCCCGTCTTCCCGATTCATCACGATTTTCCCGCTTTTCTCGAAATGTGATCCGCCTCGCGCCATATAGGCGATCCCGGGGACCGTGTTCGACGGCTTGGGCGCGTTGTTCATCAGATCGGTCATCCACTGGTGCACGGCGGCATCCATGCACATCGGATCCGGTTCCGGCAGGTTCATCACGGTAGGAATGCAGGTGAAGCCGTTGGTGCCGGCCTTCACCTCCTTGAGCTTGCCGTCTTCGCCGTAGACCATGACGGCGGCGTCTTTTGCGATGTGAGCCGGCGCGGCGCTCAGGGCCAGCGCGATTTGTTGCTGCTCGGGCATGGATTTGACGTCCTTGACCGATGCACCCTTCTTGGACGGCTTGTCTGCCGCGACGAGCGCGGCAGGACTGGCGATGGAGACAGCGAATACAAGGATGAGCAGGACTATCCGAATCATCGCGTCCTCCTTGAGGTGAGAATAGGATGAAGCGTGAACGGCCTCGTATATTAGGCTGAGCCGAATATGAAATCCATGTCCGGCCGGGCGAACCCCGATTCGTGACCAGATCCGGCGGTCACGTCGTGGAGCAGCGGGACTCAGATTTGGCCTTGAAGTAATCGCCGCCTTTTGCGGCCTCATCATCTGTGCCCCAGGCCAGGTGCTTGTCCCGCTTGGCCAGCAGCGGGACGTGTTTCGAGCAGTGGATGTAGGCTTCTTCGACCTCGACGGCGATCCAACATTCCGGTCGCCGGCCTCCCCTTTGCTTGGTCGCCTCGGCCAGTGAGGCGGGGCCATCAGGCAGACTCAAGATGTCGTCGTTGGACAGGACGCGGGCCGTTCCGTTCACGTGCAGGCCCACCGTACTCTGGAAATAATCGACAAAGAGCAGGCCGATCCGAGGATTCTCCAGGATGTTGCCCACGCTCGCGAACACGCCGTTTCCTCGATATTCCGGATAGACGAGGGTCTTGTCGTCGAGCGCCTGCACGAAACCAGGCGGACCGGACCGCAGTGAGCAATCACAGGCCCCGTCCGTCCCGGCTGTGGCGATGTAGACCATCTCCTGGCGGGCAATGAATTCCCGCATGTGCGGGTTCAGGTAGGCCAGCATCTGGCTGTTATAGAACTGGTCCGCCCGATCGGCGGTGCCGAAGCGCGCTTGAGCGCGGCGCTCGCCCGGGGATCCCTGTTGGGTCATGGCTGTCCTCCTGATCTGCTGTGCCGCTCGCCCCCATCATAGATGAGCCGAGCGCCGGGTTTAAAGGTGAGGTAATACCAGATCCATTCGGACATGACGCGAAAGCGGTTGCGCAGGCTGATGAGGAAGAAGACATGCACGACGCACCAGAGCAGCCAGGCGGGAAGGCCTGAGAACCGCAGGGGGCCGAGTTCAGCGACGGCCTTGGCGCGTCCGATGGTGGCGAGCTGGCCTCGGTCCGCATAGACGAACGGAGCCCGTTGACCCGGTGCTTGCCGATTTCGGATCACCTCTGCGACGTAACGGCCCTGTTGCATCGCGACCGGGGCCAAACCCGGTAACGGCCGCTCATCCTTGCCGGTACAATGGGCGGCGTCGCCGATCACGAAGATCCAGGGATCGCCGGGAATCGACAGGTCGGCTTGCACCCGCACCCGTCCCGACGAATCCAATGGGCACCCGAGACCTTGTGTGAGCGGGGAAGCCCGGTTGCCGGCCGCCCAGATCACAGAGGCCGGTTCGATGAATCGATCACCGACCATGACGCCGGAGTCGCGCACCTCCCGCACCTGTGTTTTGAGCAGGACCGTGACCCCCATTCGCTGGAGCGCGATCGTGGCTTGACTCGAAAGGGCCGGGCTGAATCCCGGTAAAATCCGCTCTCCCCCTTCGACCAGGAGAATGCGGACCTCGTCCCATCGGAGAGCGGGGAAGTCCGGGACCATCGCGTTGCGCCCGATTTCGGCAAGGGCGCCGGCCAACTCCACACCGGTTGGCCCTCCGCCGACGATCACGAAGGTAAGCGGCTGGGCCGCCGCGAATCTGGCGCGGCGGTCGGCGTTTTCGAAGGCCAGCAGCAGCCGTTCACGGAGCGTCAAAGCATCGGACAACGTTTTGAGTCCTGGCGCGTGGGCGGCCCATTCGTCATGCCCGAAGTAGGCGGGCCGGGACCCCGGCGCCAAAATCAACGTGTCGAACGGAATGGCGGGACCGTTTGTGACGATGACACGGCGGGTTGCACGATCGACCGCTTCGACCTTGTCCATCACCACCCGCACGTTCTGTTGTCCACGCACGGCGGTCCGCAGGGGCCAGGCAATGTCTCCAGGCGACAAGGCGGCGGTTGCGACCTGATAGAGCAGGGGCTGGAAGAGATGGTGGTTGGTCCGGTCGATGAGCAGGACCTCGACCGGGGCATGGGCCAAACCCTGCGCCGCTGCGAGGCCGCCGAAGCCGCCTCCGACAATGACGATGTGTGGAGGCACGGAGCTGTTGGACGCCATGGAGCGGGATCCTCTTCCGGCAGCGCTTATGCGCAGGACGCATATGAATGAACAAGAACGCGCGGCCTCCGGGTTCACGATATCCCGTTCTGCCTCATCAGCACAACGTCGGAGGGGAGGTTAGAGACCGGTCCCGGTGCGACTGGTATCGACGAACGCTTCGGTGTCGTCGTCAATCGCCCGGCTCTGGCGGCCTTTGGCGCGGTGAATGTAGAGTAGCGCGCCATTCGCATGCGGCGATGGGTCGGGCGGCGGAGCCATCTGATAGCGGACCGGCCTCGCATGGTCGGCCAGTTGCAGCTTGGGGTCATAGACACTGTCGAATTTCCAGAGCATTTTGACGAAGTTGGTCTGTCCGCGCAGGAGGTGTCCAGCGGCGATCCAGGCCGTGGATTTCAACGCGGCCCAACCCAGGTGCTTGCGGTTGAGAATTTGCTGGGTCTTCACCAATTCCTCGTAGAATTCGGGCAACGGCAGCTTCGTGGGCAACACCGCATGTTGAATATCGTACAGCCGATAATCCCGCGAGACGATCCTGCGGGACTCCGTCCGCCAGCTTTCCGTGCCGGGGTAAGGGGTATTGACGCTCACGTTGACGATCTCGGGAATCTCCAGGCACCACCGCCTGATCACTTCAAACTGGCGACGGTCCCAGTCCGGGTCGGCGATCAAGTTGATGGCCACGGTGATCCCCAGGGATCGGGCATACTCCAGGGCTTCGAAGTTCTTGCTTTGCGAGATGCGCTTGCGATACAGCCGCAGCCCTTCCTCATCGATCGCTTCGATGCCGATGAACATGTATTCGAGGCCCAGCCGTTTCCACAGTTGGAACACCTCCTTGTTGCGAAGCAGCACGTCGCCGCGCGTCTCGAGATAGTACTGTTTCTTGATGCCACGTCTGGCGATGGCCTCACCGATCGCCAGCCCGTGTTTCGCCTGGATGAAGGCCACGTCGTCCACGATGAAGACCCCTGGCTCCCGCACACGTGCCAGATCCTCCACGACGACCTCAGGAGAGACCAGCCGGTAGCTCCTTCCATAAAAGGTCCATGCGCTACAGAACGAGCAGTCCCAGGGACAGCCCCGTGAAAATTCGATGGAGGCGCAGGGATCGAGGACCCCGATGAAATACCGCCGGCGATGCCGGAGCAGATCCCGGGCCGGCCGGCACTCGTCCAGGCTATGCAGGAATTGCGGAGGGGGACCCTGACCCAGATGCGAGACCACGCCGGCGACGGAGGCGATGGCGGCGCGGTCCTCCTGCAGGGCGTCAAGGAGCGCGACGATCGCCGGTTCCCCTTCGCCTTTGACCACGCAGTCGATCGCCCCCTCCGCATGTTCCAGCAGTTCCTCCGCGACGAACGATGCGCTGTGGCCGCCGACAAAGAGAAACACGTCCGGCCATCGCGCCTTGGTCTCCTTGGCAAGGTCCACGATTTCCGGCACGTTCGCCAGATAGTTGCACGAGAACCCGATCGCGTCCGGCCGCCATTCCGCCGCCAGCGCCAGGTAGGCCTCCGGCTGCTCCACCTGGAGGTCGAGCAACGCGACCTGGTGCCCGGCGCGGCGGGCCGCATCTGCCACAAGCTCCAGCCCCAACGGTTCCAGGCGGAGGTAGATCTTGGTGTACATCAACGGACCTGGATGAACGAGAAGGAGCTTCACGAAATCACGGCTCCTCTTGCAATTGCGCAGGCGGCGGGGCCGGAAGCGTGCCGCTGCTGCGACTGTGGATGATACTGAGAGCGATGTCGGTGATGGAAAGATTAGCTTACAGCTTCCGTCGATTCAATGGCTCTCGGACTATCCCTAGGTGAGAATGAAGCTACGTAGGGGCCAGCAGTCAAATCGGGGATGGAACGCAAAACGGGCCGCCGCGCGGCCGGCGGGGCTATGCGCTCAACAGGTGGAGGGTGAGAGCGCATAGGAGCACCAACCGGCAGCGGCCGCTGGCTGGAGTGACCCGGAGAGATACTCTATCTAATTCAGACTGAACGGCGTGAAGAGCGTCTCCGCGCGTTCCCGAGCCGTATCCTTTTCTGTCTGCTGTTGGTGTTGGGCACGGTGCGCCAAAATCACCGGATCGATGCGATCTCCGCAACTCACGCACCGCCACTCAGTCATGTATCGGTCTTGGCTCCGTTCCGGGACCATAAGCCCGCCGCAACGGTGGCAGGGTCCCGGGGTTCCCGATGTCCTGGGTTTCTTCTCTTGACCCACCACGTTTGCCTTCTCCTCTCCTGGATGAACACCGTCACTCAGGGAATCTCACTCGTGCTCTCGTCTCTGTCAGATGACCACTGATTCCATCACCCGACAGCGAGAACCTCCCTGTCTGTTTTAAGAGCCTATTCCGGAGAAAAGGATTCGCCCATTCACCCGGCTGAGAAACTGTTTTGTTCCGGGCACGGTCGTGGTACCGTCCGAACCTTCATCAAAAAGAGAGGCGGCTATGGGTGTGGAGACGGGAACGGGGGCAGCGGCCTCGACCGGGCGGGCAGGAATCGTGATCACAGGAGCTTCCAGTGGCATCGGGGAAGCCTGCGCGATGCACCTTGATCGGCAGGGGTTCCGCGTCTTTGCCGGAGTCAGGGCTGAGCGAGATCGAGCGGCCTTGCGGGCCAAGGCTTCATCGCGGCTGACGCCGCTGCGGCTGGATGTCACGGATCTCGACTCGATTGCAACGGCGGTCCGGACGGTTTCCGAGGCGGTAGGGGAGGCCGGGCTGGCCGGGTTGGTCAACAACGCCGGGATCGCCGTGCCAGGCCCGATCGAAACGGTGCCGCTCGATCTTGTCCGAAGACAGTTCGAGGTCAATGTTGTCGGGCAGATCGCGGTGATTCAGGCCTTTCTTCCCCTGTTGCGCAAGGGACGGGGCCGTATCGTGAATATGTCGTCGATTGCCGGGGTCGCGGCTGTGCCGTTTCTGGGAATCTACGGAGCCTCAAAATTCGCGCTGGAGGCGATGACCGACGCGCTCCGGCTTGAATTGAGGGCTTGGGGGATCTCGGTTTCCCTGGTGGAGCCGGGCGCAATCGCCACCCGGATTTGGAACAAATCGGCTTGCTTGGCCGAATCGATCCGCGCCTCGGCCGATCCAGCACTGGTCGCGCTCTACGAACCCTTAATGCGGGGATTGGCCCGGCGTGCCACAGATGCGGAGCGCCGAGCCCTCTCGCCCAATGCAGTGGCCTTGGCCGTTGTCCATGCGCTGACCGCGGCTCGTCCCCGCCTCCGCTATCTGGTCGGGACCGATGCTAAGGTCCGGGCAGCGGCCAAACGGTTCTTCGGAGATCGGGCCCATGATCGGTTGGTGGCTGCCATCTTGCGCTTGCCGAAATCAGGACAATGGGTGGCGGGGACCGGCGATCGCAAGGTGAAGGTCTGACGTGGGGGCTGCCAATGGCCGTTCAGCCGGCTGGCCCGTTCACTCTGGTTCCTGGTCCGAGGAACTGGATTCAGGCGGAGTCAGCGCGAAGCTCTGGCCGGGAATCCGGTATTGTCCGGAAGCCCAGCGGCCCAGGTCGATCAATTTACAGCGCTCGGAGCAGAAGGGCCGCACGGGATTGTCCTGCCAGGTGACAGGGGTCTTGCAGATCGGGCAAGTCATGGCAGCAGATTATAACAATTTTGCTCTGTGGCCTGGAGAGGGTGGTTGCGGCCTGATCGGGCTGGTCCAAGGCTGAGGCTGGCGGCCGACTTCTGCCTGATTGTGTGTTGAAGCCTACAGGGTGAGGAGGAGAAACGATGCGATTGTCGTGCGCTTCTTGCAACTGCTTGGATGCCGCTGCGCTACTCGCCAATCGTTTCACTCGTGCGGTTCCCTTCCTGTCCAGAACGAACCCGTTCCCATCCGCGCGATGGGATCCGATCTGGTCGCCCAATCCCTTCGATACCTTCGCCATCCCGCGCCGGTGTGCAGAGGCGTACCACTCACGCCCAGGGCTCTTGATTGCGAACGTCGATTTGGCCGATCATGCCGTCTATCGCTCCAGTGACCGGCAACACCTCTTCGACTGTTTGCGGTATCCGGCCTGACTGTGGAATCTGATGGAATGGAAGCTGAAAGTGCGGACATTGAGCGGGTCCGTCCCAAGTTGTCAGACCCCCGTCAATACTCCCGCGAAGCGGCGTTGACCGTGGCTCTGGTCGTCTGCGCAGAGAAGCCGGTCTTGTGAAGCTCCTGCTGCCCCAGAGCTGCGAACGCGCGTTGCTGGAACGGTTCCTTCGGGCCGAAGCCATGGCGATGTGGGCGGTCCAGGCGGCACAGAAACAGGCGCTACCTACATCCGTGATGAATTTCCTCCAGCGACATGAGCAGGATGAGCAGCGACACCTACAGCAATTCGAGGAGATGCTGGGCGCCCGCTCGCTGGGACGGGAGCGCCTGCCAAGGGTTCCCGAACAATGGTGCGCCCTGGCCGTTCACCTCTACGGCTATGAAGCGCTCGGCCTTGAATTCGCAACCTTACTGGTGGCAGTCCGGCCGGATTTGGCTGAAATCCTCAAGGACGAGGAGGCGCACGTCGGATTTTTTGAACGGCAGCTCAGGTCTCTCCTCTCAAGCGGAGAAGGGCCGGCCCGATGCGCAAGGAACTCCGCTCAGGCTTGGTGGAATCGTCTCCCTCGCACCCTCGATCGTTATCTGGGGGATCCGTCCTTTGCTTCCTTTCGGGATCAACTCCGCGATGCGATTCTCACCTCGCTGGAACAGAGATTTAGCGCGCTCGGCTTGTCTTCATAAGCCCCGGTGGTCTCACCCGCATTATTCACGATGACTCCTACTGCAACCACCGATGCGCCGCTGCGACAAGCTTGGCTGCGGGATGCTCGCACCCAAGCGGGCGGGCTCGCCCCTCGTGGCCTCAACATACTGTGTCAAGTATGCTTCGGCCCCGACGGGCTCCACGCGCCCTCGCGAGGCGTCTCCATGGTTTCGTGACGGACTCTCGTGAATAATGCGGGCTAAGGGATAGGCCGGTCTGCGGCTGAGCCGGTATTGTCAGGCTTCGCTAGGCAAGGCGATGGGGCCGGCCCATTGTCCATCGGTCTGTCTGACATCCTCGAACGCGCCGTCGGGCCACTGGAAATAGCCGGCTTCATCCACCAGCACGATCAAGGGATCGGCCTCATCAATCAGGCCACGATACCAATACCAACCTGGTTGGATCGGCTTTTCGCTGGTCCATCTGAGTGGGCTGATCTGGACGGACGGCTTTCTCGGAGACATCAAACGAATTATACGCTGATTCGATCTCCAACATCGACAGGATCCCCGTCGTCTCCGCGGTAACTCGGAGATCTTCCGGCCGTTGGCATTGCGCGTCCCTAACCCGCATTATTCATGAGCGCTCCTGCTGCAATCGCGGATTCGCCGCTGCGACAGAGCCTGACGGCGGCTGTGCTTGGGGGTACCCATTGCGCTTTTCCATGCAATGGGTCCAACGCCTGGCGACTGCCGGGTACCCGTTGTCCTTTCAATGCAACGGGTGCAACACGACGAACCGTCATGAATAATGCGGGCTAAGCCGGTTTCCTTTAGCCGTTTCTGATAAAGTCATCGGATCGATCTGGTCCGTCTCGCGTTGGAGCCATGACCGATCTTCCCATTGAACAGGTGCTGCCCGAACTCTGCGGCATGCTGGAATGCCGGCCGTCGCTGCTGGTGACGGCCGAGCCGGGGGCAGGCAAAACGACCCGCGTCCCATTGGCCTTGCTGAAGACCGCCTGGATGGAGGGACAAAAGCTGCTACTGCTGGAGCCTCGCCGGCTGGCCGCAAGGGCGGCGGCGCATTACATGGCGCGGCTGCTCGGCGAGTCGGTCGGCATGACGGTCGGGTATCGAACCCGTCTTGATACGAAAGTCGGACGAACGACCAGGATCGAAGTCGTAACGGAGGGCATTCTGACGCGCCTGCTCCAGCACGATCCCTCGCTCGCCGGGTACGGAACCGTGCTCTTCGACGAATTTCACGAGCGGAGCCTGCAGGCCGACCTTGGATTGGCCTTGGCGCTGGAATCGCAACGGCTGTTCCGCCCCGATCTTCGTCTGGTCGTGATGTCAGCGACCTTGGACTGTGCGACCCTGTCCGATCTGTTGGGCCAGGCGCCGATCCTCTCCTGCCAGGGTCGGAATTATCCGGTCGAGACCCGCTATCTGGATCGGCGGATCGCGGCTCCCCTGGAACAGGTGGTGGTCCAGACTGTCAGGCGTGCGCTCCTGCAAGACGGCGGCAGCATCCTGGTGTTCCTCCCGGGCATGGCAGAAATCCGCCGGGTCGAGCGCCGCTTGCAGGAGGCGGCGCTCGACTCATCCATCACCATTGCGCCGTTGCATGGCGAGTTGCCGCAGGAGGCGCAGGATCTGGCGATCGCTCCGTCCGCCGCCGGCAGGCGCAAAGTGGTCTTGACCACCTCGATCGCTGAGACCAGTTTGACGATCGAAGGGGTGCGCGTCGTGGTCGATGCGGGACTCTTGAGAATCCCGCGGTTCGATCCCCGCACCGGGCTCACGCGCCTGGATACGGTTCGCGTCACGCAAGATTCGGCCGAACAGCGGCGCGGCCGCGCCGGGCGTCTGGAGCCCGGAGTCTGTTACCGCCTCTGGACCGAAGCGGATCAACAGACGCTCTTGCCGAGCCGCCCTCCAGAGATCCTCGAAGCGGACCTGGCCCCGCTGGTTTTGGAATTGGCCCTCTGGGGCACGCATGATCCGGCGGACCTGTCATGGCTCGATCCGCCGCCGACCGGGGCGACGGCCCAAGCGCGCAGTCTCTTGATCCAACTGGCGGCGCTCGATGGGAAGGGAAAGGTGACGGAGCATGGGCGGCGCGTGGCGGAGTTGGCTTTGCATCCGAGGCTGGCCCATATGGTGCTCCGTGGCGGCGAGCAGGGACTTGGGAACTTGGCCTGCAACGTGGCGGCCTTGCTCAGCGAGCGAGACCTGTTGCGAGGGCCGAGCGGCTGGCGCAATGCCGATCTGCGCCTTCGGTTGGACGCGCTCGAACGGGATCATGATCCGGCTGGCGGCGCCCAATATGATCGAGCGCTCGGTCAGCGGGTTCATCGAGTGGCTGCCGCGCTGCAACGCCGACTTTCAGGAGCAGGTCAATCCACGGGACGCAAGGCGTCGCAACTCGATTCCCTCGGTGCGCTTCTCGCGCTGGCCTATCCGGACCGAAGCGCGCAGCGTCAGCCTGGCGGACAAGGCCGATATCTCTTGGCCAACGGCCGTGGCGCTCAGTTTGCCTCTCCGGATGCGCTCGCGACCGAAGAGTATCTTGTCATCGCCGGTCTCGACGGGACAGGACAATGGGCGCGTATCGATCTCGCCGCGCCGGTCCGGTTGGAGGAGCTTGAATCGTCCTGCGGTCCGCTCATTCAGACCGTGGATTTTATCCGGTGGGACGAGCGTGGAAGGGAGGTCCAGGCCCGCCGGCAACGGCGATTGGGTTCCCTGGTGCTCTCGGATCAGGGATTGTCTGATCCCGACCCCGAACAGGTCAGTCATGCGCTGCTCGACGGCATTCGTCGCGCCGGCGTGGCGAATCTGCCCTGGACCAGAGAATTGCATCAATGGCGGGCCCGTGTGGCGTTTCTCCGCCGTATCTTTGGACCGGAGTCAAACTGGCCGGATGTCTCCGATCAGGCCCTGTCCGAGCGATTGGCTGTCTGGCTTGGGCCCTGGCTGGGCAGGCTCACGCGATGGGATCAGGTGCAACGGCTCGACCTTACCGGTCCGCTCCAGAGCCTGCTCACCAGAGAGCAACAGCAGCGGTTGGATCGGCTTGCGCCGACCCATGTGACGGTCCCCACCGGTTCTCGCGTGCACCTGGACTATGAAGGGAACGAGCGGCCTGTGTTGGCAGTGCGGTTGCAAGAACTGTTCGGATGCCGGGAGACTCCACGAGTAGCCGATGGGAAGGTCCCAATCATGATCCATCTCTTATCGCCGGCTGGCCGGCCGGTTCAGGTCACCAACGATCTCGCCGGCTTTTGGACCACGTCTTATGTCGCGGTCCGGAAGGAATTGCGAGGACGCTATCCGAAGCACCATTGGCCCGAGGACCCGTTGAGCGCGACGCCGACCCGCCGAGCCAAACGACCCGGCGAACGGGAGCCTCGTTCGTAATTGAGCCTGAGAGCCCGGGGGGAGCCCTGTACATCTCGCTGCACGGTCGTGTAAGGTTCCATCCAAGCTCGGACTATCTGCGATGGCTGGCTCGATCACGCAAGACCGGTAAGCGGCAGGGGGCAAGGGAACGGATCATGTCCACAGCTAGCCAAGAAGTCGCCACACTTGCCGGCGGGTGTTTCTGGTGTCTGGAAGCCGTCTACGACCAATTGAAGGGGGTCTCCTCCGTCGAGTCGGGGTACATGGGCGGACAGGTCGAACATCCGACCTATGAAGCGGTCTGTATGGGCCGGACCGGCCATGCCGAGGTGGTGCAGATCCGGTTCGACCCTTCTGTTGTTTCCTTTCGCGATATTCTGGATATCTTCTTCGTCATCCACGACCCCACGACCCTCAACCGGCAGGGCAACGACGTCGGAACCCAATACCGATCGGCGATTTTCTACCACTCGCCCGAGCAAAAGGCCGTTGCGTCGGATGTGATTGCAACCCTGACCGCTGAACGGCTCTATGACAATCCGATTGTCACGGAGGTGGTCCCTGCCGGCCCCTTCTACTTGGCTGAGGCCTATCATCAGGAATACTTTGCCAGGAATCCTTCCCAACACTACTGCACCTACGTGGTCGGCCCCAAGGTCTCAAAATTCCGAAAGAAATTCGCTGATCGCCTAAAGGCTGGAACCTAGCATTCCGTCAATACGGTAGGGCGTCGACCGGGGCTTGCCTTTTTGGGGCCGGTTGGGATATAGACGCCGGTTGCCAAGGAGGTGCTCGTCCGTCGTCCGTTCATGTACAGGTAATGAATCGACGGGGTCGATCATAGTCATCTTGTCGTGATGGATTGCTTGAAAGGGTGATGAAAGGAGGATTGCATGGGAAAGCGGATGGTTGGTCAGGCAGGGATGGTGCTGGCGGTGGTGATGGCCGCCACCGTCTGGATGGGCGCCACGGTCAGTTGGGCGGATTCGATCAACGTCGAAGGGCTGCCGAAGGAACCGGCTGCCTACAAGGCCAAGGTGGATGAAATTCTTGCCAAGGTCGATCAGGTAATCGGCAAGCTGAAGGGGGATCAGAAGAACTTCGCTGTGGTCGCGGACCTCATGATGACCCGCGACAACGTCGCCCGCGAAATCTACAAGGTTCAAAACAAGCCGGAAGGCTCGAAGTGGGGGGCGGAGATGCGGGAGAGCGTGGACGACATGCTGAAGCTGCTGGCTGTTCAGTACGAGAAAGCGACCTCCTTGTAGCCGGTTCTGATCCGAAAATCGGTTGAGTCATCCGTGCGGGCGCGGCTTTTCCCTGCTGAGGGAAAGGCCGCGCCCGCGCCGTCTCCGGGCTCCAACCGTCGGGGTTCGTTAGCGCGACGATGATTTCAACGACTGGAGCGAGGCGGGATGAATCGCTTCAGTCGGCCGGCCGGTCTCGCGCTCCGGCTCCAGCGCCTGAAAATCGTACAGGGCGCGATCCAAGAGGTGCGAGGGAGCCACATTCCCCAGGGCCGCGAGCATGCTGTCCAAGCAGCCGGGTGATTCCTGTTCCCAGGTCCCCAACAGGGACTTCACGACCTTCCGCTTGAGATGCTCTTGAGAGCCGCAGAGGTCGCAGGGGATGATGGGAAATCTCCGGGCCTCGGCATAGGCGGCCAGGTCCGATTCCGGCACATAGGCCAACGGCCGGATCACGACGTGGCGCCCGTCGTCCGAGCCCAGCTTGGGCGGCATGGTCTTGAGTGCGCCGTTGTACAGCATATTCAAGACAAACGTTTCCAGGATATCCTCACGATGGTGGCCGAGGGCGATCTTGGTCGCCCCGAGTTCCGTCGCGACCTGATAAAGGATGGCGCGCCGCAGCCGCGAGCAGAGGGAACACATCGTTTCCCCTTCGGGGATCACGCGTTTGACCGTCGAATAGGTGTCGCGCGTCTCGATCCGAAAGGGCACGCCCAGTTTGGAAAGATACTCCGGCAACACATGGGCTGGAAATCCTGGCTGTTTTTGGTCCAGGTTCACCGCGACGATGTTGTAGCTGATCGGCGCCCGGCTCTGCAGCAGGAGGAGGATGTCCAGCAAGCCGTAACTGTCCTTGCCGCCGGACAGGCAGACCATGATCGTGTCGCCCTCATCGATCATGCCGTAATCGGCAATGGCTTGTCCCGTCAACCGGCACAGGCGGGTTTGGAGTTTTCTGGCCTCGCCGGTCAAGCCGGCAATGCGATCGGACGGGCGCGGCTGCGGGTTGGTTGATTCGATCATGGGCGGCATTCTACCTCTCGACGTGATCAAAAAGGGAGGGGTGGGTTGGGCTGGTGAGTGGAATCGGTGTGTGAGTCGTCGCATGGCCTCGATCCTCTTTATCTGCACCGGCAATATCTTCCGCAGCCTGGTCGCCGAACATGCATTGAAGCCCTATTTTGGCGAACAGTCCGGCTACCTTGTCAGCTCTGCCGGCATTGAGGCCAGTCCTCAAGCAATCCATCCATTCGTGCGAGGACTCTTGCTCGCCAAGGGAGTGGATGTCACCGCTCATGTGCAGCGCCGGCTCACCCAGATGTTGCTGGATGAGGCGGCCTTGCCCGTGGCGATGAGTCTGGATCATCGGGACATCATTCGACGGCGCTTCGGTCGAGAAATCCGGCTGTTCAACGAGGTCAGCTACGGCCGAGAATCCGCCATTCTTGATCTGCACGAGGCACTGCCGCAGTGGCAGGAATTTCCCGAGGCCGCCAAGGCCTATGTCACCGGCATCGTCGAGTACATCTGGACGGCAATTCCCTCATTGGTCGAACGGCTTCCTCGCTATATCGTTCGCTGATCGTGAGATGGTCCCGATATTAGCCCGCCTGCCGTTCGACTAGGACTGTCCCAGCGTCACCTTGAGCACGCGTTCGGTTTGTCCCCGCAGGACCTTGACTGAGATCTGCTGTCCCGGGGCGGTGTGTTCGATGAGATAATTCTTCAGTTGCACGCCGTCGGTCAGCTCGGTGTCGTCGATGGCCAGGATGATGTCGCCCTTTTGAAGGCCTCCGTCGCGGGCCGGTCCCGTCACGTCGGAGGCGGCGATGCGCCATTGACCGCCCATCCTCATCAGGGTCAGCCCGACCCCGAGGCGGGAAAACCGAGGCTGCTCGCCGTTCAGGACCGCGGTCACGATTTTTTGCGCCAATGAACCGGGGACGGCAAAGCCGAATCGACTGCAACGTTGCTCGCCCTGGGCGGTCTCGGTTTGAATGATGGCATGCATGAGGCCGACGAGTTCTCCCTGTTCGTTGAATACCCCTCCGCCGGAATTGCCGCTGCAGGCAGAGAGATCGAGTTGGAGCAATCTGGTGTCGGCGGTCGGGAGAAATGTGTTGGGATTGCCCACTCGCCCGAATCCCATGGCCGGCCCCCAACCGAGCGGATAGCCGATCGTGTAGACCGGCTGGCCCGGTGATGCTTCGCCGTCCGCGAACCGCGTGGGCGGCAGATGCGCGGCCACGTCGCCGTCGATCCGAAAGACGGCCAGATCCAGAAAGGCGCTCCCGCCGACCAATGAGGCGGCGGTCTCCTCCAACCCGGCGGTCATCACGGTGATCTGATTCGGGACGACTTTTCTTCCGTTGTCGTCCTTCTCCACGACGTGGCGCGCCGTCACGATAAACCCGTCCCGTAGATGCACCGCGGTCCCCCGCATCGTAAAGTGGGTCTTGCTGGCCGGGCTTGTGAGATCTTCGCCCGGTTGCAGTACGCCGACGGTGGCCAGTTTGCTGGTTTCGATACGCTCCGAGGGCAATGGCCCGGCTTCGGCGGAACCGAAGTAGAGGACACAAGCCAGCAGTGCGACGAACGGGCGAGTGCTGGATCGCAGGACGGACATGATCATGGTGCAGGCCTCGTGATAAAGCTTTGTCATGAGTGGACCGGGTTGAATCTCGGTGAGCATACTGAACCGGCGGATGGCGCACAAGGGCGGGACTGCGAACACGACGATCGGTATGTGCCTACATCATACAGTGGCGATCGTTCGTGTCCGGATCGTTGCCGATAATTGACTCACCTCTAATTGACTCACCTCCTGCCCATCCGTTACTATCGCCCGACATTCCCTCGTGCGTCCCCATCGTCTAGCCTGGCCTAGGACGCCGGCCTTTCAAGCCGGCAACACGGGTTCGAATCCCGTTGGGGACGCCACCTTCTTCCCTCCATTGGTCGAGTCTCGACAATCGTCACCAGAGGTAGGTCCTTGCCACGGCGCTGATCGGCATCTCGCCCGGTCCTGCCATCCCGCAATCAGCCCGCAATCAGCCGTTGAGTTTGAATAAGGCCGACGGTACACTGCCTCGGATTATCCCGGTGGAACTCGGCGCTTGATCTCTTAATGGGGGGACTCATGAACCGACGAGGCGTGGGTGTAGCGGCGGGCGTGATGGCGGCGGGAATGATGATCTTCGTAGGCGCCCTATCCTTCGGCGCCGAGCCGGTCAAGAGCAAGGATGGTCCGATGATGCAGATTCCCGAAGGGGCCTTTACGATGGGCAGCGACGACGGGCTCCCCAATGAGCGTCCCCAGCATCAGGTGACGCTGGATACCTTCTATATCGACCAGTATGAAGTGACGATCGCCCAATATGCCGCCTTTCTGGAGGCGGCCAAGCGCCGGCCTCCCCCGACCTGGGATGAAGAAGCTGTCACGGCGGCGGGCGATCGGCCGGTAGTCGGCGTCAGTTGGCACGATGCGGATGCCTATTGCAAGTGGGCCGGGAAGCGGCTTCCGACTGAAGCGGAATGGGAGAAGGCGGCGCGCGGCACAGACGGCCGGCGATACCCCTGGGGACATATGCAACCGTTCGTCGATATTGCCAATTACAACCGGGGGCTTTGGGTCAGCGAAGCCATCACGTTGGCGGCGGTCACGAGCGGCGGCGAGGGCATGAGTGTGCGCCATGGCCTCAAGGAAGGGGGCAAGAGTCCCTATGGGGTGGCCCATATGTCCGGGAATGCGGCGGAATGGGTGGCGGATTGGTATGACCGTGAATACTACGCCAAGAGTCCCGCGAAAAATCCTCCCGGTCCGGCTGAGGGAGAAAAGCGAGTGATTCGGGGCGGGTCCTGGGCCGATCTGCCGGTGGCGTTGCGCGTCACTGCCCGAGTGTCGGCGGAGCCGGAATTCAGGGATCGCACCATCGGGTTCCGCTGTGCGGCGACGACGGTTCCCCAATGAGCGGGAGCCGGCCGGGCCCTTCCTCGACGTTGACTCTGGGCTGTCCATCCATGAAGCTCGCAGGCCATGCAGGGCTGAACGGTTGACCGGCTGCGATCGGGCGATCCGATTCAAGCCGAGGCCTTGAGGCAACGTCTGCGATGGGAGAGTCGAGGCGGGAGGGGTTGTGTCAGATTCACCACCGACATCGTCATCCGACAGGGACGCCACATCCGATAGCAAGAAAGCCGCAGCTCGGCGGCGCGAGCGCAGCATCACGGCCTGGCTTGTCGGCGCCGTCCTGCTGTTTGCCCTCTACACGATCAGCCGGACTCCGACGGTGTCGGAACACCCGAAGGATGGAGGAGGCATCACCGGACCGCAGTTGACGCCGGAGATGGTGCCGCTCGTCAGCGGCCAGGAGCCGCTCCAGGTCATGTTCCTCAAGGCCGGTTGTCCGGTCTGTCACACCATCCCGGGGATTGAAGGGGCGCAGGGGCGCGAAGGTCCTGCGCTCAGGCTCGGAACGACGGGGCCGCAGCGGCTGGCTGATCCCAAATATAAGGGAAAGGCGCAAACGGTGCGGGAATATATCGTGGAGTCGATTGTGAATCCCGGCGTGTATATTGTGCCGGGTTATCCGACCCATGCCATGCCGCGTTGGTACGGGCAGAAGCTGAGCGCGGAAGCGCTCGATCAGATGGCTGCCTATCTGGAACAGTTGACGGAGCCGTCCGCCGCCATGCCCTGAGCGCCTGGCGCGGCGGCCCGGCGCTATTTCCTCCGGAGGGTAGGTTCGTTTCCGACAATCTGGAAGGTGGCCTTGCGGTCTCGGGTTTTGTCTTTGTTGTCTCCCTCCAACAGTTTCGAGAGCTGCTCATCTCCGCTCCGCACCCCCTCCAGCTTGATCTTGAGGCGGAGGTTATTGGCGCTGTCGGCGTTGATCAAAGCCTGCTCCAGGCTGATCTTTCCTTCTTTGTACAGGGTAAACAGGACGTAATCGAAAGTCTGGCACCCTTCTTCGACGCCCTGTTCCATCGCTTCCTTCAGCGTGTCGATCTCGGCCTTCTTGATCAGGTCCTTGATGCGGGGGGTATCCAGCATGATCTCGATCGCCGGCGCCCGCCGTCCGTCCAGAGAGGGGACGAGGCGCTGGGACAGGATGGCGCGCAGGTTCAAGGACAGTTGCAGGTAGATCTGCTGGTGTCGCTCCACCGGAAAGAAGTTCATGATGCGTTCGATGGCCTGGTTGGCGTTGTTGGAGTGCAGCGTGCCCAGGCAGAGATGGCCGGTTTCCGCGAACGTGATGGCGGCTTCCATGGTTTCCGTGTCCCGGATTTCGCCGATGAGGATCACGTCCGGCGCCTGCCGCAGGGTGTTCTTGAGCGCGTTGTGGAAGGACAAGGTGTCGAAGCCGACTTCACGTTGGGTGATGAGGCATTTCTTGTGCGGGTGCACGAACTCGATCGGATCCTCAACCGAGATGATATGTCCGGGCGAGACCGAGTTGCGGTGGTCGATCATGGCCGCCAGGGTGGTAGATTTTCCGGACCCTGTGGCGCCGACCACGAGGATCAACCCGCGCTTGGTCATGGCGAGGTCCTTGATGATCGGGGGCAGTCCGAGCTGCTCCACGCTCTGAATCTCCGCCTTGATGTGCCGAAACACGAGGCCCACGTTGCCCCGCTGGCGAAAGACGTTCACGCGGAAACGGCCCAGGTCTTTGTAATAGAGGGCCAGATTCATCTCCATCTTCTCCTCGAACTCGCTTCGCTGCGGTCCGCGCATCAAGGCGAGCGCCAGGGCCTCCAATTGTTCGTTGGTGAAGGGAGGGTCCGACGTGGGGTGCGTCATCCCATGGATGCGGTAGATGGGCGGCGCATCCACGGTGAGGTACAGGTCCGACCCTTCGCGGTCGACCATGGTCTTGAGCAGCTCGCGAATTTCCATTGCTCTCTCCGTCTGTGGCAGGACCGTTCCCGGGATAATGATGCCGATCGTCGATGGTGCTACACGGCGTTGGCAAACAGGTTCGGGTTCATGCTGCGCGATTGGGCCTCGGCCTTGGTGATCACGCCCCGCGTGGCCAGATCGAGCAGGGCCATATCCATGGTCTGCATCCCTTCCTTCTGGCTGGCCTGCATCAAGCCGGGAATTTGGTGGAGCTTCTGTTCTCGGATGAGGTTGCGGATCGCAGTGGTGGCGACCAGAATCTCCACGGCGGCGGCGCGGCCGCCCGTCTTTTTCTTGACGAGCGTCTGCGTGAGCACGGCCTCCAGCGCCTCCGCGAGCTGGGTTCGCACCTGGGCCTGCTGGTTGGGCGGGAAGGCGTCGATGATCCGATCCACGGTCTTGGGCGCGCTGGATGTATGCAGGGTGGCGAAGACCAGGTGCCCCGTTTCCGCGGCGGTCAACGCCAGTTGAATGGTTTCGAGATCCCGCATTTCGCCGACCAGGACAATATCGGGATCTTCCCGCAGAGCGGATCGGAGCGCGTTGGCAAACGACTTGGTGTGCACGCCGAGTTCCCGCTGGTTGACCAGGCATTTCTTGGACTTATGGACGAACTCGATCGGGTCTTCGATCGTGATGACGTGCCCTTCGTAGAGATTGTTCAGGTAGTCGATCATGCCGGCCAGGGTGGTGGACTTGCCTGATCCGGTCGGTCCGGTGACGAGAATGAGGCCCTTTTCACGATCGCACAGTTGGCGGACGATGGGGGGCATGCCTAGCTTCTCAAGTGGAAGGATTTCCGTCGGGATGGTCCGGAACACCGCCGCCAAGCCCCGGTTCTGCAGGAACACGTTCACGCGGAAGCGGGAGATGTCTCCCAGCGCGAAGGAGAAATCACATTCCAGATGCTCTTCAAAGCTCTTCCGTTGGGCGTCGCTCATGATGTCGTAGACCAAGGAATGGACCTGCTCTTGCGTCATGGGAGGCATGTCCACTTTCTTCATGTCGCCGTGCAGCCGCAACATCGGCGGTTCCCCCGCGCTGAGGTGACAGTCCGATGCGCCCTCCTTCACGCCAAAGCTGAGCAGTTGGGAAATGTCCATTGCGCGTCGCCCTCCTTGGAAAAGACGAATAACGAGAAAAGATGATGCCGGCCCGGCCTAGAAGAGGCGGTAGGATCGCCGTCGCTCCAGCTCGTCGCATCATGCCACAGTGAGGTCGGAAAGCAAGAAAATCGCGTCAAGATGCAGCAGCTTGCGAGCACGGATCGTCAGTGGATGTTCGGGCGTCGATGGAAAATGAGGAGAGACGCGGGGAAGCTGAAAACGGTTACGTCAACGAACGCGAGGCGAGAATGTCTTGGAAGGCGTGCAGCACCTGATCCAAGTGCTCGCGGGTATGCTCGGCTGTAACCGTGAGCCTGATCCGGCTGCTTCCCTTCGGAACAGTCGGAGGCCGGATGGCGGGCGCGTAAATTCCTCGCTCCAATAGAGCCTGGGCCACCCCCAGCGCGAGCGCCTCATCTCCGATGATGACCGGAAGAATCGGGCTGGCGGTGGCCGTCAGTCGGAGCCCCATCCTGATGAGACCCTGGAACAGGACCTCGCGATTGGCCCACAAACGCGCGCGGCGGTCTGGCTCTCTTTGGAGCAGCTCCAGAGCGGCGATCGTGGCCGCCGCCATGGCGGCGGGGGGTGAGGTCGTGAAGAGAAAAGTCCGGGCGGTATTCACAAGGAATCGCACGAAGGTTTCGGAGCCGACCACATAAGCCCCACTCGTCCCGAGCGCCTTCCCAAGGGTGCCCATATGAAAGGGCACGTCAGCTTCGACGCCGCAGGCCTCCAGCGACCCTCGCCCATGCGCGCCCATCACGCCGGTGCCATGGGCATCGTCCACGACCAGCAGGCCTTCATACTGGTTGGCGAGCCGTGCCAATGCCGAGAGAGGCGCCAGATCTCCATCCATGCTAAACAGGCCGTCTGTGACGATGAGCGTCCGGCGAACAGCGGGCCGTCGTTTGAGGAGCCGTTCGAGGTGGTCGACATCCGCGTGATGAAAGATGCGGAGCCTTGCTCGGCTGAGGCGGCAGCCGTCGATCACGCTTGCATGGCAGAGCCGATCGGCCAGGATGATGTCCTGAGGGCCGGCCAGGCTGGAAAGGAGGCCCAGGTTGGCGAGATAGCCGGACCCGAAGCACAAGGCCGCCTCGGCGTCCTTCCATTTTGCCAGGGCCACTTCCAAGTCATGGTGCGGTGGTTGGGTTCCGGAGATCAGGCGTGCGGCGCCTGCGCCGATCCCATATTGCCGAATTGCCTGGGCGGCCGCCTCCTTGACGGCCGGATGGTTGGCCAGGCCGAGATAGTCGTTGGACGCCATGAGGATGAGGCGGCGCCCTTGATACACGATCTCCGGCGCGCAGGCGGACTCGATGACACGGCATTGTCTAAGCCAATGCTGTGCGTCAAGTCTGGACAATTCAGGCTCAAAGAGGGGATCGAATTCATTCACGGTGGCCGTACCAAAGCAAGAACGAGATGGCGGATCGGTAACGGCAGGCGCATGGAGCCTATACAAATGGAAGCGGTGGAGAGTCAAGCAGATGATCTCGCGTCCCACCGGTTCGTTGACAACTTGTTGAGACCTTAGTATAAGCAACGGCTTATGGCCGTGAAATCTTGGCGCGATTGATCGGTCTGTGTCGGAGGATGCTTCTTTATGTCGTATCGAATCAAGATCCCGCCCAAATCGATTCCTCTAGATGAGGCCCATCTAGGAACGTGGGGTGATCGTCTGCTCCAGGGTCTGGAGGACAACCGGCGTGCGGTATTGGCCGGGGGGGGCGTGATTATTGCGGCGGTCGGGATTGTCGGCGGGATCCTCTGGTACGACGGTCAGCGCACGGAAGCCGCGTCCCATTTATTGCAGCGGGCGACCAGCTTGTCGCTGGCGCGTGTGCCGGACAAGCCGAAGGAAACTGAAGAGAATGTGAAGCAGGCTGTCGCGCTCTATCGCCAGCTTGTAGAGGCTTACCCGCGCACGCCGTTTGCCGCCATCGGGCTGTACAATCTCGGCAACCTGTTGACTCAACAGAACGACCTGCCGGGCGCCATAGAGGCGTATCAGAAGGCCCTCGTGGCCTATGCGGGCAATCCCATGATGGCGGGGCTGATCCACCAGAGGCTTGCCTATGCCTATCTCGTGAAGGGCGATCGGGAGCTGGCGGCGAAGTCCTTTTCGGCGATCGTCGATATTCCCGGCGCCTTGAACCGAGACCATGCCCTGTTTGAACTGGGAAAGCTTGAGGAAGCTCAATCGAGGCCTGAAGGAGCGTTGGCCCACTATCAAGAGCTGATGAAAACTTATCCGGATTCCCCGCTGGCCAGTGAAGCCGGCGTGAGACTGAAAGTGTTGGACGTGAAAAAATCCTCGGGCGCAGGTTCTCCTCAAGGCAATTCCTCCCCTTCGGCCTCCAGTCAGCCGGCGAAGGATTCATCCAGCTCTTCTTCGAAATAAATCGTTGCCAGGCAAGCGAGGGGGAGGGGTCAGCGGATCGCGAGCAGCTCACCCGCTCGGAGCTGCCGAGCGGAGATGCGGTTGCGATGCTTGAGCGCTTCAACGGAGAGCCCGAAGCGTTTGGCGATCGAGACGAGCGTATCTCCTCCGCGCACACGATACCATTTGCGGGTTGTGGAGGAGGGCGGTTTCGTCTTGACGGAACGGAAGGACCGGGGTTCCGGCGTCGCTTTCCACGTCGGAACTCGCTCTAAGACCGACTCGATCTTGGATTTGGCGCCCAGCGGCACTTTGAGATGGTAGGCCGCTTCCCCCGGGGGCGTGGCGTATCGGCGCAACTCGGGGTTGAGGTTTTTGAGGACTTCGAAAGGCACGCCGCTAGCGGCAGCCAGCGATTGCAGATGAATGGAGCGGCGAACGATCACTTCATCAAAATCATGGGGCGCCACATCCGCCAATTGAAATCCAAACCGCTCCGGGTCTTTGGCAATAATCGTGGCGGCCATGAAGCGCGGCACATATTCCTTGGTTTCCCGTCGAATGAAACGGGTTTGTGAAATCTCGACAAAACTCTCCGATTGGCTCTTCTGAAGGGCGCGCATGACCTTCCCTTCGCCCGCGTTGTATGCGGCCATGGCCAGGGGCCAGGTTCCGAAGAGATCGTACAGATCGCGCAGATAGCGGGCGGCGGCCACGGTCGATTTAATGGGATCCCGGCGCTCATCCACGTAACTGTCGACTCGCAGTCCGTAGACCCGGGCCGTGCCTTTCATAAATTGCCAGGGGCCGGTTGCCCGCGCCCTCGAGTAGGCATAGGGGTTGAATCCGCTCTCCACGAGGGACAGGTAGACCAGGTCTGTGGGCAACTCGAATTCCGAGAAAATGCGCTCGACCAGGGGCCGATAATGACTGAGGCGGAGCAGCCACTTTTCAAATCGATCTCGGATCGCGGTGTTGAAATAACGGATGTGGGATTCGACCTGAGAATCGATCACGATCGGCACATTGTAAGGGGCCGCCTTCTTAAGAGCGACTGCCGTACTAGCTTGCTGCGATTGGTGCCCCAAAGCCTGATGCGCAGCGGCTTGCGAAGATTCTGCCTCCTTGGGAGAGGGACCGGATGCCGGTTGGGTGACAGGTGCGTCCTCCGCTGATTCTGGAAGGACGGCCTCCGAAGGCTGATCCGGGTTAGATAGAGATGCAGAAGAACGGTCGCTGGGTGCAGGATCCGAAGCACTGGGCCCCTGAGGACCCGCGGGAAGCGGAAGGGTTTCCGCATGAATGCTCTGCCGGATGGTCGGAACAACCTCGAACCCCGTTTGGTCCGCTCGAGCCGGTGCCCAATTGCACAGTGCCAGCAAAGGAACGAAGAGGAGAACAGCCCGATGAGCGCACCCGTTCATCATGATGGGGCTAAAGGTATCCGTGTCGCTCCACGATGTCAAGAAAATGTAACATTCACCAATAGGTTAGCGCGCTCCAGTCATCCGAAGACGTGTCGCCGCGGGGCGCAATCACCGCGAAACTCCCTGTAGGCTCTCACTCCCAAACATGACTCAACTCATTGAAAACACGTCCTTACCTTGACTCCCGTCTAGTGGTGTGGTAGCGTGCGCGCTCCGCAATCCGCAAGCCAGTATCATCAATCTTGACGGTAGAGTTCCCCCGGAGGCTAAACCCATGTTAAAGCGTTACCTGCTCGCTCCCGGACCGACCCCGGTGCCCCCTGAAGTGTTGCTCGCCATGGCTCGTCCGATGATCCACCATCGGGCGCCGGAATTTGATCCCATCTTTGCAGAGGTTCGGGAGAACCTGAAGTGGCTGTTCCAGACCAGGAACGATGTCCTTCAGCTTGCTTGCTCGGGAACGGGTGGAATGGAGGGAGCCGTCTCGAATTTCCTATCGCCCGGCGACAAGGCGATTTGCATCAACGGGGGAAAATTCGGCGAGCGCTGGACCAAGATCTGTAAGACGTTTGGTGTGCAGGTTCATGAGATCAAAGTCGATTGGGGGCGCGCCGTCGATCCTCAAATGGTCGCCGAGGCGCTCAAAAAGGATCCGTCCATCAAAGCGGTGTACGTCCAGGCGAGTGAAACCTCGACCGGAGTGGCGCACAACTGCAAGGCCCTCGCGGACATCGTACGCCCGCTCGGCGAAACCATTCTGGTGGTGGACGCCATCACCGCCCTTGGCGTGTTTGATTTGAAGACGGATGAGTGGGGCCTCGATGTGGTCGTGACCGGTTCCCAGAAGGCCCTGATGCTTCCGCCCGGCATGGCGTTTGTGAGCGTCAGCGATAAGGCGTGGCGGCTCGCGGACAAGGCGAAGAACGCCGCGTTCTATTTCAATTTCAAGCGCGAGCGGGAGAATCAGCAGAAAAACCAAACTGCCTATACGCCGGCGGTCTCCATGATTCTCGGCTTGCAAGAAGTGCTGCGCATGCTGAAGGCCGAAGGGTTGGCCAACGTCTTTGCGCGGCATGCCACTCTGGCGCAGGCTATGCGAGAGGGCGTCAAGGCCGCCGGTCTGACGCTGTTCCCGAAAGAATCCCCCAGCGACGCCCTGACCACCGTGACGGCTCCCGAGGGAGTCGATGGGCAGCAGATCTACAAGAACCTCCGGGTGCAATACGGGATTACCGCGGCCGGCGGACAAGACCATCTCAAGGGCAAGGTCTTCCGCATCTCCCATATGGGCTATGCCGATCGGTTCGATGTCATCACGGCTCTGGCGGCGACCGAAATGGTCGTCAAGGGGCTCGGCTATCCGATCACATTGGGAAGCGGGGTCGGACGCGCCCAAGAGTTGTTGATGCCGAAGGCCTAACTCACGTTCTCGACGACCACTTATCTACGATGGCAGGACCCATGAAAATTCTTGTGAGCGACAGTTTGTCGAAACAGGGGGTTGAGCTTCTTGAGAAGGCCGGCTTTCAGGTTGTGGTCAAGACCAAGTTGCCGAAGGACGAGCTGTTGAAGGAGATCCGGGATTGCGACGGACTCATTGTCCGGTCCGGCACGAAGGTGACCGCTGAGGTCATCGCGGCCGGCGAACGGCTCAAGGTCGTGGGCCGCGCCGGCTCGGGACTGGACAACGTTGATAGCCAGGCGGCGACCCGTCGGGGCATCGTCGTGATGAACACGCCCGGCGGCAACACGGTGACCACCGCCGAACATACCATGGCCATGATCTTTGCCATGACGCGGCGGATTCCTCAAGCCACCGCGTCAATGCGAGCCGGCAAGTGGGAAAAAGAAAAGTTCATGGGTATGGAGCTGTACAACAAGACCTTGGGGATCGTCGGAGTCGGACAGATCGGCGGCTATTTGGCGAAACTGGCCCAGGGCATTGCCATGACGGTTATTGCCTACGATCCATACCTTGCCGAGGAGCGGGCCAAGAAGATGGGGATCGAGATCGTCGATCTCGACGAGTTGTACGGTCGAGCCGACATCATTTCCGTGCACACGCCGCTGACGGCGGAAACCAAATCGCTGATCAATGCGCAGGCCATTGCGAAGATGAAACCCGGGGTGATGATCGTGAACTGCGCGCGAGGCGGAATCGTCAATGAGGCGGATCTCTACGAGGCTCTCAAGACGAAACGGGTCTCCGCGGCCGCGTTCGATGTCTTCGAAGAAGAGCCGGCCAAGCCGGATCACCCGTTGCTGATGCTGGATAACTTTATTTCCACCCCGCATATCGGCGCTTCGACAACCGAAGCGCAGGAGAACGTGGCCGTGGGGATTGCCGAGCAAATCGTCGATTACTTCAGCAAAGGCATCGCCCGGGGGGCCGTCAACATTCCCTCGGTGCCGCCGGAGTTGTTGCCGCGGCTTCAACCCTATCTCTCGCTGGCCGAGAAAGTCGGGTTGACCCAGGCGCAACTCTATGAGGGCGGTCTTGAACGGGTGACAGTGGAGTACAACGGCGAAGTGGCCGGCCTCTCCGTCGCGCCGCTCACCATCGCCGTGCTCAGGGGGCTCTTGACGCCGATCCTGGGCAACGACGTGAATTATGTGAATGCGCCAGTCCTGGCTAAAGATCGCGGCATCGAGGTCAAAGAGGTCAAGAGCAGCGATGCCGGCGATTTCACGAGCGTGATTCGGGTGCGGGTCGAATCGGGGAAAAAGGTTCATCACGTGGCCGGCACGTTGTTCCACAAGAAAGACCCCCGGATCATCGAGATCGACCGCTTTCAGGTGGAAATCTTTCCGGAGGGCCACATGCTGTTGATTCAAAATGTGGACCGGCCCGGCGTCATCGGCGCGGTGTCATCGGCGTTGGGTGATCATCAGATCAACATCGCGCGTATGCAGTGTTCGCGAGAAGAACGAGGGGGCAATGCGCTCTTGATCATCGGGCTTGATGCACCGATCGCTCCGGCCATCGTCGAGCGTATTCGAACCTCGCCGAATATTCTTTCCGTCAAAGTCGTCGATCTGTCCCCGGGGCTCTAACACGGGTTCCGTCCGACCGATGCCAGTTCGTCCTTCCAGGCCCAGACCGGTCGTCGGCATGCTCGGTCCGACCACCGGTCGATCGCTCCTGCCCGTCGGTATCACCACGATCCTACCAGAAACCGCTCGACGGGTTCGCCAGTTGGAAGATGCCCTGCTGGCGACGCTCGGTCGATGGGGTTATCACGAGATCATTCTCCCCACGTTCGAATACCTCGATGTGTTGTCACCCGGACTGCAGGCGCGGGCAATCGAAAAGGGGTATCAACTGACGGATCGTACGACCGGCCGGACGCTGGTGCTGCGGCCGGACGCGACGGCCCAGATTGCTCGGACCGTGGCGATGGGGATGTTGGGCGACCGGCTTCCGCTGCGGCTGGCCTATCGCACCACCGTTTTTCGCTACGAGCCCGAGCACTTGGGGCGGGACCGAGAACTGCTCCAGGTTGGGGCGGAACTCATCGGGCTTCCGGATATGGAGGCCGACACGGAGATCATCGCATTGATGATCGAGTGCTTGCGCCGCATCGGGGTCAAATCGTTCAAGATCTCACTGGGGCACGCCGGGTTTTTGCAGGGGCTGTTGCGCCGGACGGGCATGGGGCCGGCGGCTCGAAAAGAAGCCGAACACGCGGCGGCGCGAAAGGACATTCCGAAGCTTGAAGAACTGCTGGCCAAGGAGCGAATCCCATCCCGGCGCGCCAGAGCCGTTCTCGAGGCCCCTGGGCTCTATGGCCGGGAGGAAGTGTTGGAAAGGGGGCGGGCCTTGGCCGGCCGCGATCGAGTGGTCTGTGCCGCCCTCGACCGTCTCGGTGCGGTCTATCGGGCACTTGAAGAGAGCGGGTTCCGTGAGCACCTCCTTTTGGACCTTGGGGAGTTGCGGGGCTTGGACTATTACGACGGCATCGTTTTCGACGTATTTGCCGAGGGGGTGGGATATGAACTCGGCGGAGGGGGGCGCTACGACCACCTCTTAGGACGTTTCGGACGGATGTCCCCTTCCACGGGTTTTGCCTTCGATGTCGATCGGCTTTTTCAAGTTTCCGAACAGATCGAAATCAGCACCTCGGCATCCGAGGCCGAGGTGCTCGTGGTCGCTCCAAAGTCTCAGGCCTCCGCGATGCGGCGCGTGGCCCAGCTTCTGCGGATGCGTGGGGTCTGCGCCATCCTCGGCAGGCCGCTGGCAGCCGGCTCGCGCGCAATCGGTGATGCGATCGACGAAGCCAGGCGTCTTGGGGCTATCAGGCTGATCTTCTTGGGTGTGCCTCCAACCACCCCCGAGCAAGCGGTATTGATCGAGCCGGCCTTGTTGCCGCTGGGTGCCGCCCGTATGCCCAGTTCTGTGCTCACGATCGCCGGGGCACGCGTACTCTCTGTTGATACTGTGGCGGATGCCCTGACCAAAGCCCCTCGGAAATCATGACCGGGATGAGGACAAGGCGATGAGTGCGACCGATATTCTCAACCCGAAGGTGCCCCCTCAGAATATCGAAGCTGAACAATGCATCCTCGGCGCCATCCTTCTGGACAAGGATGCGTTGAATAAAGCCGTCGAGATGCTCACGGAAGAAGACTTCTACCGGTCCGCCCATCGGAAGATCTTTGCCGCAATGATGGATCTTTCAGAGGCCAATGAAGAAATTGACTCTATCACGCTCGCTGAGCGGTTGAAAGCACGGGGCGACCTCGAGGCAGTCGGGGGCGTCGCCTATCTGGCTGAACTGGTTCACATCGTGCCCAGCGCGGCAAATGTTCGGTATCACTGCAAGATCGTTCATGAAAAGGCCCTGGTGCGCGGGTTGATCACGGTCTCGACGGACATCATTACGCGCGGATACGAAGGGGACACGCCCGTCGGTGATCTGCTGGATTCTGCGGAGCAGGCGGTCTTCCGCTTGGCGGAAGGCAAGCTCGGGCGGTCCTTTACGCCGTTAAAGGACGTGATCAAAGAAAGCCTGGACCTTGTCGATCGACTGTCGAAGCGAAAAGAACATGTGACTGGTGTGCCGACCGGCTATCTCGACCTGGACAATATGCTGGCAGGTCTTCAACCATCCGATCTTGTCGTCGTGGCCGGGCGGCCCAGCATGGGGAAAACCAGCCTTGCGCTCGGCATGGCACAGTATGCGGCGATCTCAAGTCATCACACCGTCGGCATCTTCAGCCTGGAAATGTCGAAGCCGCAACTGGTTCTGCGCATGCTCAGCTCGGAGGCTCGCGTCGACTCCCACTCGCTGCGGATCGGTCGCTTGGCGAAAGAAGACTGGTGGCGATTGGCGGAGGCTGCGGGTCGCCTGGAACAGGCTCCCATTTATATTGATGATTCCGGCGCCATGACCGTGCAGCAAATGCGGGCCAAGGCGCGCCGTCTCAAGGCTGAGCGAGGACTGGATCTGATTGTCGTAGACTATCTGCAACTAATCCAAGGCCGGAGTGATGCGGAGTCGCGCCAGCAGGAAATTTCCGATATCTCGCGCTCGCTGAAAGGGCTGGCCAAGGAACTGAATGTGCCAGTGATCGCGCTGTCGCAGTTGAGTCGGGCGGTTGAATCAAGAAAGCCCCCAATCCCGGTTCTGGCGGATCTGCGCGAAAGCGGTGCGATCGAACAGGATGCCGACGTCGTGATGTTCATTTATCGGGAAGAGATGTACGAGCCAGAATCGGAGAAAAAGGGTATTGCCGAGATTCTCATTCGGAAGCATCGGAACGGGCCGGTGGGGGAGTGTCAGTTGTTCTTCCACGACCGGTACGCCAAGTTCGAGAATCTTGAGAATCGCGAAGGCCTTTGACCCTTGTTCACGCCTCTCGTTATAATTCCCCTACATGCTGGTGGGTTCGTGATACAGTAAGATCGATCTCCATGATGCACCACTTTCCCATACTCATCTGCTCCCGCAGCGTCCGCTCTCCCTGGAGGCAACAACGGCTGGATTTCCTGGCGCTCTCGATGTTGCTTGCGTCGATAGCCATCACGGCTTGCGCTGCGACTTCTTCGTCGCCCAAGGCATCCGACCAGCCGGCCGAGTCGGCATCGACGGCCGCCCGCGCAACAGAGCCGATGGATCCGCGTGCTTCGTATCATTTCATGCGCGGGAACCTGGCGGAAATGCAACAAGATTACGAGACGGCCATTCGCGAATATCAAGCGGCCCTAACGGTCGATTCCCACTCGAATCTTCTTAAGACAAGAGTTGCAAGTTTGTATTTCTCGATGGGTGATGTGAACAATGCATTGTTGTACGCCGACCAGGTTCCGGTGGAGGAAGTGAAAGATGCGCAAACGCTGGCGCATTTGGCCGGAATCTATACGGGTGCCGGGAAGCCGGACAAGGCGCTTCGCCTGTACTCGCATGCGACCGTGGCTGATCCCGGAAAATCGGAACTGTATTTTGCGAAAGGGCTCCTGTTGATCAATCTGAAACGCTATCCCGAAGCCGAAGAAGCCTTTCGGGAAGGACTCAAGATTGCTCCTGAGGCTCCGATGGGGCATTATTACCTGGGACGGCTTGCGTTGGAGGCCAGACGGCCGGATCAGGCCGCGACGGAGTTTGAGCGTGCCATCGATCTTAATCCCTCATTTGAGCAGGCCTATCTTGCGTTGGGCGCCCTCCACGAATCCCGCCAAGAAACAGACAAGGCTGTAGCGGTGTATCGGCGGTATCTTCGAGGCAATTACCCACACAGTCGGGAAATGCGCCAGCAATTAGTCCGTGTCTTTCTTCAAGGGCGTGAGTATCAGCGGGCGCTTCACGAGTTGGAGGAACTGATCGCTCAAGATCCGAGCGACCTTGATGCCCAACTCAGGATCAGCCTCGTCTACGGCGAAATGAAGGAGTATCCGAAGGCGATCGAAAAGCTCAAGAATATTCTGCGGGAGAGGCCTGGCGAACTACGCGTGCGCGATTATCTCGCCATGGTGTACGAGGAGAACAAACAGGTTGACCAGGCGGCGTTGGCCTATGAGGAGAACCTTCGAATTGATCCGACCTATTATGACAGCCACTTGCACTATGGATTCCTGCTGTATCGACAGAAGCGCTGGGCAGACGCCGCCCCACATCTTGTTGAAGCAGTTCGCTTGAATCCGAAGCAGCCGGATGGGCATTTGTTGCTGGGATTGACACATCTTCAGGCGGAGCAATTTGATCTCGCATCGCAGGCATTTGAACAAGGGGTTCGGTTCCACCCATCAAACGCCGATCTGCATTTCAATCTTGGGACCGTCTACGACAAAATGGATCGATTTGAGGACGTGGTGCGGGCGATGGAGAAAACGCTCCAGATCGATCCCAAACATGCGGATGCTCTCAATTATTTGGGCTACAGTTATGCGGAGCGAGGTATCAAGATCGAGGAAGCGGTTTCCCTCACTCAACGAGCGGTCGCGCTAAAACCCAATAACGGCTACTATATCGATAGCTTAGGATGGGCTTTTTTTAAGAAAGGAGAAGTGGCCGAAGCATTGATTGAGATCAAAAAAGCCGCGGCGCTTGTCGGAGATGATCCGGTGATCTATGAGCATCTCGGCGAAATCTATCTCAAACAGGGACGTTCGACTGAAGCCCGTGAAGCATGGCTCAAGTCCCTTGAGTTGGATCCTAACAATATTAAGCTGATGGAGCGTTTTCGCGAAGTAGGCCTGGGTGATCCCTCTCACGAGGAGCGAATTCAACAGGCCAAGCGCCGTGTGTCCGAACAGATGTCCTCCCAGCATTCCCCGCGGTAAGCTAGTTCAATCTCTCTGCGAATCCCCGTTTCGTTCTCTCGAAATCAAGGCCGTAATCCGGCTTCTGTCACCAAAAATTGTCTTTTCTGATGGCGGGATCGGTCTATCCGACATCCTTATCGGTTGCTGATCTGCCGAAAAAGTTAATTGATTTTTGTCCGCTTGGAGATCAGGCATATCATATGCTTGCTAGATTTGTGTCAGACCTGCCTGCAGGGCAACACGAAAGATGCTATGAAATTTATCCAATCACGGAACGGATTTACGCTGATTGAATTGATGGTGGTGGTTGCCATTATCGGAATTCTTGCGGCCATCGCTGCTCCGGCCTACATGGCTTGGCGGGCCAAGAGCATTCAATCGGAAGCAAAGAGTAATCTAGCTGGCGTATATGTGACGGAGGTCGCATTTTATGGTGAACATTCACGATATAGCGGGTTTACGGAAACCGGGTACCAGGTGGCAGGAGCGACGCAGCGATATACCTATCGGGCGCAGGTTACTGATAGTGCCGCAACTCCGGGTGTGATCGAGGTGCTCGCTCCTATGTCAGGTCCTTCTGCAGAGAACACAGTTGTCGCTGCCGCCTCCATGACTGCGACCACTCCGGGGTTTACCGCAACCGCTACAGGCAATATTGACAACGATCCCACAATTGATCAATGGCACGTAAATGACTTGAAAAACGGTTTAACGGTTGCCGATGTCAACGACCCGGGATTCTAAGGGAAGAACGTAACAAGATTTGGATCATGGGATATACAAAAAATGGCTCTAAGGAGTGCAAGGCTGTTGAGATTTAGGGAAAGAGACAATCGAAGTGATGGAAAAATAAGTCGATGTCCGAAAAGGTTGATCGGCATGAAACCTGCTCCTGACAAGGCAAGCATCCCAAGAGCGCGGAAACGTCTGCAGCGGCAAGATGATAGTCAGTCGGTGGTCATTAACAACAAGGGAGGCGCACATGTTACAACGGTCTCGAAGTGAGCAAGGTTTTACGCTGATCGAGTTGATGATCGTTGTTGCGATCATCGGTATTCTGGCGGCGATTGCGATTCCTAACTTCCTGCGTTATCAGGCGAAGGCGCGCCAATCAGAGGCCAAGACCAACTTGGGCGCGATCTTTGTGGCAGAAACGTCGTATTTTGGAGAACAATCTCGGTACGGTAGTTTTCAGGAAATCGGCTATGCATTGGCTGGTGCGTCCAACCGGTACACGTACCGGAGCCCGACCACCGGCGGTAATGGTGGCTCAGGCGGCACTGCGAACGTTGATCAGCTTAATCCCCCTGCTCCTCTTGCGGCTACAGCAGAAAATACGGTGGTGGCTTCCAATGCAAGCACGGCCGCAGGCGCTGTTGGTTTCACTGCCACAGCGACTGGAAATCTCGACAACGATCCGAATCCGGACCAGTGGCACGTGAACGATATCAAGCAAAACCTGCAGCAAGCGGATACCGACGACGTGACTGGTTAGTAGCGGCGCTGGAGGGGAAGAGGGAAAGCGTTTCTCCCTCTTCCCCTCATCCTTCTCCACATCTCCCTTTACGCTTTTCCTTCCAACGTAGATTCGAAATTAATTTCAGAAAATTCGTTCTTCAGGATAACATTAGACCGTTATATGGGATCCTCCATCGACCCTCGTTGAGCTAGACTACTAGATTGATACTCATGATGGTGCACAAAGGGGCGGAGCCTCAACATGCTCCGATCATAGGCATTGCCTGTATGGTCGTCTTCTCTCCTCTATTAGACGGAGGAACGACTCATCTGGCAGTCATGGTGATTCGCCTGATGATCCTAAGCTTACTTGGCTTACTGTTCTGGAACAGCGTCACCAACAGACAATTGACGTGGCCTTCGCTGCCGATCGGAATGCCGGTGATGATATTTTTGACTTTAGCCCTGCTCTCGGTGCTTTTCTCCGACTATACGAACCAAAGCTGGCAATGGTTGCTGGTGCTAGCGAGCTACGCATTGTTTCTTTACTTGGTTACATCTTTTGTTACCCAATGGGAACATATAAGGAAAATCGTTGTCGCTATCCTATGTGTGGGCACTGCTGAAGCCGCATGGGCACTATGGCAAGGGCTTATATGGAAAGTTCAACGTTCACACGGGACCTTTTTCAATCCGAATTTTCTTGCCGGATACCTGTGCGTGAGTTGGACTCTTCTCATTGGTCTATTAGTGTGCTTGAGGATCAGATGGCGCTGCGTTTGTTTCCCCAAATCATTCCATGCGATGACCATCCTGGCAATCACGGGGATTTTGGCAATCTTATTAGGCGCCCTTATATGGACAGGCTCGCGCGGCGGTCTCATCGCTATGATGGCAGGCACGGGAGTGGTATTGGCGTTGCGATATGGTTTATGGCGAGCAACAGCCGTGATAGTCATGGCCCTCACATGTCTCATGATGGTCCCTAACCCAATTCGTGAGCGAAGCATTGACGAGCATATGGCCAATACGGCGAGCTATGCACGCTGGCAAATGTGGCAGCGTGCGCTTGCCATCATGGCCGATCATCCCTTGGGAGTCGGACTGGGCCTGTATCAATACATATCTCCCCGATATGGATTTCCCATTGAAGGGGAAATCACACGGTACGGGCGAAGCGCTCAAACCCCTCACAATGAGTATCTCCAGATCGGTGTCGAACTGGGAGTGGCGGCAATTGCTGTATTTGTATGGGCGGTCATTCTGACGGGACGTCATGTTGCTTTTTTGCTTAAGCAGCGACTGACGCGATGGCAGCGAGGGATGATACTGGGTATGAGCGGCGGTGTGGCATCCATTCTGACGCACGCCGCGCTCGACTCCAACTTGCACGAACCAGCGATTGCGATTCTCTTTACGGTCTGTCTTGGCCTTCTTTTTTGTGCCGCAGCGTTCCAACGCAGATATCGACAATCAGTCACAATCGTACCGATGAGGTCGCGTCGTTTATGGGGAGTACTTACGGCGACGTTGGTTCTTACACTGGGATTTGAGATTGTTCGCTTGGGTGTTGCGTGGTCGGCATTCGAAACCGGGTCACGGCACTCCTCGGAGCATCAGATATCTGCCGCCATTGAAAGTCTTCGCCTTGCCGCTTCTCTAGATCCCGGAAAAGCTTTGTATCATCGTGCCTTGGCTATGCAATACGTGAACCAATATGAGCAGGCTGGAAAACATGAAGCGGCCCGAGCAGCACTTCAAGAATTAGAGAGGGCTACCGAGCTCAACCCTCTTGACGGCAGACTTCATGGACTCCTGGGAGATCTTTATTTTCAGTGGTCCTTCCTGCATGAGGCGTTGGGGCAGGAGCAGCGACGAGTCCTGCAAGGGAACTCACTGCGTGCCTATCATCGCGCTGCCGAATTGGCCCCTTTTGTCGCGTACTATCGGTTTAGACTGGCCAAACTGTATTCGTTGCTTGGCGATCCGAGAAGCGCAGAACAGCATGCACGTGAGCTCCTTCTCTTGGAACCAAACTACCTGCCTGCGCGCGGGTTGCTGGCTGGATTGTACGTGGATCTCAAGCGAATAAGTGAGGCACGCCAAGAGTTGCAAGAGATTCATGAGCGTCGGCTGCGTTTCGCCAGTTGGCCGAAGAACCCTCTCGAAGTGTCATTTCTGACAGTGGACGTAGCTCCAATCAGGGTGGTTCTTGATCAGCAACAGACGTCCGGATAATAGCGCGGCTTATTGTCAACTGCATGGTGAAGAAATTATCTGGAGCGTTGTTCCTCCTGGGGGTAGCTTTGACGGGAGCGTATGCCTTGCCTTCTCTGGAGGAGAAGCGCCCTCCCCACGTCAGAGCAGAGGAACTAGGATACCTTCCCAAAGGACAATATTTAAGATTGGCGTCATTGGGTTATCGACAGATAGTGGCTGACATTATCTGGCTGCAAGCCGTGCAGCACCTTGGTGCTCGGACTGACACCAAGCAAGGTTACCGCTGGACCTATCATGCGGTCGATGTGCTTACAGACTTGGATCCAACGTTTGTTCCAGCCTATCAGGCAGCGGGCACTATTTTGGGTGTATGGGCGGGACGAACTCAGGAAAGTATCGCGATCTTGAAGAAAGGAATGCAGCATAATCCTGAAGTGTGGCAACTGCCATTTCTGATCGGCTACGACTACTTCTATGAACTATGCGATCCTTCCAGTGCTGCCCGATACCTTCAAATCGCTGCGATGCTTCCGGGCGCTCCAGAGTACTTGCCTAGATTAGCTGCAAGGATGGCTGTGGAAGCCGGCGACCCAGAAGCGGCTCTTGAATTTCTGGAGGGATTGGTTCGGCAAACCAACGACGAACGATTGCGCACAGTGCTGACCGAACGAATGAAACATGTGATGCAGGAACGGAATCTTCGCTTCCTCGATGCGGCTGTCAGCAGATATTCTGCCTCATATCACAAAGGGCCGGGCACACTCGAGGACATGATTGCCAAAAAGATCATCGATGCGATTCCTGCCGATCCGTTTGGAGGACAGTATGTTCTGAATGCTGAAGGACAGGTCCAGAGCACTGCCCATCGCGAACGTCTGCGCCTTCATCAACAGGGGAGCTGTCAAAGGTGAGATAGCCATGCGGATGGATCGAAGTTGCCGGCGTGGAAGAACTTGTCGTGGTCCGTCCCAGCCGGATAAGTAGGAGGCATGTGTGGACGCGATTACTGTTGAGGGACTTACCAAAACGTATGGATCTGGATGGCCTTGGTGTCCGCCGATCGTTGCACTGGCAAATCTCTCGCTGTCTGTTCCGCAAGGAGAGATTTTCGGATTTCTCGGTCCTAACGGGGCGGGCAAGACTACAACACTCAAGATACTTCTGGGACTCATGCGTACGACAAGCGGAAAGGCCACCGTGCTGGGCAAGCCGGCAGGAGATGTACAGACGCGCGCCAAAATCGGATTCTTGCCCGAGGCGCCATATTTCTACGATTACCTGACCGCAGAAGAATTTCTGGGGTTCTACGGGCAACTGGCCGGCTTAAGCCGATCGAGCATTCATCGAAGAGTGACTGAGCTGATCGAGCTTGTCGGGCTATGCGAGGCTAGAACGAGACAGTTGTGCAAGTTCTCCAAGGGTATGCTGCAACGCGTGGGGTTAGCCCAAGCGCTTATTCATGACCCGGAATTGGTAATCCTTGATGAGCCGATGTCCGGCTTGGATCCTGTTGGCCGCAAGCACGTGCGGGATGTGATTCTCGGATTGCGTGAGCGCGGCAAAACAATCTTTTTTAGCTCTCACATCATTGCGGATGTCGAGGTTATGTGTGATCGGGTAGGCATAGTCGTGAAAGGCAGAATGCTCACCAGCGGCCGTATCGACGAACTCGTTAACCATCAGAACACTCAGTCTGTGGAAATCGGCTTTCGCAATGTTCGGGTGGATGATCTGCCGGTGACGAGGGAGAGGGCGACACGGGTTCTCCAACAAAGAGGGCAATGCCTAGTCGTACTTCCCAATGCGGACCTAGTCGAAGAAACCTTGGCTGAGATTAGAAAACAGGGAGGCAAGCTGGTATCGGTGACTCCTCAGAAAGGCTCTCTGGAGGAGCTCTTCATGCGTCAAGCCGTCGAAGATAGGCTTGTGGTATGTGCCGAATCACGAGCGGCATAGGATATCCACAATGCGGGCAATCTATGTTATTGCTCTCAACACGTTGCGGGAGAATCTGCGGGACAAGATTCTCTACAACCTCATCTTATTTGCGGTTGTGTTGATTGGTCTATCGGTACTGCTTGCCGATCTGACCATTATGGAACATCACCGCATGATCAAAGATATGGGTCTGGCGGCGATTAACCTTGTTGGGTTGATCATTAGCATCTTTGTCGGGATTGGACTAGTGAACAGGGAGATCGAACGACGGACGGTATACACAATCATGGCCAGGCCAATCAGCCGGACGGCGTTCATTCTCGGGAAGTATTGCGGACTAGTACTCACGCTGTTGATCAATTTTATCGTGATGTTGGGGATATTCATGGCAACACTGGGATTGTACGGCGTGCCAATTGCCTGGACACTCTTCCAAGCCGTGCAACTGATGTTCGTGGAGATGCTGTTGATCACGGCGATGGCTCTTCTCTTTTCGACGTTCAGCTCCTCGACACTCAGCGCAATTATTACACTCGCTCTCTACGTGATTGGACACCTGATTGGGGATCTCAAGGGCCTTACGCAGAACAGCCAAGCAGTGGGGTTAAAGAATGTCGTCTCCGCGCTGTCCTATCTGTGTCCGAATCTGGAAGTTCTGAATATTAAAGGACAGGCTGCGATGGGTGTTGCGGTGACTGCGAGTTACGGAGCGCTAGCCTCACTGTATGGGTTGTCATATGCCGCCGCGGCGATCACTTTGGCCTGCATGATCTTTCAACGGCGTGATTTCTAATAATGCCTCTGGAACGTATGTCAGCGCTGCCTAAGGAGCTGAACTGCCTCGGCCTCAGCACGCATGCGAAGCCAATGGCTTCTCAATGAATATCCTTGCATTGCAGACAGGGCAATATGAGCATTTCAGCTCTGCCGTTGAACAGGCGGTTGTGCGATATCCTGATGCGAGGCTCACCGGCCTTATCAAGGCTGATGACCTGGAACGAGCAAGAATCAGCAAGCTATTCAAGGAGATTATTCAAATTCAAGATGACGGCCCTCTGCGGACTCTCTATAAGCTGGGTGTCACCTCTTTCGACTATTGTCTTGTACCATTTGAGGATCGGTTCGGCATTCAATATTGGACCTTTCGGTCCATTCCTATCCGGTTGGGGATCCATCACATCGGTTCCTATAACAGACTCCATCGTTTCAAGGAGGCACCCCTTGCCATCTGGATCCTCGAAAGCCTTTTCGTGAATACCGTCGCGCGAGCGATAGTTCTCGTGATGTGTTTTGGCAAGAGAGTGTGGTGGAGGCTGCGCAGGAATCTATCCATTGCCGTATTGTTTGTTCTGGCGGGATTGGCGTTGCTCCTTCGAGGTTTGGCATCGTTGGGTCTTCATCCCGTGAAATGGGTCATCGAGAAGAGATTACCAACAGGACGCCGAAGAGTGGTGCTCCATATCCCCAGTCTGGGCTTGGGCGGCGCCCAACGCCAACTAGCGATCTTTCTGGAACGAATTGATCGAAGTCTGTGGGACGTAGAGGTCGTTACCGTTGACGCATTGGATAAGTTCTTTGAGCCGACCATTCGGGAGCAGAACATTACGATTCATTATTTGAACCCCCATTGCCAACTTTACGAAGTGGGACTGGTGTGGCAGTTGGTGCGATATCTTTATCGAAGGCCTTGCCATGTATTGCATAGTTGGCTTCACTTTTCTGTCGCAATTGGTGCAGTGGCAGGTACGCTGGTGGGCATTGCAAGAATTATCGGATCCATTAGAAGCGAACAGCCAGCCCGGTTTCCATGGTTTTTCCCCCCTTGGCAACGTGCCATCGATATTGTCACTGCACCGCTGCAAACCGTAATAATCGCCAATTCCAATGCCGTCCGCCACGAGAATCAACAGTGGGCATTCCTGCCTGAGCGGAAAATGGTCACGATCTACAATGGAATCAATGTCCAGGACATTAGACCGCTGCTTCCGGAGCAGGAACGGCAGCTTCGGGAGGAGCTTCATTTGCCGCAAGGGACACCCGTCGTGGGGATCGTGGGGCGTCTTTCTCCAGAGAAAGACCACATCACTTTCCTTCGGGCGGCCCGGTTCGTAATAGATGTTATGCCAACCGCCGTATTTGTGGTAGTCGGCGGCGGCCCCTTGCACGATGCGATTCGAGCAGAAATCGCGGCGCTCGGCCTGGAGGGTTGCGTCGTGATGACCGGTGAGCGTCGAGATGTGCTGTACCTCATCCAACTTATGGATATTCTGGTGCTGACATCAACGAGTGAGGGTCTTCCGAATGTATTGTTGGAGGCGGCGGTCTGTGGTGTTCCCACAGTTACCTGCGCTGCTGGTGGTGCGAGTGAGGTTGTCGTCCACGGGGAAACCGGATTTGTGGTGCCTTGCAAAGATCCTCGGAGTGTCGCAGACAGGGTACTGGATCTCATTCGAGATCGGGCGTTGAGACAGAAGTTTATCGACGCGGCAAAGGCACGAACCCGCATCCTGTTTTCAGCTGAGCGGTTTGCAGCATCTGTCGAGGGATGTTACTGCGAGCAGTATGGCCGCACCTATCAGCAGGATAACAAGCGAAAAAATACTCATGTCGCGGTTGAGCACCCACATGACTGAAGTGAAGGATGCCCTATGAAAGAGAAGCTGGTCTCGTTCCTTGTGTGTCCTGACTGCAAGCACTCGTTGAATCTGGCGACCGCGGATTGGGATGGCCAAGAGATTGTACGAGGTGAACTGCGTTGTACGTCCTGTTCGGCGATGTTTCCCATCGTTAGAGGCATCCCAAGGTTCGTCTCGACCGACGCATATGTCAAAAACTTTTCATTCCAGTGGAATACCCATCGCACAACACAAGTGGACTCTCTCGCAGGGCACGCGGAGTCCGGCAACACGTTCCGCACAAAAACAGGGCTGAACGACGCTGAACTCAACGGCAAGCTGGTTCTAGATGTCGGGGTGGGAACTGGAAGATTTATGGAGGTGGCAAACAACTTGGGAGCGGAAGTCATAGGCATAGATCTCTCGTACGCAGTCGATGCGGCTTATGTGAACATGGGACGTCGGGCAGGTGTCCATGTAGTTCAGGCCGATGTCTTCCGTCTACCGTTTCGTTCTGAAACCTTCGACGTGATCTACAGTATCGGGGTTCTTCACCACACTCCCTCCACAGGAAAAGCGTTCGCTTGCCTTCCGCATCTGTTGAAGCGGACTGGGATCGTAGCCATTTGGGTGTATGTCGAGGCGGGTGAATATTCGAGGCGTTTGGATCGGGTGCGCACCCTTACCGTGCATATTCCCCGTTTTCCACTCTATACGATCTGCTGGATCATAGTGCCGCTGCTGCAAACTATGGCGCGCATGCCAGGTCTAGGACAACTGGCCTTGCATGTGCCGGTCAGTAACCAAGGACGAGGGTTGGTCTGGGACGTATTGGACACGTTTGATGCGTACTCTCCGCGCTATCAGTGGAAACATACAGAAGCGGAGGTGGTCGACTGGTTCAAAGATGCCAATCTGGAGGATATCCGGGTCCTGAACTTCCCAGTCTCGGTAAGAGGCAGGAAGCCTCACACCTAGACGCTCCAATGGAGTAGGCCATGTGCGGCATAGCTGGAAGAATTCAGAGCGATCGACGGCCGGTACAGCGCGAATTGCTCATGGCCATGAGCGCGCAACTGCGCCACCGTGGTCCTGACGACTCCGGTATCTATGTGAAAGGCCACGTTGGTCTTGCACATCAGCGACTCAGTATCTTGGATCTGAGCGCGGCAGGACGACAGCCGATGTCCAATCCGCAAGGTAGTCTATGGATCGTTTTCAACGGTGAGATTTACAACTTTGAGGAATTGCGAGGGTGTCTTCGCACGTCTCGGGAGTTCCGTACCAGAACAGATACAGAGGTACTGCTTTATCTCTATGAAGACTACGGATTGCAATGTCTGCACATGTTGCGGGGGATGTTTGCTTTTGCCATATGGGATGAGCCGGCACAGCGGCTTGTCTTAGTCAGAGACCGCATCGGGAAAAAGCCTCTCTTTTACCGATCAACAGATAGGAGTCTTGCTTTTGCATCTGAGCTCAAGGCGTTACTTGTCGAACAACCAAGGCCGGAAATAGACTCCATCTCCCTCAATCATTATCTGACCTTTCAATATGTTCCCGCCCCACTGACAATTTTTCGAGGCATTCACAAACTGCTTCCAGGTCAGGTG
The DNA here is from genome assembly GCF_947241125.1 of Nitrospira tepida. NCBI lineage: Bacteria > Pseudomonadati > Nitrospirota > Nitrospiria > Nitrospirales > Nitrospiraceae > Nitrospira > Nitrospira tepida. The sequence goes on along the minus strand of NZ_OX365700.1, from coordinate 3,695,630 downwards.
ATGGTATACGAGCAGGGAAAGATCTCATTCAGCACGTACTGGTCTTTGCAATACGACACAAAAATACAGATGGGATCCGACGAGGAGTATCGCGCAGCTTTCGAAAATCTTCTTGAGGAATCCGTGCAGCTCCGTCTAATCAGTGATGTCCCGATCGGGGCGTTCCTCAGCGGCGGCTTGGATTCGAGCAGCATTGTAGCTGTGATGAGTAGGCTCATGAAACAGCCGGTGAAGACGTTCTCGATCGGTTTTAAGGAGGAGGATTACAACGAGCTGTCGTATGCGCGCGACATCGCGCAGCGCTTCTGCACAGATCATCATGAATTCATCGTTGAACCGTCTGCTTTGGAGATCCTTCCAAAGTTGGTACGCGTCTATGATGAGCCATATGCTGACTCGTCCGCGATCCCGACCTATTACCTCTCGGAGCTGAGTCGTCGGGACGTCACGGTAATTCTGAACGGTGACGGCGGTGATGAATTGCTTGCCGGATACCCGAGATACAAATACTATGAAGCGGAGCGATGGATGAACCGGTATGGGACGGCTGGGCTGCGGAAGGCGTTCAAGGCTGTCCTTTCGCGAGTGCCGCGCCTGTCCCTAGTGCAAGCGGGGCGGCGAATGGCCGAGCGTGTGTGTGAGCCGTTTGCGGCCACGTATCTGGGCAGAATTTGCTATTTCTCGCCGAACGAGAAAGCATCCTTATACACGCCGGAATTCTGGGAGGCGATTCATCAACAGGATTCGTTTGACCTTCTCAGGAAGTGGTTTGACGAGGCTCCAGCGGTCGAATTGTTGGACCAGTTGTTGGCCGTCGATACGCGTACGTATCTGCCGGATGACTTGCTGGTAAAGGTCGATCGAGCAACGATGGCTCACGGTCTTGAGGCTCGTAGCCCATTCTTGGATCATAAGCTGATGGAGTTCGGGGCCTTGCTGCCTATCGACCTAAAAGTTCGCAAAGGGGAGTCGAAGTACCTGCTGAAAAGCGCCATGCGCGGGGTATTGCCGGACCGCGTTATCGCTCGAAACAAGCAGGGATTCGGGGTGCCGATCGACCGCTGGTTTCGTGAAGAGTGTCGGGATTTTATTCGAGAGACGCTCCTGTCCACCCGTAGCGTGACGCGAGGATATTTTGTCCGCGAGAGAGTACAGGAGCTGATCGATAACCATCAGTATCGTGGGATGACCTGCGGCTATAGATTATACGCGTTGCTTATGCTGGAGCTTTGGCATCGCGAATATGTCGATAGCCAGGCCAGTGCCGATCCTGTCGCGGCATGAGCGCATGCGCTACCGCAACCAAGGTCGGTGGATCCTGAGGGAACTATACCGGGAACCCAGTGGCAAGAGTGCAATGCGATCATCACACCTGATTGCAGCATCCGAACCGGCAAAACGTGCATCTATTCCATTGGGGGCGTATGGGCCGAGCGGCGAAAATGGTGCGGCTGGGAGCACGCTGGCAGGGACGCTCCATGTCTGTGTGCTTTCTCCACTTGGCGCGGGTCTGTACAAATCGGATGTGGGATACTCGGGCGGAGCTGAATTTCAACTATTCCTACTCGCGAGGGCCTTGTCTTCGGAAGCTGATTACCGGGTGTCGGTGCTGACCACCGTGAACGATGGAGCAGGGACTGAACAAGTAGGGCTGGTCACATTGATAAAGCGGCGGGCGGGAGGCCGACTTGACAACAATGGTTGCTGGCCCGCTCCGAAGGTAATCAGGGGCTACGTCTCGGCGTTCCTCGAAATGTTCGCCCTACTCCGGTCGATCGATGCCGATGTGTATATACACGCAGGAGCAGGAGTCGAGGTGGGAGCCTATGCCCTTATTTGCCGGTTGCTCCATCGGCGGTTTGTCTTTGTTGTGGCTTCATCGGCTGATCTGTGCGAGCCCTACGGTAAAGTCAGGTCTCCGCTCCGCTGGCTCTATCCGCTCGGAGTCCGCTTTGCGCATACGGTGGTGTGTCGCTCTGAAGAGCAGCAAGAATGGCTTCATACGCGCTTTCATAAAGTGGGAGTTGTCATCAGATCGGCTCATGCCGAGGTCAAGGCGCAGAGCAGGGATCAAGCACCGTCAGAACGGCATACGCTCTTGTGGGTAGGCAGGGTTACTCCGGTAAAGCGACCGCACCAGTTCTTGGATGTCGTGCGCCACTTTTCCGATGAGCCATGTACTATGGTCATCATGAAAGATGATGGGTATCCGGATCTGTGGCTGGAAATCCGTAAACAGGCTGCCGCGCTGCCCAATCTGCGCGTATGTGAGAATGTGGCCTGGCATGCGATGGACCGTTTCTTCGAAGAGGCAAAGGTGTTGGTCTGCACCTCTGAGTATGAAGGGTTTCCCAACACCTTTGTGCAGGCCGCAATGGCGGGTGCTCCAATCCTTTCATGGTCAGTCGATCCAGACGGCGTGTTGGTGAGGCATGGCATCGGAATGTGTGCGGCTGGGTCATTCGAAGAATTACTCCGCATGCTGCAGCAGCTCCTCTCGTCGCGAAGTCTTCGAGATGAATACGGTCGCCGAGCCTATGCCTACGCAACGGAATATCATCGTCTGTCTGATGCGGTGGAGCGATTTAAACACATGATTCGCTCCCTGTGAAGAAGTGTTCAACGGGCAGGTCGTCTGCGTGAGCCACATACTCCGATGGGATGTTGTTGCGTGCAGATCGGAGGCCTTTCAGTCTTCCTCCCCTGACAGACAATTCACCCATGATCCAACATGTGACCAGGCTGGTTCAGTATCGAGGCTTGCTCTGGAACCTGGCTCTCAGCGAATTGAAAGCCAAGCATCGCCAAACCGCTCTCGGAATGACGTGGGCGTTGCTTCAGCCGGTGTCTCTAATGGCCGTCTATGCAATCGTCTTTTCCGTTGTGGTGAACGTGCCAGTCAAGAATGTTCCATATCCGTTGTTCTCGTTTGTCGGTCTTGTCACCTGGCTATTTTTTTCCACCTCGCTTTCGGCGGGGACGATTAGCGTCGTCGGGCAGATGAACCTCATTACAAAGGCGAACTTCCCGCGAGAAGTGATTCCCCTTGCGAGGTTGGTTGCGAGTGGATTCGATTTTCTGATTGGCTGGGCATGTTTCATTCTCCTTCTCATTTGGTACGGTGTCCCAGCAAGGCCTGCCTGGTTCATTGTTCCCGGGGTTCTCGTCGTTCATGTGCTGTTCACAGCGGGTATGGTCCTCTGGGGAGCGGCGCTTTACGTGCTGAAACGGGACGTGGGAAGCCTCCTTCCGCTCGTATTGCAGGTATGGATGTTTCTGAGCCCAGTCATTTATCCCTCGGACCTGATTCCCGACGGCTATCGGACCCTTTATCTGTTGAATCCCATGGCAGCTATCATCGAATCGTACCGGGGTGCGATGCTGGGAGGAACCGTTCCTCCATTAGGAATCATGGCTTCGGCCACGTTCATCGCGCTGGCGGTCTTTGTGAGTGGATATGCATATTTCAAGTCCATGGAAGTCCGTTTCGCGGACATCATGTAAACATGGGTTTGGGTGAGCATATGATTCAGTTCGACCAAGTCTCGAAGTGTTACGTGAGACAAGCGCGAACATTCCGGGAATCCCTGACTCGTCTGTGCGGGCAGAGTATCGAGCGCGAGCCATCAAGGGAAGCGGGATTCTGGGCGGTGAAGGATGTGAGCTTTGAGGTCAGACGGGGAGAAACCCTGGGAATCATTGGAGACAACGGAGCGGGGAAAAGCACGATTCTTAAGCTCATAGCCGGAATCACGGTGCCGACTCATGGACGAGTGAATATCAAGGGACGCATCAGCAGCCTCATCGAATTAGGGGCGGGCTTCAACCCAGATCTTACCGGGTATGAGAACATCTATCTCAACGGGGCGGTCTTGGGATTGACCAGGCGAGAGATCGACGGCTGTCTGGGACAGATCGTTACCTTCTCGGGATTGGGCAGTTTTTTAGATGTGCCAGTCAAGTACTATTCGTCTGGTATGTATGCGAGATTGGGGTTTGCCATTGCGGTACATGTAAAGGCCGATGTCATTCTGACAGATGAGATTCTGGCGGTTGGAGACACGGCATTTCAACGGCAATGTTTGCGGAAGTTCAAGGAGCTCCAAGCTGTCTCCACGATCATTTTTGTGTCACACGACTTGGTCAGGGTCAAAGAAGTGTGTTCGCGAGTGCTCTGGATAAAGCAGGGACGACTTCACGGCGAGGGGGAATCAGAAAAAGTGATCGAGGCGTATTTGCAAGCCGTTCAGCGAGACCGTGATCACCATCTGAGGGCCGACAAAAATCGAGATCATGCACCAGAGGAACGTCGTCGAGGAACGGGTGAAGTGGAGATTGTTGAGGTTGCGACCTGCGATGGAACAGGGGCACCGCGGATGGCGTTTAGGGGAGACGAAGTGCTGTTGGTCCGGATCAAATACCGTGTCCATAAGCCCTGCTACGATCCGGGATTTGGGATAAACATCATGTCTCATGATGGAGTCTTTGTGCATGGGACGAACACGTTCATTCACGGGATGATATTGGATTTGACCAGGGAATTCGGGACGATTGAGTTGTTCTATCCAAACCTCCCAATGGTCCCTGGTCCATATTGGTTGACGGTAGGAGCCACATCGGACAATGATTGGTCCGTCCCATATGATCTGCGGGAACGCGTGTGCAAATTCGAGGTATTGAGCACGAGACGCGACGGAGGGCTCATCTGTCTGGAACATCGATGGAGCTATCCTGTCGAACACTGATGAGCAGGGCCTTTGCCTATCGATTGAAGAATGTATTTGGAGGGAATCGAGACTGAAAGCCAACCGGCATTGGTGTCACGGCATCAGGCGCTCGATTGTGAAGGGCTGCGGGGTAGCCGCGGTCGGCTTGGAAAGGGCTATGAGGCGACTACGTCTGTGTTTTGTAGGGCCGGCGCAGAACATCACGACCAGACGCTGGGTTCAATGGTTTTCAAGACGTGGACATGAGGCAATACTCCTCACGGTAGAACCAGCCGATCCATGTGACGTTCAGAACTTTTACCAGATTGATTTATCAACACGGGCGATGTCGCACAAGGTGGGACGATTGATTTCCGCTGCCCGGTTGGCTGTGAATATCAGACGGTTTGCTCCGGATATTGTCCATGTCCATTATCTCAGGGGGTTGGCATGGGGCGTCCTGCTAAGTCGATACCATCCCTATGTCGCCACGCCTTGGGGAAGCGATGTATTGGACGAACAGGGGGCATTTCGAGATTGGGCGGGCCGTGTCCTGACCAGGCGAGTTCTTGAAGAGGCGGATCTTGTGACGGCTCACTCACAATACCTGGAAAAGCAAGTTAAAGGATTGGTGTCGGCCGTCACGCCGATCGCGCGTATCGGATGGGGTGTCGATCTGGCCATGTTCCGCCCGGGGCTGGATACGGCGGCGTTGCGTCGGGACTGGAACATCAGCGCCGATCAACAAGTGGTCTTCAGTCCTCGGCTTGCACAACCCTTTTACCGGCACGAGTTAATCATTGAGGCGTTCCAAGAGGTGCGTCGCAAAGCTCCGAGCGCTGTGCTCGTGATGACCGGACAGTTCGCCGACCAGGGCTATGATCGACGATTGCGCGCATTGGTCGAAGCCCTTGATCTGAGTCCATGTGTACGATTCGTCGGCCCTATTTCCTATAACGCCATGCCCCTGTGGCTCAATCTGGCCCAGATCGTGATTATGGTTCCCCGATCAGATGGCATGCCGAATACGCTGTTGGAAGCGATGGCGTGCGGTACGTTCCCTGTGCTGAACAGACTTCCTCAGTATGAGGAAATTATCGAACAAGAGCGAAATGGTCTATTGACGGATTCGTTCCCGGAAGCGATCTCCAAAGCCCTGCTGAAAGCGCTCGCTAATGTGAAGCTGAGACAGGAGGCGGCGCGACGAAACCGTGATCTAGTCGAAGCGATCGGAAATCAAGATTGTGAAATGCTGCGGATGGAGCAATGGTACGATCAGCTCCTCGAAAAGGCGGCATAACGGAGATCAGCGAGACACGGCCATGTGCGGTATTGCTGGCATGTTCCGGTTCGATAGAACGCCTCTGGATGTGAAACTCCTGGAGGCCATGACTCGTTCACTGGCGCATCGCGGTCCGGACGAGGAAGGGTATGTGCTGCTGGCTAGTGATGGGAAGAGCAAGCCGGTTGCCGTGGTCAATAGTTTGTCGAACTCCGTACGGGAGATTCCTCCGGAATATGGCGTCGGCCTCGGTCATCGCCGCCTTGCGGTGCTCGATCTTTCCCCATTGGGCCGGCAACCGATGGCGAGCGAGGACGGCCTGATATGGATTACTTACAACGGAGAGGTCTACAACTATCTCGAAATCCGTCGCGAGCTGATGGCGCTTGGGAGGCGGTTCCGCTCCGTGACCGATACGGAAGTGGTGTTGCAGGCGTACGAGGAATGGGGAATCCCCTGTCTGGAGCGTCTCAATGGAATGTTCGCCTTTGCCGTCTGGGATGGGGGCCGCAATCGACTGTTCTGTGCCAGGGATCGCCTGGGCATGAAACCGTTTTATTATCGGGTGGGCAGCAATCGCTTGATCTTTGCATCCGAAATCAAGGCGCTACTCGAAGATCCTTTGCTCAAGTCATCACCTAATGTCCATATCATTTATGATTTTCTTGTGCTCAATCTTCAGGATCACACAGACGAGACCTTTTTTGAAGGTATCAGGCAGCTCAGCCCGGGACATTTCCTGCTGGCCGAAAGGGACAAGGTGCATGTTGAAGAATGGTGGAATGTTCGCCCCCGACCTTCTCAACGGTGGTCAGGGGAATGCACACCGACAGCGGCGTTCACCGACCTCTTTCGGGATGCCGTCCGCATTCATCTGAGAAGCGATGTCCCCGTAGGAAGTTGCTTGAGTGGCGGACTGGACTCGTCGTCGATCGTTTGCACGCTGCGGCAGTGTCTTCCTTCCAGCGAGATACAAACCTTTTCGGCCTATTTCAAGGATCGGGGCTGCGATGAACGTCCATATATCCGGGCGGTTGCCTCCAAGGCTCGTACGAAGTGTGTGGAAATCATGCCGGATGAACGCCGGTTGCTTGCAGAAATGCCGGCGATTCTTCGGGCTCAGGAAGAGCCCTTTGCTGGGACAAGCTATTTGGCCCAATGGGAGATCATGCGGGCGGCGTCCCAACAAGGCGTCAAGGTACTTCTCGATGGCCAAGGCGGCGATGAACTCCTCTGCGGGTACCCTGGATATTGGGGGTCCTATGTGGGCGATCTGATTCGATCGGGCTTCTGGCGGAAGGCTTGCAGCGAAGGAAGCGCATATATCCGGCAACAAGGGCGGCTGCATCCCACGGTCGTCAGCAATTTGGCACGCGCTGTGCTCCCGGCTCACTTAGTATCGGATGTACGGTTTGGCCTCAAGCGTCACGCGCTTTGGCTGGATCCGGATTTCTGCGCCGCGCATAGAAGTCGCGATCATGCGGGATTGTCATATAGCCGCGAGTGCGGGACCGCGCTGGACAATCACATTGCCTCATACCTTCGAACGCATAGCTTGCCCGCATTGTTGCATCACGAAGACCGAAGCTCCATGGCATTTTCTGTCGAAGCCAGGCTGCCGTTCCTGGACTCAAATGTGGTGGAGTTTTTGCTGGGAGCGCCGCCTGAACTAAAATTGAGCCGGGGTCGGAGCAAGGCAATCCTTCGAGATGCGCTTGCAGGGGTACTCCCTCCCGAGGTGGCCGGCAGAGTTGACAAGATGGGGTTCTCCACCCCGCAGGACCGATGGCTCCGAGAGACATGGCGCCCGGAACTCGAGATCCTATTTAGTTCGCCATCGTTTGAGCAGCGGGGATATTGGGATCCGAAGCAGTTGCGGAAGGCATATGAGCGCTATTGTCGGGGAGAGATAGAGATCGGGTCGAGCGTCTGGCGGTGGGTCTGTCTGGAATTGTGGCACCAACGCTTCTTCTCCTGATATCGGGGTGCGGGGTGCTCCCGGGTGGACACCGTGGAGTAAGTGGAGACTGTGATCGTGTGGAGTGAACGCATCAATCCTTCCCGACGACTGAAGGTGATGATGGTGGCGGTGGGACTTGAGGTTGGCGGCACTGAGAAACAGATCCTCGACATCGCCTCGCGTCTTGATCGCCGGCGCTTTGAAGTCATCGTCTGTGCCTTGAAGGGAATGGGCACGATTGGAAATGAATGTCGTGACCGCGGAATCAGGGTCCTCGCGTTAGGTGGTAGGGGCAAATGGGACGTTCGGGTGTCCTTCAAGTTGTGGCAGATACTCCGCAATGAGCAACCTGACATCATCCATACCTTCCTGTACCTTGCAAATATCCTAGGCCGGATCGTGGGGCGATTCTTAAAGATTCCCGTGGTGATCGGGTCATACAGGGGGGTGGAAATCTGGATGAGTTGGCCCTGTGTGCTTCTTGATCGCCTGACCGCCCGCTGGGTCCATACCATGACCTGCTGTTCGCTTGCGGTTCGGCAGTCCATGTTGTCGCGAGTCGGTGGGGCACCCGAGAAATACGTGGCGATTTACAACGGCATTGATGTCGTGCGTTTTGGAGGACGAACGTCCCTCACGCGAGCCGATGTTGGATTATCGGATGGCATGCCGGTTATCGGAACCGTCTGTCGTCTCGACGAACCGGTGAAAGGCCTCACGAGTTTGCTCCACGCCTTCGCTCTCTTGCTCAAAGAGCCGGAGATGGACGGATGCCGACTATTGATGATCGGAGATGGGCGGTCGCGCGCCAGCCTGGAAGGGCTTGCCCTGGCCCTCGGTATTTCAAAGCAGGTGGTGTTTGCGGGAATGCGGCGGGATGTAGAGAAAGTCCTTCCCCTCATCGATCTCTTCGTGTTGCCATCTCAGTATGAGGGCTTCGGCATTGCCATCATCGAAGCGATGGCCGCCAGCCGTCCTGTTGTGGCTACCGCTGTGGGGGGAATCCCCGAAATTGTCGTCCAGGGCGAGACGGGACTGCTTGTCCCTCCAGGTGATATAGCGGGGTTGGCCGAAGCCATGTCCAGTGTCTTGAATCATCCCGAGCGCGCGAACGCGTATGGGGCCGCTGGCTTGAGGCGGGTGCGGAAACGATTTTCGATCGAGGTGGCCGTGAAACGACACGAAGAACTTTACGAAACGCTCTTCGCCATGTCCGGCCAAGGAGCCATGCAGGAAAGTGATGTGTTGCCTGCAGCGTGAGCTTGGGGTCACACACAAGGTGCCATGTTTGTTCTCATTCTGACTTTTCTCTTCGCATGCCTGCTGTCCCTCTATGGCGTGCCGCTGGCGCGGCGGGCGGCGTTGCTCTACAACATCGTCGACAAACCGGACGGCAAATTGAAGCATCAGCGGGAGCCGGTCCCCTATTTGGGCGGCCTGGCGATCTACTTAGCGTTTCTCATGAGCCTGGCCTTCACGTTCGAGTTCCGGCATGACGTGCTGGGGGTTATTCTCGGGGGGACCATCGTCGTCATGCTGGGACTCATTGATGATTTCGGAGTCCTCTCGCCCATGACCAAGCTGATCGGCCAGGTGCTCACGGTCTTTATTCTCATCAAAAGCGGCATTCGGATCAGCATTGCCGCCCTGCCGGATTGGCTTGATCTGGTCCTGACCGTGTGGTGGATGGTCGGGCTTATCAATGCCTTTAATCTCCTCGACATCATGGATGGTTTGGCGGCGGGGGTCGGCGTTGTCAGCGCGTCCTGTCTCATGATCGTGTCGCTGTTGAACGGCGACCAGGGCACCGCCGTCATGTTGGCGGCGCTGGTCGGCAGCCTGCTCGGGTTTCTTCGCTACAACTGGCATCCCGCCACGATCTACATGGGCGACACGGGAGCCATGTTCATCGGCCTCATGCTGGGGGCCCTCTCCATGATTGGGCAATACGCCGCTCGGCAAGACTTGGCGCTCCTGTCTCCGGTCTTCATTCTGGGGGTTCCAATTTTCGACACCATGTTCGTCATGTATGTTCGATACCGACGCGGGTTGCCAATGTTTCTGGGAAGTCCCGACCACATGCCGCTCCGCCTTCGCCGGTGGGGGCTCAGCGTGACGCAAGTCGTGACCCTGAGCTATGCCGCGTCGGCTGTCTTCGGCGGACTCGGCATCCTGTTGATCTATGCCGATCGCCAGGCGGCGTTTGCCATTTGCATCTTCTCGGGAGCGGCCGCACTGGCCGCCGCCTATGGCTTGCTTAAGGTCGATACCAGAGCGCCGCAGGCCGTTGCGTCGGATCCGGCCCCCGCGGTGACGGTCACACGGAAGGCGGGATCCGCATGATCCACATTGTCGGCGCAGGATTAGCCGGGTTGAGCACGGCCTATCATTTGAAGGGCCTGCCCTATCGCTTGCACGAAAAGGAGACGGAAGTCGGCGGGCTTTGCCGCTCCTATACAAAGGACGGGTTCACCTTCGACATGACCGGCCACCTGCTTCACTTCAGGCAGCCGGACATCAAGGCCCTGGTGGAGGCGCTGCTTGCGGGACGTTTGACCAAGCACGGGCGGCGTTCCTTCATCTATTCACACCGGACCTATACCGAATATCCGTTCCAGGTGAACACTCACGGCCTGCCCCCCGAGGTCGTGCGAGATTGCCTGTTGGGGTTCATTGCGACGCTGACCGCAAAACAGGATGCCGCCGGCGAGCGGTCCCTGCAACAGTGGATTCTCGACAATCTCGGCGAGGGGATTGCGAAGCACTTCATGGTGCCGTTCAACGAGAAGCTCTGGCAGGTCCGACTGGATGAATTGACGGCCGATTGGGTATCCTGGCTCGTGCCGAAACCGGATATCAAGGATATCGTCAACGGCGCGCTTGGGATCAAAGACAAGGCCTTCGGCTATAACCCGTCGTTCCTCTATCCCGTGCAGGGAGGGATCAAGGCGCTTCCCGACGCGTTTCTGCCCTTTGTCGAGAATCTTGCGTTGGGCGAGGAATTGGTCGAGATTCACACCGGGCGACGCCGGGCCCTCTTCCGCAACAGGCAAGGCTGCCGGGAAGAGTCATACGAAAGCCTCGTCTCCACCATGCCCGTGACCGAGCTGGTCAAGCGCTGCATCGATCTTCCGCCGGCCGTCAAGGACGCGGCGGCCGCGCTCCGATGGGTCTCGGTCTACAGCGTGAACTTGGGCATCGACCGCGCCGGCATCACGGACAAACATTGGATCTATTTTCCCGAACCCGAGTATCCCTTCTATCGAGCCGGCTTCCCTATGAACTTTTCGCCGGAACTCGGCCTGCCTGGCTGCAGCTCCTTGTATGTCGAGATCTCGCATCAACCAGCCGTTCGGATACCCGAAGCCGAATTGCTGGGGCAAGTCCGGCTCGGGCTGGAACGGGCGGGAATCCTGCGTGCGACGGATACCTGTATTGTGCAAGACGTGAAGGACATTCATTACGCCTATGTCCTGTTCGATCGGCATCGAGCCCGCGCGCTGCCCGAGATTCTGCGGGAGCTGGAACGGCGCGGCATCCACTCGATCGGTCGGTACGGGCGCTGGGAGCATACGTCCATGGAAGACGCCATCAGTCAAGGCCGGCAGATTGCCGCGCGCCTTATGGAACGGTGGTCACGCGCCGCCTGACGAGAGTATACGGTGCCTCACCCCGTCCGAGTCGCCCATATCATCACCAAGCTCGAACTCGGAGGCGCGCAACAGGTCGCGCTCTTCACGGTCGCGCAACTCAACCGGGCCAAGTTTGCGCCGATTCTGATCACGGGCGAACCGGGACTCTTGGACGAGGAGGCGCAAACCATTGCCGATCTGGGGCGGTACCGGATTCCGTCGCTGGTTCGCCCCATCCGTCCCTGGTCCGATGTGATCGCGCTATATCAGTTGACGCGGCTTCTGAGCCGGCTCCGTCCCGCCATCGTCCAAACACACAGTTCGAAAGCCGGCCTGTTGGGAAGATGGGCGGCGCGGTTGGCCGGCGTGCCGATCATTCTCCACTACGTGCACGGCTATGGGTTTACGCCCGCTCAACCGCCCTGGATGCGCCGGCTGCTCATCTGGGCCGAGCGGCGGACCGGCCGCATCACGACCAAGATCTTGACCGCCTCTTCCGTGAATCTTCGGCAAGGCGTCGATCTGGGACTCTTCACCGACGATCAGGCGATGTGGTTGCCCCCCGGCGTGGATCTGGAAGCGATCCGGAGACGACGTGTCGATGTCGCGCGCAAACGACGGGAACTTGGCCTTGAATCCCCGTGCCCGCTTGTCGGCATGGTGGCGCCCTTCAAGCCGCAAAAGGCGCCGGTGGATTTTATTCGCATGGCGGTGGCGATCCACCGACAGCGACCCGACGTCCGGTTCCTGCTCGTCGGCGACGGCGAGCTTCGCCAGGCCGTCACGGATGAGATTCATCGGACCGGGTTGACCGACAGGGTGCTGCTCACGGGATGGCGTCGTGACGTGCTGGACCTCCTCCGTTGCCTCGATGTGTTCGTGTTGACCTCGCGGTGGGAAGGATTGCCCCGGGTCTATTTAGAGGCCTTGACCAGCGGGGTCCCCGTGGTCGGGACCAAGGTGGACGGGGCACCGGACGCCGTTCACGACGGCGTGAACGGCTTTCTGGTCGAGCCTGGAGATGTGTCGAGGCTTGCAGAGCGGGTCCTCTGGCTCCTGAGTCACCCGGTTCATGCCAAGCAAATGGGGCTCAGGGGGACTCATCTTCCCATCCAGTTTGACTGCCATGAAATGGTCCGCCGGCAGGAGCAGATATACGAGCAACTGCTCGCCGACCTGCACCAACAGCCCTATCCTCGCGCCGCCTAGCCCGTCGTCGAACACGCATCCGAACCGCTCAGCAGAAGGCGAAGCAGGCCGCCGTTCCCGGCGTCTCGAAAAAACTGTTGCCTTCCGGCAGAGATCTGCGCTAAGTCTGAACAATTCGATTCCATCCGTCTGACGAAGGTGGTGCGAAATGAATAAGCAAACGGTTTGGCGGATCCGAATTCTCATCGGCGGACTGGTCGGCATCCTCCTCGGCGGCTGTGCCCTGGATCAGCGGTGGCGGAACGCGATGGAGGAGGGGACCCTCGCGCTGAACGCGCATCAATACGAGAAGGCCCACGACTCGTTGCTCAAGGCGCAGCAGTACGCCGAGAAGTTGGAGCCCCACGACGGCTACTTCACTGCGGCGACGCTGGATAAATTCTGCGAGTGGCATTTTATGCAGGGCCAGTATCAGGAGGCGGAAACTCTCTGCCAGCGGGCCGCGACGATCCGGGAACAGGCCCTGGGGCCGGATCATCTTGAAACCGTGGCAAGCCTCACCCATCTGGCGGAGGTCTATCAGGCCCAGCAGAAATACGCCAAGGCCGAACCGTTGCTCCGGCGGGCCCATGCCATCCGCCGCAAAGTGCTGGGTCCGCAACATCCGGAGACCGCCAACGCGCTGAGCCAATTGGGGGACGTCTATCGGGCGCAAGGACGAACGGAAGAGGCGCTGGGGCTGTACCAGCAGGCGTTGCCGGGGCTCGAGCAGAGCCTCGGGAAAGACCATCCTCGGGTCGGGAGTTTGCTGACGGTGATCGGAGAGGCCCATCTGCTCCAGGGCCAATCAAACGTGGCGAAACCGATTCTGCAACGGGCCTTGGCGATCAGGGAGAAGGCGTTCGGCCCGGACCACCTACTGGTGGCGACGACCTTGAGCCTGCTGGCCCGCGCCTATGTCGGGGAGGGGCAGTTTGAAAGCGCGGAATCCGTGTTCGAGCGGGCCTTGGCGATCGTCGAGCGCAACAAGGGCGCAGAAGACCTTGCGGTTGCCTCGAACCTCACGCAGTTGGCGAAGCTCTATGAAACGCAGGGGCGGAACGGCAAGGCCGAGCTGTTGCACCGGCAGGCGCTTGGGATTCGGGAAGCCAATCTGGGGCCCAAACATCCGCAGGTGGCGACAACGCTCACGCAGATCGCCAAGTTGTGTCAAAACGAAGGGCGGCTGGCGGAAGCCGATGACCTGTACCGCCAGGCGATCCGGATCTACGAAAACGGGAAGGGCCAGTACAAGGCGTCCTACGCGGACGCACTGAAGAACTATGCCGTGCTGCTCAAGCGGAAGCAGCGGCCCGATGAAGCGGAGCAGCTCGAAGCCAAGGCCAGGGGCCTGTTGGAAAAAGTCGCCGCCGAGCCGCCCCATACACGGATGGTTGAAGCAGAGTAGGCCGGAAACAGACAACTCTATCGAGAGGCCGGGCCCTGTGCGCTGTTCCTCGCAGAGCCCTGCCGCCCATCACCTCGGCTCTGTGCTCCTTCACATCGCGACACCTTGTTCCCGGCCACGCCGAACCAGCTCAACTTGTCACGGCTCCTTCCGAAGCCGAGGAGACGTGGCGGGCGTATTTGCCCATGACGCCGGTCGTGTAGCGGGGCACGAACGGCTTCACCTTCTTGAGCCGGGCCGCGATTTCACGCTGGCTCAGCTCGACGGTGAGGGTCCTGGCCTTGATGTCGAACACGATCATGTCGCCGTTCTTGACGGCGGCGATCGGGCCGCCCTTGACGGCTTCCGGCGCCACGTGTCCCGCCATCAGGCCATGCGTGGCTCCTGAAAAGCGGCCGTCGGTCAGAAGAGCCACCTTATCGCCGAGACCGGCGCCGACGATCGCGGCCGTCACGCCCAACATCTCGCGCATCCCCGGGCCGCCTGAAGGCCCCTCATAGCGAATCACGACCACCTCGCCCGCCTTGATCTGATTGGCTTGCACCGCCGCGAACGCGTCCTCTTCCCGGTCGAACACCCTGGCCGGCCCGCTGAATTTCATCATGGAATGGCCGGCGACCTTGACCACGCAGCCTTCCGGAGCCAGGTTGCCCTTGAGGATGACGAGCCCGCCAGACGGCTTGATCGGGTTGTTCAACGGACGGAGGACCTGCTGCCCGGCCGTCTCCTTCGCCCGTTGCGCTTCCTCGCCGATCGTTCGGCCGCTCACCGTGGGTTGATCCTTGTGCAGCAGCCCGGCATCCAACAGGCGTTTGGCCACCAGCGTCGTGCCGCCCGCGGCATAGAGATCCGAGGCCGTGAACCGGCCGCCCGGCTTCAGGTCCGCGAGCAGCGGGACTTTGCGATTGATCCGGTCGAAGTCGTCGATGGTCAACCGCACGCCGGATTCGCGCGCGATGGCCAGCAGATGCAGCACCGCATTGGTGGACCCGCCGGTGGTGGCGACGGCGGCGATCGCGTTTTCCAGCGATTTGCGCGTGATGATCGTGCGCGGGCGGAGATCGCGCTTGAGCAACTCCATCACGAGCTGGCCGCATTCGAAGGCCACGTCGTCCTTCCGCGCGTCCATCGCCGGCACCCCGTTGCGTCCCATCGGGGAGATCCCGAGAAACTCGAAGGCAATGGCCATCGTGTTGGCCGTGAATTGTCCTCCGCAGGCGCCGGGACCGGGGCAGGCATGGTCCTCCAGATCCTTGAGTTCGGCGTTCGTCATCCTGCCGGTCGCGTGTTTCCCGACGGCTTCAAAGACATCCTGAATAGTCACGTCATGTCCCTGAAACGTCCCGGGCATGATTGATCCGCCGTACAGCATGAGAGAGGGCACATTGAGGCGGGCCAGGGCCATCACGGTGCCGGGAATCGTCTTGTCGCAGCCGGACAGGGCCACGACCGCGTCGAACAGATGGCCCCGGGCGACTAGCTCGATCGAATCAGCGATCACTTCCCGGCTGATCAGCGAGGCCTTCATGCCCTCGGTGCCCATCGCAATGCCGTCGGAAACCGCGATCGTGTTGTATTCGATGGGGGTGCCGCCCGCCGCCCGAATGCCGGCCTTGACCCGTTCCGAAAGCCGGCGCAGGTGGTAGTTGCAGGGCATGACTTCGATCCAGGTGTTGGCCACCCCTACGAGAGGCTTGGCGAGGTCGTCGTCGGAAAATCCCACCGCCTTGAGCATGGCCCGTGCCGGCGCGCGGCCCGGACCGTCGGTAAGGTCGTGGCTTTTGTGCTTCAGAGAGGGGGTCATGGACGCTCCTTGTGTCTGATTTGTCCTGTAGGGACGCCACTTTCGCATAGCCGCCGGCGAGGGGTCAATCCGAGACTTGACAGGAATAGAGTGGTGATTACTGTAGGTTATGCCTGCGCATCATGTCGGTGGGAAAGGAGGTGAATCGCGATGGAGTGGATAAACAGCTTCTTTTCCTTGGATTGGATGGACGCGATGGCGGTGATCCTCGGGTTCTCGGCGATCTGTGCTGGCACCATCGGACTCTGGCGCAGATTCACCGAGAACAAGCCGGTGCAGGAGGAACCTCTGCGCAAGGCGGCTTAATTGGCCGGTAATCATCCGCATTCCCTTGCAGCGAGGAGAAGAGGGGTGACACCACCTTCGAGCATGGCGAGCGGGACGGGCACATTTCATGCTTTTTTCCCGTCCCGCTCCGCTCCCAATCGAAGGGGAGTCCTATCAGGCTCTGCGCGCACATCCGGCTATTGTCCTCACTTTGCCCCTCCGCCCTTGTGCGGATCGCCGTGCTCGCGACCCTTGGCGCGGTGCTCCTGCATCATCTTCTCGTGTTCGGCCTTCTCTTTTCCCCGCTGTTCCGGGGTCAGCAGGGCCAGCACCTCGCGGCGGGTCTTGATCGAGGCGAGGCGCAGCGCCACCTGCGAATCCTCGCTCTGCTTCAGTTTGGCCTCGATGGCGCCGAGGTCCGACTTCTCATCCTCCACCAGCGCCTTCAATTCGCGCTCGGCGACTTGAATATCCGCCTCGCTCTTGATCCGCAGCTTGTCGAGGTCGAGTTGCATGGCCTTGAGCTTCGTGACCTGCTCCTCCGTCAAGCCGATGTCCTTCTCGTGCTTGAGCAGGTGGCGGATGAGATGGCCGGTGCTGCTGTGCATCATGCCCATGCCGTGGCCGCCCATGCCGCCTCCGTAGCCATGGCCTTCGCGGCTGTACCCGTCCTTCTTCCCGTGTTCGTAGTCTTTCCCTCCGGGATCGGCGAAGACGGGCGTGAGGGAGAAGCCGAACGCCATGATCAGTGCGAGCGCGCCGGAAAGCATCAATCGAGCCATAATGTCCTCCTCTGTGGTGAAGATCGATTATTCATCTTACCATGGGCTCCGGTCTTGTGAAGAAACCTGGGTCGGAAAAATCGGCGGTCACGATCGGCCGGCCAGCAATCCGATGTCGCGAAGCGCGTTGATGATGAACTGCACCGCGAGCGCGGCCAGCAACAGGCCCATCAGACGCGTGATGATTTTTTCCGCAATCGGGCTGAGCCAGCGCGTGCCCCGGCCGGCCAGCGCCAGAATCAGATAACTGGCCAGACCCACCGCGCCAATGCAGGCGAGCAACACGGCCCGCTGGAGCCAGGACTGAGCCTGGGAGCCGAGCAGGATCGCGCTGGAAATGGCGGCGGGCCCGGCCATCATCGGAATCGCCAATGGCGTGATGGCGACGTCATGCTTATCCACGCCGGCGGCAGTCTCTTCGGCCGTTTCCTGCACGGGAGACCGTTGCGCGCGCAGCATGTCCAGAGAGACGAGGAGCAACAGCAGGCCGCCCGCGACCTGGAGCGCCGGGAGGCTGACGCCGAGAGTGCGGAACAGCGGCTGGCCGATAAACGCAAAGAGGCCCAACAAACCGGCCGTCACCAGACAGGCCATACGCGCGGTCCGCACCCGATCGGGAATGCTGTGGCTGGCCGTCATCGCGATGAAGGCCGGCACCGCAGCGACGGGATCGACGATGACGAACAGTGTGCCGAAACAGAACAGGGCATATTCCGTCAGGTCCATCGGGGCGCCTGCGGGTGAGAGGAAGTCCGGAGAGAGGGCGCGGACGATTCGACCGTCATGCGTGGCGGCGCGTGAGGCGGATCAACTCCGCTCTGGGGTCAGGATGGGAGATGCGGTTGAGCTGTTCGTACAGTTTCCGTTCGTCATCCGACGGTGATGACGGCACGACGATCTGCAACGTGTAAAAGAGGTCGCCGTGCCCGCCGGAGGCGGTGGGCAGGCCTTTGCCTTTGAGCCGGAGCTTGCTGTCGGCCCTGCTGCCGGCCGGCACCCGGACCTTGACCGGATCGGCCAAAGTCGGCGCCGTGACCTCGGCTCCGAGCACGGCTTCCCAGGGCCAGACGGGCAAAGTCACGTGGATGTCGCTGCCCTGCCGGCGAAACACCGGATCGTCCTGAATATGGACATGCAGGTACAGATCGCCGCGCTTCCCGCCGTTGAAACCGGGCTGGCCCTTCCCCGGCACCCGGACCCGCGTGCCGTCTTGTACGCCGGCCGGAATTCGGACATCGATCGTCTTCGCCTCCAGCCGTCCGTTGACACCCTGCTCCATCATCTGGACGCGCTTGGTCGTGCCGTTGAGGACCTCCTGCAGCGTGAGCTGGACGACGGTTTCGGTATCCTGCCCAGGCGCCGAGCCGCGCGGGCCGCCTTGGCGACTCGTCCGCCCGCCTCGACCGAAGAACGACTCGAACAGATCGCTGAAGTCGCCGCCGCCGAATTGGTATTCGAAACCTTCGTCCTGGCGTGTGCCGCCGAAGCCGGATTCGCGGGCCTGTTGCCGGGCCTTCTCATAGGCCTCAGCCTCCTGCCACCGATGGCCGTACTGATCGTACTTCTTGCGCTTGTCCGGGTCGCTCAACACTTCATGCGCTTCGTTCAGCTCCTTGAACTTGCGCTCCATGTCGGTTTTCTTCGTGCCCGTGTGCAGATCGGGATGGTACTGCCGGGCCAGGCGGCGGTAGGCCTTCTTGATCTCGTCGGCGCTCGCGCCGCGCGGGACGCCCAGGATGTCGTAGAAATCTCGTTGGGTCGTGGCCATTAGCGGTTTCCGAGCTCGGATAATCCCCTCGCCGGGGGACGCAATCCGATCTCAATGTACGAACTCTGTTCGCGCTTTGCAAGCAAGGCGGGGAGGGGAGGCACAAGCCGTCCGTCCTTGCCGGATCAGCGGGAATTAGGCCCAATCGGCCCGGCGGTCGTCGATAAAGAGGTGGAGTTTGTCATGGGGCAGATAGAGCGGAATCGTCGTGCCTTCGACTAGGGAGCTGCCCGGGTGCGCGCGCATGATCAGCCGGTGGGGACCGATCGATAGGTGCAGAATGAAATCGGAGCCCAAGTTCTCCACCACCTCAACACGGACTTCGATCTCGGTGACCGGCTCGCCGCTCTTCTCGAGCCGCAGGTCCTCGGGGCGAATGCCCAAGGCCACGTGAGAAATCGGCTCGATCGGCGTCGGCCCTTTCACCGGTGGAATGGCAATCGCGATGGTGCCGGTCTGAAGGGTCCAGTGCGAGCCTTGATGCTGGAGCGAGCCCTCCAACAGGTTCATCGGCGGCGTGCCGATGAACCCCGCGACAAAGGGATCGGCCGGTGTGTCATAGATGCGGCCGGGCGGATCGACCTGCCGGATGCGGCCCCCTTCCATCACGACGATGGTATCGCCCAGGGTCATGGCTTCGACCTGGTCATGCGTGACGTAGATCATCGTGGCGCCCAACCGTTGGTGCAACCGCTTGAGCTCGATCCGCATCGAACTGCGGAGTTTGGCGTCGAGATTGGACAACGGCTCGTCGAAAAGAAAGAGCTTCGGCTGGCGGACGATCGCCCGGCCCATCGCCACCCGTTGCCGCTGGCCTCCTGACAGATCTTTGGGCTTGCGGTCCAGCAGGGAGTGGATTTCTAAGAGCTGCGCGACTTCCTCGATGCGGGGATCGATCACACGGCGCGGCTCGCCGCGCATCTTGAGCCCGAAGGCCAGGTTCTCGCGCACCGTCAGGTGGGGATAGAGGGCATAGTGCTGAAAGACCATCGCGATGTCCCGGTCCTTGGGCGAAAGGCCGTCAACCAAACGATCGCCGATGAAGACCTGCCCCTCGGTCTGGGGCTCCAATCCCGCGATGATCCGGAGCACGGTGGACTTCCCGCAGCCCGACGGCCCCAACAGGATCGTGAAGCTGCCGTCCGGCACGTGCAGCGAGATGTCCTGCAGGATCGTCTGCTCGCCGAATTGTTTCGTCAGGTTGCGCAACTCCAGATCAGCCATGGCAAGACCGTCCCTTAGCCTTTCACGGCTCCCGCGGAGAGTCCGCTGATGATCCAGCGCTGGAACAGGATCACGAGCAGAACCAGCGGCAACGTCGCCAGCACCGATGCGGCGGCGAGTTCCCCCCAGGGCATCGTAAACTCGCCTTGGAACAGGGCGATCCCGACCGGCAGCGTTTGCTGTTCCGGCTGCGTCAGGATGAGCAGGGCGAAGAAGAACTCGTTCCAGGCATAGACGAAAATCAGGATGGCGGCGGTGAAGATGCCCGGCGCCGCGAGCGGCAGCATGATGCGCAGCAAGGCGCCCCAGACCCCGCAGCCGTCCACCCGCGCGGCCTCTTCCAGCTCCGTCGGCAGCTCCTTAAAGAAACTGGCCAGAATCCAGATAGCCAGCGGCAGCGTGAGCGTGACGTAGGGCAAGACGAGGCCCCAATGGGTATTCAGGCCGCCGATCCGTTCCAGGACCTGCCACACGGGACCCGCGATGGCGATTTGCGGAAACATCGAGATGCAGAGCAGCCCGCCCATGATCCAGGACCGGCCCGGCAGCTTGAGGCGCGCCAGCGCATAGGCGGCTGGGATGCCGACGGCCAGCGCCACAAGGGTCGTGGAGCCCGCGACGACGACGCTGTTCAGCATGTAATCCGTGAGGCGATGGTCGATCAGAGCCGAGCGGTAAAAATGCCATCCGCCGCTCGGCCACCACGTCGGCGGGACCGCCTCGATGTCATGTTGGGATTTCAGCGACGTCAGCAGGAACCAGACGAACGGGAACAGGCTCCCCGCCACGATGCCGACGATACCGATCGCGAGGAGAATCCGTTTCGTCATCGGGCCTCCCGTTCCAACAGCCGCGAGCCGACCGCGCGGATGTAGATCAGCGAGAGCGACAGAATCGTCAGAAACACCAGGACGGAAATGGCGGCGCCATAGCCCATCCGGCCCTCCGTGAACAGGGTCTTGTACCCGTAGAATTGCAGCACCTGTGTGGCGTCGCCGGGGCCTCCTTGGGTCATCACGAAGACCAGATCGAAGACGCGGAAGGCATCCATCGTCCGAAACAGCAGAGCCAATAAGATGGCGGGCCGCAACAGCGGCAGGGTGATGTGCCAGAACCGTTGCCAGAGGGTCGCCCCGTCGATCTTCGCGGCCTCGTACAGCTCGTCCGGGATGACCTGGAGGCCGGCCAGCAGCAGAAGCCCGGCGAATGACGAAGTCTTCCAGACGTCGGCCAGGACGATGATCACGAACGCGAAACCTGGGTAGGCGAGCCAGGGTACGTAATGGGCGACCTCGTCGCCGAATAGGAGCAGATTGGCGAAGCCGTATTGGTCGTTGAAGATGTAGCGCCACATTTGGGAGGCCACGACCGTGGGAATGGCCCAGGGAATCAGCGCGGCCGCCCGCACCCAGGCCCGGCCCCAGAACCGCTCGTGAATCACCAGGGCGATGACGAGACCGAGCGCGACCTCCAAGGCCGTCGAGAGCAGCACGAATCCCAATGTGACGCCGAGGGCCTGGCGGACAACCGGGTCCTGGACGAGCAGGCGAAAGTTGTCAAGCCCCACCCACTGTTGGCCTAGAGACGGCACGGCCAGAAACACCCGCTGGAGGCTCAGCAAGAATGATTCGATCACCGGATAGAGCGCGAACACCAGGGTGAAGGCCAAGGCCGGCGCGATCATCCACCAGGCCTGGAGTTGATCGCGCCATCGCGCACGAGCCCGAGGGCCGGTGATCTGATCGGTGGCCGAGTCGATAGCCGGCAGGCTCACGTCGTGCTCCTTGTGAGTTCGAGTAGTCGGGTGATCTGTTCGTCGGCCATGGCGGCCTCGGCGGCTAGGTCGATGGCCGGGTAGGCGAGGGCCCGGCTGAAGAACCGCTGCAGGATGTGGGACAGGGCTGGATAGACGGGCGTCCTGGGCCGCGGCGTCGCGGACTGTAGGACGGTCAATTGGTTGCGCCAATGGGGATGGGCGTCGAGCAGGGTCGGATCGTCGTAGAGCGCTCGCCGCGAGGGCGCAATGCCGGCCGCGAGCGCGAAATGTTTCTGGATGGCCTCGCTCGACAAGAACGAGATGAACGCCCAGGCTTCCCGTTGATGCGCCGACAGCGCGCTGATCCCGAACAGCCATCCGCCGAGCGTGGCGATGCCGCGGTGGTTGGCGGTGCTGGGAAGGGGCGCCACGCCCACGAGCCCGGCAATTTTGGATCGCTCCCGGCTGTTCACCACTTCCCAAGCGTAGGGCCAGTTGCGGTGAAAGACCATCTGGCCCTGGACGAAGGCCGCCAGCGATTCCGGCTCTTGATAGGTGAGCAGGGCGCGCGGCGCCACGCGGCCCATGAGTTGGTCTCGGGCGAAGCGTAAGGCGGCGAGCGTCTCGGGAGCGGCCAACGTCGAGCTCCCGTCCCGTTCGCGGAGCAGCGACCCGCCGTGGCTCCCGACCAGTTCCAGCATGTTGCAGACGAGACCTTCGTACTGTTTGAACTGCGCCGAATAGCCGCGCAGGGTCGGCTGGACCGCCGCTTCTCCCCGCACGATGGCCTCCGCCTGCTCGACCAACTCGGTCCAGGTGCGTGGAGGTTCGTAACCGTACTTGTTCAATAGGTCGGCGCGATAGTAGAGCATGCCCGCGTCGATCCGGCTCGGGACCCCATAGACGTGATCCTGATAAAGCCCGGTCACGATCGTGGCCGGCAGAAAATCAGCTTGTTCCGATTCGGGAAAGAGATCATCCAAGGGCAAGACCCACCCCGCCGCGGCAAATTCCGGCACCCAGATCACATCCATGAAAAAGAGATCGACGGTGCGATCGCGGTTCTTCAGTTTCTGGGTGAGCAGGTCGTGATAGGCGGTGGAGGAATGGGGCGCGATCTCGCGGACGATCGAAATGCCGGGATGTGCTTCTTGGAACCGCGCGATCGCCTCGTCCCAAGCCCGAGGGTGGTCCGGTTTCCAGGAGACAAACCGCAGGGTGATCCGGGAATCCGGTTGCGGCGCGCCCAAGCCGAAGTCCGTAGCCGAGAGCCAGGCGGCAAAGGCCACAGCGCACAGGGCGACCGGGAACAAAGGCGGTCGCCGGCGCAGTGCATTGATCGCCGACCAGCCGGCGATCAAGGATCGTCGCGCCACAGGAGCCATATCATGTCCTGTAACACTGTCAGCCGGCTTATGCCAGCCCGCCCCCGGATTATTCGCCAAGGCTTTATTGGGGCAGTCATTGCAATCCTGGAGGGCACCCATTGCTCTGCAAATGGCAATGGGTCCACGATCCCCGGTGGTGTAATGGCGTCAACCGTCAATCGCGCGTGAATCGCGGAACTGCCTCCTCCTGCCGACTTGTCTCGTTTGACGTTTGGCGAATGACGGCTGACGGCCTTCCGGTTGATGTCAGCGAGGCGCGGCGGCCTTGGCGCGGGCCATCATCTTGCAGTAGGAACAGGTTTCGGCCGTGGTAGGTTGGCCGCAGGTCGGGCAGGGATGCAGGGTGGCCTGATCTTTCTCTGTCATGAACAGGCCGCTCGGCTGGAGCTTGGCTTGCCGTTCGAGGAATTTCCAATAGAAGGATTGCTTGGTGCCTGGGGATTCGGTCTCCAACCGGTTGAGGACCTCTTTATAAAGGAGCATCTTGGAGCCCTTGGCCATCGGACATTCTTCCACCACGTAGTCAATCCCGTTGAGCAGGGCATAGGCAGCCACCTCGCGCTCGGTCAACCGGTACAGCGGCTTCACCTTCTTGGCAAACCCTTCGACCGACGCGGGAAGCGTCGGGCCTTGTTTGTCCAGATACTCCTCCTGCCAGTGCAAGACGTTGCCGAGCAGCCGGGCGGCTTCGTCGTCGAGGTTATGGCCGGTCGCCATGACATCGTAGTCGTGCTCCACCGCGGCCCGGTTGAATTGATAACGTTTGATCGTCCCGCAGGTCGAGCAGGTCGGACGGTTGATCAACTGGGACAACTCGCGGATTCCGGCACCTTCTTCTTCCTGGGTTTGGTGGATGAGGAGCTTGGCGCCCAGAGAGGCCGCATGTGTCTGATGGTAGCCCTCGACCTTTTCCCGCGAGCGGGTCGAATAGCCAGGAATGCCGAGATCGACATAGAGCGCGTCCGCCCGGTAGCCCATCGCAAGGAGCATGTGCCAGAGGGCCAGACTGTCCTTGCCCCCCGACACCGCCACGAGGATACGGTCGTCTGGGCCGAACATCCGCTCGTGTTTGATCGCGCGGGCCACCTGCTCATGGGCATAACCGATAAAGCAGGGCTTGCAGAAGGCGGCATTATGCCGCGGCAGTCCGATGACGGCTTTGGTCTTGCACTTCGCGCATTTCATAGGTGACCGGAAATCATACGGTCATCCGGCGAACGAAAGCAAATGCCGCCAAGCCTCAATGACATGATTGGGCGAGATGCTGCGCGATGCATGCTTCTTTTCTGAAAGTTTGCGTCTTCCTTCTTGCTGCCGATGGAAGCACTGGTCCTCCAGACCACGCAATATGTCCGGGTCGTGGCCAAAGCCAAACGGATCGCCTGTCTGGCGGCCAAGAAGAGCGACCTCGCGGCGAAGGTCGCGGCGGCTCCGCGGTGACCGCCAATCCTACCTCGACCGCGATTCGCATAGTCCGTTCGGCTGGGCCGCGCTCGGCGTGTCCGCCGGTCTCGTCATCGCCCAGGTCTATTACAGTCCTTCGCAGTCGATGAACTCCCATAGCACGGGCGTGGGTGTCCGGCAGACCCTGCAATTGGCCGACACGGTGGAGTCCCAGCCGGCCTCGCCGCCCGAGATGCCGACGCAAGTCAAACAAAAACCGGTTCCGGCCGGCGACAGTATCGTGACCGATAATGTCCCGCCGTTCTCTGGGACCCAGCAACAGACGACGACACCTTGATCCCAAGAGAATGGGGACGGATCCGCCCCCTGAGACCGTGAGCCCTGTCTCTCCCCGCGATAGGTCACACTGGCCTGTCTCCATGATAAGGTACAAAATACCTAGCTATAGGTCCTATATGATGGTATGGTGTCACGATTCATGCGACACACTTGCGCGTGGGAAATCCTCTGCTACAGTTGTCCTATTCCAGTCCGCTTCACGACGTGATCTGAGTTCATTGAAGGACATCATGACCACACTTCAGAATGCTGTTTCGGATTCCCCGCATGCCTCGCGATGCCGGGTCTTTTTGCTATTGGTCTCCGTGGTCCTTGCAGGGATCACCAGTCTCGTGCCCCAGACCTGGGCCGAGACGGTCGGGACCCCAGGTCGGCCGGTGAGTGGGCGGGTCTTGTCGGTCCGGGATGGCAAGCCCCTGGCCGGTGTGTTGGTGAGTTTGGCAGGCCAATCTTCACGGACCGATGCCAGCGGACGCTTTACCTTCGCGCAGCCGCCCAGCGGGTATCAGCTCATTCAGATCGACCATGCGTCGCTCGATGGCTTCCGACGGCCGCTCAAGGACGGCTCGCCCGGCGGCCTCATGCACGCGGATCCCGTCTTGGTGAACGTCTCCAGCGAAACGGCCATCGAACTTCCTGATCCGATCTGGGTCGTGCAAACCCAGCCGGCGACGTCTCCCATTACTCCCGGCCAGCAGACGGATGTGCGGCCCACCCATCTCCCCGGCTTCACGGTCGCCATTCCGAGCGGCACGACGATCATGGGAGCAGATGGACGACCCCACACACGCATCAGCGTCACGGCCGTGCCACCGGATCGGGTCCCCCGCTTGCCCGAGTCGGCCGCGCCGCGGACGGTCTATCTCATCAGTTTCGACAAGCACGGCGGCGGCGTCTCCAACAAACCGGTGCCGGTCATCATGCCGAACGACCTGAATGCCGATCCGGGCAGCCCGATTGCCTTTTGGTATTACGACAAGGTGCCGACGCCGGATCCGACCTCGCACCAGTGGAAACTCGCTGGCTATGGCAAAGTGAGCCAAGATGGGCGGTCGCTCGTCCCGGATCCCAACGTCGGCATGCCGCGCTTCTGCTATGCCTATGCGACCGATGTGAATGCCGTGAATACGCAGACCTGTCCACCCGATGCCGACTGCAAGAAGGCTGACCCGGTGGATGTCACGTCGGGCGTCTTCTCGATGGAGAAAACGGACCTGGTGCTCCCAGGGGTCCTGCCGGTCCACATTACGCGGACCTACCGCAGCAAGTCGGAAGGCATCGGGCCATTCGGCCAAGGCGGCAGCTTCACCTATCACCTGCACCTGTCCGTCGTGGGCACGGCGCTCCGCCTGCAACTGGCGGATCAAAGCCGGTATTTGTTTTCCCAGGACCCCGACGGCAAGTATCGCAATACGAGCTATCCGTTCTTAAAAGGGGCCGCGATTACGCGGCTGGGGACGACCGATGAACTCCGGTGGCGCGATGGCATGGTGTATGTCTTTAACTCGGCGGGCTGGCTCATCGAACAGCGCGATCGGTACAACAATAAGATACAAATCCTTCGCGATGCGTCCAACCTCATTACGGAAATTAAGAACCCGGCCGGCCAAGCCTTGACCTTCACCTACACCACGGTGCGGCGTGGGCATAACTATTTTCCCGTGATTGCGTCGATCACCGACCCGGTGGGCCGCACGGTCCGGTATGCCTACCACGAGTTCCACAATGGCCGCTTGGCGTCCGTGATGGACCCGGCCGGCGGGGTGACCCGCTACACCTACGGCGAGCAGGCACAGACCTATTACTGGAACGAGGGGATGCTCTCGATCACCGATGCGCGGGGGATCACCTATCTCCAGAATCAGTACGATGCCAACGGCCGCGTGGCGAAGCAGATCCTGGCCGATGGGGGCGCCTATACCTTCGCCTATACCTTGGCCGGCCAGACGGTGACCCAGACCACCGTGACGGACCCGCGCGGCAACGCCACGATCTATCGGATGAACGGCTCCCAATACGTGACTGAAGTCGAGCGGCCGGGATCAAACGTGACCACCTATGAGCGGGAAACGGGGACGAACAAGCTCACCGCCGTGGTGGATCCGCTCTCCCGGCGGACCGAGTTTACGTACGACAGCATGGGGAACGTGTTGACCATTCAAGATCCCGAGAACAACACCACGACGTTCACGTATGAAGCGACCTATAACCGCCTCGCGACGATCACGGATGCCCTCTCGCCGGCCAATGTGACGACGTTTAGCTATAACGATACGGCTAGGACGACCACGATCACGGATCCGGAGAATAAGCAGACGGTCATCCAATACAACACGGCCGGCCAGCCGACCAGCATCACCGATCCGCTGACGCACGTGACGAGCTTCGGCTATGACGCGGTGGGCAACCTCGCGACGACCACCGATGCGCTGGGGAATGTCACGACGCGGTACTATGACACGGTGTCGCGGCTGACCCATCTCGTCGATCCCCGCGGAGCCCTCACCCGCTTCAGCTACGACGACGTGAACCGGGTGACGGCCATTCAGGATGCGATGGGTGGTCTCACGCGGTTCACCTACGATTACAACGGCAATCTCCTCACGGTCACCGATGCGAAGAATCAGACGACGACCTACACCTATGACGAGATGGACCGCTTGAAGACCCGGACCGATGCGCTGAGCCGGACGGAAAGTTATGTCTATGACAAGAACGGCAATCTGACCACGTTCACGGATCGCAAGAGTCAGCAAGCGACGTTCACCTACGATGCCTTGAAC
Source organism: Nitrospira tepida (assembly GCF_947241125.1). Classification (NCBI taxonomy): domain Bacteria; kingdom Pseudomonadati; phylum Nitrospirota; class Nitrospiria; order Nitrospirales; family Nitrospiraceae; genus Nitrospira; species Nitrospira tepida. The sequence continues at coordinate 3,667,939 of NZ_OX365700.1, read as the reverse complement.
CGCCGGACGGGGGCCACCTATCCGGATAGTTCCGTGGCCTTTGGCTACGATGCGATCGGACGGCTCACCAGTGTCAGCGATTCCGTCGGCGGCAATATCACCTGGACGTATGACACGGTGAGCAACGGGCATCATCCCCGGGTGCAAGAAGCCACGACGCCCGGCACGGTGACGGTGGAATACGACGAGATCGGGCGACGGGTGAAGCTCAGCGCCACGGGCCAAACGGATGTCACGTACACCTATGATAAGAACTCCCGGCTCAAGACCGTGACCCAAGGCACGCAGACCGTGACCTTGGCCTATGACGATGCGGGACGCCGAACCGGCCTGACCTATCCGAATGGGGTGGTGACCAGCTACGCGTATGACAACGCCAATCGGCTGCTCAGCATTAACCACATCAAAACGCCGACCACCATTGAAGCCTTGACCTATCAAAACGATGCCGCCGGGAACCGAATCAAGCTCACTCGCGCGAATGCGGCAGCGTCACTCATCCCCCAAGCAGTGACGAATACCGCCTTCGATGCGGCCAACGAACAGACCCGCTTTAACAGCGCCTCGACGAACCTTGTCTATGACAACAACGGGAACCTCACCTCCTTCACGGATGCCTCCGGCACGACGACCTACACCTGGAATGCGCGGAACCAGTTGACGGCCATCAGTGGACCAAGTCTTTCCGTCAGTTTCGTGTACGACGGACTTGGACGCAGGACCAGCAAGACCATCAACAGCAGCACAACGGGCTTTTGGTATGACGGAGCTGACGTGCTGGCCGAGCTTTCTGGCAGTACTCCAACCGCAACGTACATCAGAAGCTTGAGCATCGATGAGCCGTTTATTCGGAAGCAGTCCGGGGGGGATGAGTTCTATCAGACGGATGCGCTAGGCACCACGCTAGCGTTGACCGATGGCAGCGGGGCCTCGAACACATCGTATACCTACGAACCATTTGGAAAGACCACCAAGACGGGTGCCTCGACCAATAGCTTTCAATTCACCGGTAGAGACAACGACGCGACCGGTCTCTACTACTACCGGGCGCGGTTCTATTCAACAAGCCTGAATCGCTTTATAGGCGAAGATCCCCTAGAGCTCGCAGGTGGAGACACAAATTTCTATGCTTATGTCTTTGATAGCCCGATCAACTATGTGGATCCGTCTGGACTGTACAGCATGGATGAGTTCGTGGGTGATCTACCAACACTACCTCAAGGTTTAGTGGACTCCGTGGTTGGGTTTGGTGATGCCTTCCTACTACCGGAATTAGTTAGAGACTATCAGGGCCTCCAAGGTTTTGTGAATACGTGTTCAACTGAGTACAAGGCCGGAAAGATCATTGGATTCATTGAAGGCAGCGTGCCGTTCGCACTCCGAGGTGCTGCTGCGGTAGCCACTACTCAGACTCGCATTGGGCATTGGTTGAACCACGGACGGTATTGGCGGATCGGTCCTGGCAGAATGCCCGGTTACAAAGGTGCGCGTCTCGGTCCAGGACCGCAGGTGCCTCGGGTAGTATTTGGACCAGAGAATCCAGGTATTAGAAACCCCTTTCATTATGACTTGCGATCGAGGATTCCCTATGCGCCCCCTCTCGGCGGTACTAAGTGCGGCTGCCAGTGAACGTTTAGCTGAGTTGTCAGACAAATCATTCGATGAGTTGTCTGAACTTCCCGATTATTCCTGGCAGGAGGTTCTCCGTGAAGGATATACGCTAATGATTTCAATCTGGCACGATATCTTGGAGTCCGGTGAACACAGAATAGTCGTTCAAGCCGGAAAGCCCGGAATGCTTGCGTCGTGGCGGTTTCATGCCGAGGGTTTTGCGATCGATAACCGGAATGAACGCCGCGATCTCACTAATGAAGAACTATCATCTTTTAGATAGCCGAGCCCAACTAATGTGTGAGAGTAAAGAATACGTGTTACGGGAGGCCAACCGGTCCAGTAGCATCATCCGTCCGCTCTCCTACGCGACGAGCTTCGGCTATGACGCCCTGGGCAACCTTTCCACGACGACTAATGCCGTTGGCAATGTCACGACCCGGTACTATGACACGGTGTCGCGGCTCACCCACCTCGTCGATCCCCGCGGAGCCCTCACCCGCTTCAGCTACGATGACGTGAACCGGGTCACTACCATTCAGGATGCGATGGGTGGTCTCACGCGGTTCACCTACGATTACAACGGCAATCTCCTCACGGTCACCGATGCGAAGAATCAGACGACGACCTACACCTATGACGAGATGGACCGCTTGAAGACCCGGACCGATGCGCTGAGCCGGACGGAAAGTTATGTCTATGACAAGAACGGCAATCTGACCACGTTCACGGATCGCAAGAGTCAGCAAGCGACGTTCACCTACGATGCCTTGAACCGCCGGACGGGGGCCACCTATCCGGATAGTTCCGTGGCCTTTGGCTACGATGCGATCGGACGGCTCACCAGTGTCAGCGATTCCGTCGGCGGCAATATCACCTGGACGTATGACACGGTGAGCAACGGGCATCATCCCCGGGTGCAAGAAGCCACGACGCCCGGCACGGTGACGGTGGATGTCAAGGGTCACCCAAATTTCCCCAGTTATGGTCATCGAAAACTCCCCACCCTGGTTACGTGGTCGTGGCGGCTTCTTCGACGCGCACCAAACCGGCTTTAAGTTTCTCCTTGAGCCGGTACGAATGACCACGGATATTGATGGTGATGGCGTGGTGCAGGACCCGATCCAGGATCGCGGTCGCCAGCACCCGGTCCCCGAAGACCTCCCCCCAGGCCCCGAAACTCTGGTTACTGGTGAGAATCATCGGCCCCTTCTCGTAGCGACGCGAGATGAGTTGGAAAAACAAGTTGGCCCCGGTGCGGTCAATGGGCAGATAGCCGATCTCATCGATGATCAGTAACCGCGGGATCGTGTAGAGCTTCAGCTTGTCCTCCAGCCGATTCTCCGTCAGGGCTCGAGTCAGTGTGGCGATCATGGCGGCGGCCGTCGTGAACAACACCCGATAGCCTCGCTCGATCGCTTTGAGCCCCAGCCCGATGGCCAGGTGGCTTTTGCCGACCCCGGGCGGCCCCAAGATCACGAGATTCTCGCCGTGCTCGATGAAGTGGCAGGTGGCCACTTGCTGGATCTGCTTCTTATCCAGCGACGGCTGGTAGGCGAAGTCGAAGACCTCCAGACTCTTCACAAACGGAAACCGCGCGAGACTGGTGCGCATCGTAATGTTCTTCTCCGCTTTGGCGGTCACTTCTTCACTGAGGACCTGATCGAGGAAGTCCGCATACGACAGGTCCTTGGCCGCCGCCTCCTGTAAGAGGGCGTCGAGCCGCTCGCGGCTCTTCAGGAGCCGCAGCCGCGTCAGCTGTTCACGGAGCCGTTCCAGTTGCGCCGGGTTCATGGCTGCACCTCGTGCGCCGCCGCGCTCCCGCACACCGCCTCGTAGCACGCCAGATCCCGCACTTCGACCTCCGGGACCGCACCGGGGTGAGTGGCCAGTTCGCTCAGGGTTGACCGGCGCTGGCGCGCAATGCGGGCACTGGCGCCGGGGCCGTGCTCCGGCAGAATGCGGAATTGGTGGCGGCCGGGTAACACGGGATGGGTGGCCACCTCGCGGTCGCGATGGAAGATATGGATGGTGTCGCCCCGCCGTTGCGCCTCAACCCGTTGCCCAATCAGGCGGAAGGGCACGGAATACCGATTCGTGTCGAAGCTGACCAGATAGTCTTCAGCCACGATCCGCGAGACCCGCGCCTCCTGCTGGAAGCCGCGCTGGCCCGCCAGTGGCACGAGGTGCTCGCGTTCTCGCTCAAACCGCGCGATCGGTCGCTCATGAGTCGTGCCGTGCAGGCGCTGGTCGGCGATCGTCACGTTCCATTCGTCGAGCTGGGCCTGGAAGTCCACCACGTCGACAAACGTCCGCCCGGGCAGAAAGTTCCGCTTCACATACTTCACGCCCGATTCCACTTTGCCTTTGGTCTGCGCCCGGTAGGGCCGACACACGCGGGGCTCAAAGCCCCAATAGTCGGCAAAGGCTTTGAACGTGGGATTCCAGAGGCGTCGGCCGGTCTCATCCGCATAGCACACGGTGCGCGGACGATCATAGAGATGCTCGCGGGTGTGCCCGCCGAAATGGGCAAAGGCCCGTTCATGGGCCTCCAGAAATTGCGCCAGGCGCTCATCGGCACACGCGTGATAGAAGCCGCGGCGACTGAACCCTAAGGTGAGCACGAACACGTGCACCACGACGGGACCGGTGCGGAAGGGCACGGTGGCCTGGCCCCAATCAATCTGACTTTGCTGCCCCGGCGGGGTCTCAAAGCGGAGGAGGGCCCGCTCCGCTTGCAGCTGGACCTCGCGCAGCGGCGCCACACACCGCTTCACCGTCTCATAACTGCCGGTGTAGCTCCGGCTCGCCCGCAGTTCCTGGTAGAGAATCCGCGCCGAGTACCCCACCTGCGGGGCGCGGGTCCGCACAAAGTCGGCATGGGCGGTGAGCAGCGTCTCCGCCACCGCTGCCCGGCGATAGGGGTGCCACGTCGTCTGCCGCAGACTGCGCCGGACCGTCTTGCGATCCAGATCCAACCGCCGCCCAATCGCTGAAATGGACACCCGCTCCTCGTGAAACAACCGTCGAATCTCCGCCCATCGCTCCTGATCCACCATGCATGCCTCCCCAGATTGGTCCCCCTGGGCACGCATGATCGCCGACGCTCCCGTCTCGTCAAGTCCCATCTCCCTCCTCCTTCAGTTAGGAGGGTGGGGAAAATTCAATGACCACACCTGGGGATTATTGGATGACCGCTGACAGTGGAATACGACGAGATCGGGCGACGGGTGAAGCTCAGCGCCACGGGCCAAACGGATGTCACGTACACCTATGATAAGAACTCCCGGCTCAAGACCGTGACCCAAGGCACGCAGACCGTGACCTTGGCCTATGACGATGCGGGACGCCGAACCGGCCTGACCTATCCGAATGGGGTGGTGACCAGCTACGCGTATGACAACGCCAATCGGCTGCTCAGCATTAACCACATCAAAACGCCGACCACCATTGAAGCCTTGACCTATCAAAACGATGCCGCCGGGAACCGAATCAAGCTCACTCGCGCGAATGCGGCAGCGTCACTCATCCCCCAAGCAGTGACGAATACCGCCTTCGATGCGGCCAACGAACAGACCCGCTTTAACAGCGCCTCGACGAACCTTGTCTATGACAACAACGGGAACCTCACCTCCTTCACGGATGCCTCCGGCACGACGACCTACACCTGGAATGCGCGGAACCAGCTCACCGCGATCAGCGGGCCCAGTCTCTCCGCCAGCTTCGTGTATGACGGATTGGGACGCAGAACCAGCAAGACAATCAATAGTGCGACGACTGGATTCTGGTACGACGGAGCCGACGTGTTAGCAGAGCTCGCTGGTACCACGCCATCCGCCACTTACATCAGAAGCTTGAGCATCGATGAGCCATTCATTCGAAAGCAATCCGGAGGAGATGAGTTCTATCAGTTAGATGCGCTGGGCAGCACGTTAGCGTTAACGGACGGCTCCGGAACTTCGAACACGACGTACACCCAAGAGCCGTTTGGCAAGACGACCAAGACTGGCACGTCAACCAACGCTTTTCAGTTTACCGGCAGGGAGAATGATGGGACGGGTCTGTATTACTACCGAGCACGGTATTATTTGGCAAATCAGAACCGATTTCTTGCTGAAGACCCTTATGGTCTGGCGGGAGGGCTCAACCTTTATACCTACGCAGCGAACAGTCCTACGAGATACACCGATCCAACAGGAAACTGTCCTTGGTGCTTGGTTGGTGCTGGAATGGGTGCCGCGCTTAACATCTCGAGTCAACTTTTAATGAATGGCGGGAATTGGGCTACCATCGATATAGAGCAAGTGGGCTTCGCGGCCGCTTCTGGATTTTTGGGCGGTGGCTTAGGAACCATCACCCAGGGTCTTTCGGTTGGTGCCAACATCGTCGCCAATACGCTCGGAAGTGGAGTCATCGGCGCTGGCATGACCGCTACTCAAAATCTTCTACGTTCATGCAGAGCACAGCAGGCAAGTGTCCTTAATAGTGCACTCATGAGTGCTGCCTTCGGAGGAGCCGGGGCCACAGCTGGAAACTTAATCCAAGGAGGATATAACACGCTGAGGAATACACTCGCCGCATCAGCTTTGAATAATGCTTCCCAAGCGACGAGATTGCTTACGTCCTACCTAACTTCTACAGCCTTTTTCGCGCCTCCCAATTTGGCAAGCTTGCCAACCGTAGGCACGCTTTCGGGGAACTTGATATCAAATTTTATCTCTAATCTTAATCAATGAAAGTCAAGGAGAAAATGCGTCGCTTGTTAGTCGATATCATTATCAGCGCGTTCTTTGGTGGCATATTCGGTGGCATCATCGGAGTGCTGTCGTACGCGCTGTCATTTCTAATGCCTTGGTTAACCGACAGACAGAAGGCTGCCATAATTCCTGTGTCAATAGTAATCGGTTTCTGCCTCGGGATTTGCATGGTCTTTGTTCATGGCAAGGGAGATCGCACACGATGATAAACGGAATTCGTACATCCAGTGAATTGACCGGCGGAAAAATGGAGTTCCGAGTGGCTTCCGTCGGCGGTAATATTACCTGGACGTATGACACCGTGAGCAGCGGCCATCACCCACGCGTGCAAGAAACCACCACGCCCGGCACGGTGACGGTGGAATACGATGAAATCGGGCGGCGGGTGAAATTGAGCGCGACTGGGCAGACGGATGTGACGTACACCTATGACAAGAACTCCCGGCTCAAGACCGTGGCGCAAGGAGCACAGACCGTCACACTCGCGTATGACGATGCGGGACGCCGAACCGGTCTGACCTATCCGAATGGGGTGGTGACCAGCTACGGGTATGACAACGCCAATCGACTGCTCAGCATTAACCACGTCAAGACACCGACGACCATCGAAGCGCTGACGTACCAGAACGATGCGGCCGGGAACCGTATCAAACTCACCCGCGCCAATGCCGCGGCCTCGCTGATTCCGCAGGCGGTCAGCAACACGGCGTTCGACGCCGCCAACGAACAGACGCGCTTCAACAGTGCCTCCACAAACCTGGTCTACGATAGCAATGGCAATCTGACCTCCTTCACCGATACCTCCGGGACCACGACGTACACGTGGAATGCACGGAACCAGCTCACCGCGATCAGTGGTCCGAGTCTGTCAGCAAGCTTCGTCTATGACGGGTTGGGACGCAGGACCAGCAAGACGATCAACAGCACGACGACAGGGTTTTGGTATGACGGAGCTGATGTGCTTGCGGAACTCTCCGGTGGCACACCGACGGCAACCTACATCAGAAGCTTAAGCATCGACGAGCCGTTTATTCGGAGACAAACGGGCGGGGATGAGTTCTATCAGACCGATGGACTCGGAACAGCGTTGGCATTGACTGATGGCGCGGGGGCGTCTAGCACGACGTATACACAAGAACCGTTCGGGAACACTACCAGAACGGGTGCCTCAACCAACAGCTTTCAGTTTACCGGCAGGGAAAATGATGGCACGGGCCTCCAATATCACAGGGCGCGCTACTACCATCCGAAGTTGCAGCGGTTCATGAGTGAAGATCCTATTGATTTCTTTAGCGGTGATCTAAACCTCTACGGTTATGTAAAAAACAATCCCACTAATCTTACCGATTCCACCGGTGCCATCGTGGATACACTAGCAGATTTGGGATTCATTGGTTACGACATCTATAGGCTAGCTATCGATGGCAGAAAGCATCTCGGATCGAACCTAGCGGCGTTGGGACTCGATATCGGCGGGGCATTTACCCCATTTGTTACCGGATTGGGTGTTACGAGTCGAGTGGCGAAGAAGTTCCCAGATCTCCCTGCATCGATACCAGTAGGGCGGAGTGGTAACCCGATCAATGTTGTTGGGCCAGGTGGAAAGCCCCTTAACGTTCCTGCAGCCATTGGCGGGCGCACTTACTCTGGCCATGCCCTGGATCAAATGCAGGGCCGTGGGATACCACCGTCGGTTGTTGATAATGCAATCCACACTGGTACTACCTCGCCTGGGAAATATCCTGGGACAAATACTCACTATGACTCCGTAAACAACATCACGGCGGTAACCAATTCCAAAACAGGGAACGTAGTCACTGTACATCCGGGGCCACCGTCAGGAGGTTCACCGTGAATGAGCATGACAAGGAATATGACCTACGCCAGTTCAAGCGGATGCTCCAAGCAATTAACGGTTACAAAGAGGTTATGCAAAACAACAACCTTGAAGACCTTCGGAAAGTCATTGCAGATCTTGATGCTTTACGATCGAGTCTGGCTGTGAAATCAGAGTGGTTCGTAAAGCAGTTTGATCCTAGATGGGCAACCCTTGAAGAGGTGTACGCCATGCTACTGGACCATGACGAGACCCATCTAGACGAGATTGGAAGGAATCTCGTTGGTGAGGCAATAAACAACATCGAATCCCTCATTCAATCTGAAATCAGTAAGGGATGAAGAAATAGATTGATGTAATCCGAACGAACGCTCGGCACAAGGATCGATATGAGTAAGAACTCCCGGCTCAAGACCGTGACCCAAGGCACGCAGACCGTGACCTTGACCTATGACGATGCGGGACGCCGAACCGGTCTGACCTATCCGAATGGGGTGGTGACCAGCTACGGGTATGACAACGCCAATCGACTGCTCAGCATTAACCACGTCAAGACACCGACGACCATCGAAGCGCTGACGTACCAGAACGATGCGGCGGGGAATCGCATCAAGCTCACGCGCGCGAATGCGGCAGCGTCACTCATCCCCCAAGCAGTGACGAATACCGCCTTCGATGCGGCCAACGAACAGACGCGCTTTAACAGCGCCTCGACAAACCTCGTCTACGACAATAACGGCAATCTGACGTCGTTCACGGATGCCTCCGGCACGACGACCTACACCTGGAATGCGCGGAACCAGTTGACGGCCATCAGTGGACCAAGTCTTTCCGCCAGTTTCGTGTACGACGGACTTGGACGCAGGACCAGCAAGACCATCAACAGCAGCACAACGGGCTTTTGGTATGACGGAGGTGACGTCCTAGCCGAGTTGAGTGGAAGTACTCCAACCGCCACGTATATCAGAAGTCTTTCCATCGACGAACCATTTATTCGAAAACAATCCAGCGGGGATGAGTATTATCAGACCGATGCGTTGGGAAGTACGCTAGCTTTGACTGATGGTAGCGGGACATCCGGCACGACCTACACGCAAGAACCGTTTGGTAAGACCACCAGGAATGGCGCGTCAACAAATTCGTTTCAGTATACGGGGCGAGAGGAAGATGGCACTGGGACTCTGTACTACAGGGCTCGATATTATCAACCGCAATTGCAGCGCTTTATCCAGGAGGATCAAGTAGGTTTTTCGGGTGGAGACCCTAATCTATATGCGTATGTCCAAAATAATCCGATCAACGCGACTGATCCGAGCGGTAACTTCACGGTCGCATGTGTAGTTGGGTCCACTCTATTCGGAGCAGGCCTCGACCTTGGATTGCAAATTTATGACAACGTTCTTAGTGGAAGAAAGGTTCTATACGGTGCCGCCAGCGCTGCACTCCGAGGAGGTGGCAAAGGAGCTGCCGCCGGACTTTTATGCGGCCTCGGGCCGGCAATAAACTCTCTCCGCGGAATAGGCGCCATATCAGAGGCCAGTAGGGCCTTGGTCCCTCTTGCAGATGCCACACAAGCAACCGGGGCAGTCAGAAGTGTAGCTGGCTATGAGATTTGGGGTAACGCCGGACTGGTTGGGAATACCTACAATATAAATGTAATAGGATTATGGGCAACCGAAGGAGCGCAAGGCCTGCGGGCACTATCTGCTGCGCTCAGAGCAGAAGCGGCCGCAACAGGCGCTTCACAGATAAGTATCACTGGGAGTGCAATAGTGAACCAAAGTCTTGCGAATTTGAGCGGGGCCGCAGCGCGGCGCCTTGGCTTCGAATTAACTCACATCAATGCTGACATAATTCTCTTAAGAGCCTTCTTGCCGTGAGGTCAGTTATGACAAAAGAATCCAGATCCAAATCACTAAAATCCATATTTGAACGGAAAGGCGGAATCGGTAGATACACACTGATTTTTAGTCAAATGCAAGGCATGCAACAGCAAGTGATCTTACAGAAGGTTAGTCTAACTCATCAGGAAGTGCCAGTGATTGGCAGTTTTCGCAGTGCGAATGACTGGCTACTGATCACAACAGATAGGGTCATTTGGTGCGAGCGTGAGGACCTTAAGTCAATTCCATCTTCAGCTATCCTGAGTGTCTCGCCATCCCAATTTGGAGAGGTAAATAAACAAAAGATGTGTCGTCTGCTCATTCGCACGTTGGATTTCGGTGACGTGACATTGGACATTGAGGAAGGACCTCCGTTCTTTGGCATTTGGAATGTTCTAAAGAATTTCGCTACCAGGAATAAGAGGAAAGATGAAAGTGGTCGAATCTCATCTTAGCGTTAGAGGTTTCGATGGAGAGATTCGTGAACATCCCACGAACGTTTGCACAGACCCACGCCCTGGCGTGTCTGCTCACCGTCAGGATGTTGGCCTATGATGCTGACCCAGAGAGCTGCGTCGGAGTCAATAAGGAGCAAGCTATCAAGATCGCAAACAAAGAGGTCGACAAGTTGGGATTAGACCCACAGGACCTTGATATGGAAGTGGATAAGGGCAACGTGCGGTGGGATGAGTTCATGTCAATTCTAAGGGACAGTGGAGTAGCTGAATCGCGCGAGCAATACAAGCAGCACCAAGCCAAACTGCAAGGCCGAACCTTTTGGACTATTTTTTATCTCCCTAAGCGTATTGAAGGTCGAAGACCAAAAGGGGGAGGCGCGACTGTTCTCATTGATGCGAGAGACGGAGAAGTACTTATTGTTATACGTGGTGAATAGCAAATCATATGAACTCGAAGAATATGAATATGATTAAACTCTGGTGGCTGCCAGTCTTTGCTATGGCTTGGATTATCTTACCCACAGACTCGTCTTATTGCAGCGAGGCCCACTACGCCTACGACGACCTCGGCCAGCTCACCGCCGTGGTGGATCCGCTCTCCCGTCGGACGGAGTTTACGTACGACGGCATGGGGAACGTGTCGACCATTAAAGATCCTGAGAACAACACCACGACGTTCACCTATGAAGCGACCTATAACCGCCTCGCCACGATCACGGATGCCCTCTCGCCGGCCAATGTGACGACGTTTAGCTATAACGATACGGCTAGGACGACCACGATCACGGATCCGGAGAATAAGCAGACGGTCATCCAATACAACACGGCCGGCCAGCCGACCAGCATCACCGATCCGCTGACGCACGTGACGAGCTTCGGCTATGACGCGGTGGGCAACCTCGCGACGACCACCGATGCGCTGGGGAATGTCACGACGCGGTACTATGACACGGTGTCGCGGCTGCCCCATCTCGTCGATCCCCGGGGAGCCCTCACCCGCTTCAGCTACGATGACGTGAACCGGGTTACCGCCATTCAAGATGCGATGGGTGGTCTCACGCGGTTCACCTACGACTACAATGGCAATCTGCTCACTGTGACGGATGCGAAGAATCAGACGACGGCCTATACCTATGACGAGATGGACCGCTTGAAGACCCGGACCGATGCGCTGAGCCGGACGGAAAGTTATGTCTATGACAAGAACGGCAATCTGACCACGTTCACGGATCGCAAGAGTCAGCAAGCGACGTTCACCTACGATGCCTTGAACCGCCGGACGGGGGCCACCTATCCGGATAGTTCCGTGGCCTTTGGCTACGATGCGATCGGACGGCTCACCAGTGTCAGCGATTCCGTCGGCGGCAATATCACCTGGACGTATGACACGGTGAGCAACGGGCATCATCCCCGGGTGCAAGAAGCCACGACGCCCGGCACGGTGACGGTGGAATACGATGAAATCGGCCGACGGCTCAAATTGAGCGCCACCGGTCAGACGGATGTCACGTACACGTACGATAAGAATTCACGGCTCAAGACCGTCACCCAAGGTTCCCAGACCGTCACCTTGGCCTACGACGATGCCGGTAGAAGAACGTCACTCACCTATCCGAACGGCGTGGTGACGAGCTACGGCTACGACAACGCCAATCGGCTACTCAGCATTGATCACATCAAGACGCCGACCACGATTGAAGCATTGACTTATCAAAACGATGCGGCGGGCAATCGGATCAAGCTGACCCGGGCCAACGCGGCGGCCTCACTCATCCCAATAGCTGTGTCTTCCAACAGCTACGATGTTGCGAACCAGCAAACGCAGTTTAATGGCGTGACACAGACCTTCGATGCCAATGGAAATCTTACCAACGATGGGACGAAAACCTATACCTGGGATGCCCGCAATCGACTCACGGCGATCAGCGGGCCCAGTCTCTCCGCGAGCTTCGTGTATGACGGATTGGGACGCAGAACCAGCAAGACAATCAATAGTGCGACGACTGGATTCTGGTACGACGGAGCCGACGTGTTAGCAGAGCTCGCTGGTACCACGCCATCCGCCACTTACATCAGAAGCTTGAGCATCGATGAGCCGTTTATCCGGAAGCAATCTGGTGGGGATGAGTTCTATCAAACGGATGTATTGGGCAGCACGCTGGCCCTCACCGACGGAACGGGGACGGCGCAGACCACATACACCTATGAGCCGTTCGGCAAGACCACCAAGACCGGTGCATCGACCAACAGCTTTCAGTACACGGGGCGGGAGGATGATGGGACTGGGCTCTCCTACTATCGGTCGCGGTATTACCATCCTGGATTTCAGAGGTTCATGGGTGAGGATCCGATTGGTTTTCGTGGAGGTGATCCCAACTTCTATACGTACGTTTCGAATAATCCTATGAATCGCATTGATCCGAGAGGTGAAGCAATTCAACTGTTGACCCCGGACACATATGTTGATCTCTCATTTATTGCGTACGATTTATTCCAGTTGGCAATCGATGGGCGAAAAAACCGCGAAGAGAACATTTTCGCCCTCGGTGCAGATGTCGCTGGAGCTTTGACGCCAGGTGTGACAGGGCTTGGCTTAGGCGTTAGAGCGGCTAAATCTGCAGATAGAATCAACGATGCGGTAAAGAGGGCTGAAGATTTCTTGGGTAAGAATCCACGGGTCATCACGAACCAGCACGGAGACAAAATATTCTTATCAGAGGATGGCACTAAACGAATGCAATTCCACATTAATAAGACGCATCCACATGAGAGTCCTCATGTACATATGGATGAAAAGATCAATGGTGACTGGGTTAAATCAGGGCCTATCTACCCTGGCGGTGTACCACGTCGATAGAGAGGGCTTATGAGACTACTTGACCAGAGAGGAGACCGTAAGCTCGACAGCGTGACGATTTATCTCACAGCTGATGAGGCAAGAGAGCTGAGAAATGATTTGGATCGGCTTCTTGCAAATCCGCAGGAACATCATGCTCATGTTATGAGTGAAGATTATAGGAAGGAGATTACTGTCAGCATTTATGACGAGGCCAATCTCGAGGGTTTCGATGCGCGTTCAAAGAAGCTTATACGTGAAGACATATAGGTTCTCCCATCTGTGCACCCACGTAAAGTGGTGAGGCAACGATGCTGCAGCAGATAAAAGGAACCTCAAGGAGAGCAAGGCGTACAAACAATGGCTAAAGTTTGCTACGGAGGCAGGGAAGATTGGCGGGATTGCACTTGGCCTACTGTTCGAGCTCGTTGATCCTGCTGAAGCAGGTGATCTTGACCTCGATACGATCGACCTGAGCCGAAGAAAGAATGAGTTGCCCGACGGATTGCGTTTCCTCGTGCCCCAATGAGACTCGAAGGATCAGCACCACGGAGCAGACTGACATGACTAGTGAGAAAATTCGATTTGTCAGCAAATATCCTGTCAAGCGGTATCGGTGTGGTCTGCGAGCTGGCGATTCGGTCAAATTAAGGAAAAATATCGAGGTTACAGATCAGTCAGGTCAGCCAACAGGTATCATCTGTCGCAAGGGAGAGACTTGGGCTGTGCTGCAGGGTACAAAAGGCATAGTCTGGCTGCGCCAACAAGACGGTCAGATGCATACCTGGGACGATGACCAGTCCATCTATGAGACGTTTGAAAAGGTGGAGAGAACAACGGCCAGAGCGATTCGCGGAAAAAGCAACGAGTCGATCGCTTCACGAAAAGAGAAGAGACATGGCAAGAAGGATGGGCGTTAGTTTTGGACTGGATTGCGGCGAGACCGTAGGGGCGAAGAGGTCAACACAATAATTCTAAACCAAATTCTGGCCACCCAGGAAGACAGTAGGGAAGAAGCATTGAGCACTTCGAAGCTACGGTCTTTCACAAATAATTTCGAGAACACACGGCTTTAGCACAAGGCAAGCTGATGAAGCGAATCATTCGAGGAATGGGGAGCATTTTGATATTTGCGGTTCTCACGAACATTTTTTCAGTTGTCCGGGCGGGTGAGGCCCAATATGCCTACGACGACCTCGGCAGGCTCACCACTGTCGTCGACGAAGCGGGCAACACTGCCATCTACAACTATGACGCCGTCGGCAACCTGCTCGGCAGCGATCGCTTTACGCCGGGTGCAAGTGGAATCGGCATCTATACCTTGCTGCCAGGGAAAGGCGCGGTCGGTGCGCAAGTCAAGATTCAGGGCTATGGCTTTGATCCGACGCCGAGCAACAACATGGTGATCTTCAACGGCACGAACGCGACGGTCGTATCCTCGACAGCCTACGCCATTATCGTGACAGTCCCGGCCAGTGCCACAACGGGGACCGTCAGCGTCACGAATACGAACGGGAGCGCGAATAGCCCGCAGGCGTTCACCGTCCTTGGGGCGCCGACCATCACGAGTGTCACGCCGAGCAGCGTCGCACAAGGAACCCAACGCACGCTGACCATCGCCGGGACGCAGCTCTCGAACGCGACGGCAGTGACGTTTACGCAAGCGGGCCTCTCGGCCACGATTCTGACGGGGGTCACGGCCACATCCTTGCCGGTGAAGCTGGTGGTCGCCTCGACCGTGCCGCCGGGGACCTACGCCTTTACGGTCACCACGCCGGAGGGCACCGCCAACAGCGGCTCCGTGACGATCAGCATCGCGGCGCCGGCACCATCCTTCGCCCTCACCCGGAGCCATGTGAGCGTGGCGATGCCCTTTCCGTCGGTCTCCGCCACCGCCGCGCCCTCCGGGCGCGCGATGACGGTCGCGCCCCCGACCAGTGACTGGATGGTCTATCCCGATGTGCCGAGTACCAGTGCGCCCACCGGGCGCAGTATGACCGTTGGGCCGCCCGTCAGTGCAGCGATGCCCTAACGATGTGAACACAGAGGAGTTGTCTATGAACTGGTCGTGTCTTCGTAAGGTCATCCCGGTTCTTCTCGCGATCCTGACCGCTGGCCCGATGGATCCGGCCCCGGCGGCGCAGTTTAGCAGTGGCAGTACCGGCAGCCTCGGGGCCTTGGCCCCGGCCTCGAATACCACTGTGGTGCTCCCGGCCGACGGGATCTTGCACTACACGACGGTGACGATTCCGGCCGGCGTCACCGTCACGTTTCAACGCAATGCCGCGAACACGCCCGTGACGCTCTTGGCCCAAGGGGATGTGAGTATTGCCGGCACGATCAGCGTCAAAGGCGACGATGCGGTGCCCTACTCCGGCGACAATCCCAGCCCGCCCTCGCTCGGCGGACCAGGCGGCTTTGCCGGTGGGCAGGGCGGGACCAAATCGACCTCGAACAATAATGGGGCGGCGGGGCAGGGGGGCCGGGGGTGGCGCTCCAGGCATCTTTAATCCATGGTACACAACGACGACGGATGCGACCTACGGCGCGCCGGCGGATTTCGTGAGTCTGCTGCCGCTCTTTGGCGGATCCGGCGGGGGGCGGCGGCGGGCGCACTGCCAGCTATCCCTCGACCGCGGCGGGCGCCGGCGGCGGCGGGGCCATCGTGATCGCCTCCACCACCAAAATCACCGTGCAATCGACCGGCGTGATCAACGCCAATGGCGGGGCCGGCTACCGGGTGGCCTGCGACTGGCGAGCCGGCGGGGCCGGGAGTGGCGGGGCGATTCGCCTGGTCGCGCCCTTAGTCACCAACCTCGGGACGATTCAAGCCCTGGGCGGCACCCCCGGCTGTCCGACCGGCGGCGGGCCGGGCCGGGTTCGCATTGAAGCCTTCACGTTGGGTGCCATCTACGCGACGAATCCCGCGGCCTCGATCGCCGCGACGCCGGGGCCGGTGACGGCCTCGAGCGTGCCGGCGCTCACCAGTTTGCCGACCTTGCGCATCAGCACCATCGGCGGGGTGAGCACCCCCTCCGTGCCCGGAGGCACGTATACGACCGCCGATGTGACGATGCCGCCGGGCACCACCAATCCCGTGACGGTGACGATTGAGGCGACCAACACGCCGGTCCCCAGCACGTTCACGTTCGTGGTGCTGGCCCCGTTCACGACGGCCACCTCGGTCACGGCCAATTCTACCGGAACCTTTGCCAGCTCGACCGCCTCGGCCTCGCTCACGCTCCCCGCCGGGCAGACGAGTGTGCTGAACGTCTACAGCAATTTTGTGATGCCGTGATGGCACAGGATGACTTGATCAGGGAGGATTCAACGAAGAGGGGAGGGCTGACGATGGGGCTGAACTGGCGACACGGGGTTGGACTCCTGTTGACGATTTTCTGGACGGTCCCGGCTCTCGGCCAGACCTTCAGCAGTGGCAGTACCGGGGCGCTTGGCGCGTTCAACCCCGCGTCCAATACCACCGTGGTGCTCCCGGCGGACGGCATCTTGAACTATACGACGGTGAATATTCCCGCAGGGGTTACCGTCACCTTTCAGCCCAACAGCGCCAATACGCCGGTCACCCTGCTGGCGCAGGGGGATGTCACCATTGCGGGCACGATCAACGTGAGCGGCACGAATGCCGCGCCGGCCACCGGCAGCGGCTCGACACCGATCGCCGGCAGCAGCCCCGGGGACCGGGCGGGTTCGCGGGTGGCCAGGGGGCGTGCGCGGCGTGGGACCCGGGACGGGACCGCGGGGCGGGGGCCGGGCGGCGGGAACGGCGGCCAATGGTGGAGCGTGACCACCGGCGATGGGTTCTACGGCGCGGCCGCGACGTTTGTGAGCCTCATCCCGTTATTCGGCGGATCCGGCGGGGGTGGCGGGGCGGGCGATACCACGATCTGGGGCGCGGGCGGGGCCGGCGGCGGGGGCGCGATTGTCATCGCCTCGACCACTCAAATTACGATTTCCCTGGGGGATGCTCCGGGCCAACGGCGGGGCGGGCAATTACAGCTACAGTGGCAGTTGTGATCGGTACACGGGCGGCGCGGGGAGTGGCGGGGCCATCCGATTGGTGGCGCCGCAGCTCACGCACCAAGGGCTGGTGGAAGCCCTCGGGGGCACTGCGAGCTGTACGCCGTATCACGTCGGGATTCCGGGGCGGATCCGGGTGGAATGTACGACCTGCAGTACCCCGGGCACCATCAATCCCGCCGCGTCCGTCACGAATACACTGGGTCCTGTCTCCGCCGCCGGCACCCCGGCCCTTACCACCCTCCCCACGCTGACTATTAACACAGTCGGCGGCCTGACGGCGCCGGCAAGCCCGACCGGCGCCTATGCGACGGCCGATCTCACGCTCCCCGCTGCGACCATGAATCCGGTGACGGTCACGCTCACCGCGACCAACATTCCGGTCGGCACGATCTTTACCATCCGGGTGCTGCCCGAAGGCGAGCCGATGGTCCCCTTCTTGAGTACGCCGAGCACCGGCACCTTTGCAAGTTCCACCGCCTCGGCCCGTGTCAATTTGAAGCCTGGCAAGACCAATGTGCTCACTGCGTGTGTCGGCTATACTCAGGTCGCGGCCCTGCTGCCGTTCATTGATGGGGAACCGGTCGAGCAGCTCGTTGTCGCCGCCGGCATGGGGGAACCCTCGTCGCTCTCGGTCATCACCACATCAGGCAAAGAAGTCGCCGTGGCGCAGTTGCCTCAGGAGACCCAGGTTCAGATTGCCATGGCCTTCGAGCGGCTGCGCGAGAGGGAGAGCGAGCCATAAGCCTCAGAGGCGATCTCGTATGCAGAATGAGGACACAGCACTACTTAGTCAGTCTTCTCTGGGTGAATAGGCGGCATCCTCCACAGGTCATGCCTCGCTCGCATGGTCGGGCGAAGCGATCCATCCAAAACTTGATGGGGGAGATTGGCTAGGCCCGGCTAGCCGCCGGAGATCACGGGGCGAATCTCGATGCTATCGCCGTCGGCCACGACCTCGTATTCGGTCATGCGGCCGTTTTCTCCGATCACCAGATGAACTTCGGCGAGCAGGTTGAGGTCACGCGGCAGGTCCTGAGCATGATGTCGTCCCGGTGTCGGCGAATTGACGCCTCGCGCAGAAAGACATAGTTCAATGTCGGCAATGATTGTGCGGGGCCTGGTGCGTTCCCTCGCTGCAACCTAACTCGCACGGGCGAGGACGGGGACTTCTCTCTCAACCCGGTCTCCAACCGATCCTTCTCGACCTCCAGGTCATACTTCGCTTGCATGTTCACCCAGAGTCGATCTGTCGTCCCAAAGTATCTGGATAACCGAAGGACTGTAGTCGTTGACCCGAATGCTCATTTGACCGTGGCGGCTTCCCGTCAGTTTCTCCAAACGATTGCCTGGTGGCATTCATCAATCTTCTAACGACTCTGCTTCCTCCAGCGCCACAAATTTGCACAAAGCTCGTTTCTTCTATACAGCGATTCATCACGGACAATCTCCCAGCTCAGTTTGGTGACGCGCCTGCCTTGAGGAATGGCAAAACCTTCTCGGCTTTCATCACTATCTACGTCCTGGTTCAGTTCTTGGACGTTTGTTCACAGGGCATGCCGGTCGATCGGTCTGTTTCTTTTGGGAGTAGGGAGGGGAGGAGGGGCAAAGTCTGCCGCGACGTCGTGCGACTGAGCGAGAGATCCAAACTAGGCGCTCGCTCGTACTGATCATTGAGAGTAAATGTTCAGATGAATGGTTGTCGGTAGGTTGCGAGATCGAACGGAAGGGGAGAAGAGCCAGATGGAGAGAAGTTCTATGACGTTCGCCACTCAATCCCCGCTGGAGCGGGCGGCAACCTATCCGCTGCTGGACGCCCTTATTGAGCGCCGCTCTCGACGTTTTGGCAGGGGGATGCATCTGAACGGCGGACCCCTGGCCTATCAGAGCGCCCTGCCGCCCCAGCCCTTACAGGTGGAAGAGGAAGCCGCGCTGGCGTTTGCCGCGTGCGGCATCACGGGGTACGGGCTTGCTGATCTCCCTTATCAAGATGGGGCTGTCCTGGAGTCCGGAGGGGGGAATATCTTGATTCATTTCGTCGGTCGCCCCGTGGCGAGCGGCGATGCGGCCCATGCCGTGGTGTTGTTCGTGTTGAACGACGAGGGCGCCTGGATGCTCAAACGTCCTCAGGATTATCCTCGCCAGGCCCTGCCTGAGCTGATTCAAGCCGGACGGAACCATCAATTGGTCGAACTCTACGAACGACATCGAGTGCGGATCAGCGACCGGCGGCCGGACGTGCCTCGGACCCTGCCCTATGTGCCGCCGTTCAACAAGTGGTCCGCGAATCGGCCCGGCACCACCTATTTTCTCCCGGTCAACGACGTGACGGCTCTCTACATCAACATCCTCCTCTCGGCCTTCAGCGAGGACTTCGGATATTTCGTCGTTGATGATCGACATCGTTTCCAGCCTGCCGGCCTGGCGCGATTTGCCGGGAGCAAGGGCGGCCATCTGTCCGATGATCCTGAGCAAGGCCGTGTCGCGACTATCACCAGTCTGGAAACTTGGCTGTACGAGTTTGCCGCCATTGAGCAGGGAGGGATGCTGCAGAACCTTGGGCTGATGGCTCAAGCGCTGGGCCTGGGCGGATTTTCCCATTTTGCCGCGCATCCGTTCGCTTGGTTCCAAGCATTGGACTTTCGCATGGAGGAGATCCCCTTCTCGCGGACGATCGGCGCCGGCTGGTTGAGGACGGGGCTCTTGCGTATGCTCCATGATGACCTGCCTGTCCCGACGGGGGTGGGGCTGGAGCGAAACGGCCAGGCGCTGCTCAAGCCCTATTGCCCGCCCTATTACCGAACGATGGCAGAAGCGGTGCGCGCCTTCGTGGAGTACAAGTATGGGGCAGGCCGAGGGACATTGCGCGATGGGGGCGCAACGAGCGCCTGGCAGGATGGGGCGAGCGTGCAACAGGGCATTCCGGGCTATTCGGACCGGGCCATCGAGGCGACGATTGCCTACTGCGACTATGTCTACAGCCGGTATGGACGATTCCCCGCTTATAGTGGTCCATTCCGAACGGTGCTGGCCTATCAGGCCCATCATCTAGATCACACCTTCTATGACCGCTTCTACAAGCCGGGAGTGTACGCCTGACAAGGTAAAAGGACTGCGAAGAAGTTTCAAGAAAGAGGGTCGGAACCAAGCGGTGGGCCTCTGCCCGATTGTTGAGCAAGGCTTGCCGGAGACTTCAGCTACGTGCGGCTTCCGCCCGAGATCACGGGGCGGATTTCGATACTGTCGCCGTCGGCGACGACCTCGTCTTCGGTCATGAGGTCGCTGCCGCGGATCACAAGATGGGCTTCGACGAGCAGATTGAGATCCCGGAGCAGGTCCTGGACGCGCTTGGGCCCCTTGATCTCGATCTGTCTTTCGGGATGGCTGAGATGGACTTTCATCGGCTCGATCTTATGCCGCAACCTGGAATGGCGGCAAGAGGGGCTACAGCTCGGCTTCGCGCAGAAACTTCGCCGACTCCTCCGGCGAAACGGGGTTGATGTAGAAGCCGGTGCCCCACTCGAATCCCGCCACCTGGGTCAGCTTCGGGATGATCTCCACGTGCCAATGGTAGAAGGGACCGCTGCTCTCGTGGAGCGGCGAGGTGTGCAGCATCATATTGTAGGCGGGGCGGGCGAGCACGCGATCCATCCGCCGCAGCGTTTCGGAGAGGATCGGCGCCATGAACTCGAACTGCGCCTTCTGGCTCTCCTCATAGTAGGCCGCGTGGCGTTTGGGCAAGATCCACATTTCGAAGGGGAAGCGCGGCGCGTAGGGCGTGAGCGTGACGAACTCGGGATTCTCCGCCACGATGCGAGCGCCGTCGGCCAGCTCCTGCCGCACGATGTCGCAATACAAACAGCGTTCCTTGTCTTCGTAATGTTGGCGGCAGCCCTCCATCTCCTGCTCGGCGGCCGTGGGGACGACCGGCAACGCGATCAATTGTGAATGGGTGTGCTCCAACGTAGCCCCCGCCGCGGCGCCGCGATTCTTGAAAATCAGGATATAGCGAAACCGCGGGTCCTTCTTCAGGTCGAGCAGCCGGTCTCGGTAGGTCCACAAGAGGTCTTCGATCTGCTTGACGGGCATCTCCGCCAACGTCTCCTGATGGCGAGGCGTCTCGATGATGACCTCATGCGCGCCGACGCCGTTCATGCGATCGTACATGCCGAGTCCCTCGCGCCCCAGTTCGCCTTCCACGTGGAGCGCCGGAAACTTGTTCGGCACGACGCGGACGCTCCATCCCGGACTGTTGGGCTCGCTGCCCTGCGGGCGATAGGCCAGGATCTCCTTCGGGGTCAGCAATTCCTGCCCCGGGCAAAAGGGACACAACGACACCGGCGAGGTCTGGGGCGGCGGGGTGATGATGAAGTCGCGCGGCCGCACGCCGCGCTCGGTCGAAATGATCACCCACCGGCCGACGATCGGATCACGACGTAGTTCGGGCATTCTCCCTCCGCTCAATGAACAGCAAGTGCTGAGTGCTCAGTGCTGTGCTGAGTGGAACAGATGAGTTGTCTGTCCTCTCTTCGATCAATACTCAGCACTCAACTCTCAGCACTCAGCACTATGCTCAGACGCGCCACATCATAGCATCGAAATCCGACGTGGGCACTTCCAATGTCACCGGGTGCTGGTGCGGATAGCGCGCAACCTCCAGCCCTTCCCGCGTCACCAAAATGCTGAACGCAAACGACTGACCTGCCGTCAACTCGAATTCCCTGAATGGGACGGCCACTTCGATGATGCGCTGCCGTGCCAACCCCTGGAGTTCCCTGGCATATTCGAACGGCTCTCCCGGAACGCCGCGGGTCAGGAGGAACGTCCCTTCGGTCGGAGGAATCAGCGGAAACGTGACCTTGTAGGCGCGATCAGTAGTGCGGATGTCCCACTCGACGGACAGCGGAGGCTCCTGATCCTTCAAGGTGCGGTCAGGATCCAAGCGAAGGAACAACGTCTCCAAATTAAAGCCGAAGGCGATATGGGCGAAATACCGGGCCGGGCTCCACATGGCGCCGAGCGGCGGAGCGACCCGCAGGGTGCCGGCTCCGTACCATTCGAAGAAATCCGTCACCATGCCATCGAGCTTGGGCGAAATCAAGGCGGTCGGCAAGGCGACTAGGTCCTGCTGGGCGTGAGCCGGGGCAGGGGGGACAATCGGTTGGTGCAGGTGATCCGGGGCGATGAGGCCGGCCTTGGTCCACACGTTACGCAAGTGGGCGCGGAACAGGCGGTCGAACTCAAGCTTATAGTCCGTCTCGAACTCGTCGCCGTACCACCAGAACCAATCGCTTCCTTCTGCGGCATACAGCTCTTCCCAGGCCGCCTGTCTGATGTCGGGATCGAGCGACGGCGAGACCTCCAGGAGCCGCTGCCGGGTGTGCCGCAGTAATTCCCAGCCGCGCTGATCCTCCTCATGGCCGATCCAAATCGTGAAATCCGCATTGATCCATGAGCCGGAATGCAGATGAGGCAGCTTGGCCGGAGCGGGACAGGAGGTCAACGCGTCGGACAGGGTCTTGGTGTGGATTTCGAAGTGGCCCGGCTCGTCGGCGGCCTGTGCGGTCAGCTTCTGGTAGAGCAGCGAGAGGAACTCCTCGCCGCCGTCATGGTAATGCTCCCAGGGATTTTCGCCGTCGAGGATGACCGGGATCAGGAGGTCTTCCCGGGGCGACTCGTGCGGGATCGTGCGGAGCCGGCGGACCACGTCTTCCAGCGCGAGTTGTGGCAGGGTCCGATGGTAGCGAAAGCCGAAGGCGTCGGAAAAATCCCGGTCGCGGAAGACGGCGCGCAGGATTCGGCCCTGGTGCTGGATCTCATACGGTTGATACAACATGACCGAACGATGCCAGGGGCCCTGCTGCGTCTCGATCGACCGCGCGAGGATGCCTTCGTCCGTGGCGAACCAGCGGAGGCCGGCCTGGTGCAGAAGGGGGATCATCTCCGGGCAGACCGAGCCCTCGGACGGCCACAGGCCTTTCGGAGGCTCCCCGAAGACGAGCTGGTGGTATTCGACCGCCTTCCGGATCTGGGCCTCCGCATCTGCCGGGGCCTTGATCTGCGGCAGAGCCGGGAGATGCGGCAGCGAGCGCCGCGCGATCTCGGTATCGATCAGCAACGGCAGGATCGGGTGGTAGAACGGGCTCGTCGTGAGTTCGATTTGGCCGCGCGCCGCCAGTTTGCGATAGGAGGGCACGACCTCGCGCATGACGTCGAGCTGAAGGGCCAGCACGTCGTCCTTATCCTGTTCGGAAAACCCGCGCCCCTTCTTCCGCAGTTCGGCCAGGTGGGGGAAACGGTGCCGCGCGCCGTAGCCGAACCAGGCGAGATTATGCCAGACCTGCAAATCGAGCAGGTCCTGTGTCGTAAACCGCTTGGCCAGCGGTTCGAGATCCTGCGGGGCCACATGCAGCCCGCGCTTGACCAAGAGTTCCTGATAGCGCGGCGAGGGACGCACCATGGTCGCCCAGTTAGCCGAAAAAAAATGTCGGATCACGAAGGCGCGCTCTTCCGGAGACAACTCTGCGGCCGGTTTCCTGGCATGCTCCAGAAAGACGTCCGTGATCGCGCCGGCCGTCAGTTCCTCCAATTGTCTGAGCAGCGACGGGGTAAAGTTGAAAGTGGCGGAGATGCGGGGAAATTGATCAAGCAGGTAGACCATGTCGTAATAGGCCTTGGTGGCGTGGAGGCGCACCCAAGGCATGCTGGCCGATCCCGTGACCGGGTCGGTATAGTAGGGTTGATGCATGTGCCACAGGAAGCACAGCGCGGCGCGTTTCATGACCAGGCCTTTGTCATTGGTCGAGCGGCTGCTGTGGAGTATGTCATGGACGTAACAGGCTCGCAAACGTTCAACGGAAGGCTGCGCGACCGATGAATCATGAGCAGGTGTCGCCTCAGTATTCGCCGTTTGCCGCAGTCCGGCTTTTCGCCTATTGGGCGCCGCCGGTGGTGTATGCCGGAGCGATCTTCCTGCTCTCGGCCTTGCCCCATCCGGAGGAGGAACTGCCGTCGTTCCTTGGCGGGATCAGCGACAAGGTGCTGCACCTGATCGAGTATGCAGGCTTGAGCCTGTTGTGCTACCGTGCGTTCCGGTGGGCGGCAGGGGAATGGGGGGCGAAGCACGCGCTGTGGCTGGCCATCGTGGCGGCCACGCTGTATGGAGCCAGCGATGAACTCCATCAGGTCTTTGTGCCGCCCCGGGAAGCCGATCCGTGGGATCTGACGGCCGATGCGCTGGGCGCCCTGCTCGGGGCGGTGGGGTGGCGGCGCATAACGGAACCGTAGCGAACCTCACCAGGCATAGGCCTCGGGAGCCCGTCCTCCCGGACCAGGGAAGAGTTCGTCGAGCCGCTTGAGACTGTCCTGCGAGAGCGACAGGGACAAGGCCCGCATCGACCCGTTCAATTGGTCAAGGGTGCGGGGACCGATGATCGGCGCGGTGACGGCCGGCTGGTGGAGGAGCCAAGCCAAAGCGACGTCGGCGGGGCGCTCGCCCAATTGCGCACAGAGCCTGTCATACCCTTCCAGCCTCGCGCGGTTGGTTTCCACTTCCTTCCGCAGGTCCTCGTCGGCACGCCGTCCCGACGAAACAGGTTGCAAGGCGCCGGCCAGCAGCCCTCTCGCTAACGGGCTCCAAGGGATCAGGCCGATGCCGTAGGCCTCGCAGGCCGGAATCACTTCCAACTCGACCATCCGTTCGTGCAGGTTGTAGAGACTCTGTTCCGACACGAGGCCCAGAAAGTGCCGTTGCGCGGCGAGTTCCTGCGCTCGCGCGAGATGCCATCCCGCGAAGTTGCTGCTACCTATGTAAAGAATTTTCCCCTCGCGCACGAGCTGCTCCATCGCCTGCCAGATTTCCTCCCACGGGCATTCCCGATCGACATGGTGCATTTGATATAGATCAATATGGTCGGTCTTGAGTCGGCGCAGACTGTCCTCGCAGGCTCGTTTGATGTGGAGCGCTGAGAGTCGGGACTGATTCGGCCAGTCCCCCATGCGACCAAAGACTTTTGTGGCGAGGACGATCTTGTCGCGTCGTCCCTGTCCCTGAGATAGCCACCGCCCGACGATCTGCTCCGTGAGCCCCTCGCCGAGCTTCCACCCGTAGACGTTGGCGGTATCGAAAAAATTGATCCCCAGCTCCAGCGCCCGATCCATGATGGCGAAGCTGTCCTGCTCGCTCGTGAGCGGGCCGAAGTTCATGGTGCCGAGACAGAGCCGGCTGACTTTGACTCCGGCTCGACCGAGATGTACGTACTCCATGCGCTCCTTATAGTGCCTTTGCGGCGGAGTTGTCGAGAGGCGGGCGCTGCGGCTGGCCAACCGGATGTTTTCCTCAAGTGACGTGCATCTTTTGCCCGCTGAGCTATACTGGGCGGCGGTCATGACAGCGGAGGCACATGACGCGCGTTGGCTGGCATCTGGGTTCGGCGTTGTTGATTCTGGCGGTCGGCTGTGCCGGCCCGTCGGGAGACCGCTCCGGCCACCTGCCGGTTCAGGCGCGCGTCTGTTGCAAGGCCGGCGACACGGTGGCCAGGCAGCAGGCGGTGGCGAGGACCGCGGCCTCCCTTGTCGGCGTTCGCACAGTCGAGGTGAATGGGCGCCGGATCGCCTACGACTGCGCAGGCGTGACGCGCGCCATCTACCTCCGGCACGGCATCGACCTGTACGAAAACACGGATGAGAGCCAACAGGCTAACGGCGTCCGCCTGATCTATCAGCATGTGCGGCGGCACGGCCGCATCCATCACGGGCCGGTCGTCCGGCCGGGCGATCTCGTGTTCTTCGACAATACCTGGGACTACAACGGGGACGGCGCGGTCAACGATCCGCTCACGCATGTGGGGGTGGTCGAGCGGGTGGAAGCTGACGGTACGGTCCTGTTCATCAGCCGCGTGGCGGGCGCTGTGGAGCGGTATCGCATGAACCTAGCCTATCCGCATGTCCATAGGACGGCCGACGGCCGGATCCTCAACGATTATCTCCGCCGCAAAAAGTGGCGTGACCAGGACGGCACGCCTTACCTCACGGGCGAGTTGTTCGCCGCCTTCGGCACGCGCGTGGGGTCCTGATCCGGTTCATCACTGATGCTGTCCCATTTGACACGGAGGAATTTGTCCTGTATGGTGTGCCCATCACTGTCGAGACGGCCCGGCGACCGTGCAACCATAAATATTCCGGGCCTCGTCATCGCAGCGCGTTCAGATCCTCCTCGGAGCGGACTCCTTTCTGATTCTGCCTCCTTCGATTCTCTGACCTCGTCTCATGCGATGCTCATAGCAGGGTTCTCAAGGGTGCGCCTCCGAGCGATCCGCTGATCCGCTCTTGTGCCCGCGTAGCATCCTGCCTCACTTTCACCAAGGAGTGTTCTGTGTTGACTTCTGCTTCTTCCGTTTCTACCCCTGTGCCCTCCACCTCTGACGAAGCGATCGCGCCGGCCCAACCGGCGCAGGACGGAACGGTGACGTTCCGCTCGCTGGGACTTTCCGACGCCCTGTTGCGGGAGTTGGCCCAGGCGAAATTCACGGACCCGACGCCCATTCAGGCCAAGGCCATTCCCCCTGGGCTGGCCGGCCGCGACGTGCTCGGCTGTGCCCAGACCGGAACCGGCAAGACGGCCGCGTTCGTGATTCCCATGATCGAACGATTGGCCGGCGGGCCGGCCGGCCCGCCGCGCGGGTTGATCCTGACCCCGACCCGGGAGCTGGCGTTTCAAATTCAACGGGCGATCGGGTTGCTCGGGCGCAGCCGCCGGGTTTCCGCGACGGCCTTGGTCGGAGGCGAAGACCTCCGCATTCAGGTGCGCGGGCTGCACCAACGCCCGACGATCGTGGTGGCGACGCCCGGCCGCTTGCTCGATCACATGTGGAACGGGACGGTGAACCTGGCCTATTTCACGATCGTGGTCCTGGATGAAGCGGACCGCATGCTCGACATGGGCTTCGCGCCGCAGCTCAACCAGATTCTGGATGCCTTGTCTCCGGAACGGCAGACAATGCTGTTCTCCGCGACCATGCCGGACAATCTCGACGGGTTGGCGCGGGCGGGGTTGAAGAATCCCGTGCAGGTGATGGTCAATCCGCCGGCCACGGCGGCGCACACGGTCACCCACGAGGTGCACCATACGACGCACGACGACAAGATCAACCTGCTCTTGAACTTGATTCAGGACCCGGCTGGCAGCGTGCTCGTCTTCACGCGCACCAAACATCGGGCGGATCGGCTGGGAACCGCCTTGGAGCACAAGGGCCACCGGGTGGCGGTGCTGCATGCGGGACGGCGTCTCTCGCAGCGTCGCGCGGCGCTGGAAGGCTTCCGGCGCGGGACCTATCGCATTCTCGTGGCGACCGATATCGCGGCGCGCGGGATCGACGTGGCGAACATCGGCCATGTGGTCAATTTCGACCTGCCGAATACGCCGGAAGACTATGTTCACCGGATCGGGCGGACCGGCCGCATGAAGGCGATCGGGCGCGCCACCAGCTTCGTCACCGGTGAAGACCACTTCCAGCTTCGGGCGATCGAGAAGCTGCTCGGCAGACCGGTACCCCGCGCGGCGGGAAGTCCGGCGCCCCACTCCCACGGGCCCAGTTCCGGCCGTGGCCCCGCTCATCGAGGGGGCGGCCGTCCCGGTTATGGAGCCGGCGGATCGAGAAGGCACGACGGGCATCAGACGGGTGAATCGCACCGTCGCGGTGACGGTCAGCATCGCCGCGAGTTCAGCCGGCCGGTTGAGGGGAACCGATTTGCCGACGCCGGTCGAACGGGCCAGCCACAGCACAAGGGGTTTCCGCAGCAGGGCCAGATGCATCAAGATCACGCGCCGCGGCCCCATGCGCATGCGGCAGATCTGAACCATCAGGCCAGGCGGCCCCGCCGGCTGTTCATGCAGCCGAAGAACGGGAACTGAACCAGAGGAAATGAACCGGTCTCCGGGGCGTCGAGCCGACGCTCCGGAGACCGGTTCCCTTCTCCTTCCTGGCCGGCTCATCCGCCGGCTTCTCCCATCGACCGCCTTGTCCCGTTCGACCCTCTGCCGGATTTTGCAGTCCTGTTCGTGAACGACCGCACTTCAGGTATAATGCGCGTCCGTATGGGCACGACCAACCCCGCGGCTCCGGCGGCGCCGCTTGCTCCACCCGATCATCAACGAGTCGCGGATACCGTTCGGACGAAACTGCCGTTTCACGCCCGGTTCGGAACCCTGACGCCGCTCGCGGGCGACGCCTCGAACCGCCGGTACTTCCGCATTCACCTCGCCGGCGAGCCCAACGACCGGACGGCCTCGGTCATCCTCATGCAGCTCGCCGAGCCGGAAGCCTTCAAAGCCTCCGAGGAGGCGGTCAGCGGCACCGTTCAGATCGCCGAACTGCCGTTCACGAACATCCTCGCCCATCTGTCCGCGTTCCGCTTGCCGGTTCCCACGCTGCACTACTACGACCGCGAAGCAGGGCTGTTGTACCTGGAGGATTTCGGCGATCTGACGTTGCTGGAAGCTTGCGCCAAGGCGGACGCGTCCCGCATCGCCTCGCTCTATAAGCAGGCGATCGACAGTCTGGTGGTCATCCAAGTCAAGGCGACGGCGCCGACCAATCCCGCGTGCGTGGCGTTCCACCGGAAATTCGACGTCCCGCTCCTGATGTGGGAGTTCGACCACTTCCTCGAATACGGGGTGAACGCCCGGCGGCCCGCTCCGATGAAGGCGGAGGATGCGGTTCTCGTCCAGAACGAGTTCCGCAAGATTGCCGAGCTGATGGCCGCGCAACCTCACGTGCTTGTCCATCGCGATTATCACTCTCGCAACTTGATGGTGGACGGGAACCGGATCGGCATCATCGATTTTCAGGACGCATTGATGGGACCGGCGGCCTATGACCTGGCGTCTCTCCTGCGCGATGCCTATCTGGCCCTGGACGAATCGCTGGTTGACGAGCTGATCGCCTATTACTTGGACGGATTGGCCCGGCATGGACTGCGCATGGAGCCGACGGCGTATCGGCGCGTCTTCGACCTGACCAGCATCCAGCGCAATCTCAAAGCAGCCGGCCGCTTCGTCTACATCGACCGGATGAAGCACAATCCGAAATTTCTGGCGGACATTCCGCGCGTGTTGGGGTACGTGCGGCGCAATCTCGAGAAGTATCCTGAACTGGCGGCGCTGCGGCAGCACCTCGCGCCCTACGTGCCGGAACTCCAATGAATCGTCATGGGTCATCCGTCATTCGTCAATCGGGAAGACGATCATTCGAATCTTGTCCTTTCGATGTTGACTTCCGCTTGACGACTGACGCTTGTCGATTGACGTGATTTCATGAAAGCCATGATCCTGGCGGCCGGTCTCGGGACCCGCCTGCGGCCGCTGACGAACAGCATTCCGAAGCCGCTCCTGCCGGTCGGGGGCACGCCGCTCATCGTCTGGAACCTGTTGTTGCTCCGGCGCCACGGGTTCCGCGACGTGATCATCAACTTGCATCATCTGGGGCCGCTCATCGAACACGCGCTGGGCGACGGGGCGCGGTTCGGCATGCGGATCACCTACTCGCGCGAACCGGTGATTTTGGGAACCGGCGGGGGCATCAAGCAGGTGGAATCGTTTTTCAACGGCCAGCCGGCGCTGGTGCTCAACGGGGACACCCTGTTCGAGATGGATCTCAGCGAGCTGGTGGATTTCCACCATGCACGGGAGGCCGCCGCCACGCTGGTGTTGCGCGAAGATCCCGACGCGGCGCAATGGGGCCTCGTCGAAATCGACGGCGACCGGCGCATCCTTCGCATCAATGGCAAGGGAAAGGAAAGCCGGGAGGAGGTCTTTCCGCGCATGTTCGCCGGCATTCATGTGCTGCATCCCCGCCTGCTCCGCTCCGTGCCGGCCGGCCAACCGTCCTCGATCATCGACGCCTATCTGGAGGCGATCGCGCGAGACGAGCTCGTGCTGGGATTTGATTTGACCGGCTATTGGTCCGATATCGGCACGCCCGAACGCTACGCCCAGGCCGAGCGGGACGTCGCGACCAGGCGGATTTCGCTTGCCGCGCGCAACGATGCCTCGCTCGCCCATTCTCCAAGCCAATAACCGAATCGGTTGCGAGGGCAGGGGGCCGGAGCGCTTGAAAAGCTTGTCAGAACCACCCGGACTCAACTGTCGGCCGGCAGTTCCTTGTCGAGGTTCTTCTGTCTCATGAGGCGGGCGAGATAGGTGCGCTGCAGGTGGAGTTGTTCGGCGGCCTTGGTTTGGTTGCCGCCCGACTGTTTCAGCGCCCGCAGGATCAACATGCGGCTGTGTTCTTCCATCGACTGGTGGTACGGCAGATTCATATACGGAAAGGTCTGTGCGGAACTCTGGTCCGCCTGCTCGCGGACGGGCGCCGGCGGATGGGCCGGCTCTGTCGGCGTCAGCCCCAATGATTCCGGCTCGATCTCCTCGGAGGGACTTAGGACAACAGCCCGTGCGATCGTGTTGTCGAGTTCCCGGATGTTTCCCGGCCAGGCGTAGCTCAGCATGGCCGCTTTGGCCGAGGCGCTCAGCTTCATGCCCGCATGCTTCGATTCCAGGCTGTGGCGCTTCAGGAAAAACTCGGCGAGCGCCGGGATGTCGTCTGGGCGCTCGCGCAGGGGTGGAAGGGTAAAGTTGATCACGTTCAACCGGAAGTACAGGTCCTCCCGGAATTGGCCGGCCTTGACGGCCTGCTTCAGATCCCGGTTGGTTGCGGCAATGACCCGGATGTTGACGGAGATTGTTTTCGTGCTGCCCACCCGCTGAAACTCCCGGTCTTGCAGCACGCGCAGCAGTTTCGCCTGGAGCGGCAGGGACATGTCCCCGATCTCGTCGAGAAACACGGTGCCCCCGTCCGCCATCTCGATCTTGCCCTTATACAACCGGTCGGCCCCGGTGAAGGCGCCGCGTTCGTGGCCGAATAATTCGTTTTCCAAGAGCGTTTCCGTCAAGGCCACGCAGTTGATGACGACCAGCGGATTCTGGCGGCGCGGGCTCCATTGGTGAATGGAGCGCGCGAAGAGTTCCTTCCCCGTCCCGCTTTCGCCCAACAGCAACACGCTGGCGTCCGAGTTGGCCGCCCGTTTCGCGCCCTCGATGATCGTGGTGAATTTGGGGCTGCTGCCGACGATGGTGGAGTACCGGCTGTCAATCTCGCCGCGAAGCACGGCGACCTGGCGGCGCAGGGATTCCCGCTCGGTGGCCTTCTGAATCACGATCGCCAGATGGTCCTTGTCCAGCGGCTTGGTGAGAAAGTCGTAGGCGCCGAGCTTCATCGCCTCGACCGCGGTGGAGATGGTCCCGTGGGCGGTCATGACGATGACCGGCGGTTCCAGGTCGCCGGGCAGATGCCGATCCGATTGAGCGGATTCGACGGAGGTCACGCCCGGCTTGGGTTGTCCCATGCGTCGCAGCACGTCCAGCCCGGACAGGTAGGGCAGCTCGATGTCGAGCAACACCAGATTCGGCGCCTCCTGCTCGATCAGTTCGAGCGCGCGGCGGCCGTCCTTCGCCGTCACGACCTGATAGCCCCCGGCCTCCAGGCGATCCTGGAGCATCGTCAGGATATCGGGATCGTCGTCGACGACGAGGAGTTTGGCTTTCACCCCCGATCCTCCATCACGTGCAGGACAAGGCCCGTCACGGGCTTGGGATAGAAATAGGTGGACTTGTGCGGCATCCGCTCCCCGGCGACGGCCACGGCCCGGACCTCATCGACTTTGGTCGCATTCAGCAACAGCGCCCCCTCCGCGGTGCCCTTGGCGACCCAATCGAGCGCTTCAGATTCGTCCTTCGTGTAGACGATGGATTCCAAGTCCTGCTGAGTCGGACAGAGCTTCGCGATCACCTGTTGTTGCAGGATCGAGACGTCCAGCCGGTCGCGCGGCGAAGCCGTCTCCGGAAGGCGATGTTGCGGGCGCTGGACCAAGAGCCAGTATTCCCCGCTGCCTCGAACGGCCAGGCCGAAGCAGGGATCGGTCTTCCCTCTGTCGCGGAGAGCCTGGAGAAACGTCGTCCGCGCGGTTTCCTCCGCCGTTCCCTGCAAGCGGAATGGCACGGTCTCGAACCACGGCTCCAATAACGCCCTGAGTTGCGATGTCGGCGGCGCCGGCTTGGTCAAGACGCGATGGGTGGGCAGCACGGTCAACCCCGGATCTTCCAGCCGGGAGAACAGCATGAGCACCTGATCGTAGGGCTGAAGTTCCTGGGAGGCCCCGTTCTGCTTGCGGCGCAGGCGTTGGTAGTTCAAGGCCGTTTCGTAACGATGATGCCCGTCGGCGATGAACAGCGGGCGCGGCTGCATCAACTCCACGGCCTGACGCAAGACGGCGGGGTCGTCAATGACCCACAGGCTGTGCTCGTCTCCCGTTTCATCGCGGAACGCGGCGCGCGGCGCTTTGCCGGAAACGGCCCGTTCAAAAAGGCCGCTCACGGCCCCTTCCGGGTCCGAATACAGGGACCAGATCGGGCTGAAATTGGCCCGGCAAGCCTCGAGCAGCCGAAGCCGGTCCGTCTTGGCGGCGGCCCTGGTATTTTCATGCGGATAGATTTCCCCCGAATCGAGCTCGGCCAGTTTGAAGTTCGCCAGGAATCCGGTCAGTGTCTTCGTAGCGGACGAGCCTCGTTCGGGCGTCCGATAGGTGATCCGGTACAGGTACATGCAAGGGGAGGCATCCCGCTTGAGCACGCTCTGTTCCAGCCAATCCTGTAAGAATCGGGCGGCCCGGCTGTACCGGTTGTCCGTCTCCGAATCGGAAGCCTGCTCGAAGCCCAGTTCCAACCGGATCACGTTGTTGGGGTGCCGGTCGTGCAACGCTTTCTGGCCGGCCGCATCGATGACATCATAGGGGGGCGCCACCAGGTCGCGGATGGTCCCGAGACGTGCCTGGTCGAAATAAACACCTCGAAAGGGGACGACGTGTGCCATGGAACTCCTTTGTCGGGTCTCTCTGTCGGATCTCTGAGCGGGCGGAGGGTTACCGGTCGCGCGTCACCATGTACTCGGCCGCAACCATCAGCGCGCGCTTGGGGGTGCCGTCTTCAAATTGGTCGAGGTCGGCGATGGCGGCGTCCACGAAACGACGGGCCCGATCCACCGCGTAGACAATCGAGCCGTACTGGCGCATGAGCCCAATGATGCGAGTGAGGTCCTGGTCCGTCAGGGAGCGCGTCTCCATGCGATCTTTGATCATGCTCTTGTCGGATTCGGAACAGTGCCCCAACAGATGCAGCAACGGCAGCGTGGCCTTGCCTTGCCGCAGGTCCTGTCCGAGCGCCTTGCCTAGACAGTCCCCATTGGCCGTATAGTCCAGCGTGTCGTCCGCCACCTGAAAGGCAATGCCCAGGTGTTGGCCGAACCGGAACAGGGCCGTCTGTTGGGCCGGGGAGGCGTCTGCAATGATGGCGCCCATGCGGCAGGAGGCCGCGATGAGCCCGGCGGTCTTGTGCTCGACGATCCGCAGATAGTCCGCTTCGGGCATCGAGGGGTTGCCGTTGTAATACAACTGAAGGACCTCGCCCTCCGCCATTTTCCAGCAGGCGTCCGCCAGCACCTCGTTCACGATATGGCTGCGGAAATCCACGATCTGGCGCATGGCCTTGGAATAGAGATAGTCCCCGACCAGGATGCTGATCTGATTGCCCCAGACGCGGCGGGCTGTCCGGCGCCCACGGCGCAGGTCGGCATCGTCCACCACGTCATCATGGAGCAGGGTGGCGGTGTGGATATATTCCACCAAACAGCCGAGCAGGTGGTGATCCGCCCCGGTATAGCCGCAGAGGCGGGCACAGAGCAGGAGCAGCAACGGACGCACCCGTTTGCCGCCGCTGCTCAGGATATGGCCGGCGACGGTGTTGACGAGGGCGACCGGGGAATTGAGGTTTTTCTGGATCTGCTCTTCAACGCCTTGGAGCTCGGAACGGTAGGCGTCCCAGACATCGGCCATCGTCTGGATCGTGGAAATGGACGGCTGATCCGACATGGCGCGTGATAGTAGGCCAGGGAGCAGGGCAAGTCAAGCTGGGAAGGCCGGTTTCAGGACTTCTTCGAGTGCGGTTCTGTTGCCGATTCATGCGCGAGGCACGCATCGCGCGGCCGTGCTCGTGCTTCCGTGCCGCGGTCCTTACGTATTCGCTGAGGGCTAGCCGCGATGTGCACATTCTTGACAGTCGCTGCTTCGCAATGTAACCATTGGATACATTCCAAAATGAGCCGAGCCCATCTCTGAAAGCGTGCGCTGCGTATGGAACGGCAGATCCTGCGTTTTCACGTGCCCTCGTTCGGCATTGCGCTGGCGCGAGCGGACGATGCGTCGCTAAACGGCCGGCCCGTCGCCTTGGTCTCCGTGCATACGCCGCGCGCCAGGTTGTGCGAAGTGTCTCATGAAGCGTTCGCCGAGGGCCTGTCGCCGGGTATGCCGGCCGATCTCGCGCGGCACTTCTGTCCCTCGCTGCGGATTGTGCTGCCGCATCCCTTTCGTGTGCGTGTGGCGCACGAAAAGTTGCAACGACTCCTGGCTGACTTGACGCCTCTGTGGGAACCGGTCCGGCCCGGGTCGTGGTTCCTGGATTTGACCGGCACGGCCCGCCTCCATGGTCCGGCGGTGGACGCTGGTGCCCGCCTTGAGCGGGAAATGATGCGCCGTCACAATCTTGCCGGCGTGATCGGAATCGGCTCGAGCAAGCTCGTGGCGCACCTCGCGGCCACGACGCTGGAACGGCCGCCGCAGCTCCGTCACGTCGAGCCCCATATGGAACGGGCGTTCCTGGCGCCGCTCTCGCCCGACCTACTGCCTGGCTTGCGTCGCCTCCATGCCTCCCGGGTGCTCGCCCTCTTGGATGACTTGAACCTGCGCACATTGGGCGCCATTGCCGAGGTGTCGTTGTCGGCGATGGAAGGTGTTATGGGGCCGGCCGCCAGGCTCCTGTATGAGTGGGCGCAGGGGATCGACCTGTCGCCGGTGCATCCGCCGGCCACGCAACCGGCTCTTGAGTGGTCCTGTACGCTGGATCCGGAACAGATCGATGACCAGGTTCTGTTGGGACGTTGTTGCGCAGGCATTGAATACCTGTGCCGGAGGTTGCGCCGGCAGCAGCGGGTCTGCCGGCATCTGGCGCTGATCGTGCGGTATTGCGATCAGCAGGAGGTCCGTGCCGATCGGACGGTGGAGGGGACCTGCTGGGAAATGGACCTGCTTCCAATCCTTACGACACTGTTTTTCCGGTGCGTGCGCCGGCGGGTGCGGGTGCAACGGATCATTCTGCGAGCGGAGCAGGTGGGGCCGCCGGCGGAGCAACTGGCACTGTTCGATCATGAGCCGATCTCGGAGGCCGCGCAGCGGATAAGGTGGCAACGGCTCTGCGCGGCGCTCGATGTACTTCGCGACCGGTTCGGCGAACGGGCGATTTGGTGGGGCCGCACGACGTGAAGCCGAGGATGACGCACGACATGGGGCGTCTCAATTGAGGCACGCGCGGGGACAAGGTGGCCGAGTTCGTTCATCTGCACGTGCATTCGGACTATTCGCCCATGCTGGGGGTCGCGCCGGTCACCGAGCTCTGCCGAGCGGCCCGCGCCCAGGGGGCGGACATGCTGGCGCTGACCGATACCAACGGGCTGTATGGAGCCGTGCGGTTTATCGAAGTGGCCAGCCAGGCGGGGCTGCGGCCGATCCTCGGCGCAGAACTGACGACGGCCGAACATCGGGCGGTGCTCTTGGCGAAGACGCCGGAGGGCTACGCCAACCTCTGCCGGTTGCTCTCCGATCGCCATTGCGATCCGTCGTTTGATTTCATTGCGGCGGTGGCCGCCCGCCGGACCGGCCTGATCCTGCTGACCGATCATGAGCAGGTGTTGACTTCCTGGGCCGAGCAATCCTGTGAGGACCTCTATGTTGAGCTGACGCCGGGCCACAGGATGCATCAGGCGCTGCTCGTGAGCCGCCGCCTGGGTCTTCTCCCGGTCGCGACGAACCGGGTGTATTGTGTGAGGCCGGAGGAGTTTGCCGTGCATCGCCTGTTGCGCGCCATCGCGTTGAATACCACGCTTTCGCGACTGGCGCCGGACGCCTGTTGCGCGCCGACGCAGTGGCTCATGCCGCCGGCGGCGATGGCCCGGCACTTCCCGCACGTGCCCGAGGCGTTGGAAAACAGCCGGCGCATCGCTGAGGCCTGTCATGGCGATTGGGCCTTCCGCGACACGATCTTCCCGACGTTTCGCTCTCTGTCGGATGACGAGGCCTGCGCCCTGTTGCGCCGGAAGACCTACGACGGGGCGCGCCTCCGGTACGGCGGCCTGCTGTCTTCCGAGGTCCGCGCCCGCATCGAAAAGGAACTCGACATCATTCGGCGGAAGGGTTTCTCGCATTACTTTCTCATCGTGGAAGAGATCGTCAGGCAAGCGGCGCGTACCTGCGGGCGCGGCTCGGTTGCGGCGTCGATCGTCTCATACTGTCTGCAGATCACGCACGTGGATCCGATCCGGCACAATCTCTTTTTCGAGCGGTTCTTGAATCCGGGCCGCCGGGATCCGCCGGACATCGACATCGATTTTCCCTGGGATGAGCGCGACCCTATCGTGAAGGGGGTGTTCGAGCGATACGGGGCCAGGCAGGCCGCGATGGTCGCGAACCAGAATACGCTCGGATGGCGAGCGTCGCTGCGCGAGGTGGCGAAGGTCTACGGCATGCCGGCCGAGGAGATCACACGGGTGTCCTCGCTGGTATCGCGCCGAAAGGATGTGCTCGATGCCGAGGATCGGGCGGCCGCCGGAGACGAAGATCGGGATTGGACGGCTCGTCTCAGCCGGGACCTGCGGCTCGCTCCCCCCTGGCCGGAGATTCTCCGGCTGGCGGGGCAGGTCCAGGGGCATCTCCGGCACCTGTCGGTGCATTGCGGCGGGATCGTCATCGTGCCGGACGACATCCGCCGATATGTGCCGGTGGAGATCGCGGCCAAAGGGGTGCCGGTCATCCAATGGGAAAAAGACCAGACGGAAGATGCCGGGCTGGTCAAGATCGACCTGTTGGGGAACCGCTCGCTGGCGGTCATCCGTGACGCGCTGGCATCGATTGAAAGGCACCACGGCCGCACGATCGACGAGGCGGCGTGGGATCCGCTGCAGGACGCCGCCACGCAAGAGGCAATTCGACGGGGCGACACGATCGGCTGTTTTTACATCGAATCGCCCGCGACCAGGCTCTTGTTGAGAAAACTCTGGGGCGGCATGCCCGCTTCTAGATTGGCGCAGCTCGACGTGTTCGACAATTTGGTGATCGTCTCTTCGCTCGTGCGGCCGGCGGCGAATCCGTTCATCGAAGCGTTCATCCGGCGCGCGCAGGGGGCGTCTTACCGGCCCTGGCATCCGCGGCTCGGATCCATCCTGGACGAGACCTACGGCATCATGGTCTATCAGGAAGACGTGACGAAAGTCGCGATGGCGGTCGCGGATTTTTCGGTCGAGGACGCCGACCAGCTTCGCAAGGTCCTGAGCAAGAAACACAAGCAGAAACAGCTCCACGACTACTACATGCAGTTTTGCGCGGGCGCGGAGCGAAACGGCCTGCCGGCCCAAACGATCGCGGCGCTCTGGAGCATGATCATGAGCTTCGCGGGCTATAGCTTTTGCAAGCCCCATTCGGCCAGCTACGCGCAGGTCTCGTTCAAGTCGGCCTACTTGCGCGTGCATTATCCCGCCGAGTTCATGGCGGCCGTCATCAGCAATCAGGGCGGGTTCTATTCCACCTATGCATACCTCTCGGAGGCCAGGCGAATGGGCCTGACGGTGCTGCCGCCGGACGTGAACGCCAGCGATTGGGCCTATACCGGCCTGGGACGCACGATCCGGATCGGGTTGATGCAGGTCAAGACACTGGCCGAGGCGACGGGACGACGGATCGTGGCGGAGCGGGCGAGCGGCGGCTCATTCCGGTCCTTCCAGGAGTTCCTCTCCCGGGTGAAGCCGGAGCAGGGCGAGGCGCGGGCGTTGATCCGGGCCGGCTGCTGCGATTCTCTGGCCGGGGAACTGACGCGCCCCGCCTTGTTGTGGCGGTTATACGCGGACGGCTCGGGCGCGGCGCCCTTGCCCATTCCGGAAGAGTACGCTCCGGCGCGGAAGGCGGCGCATGAGGTTGAGACGCTGGGGTTTCCCATAAGCAGGCATCCGTTGGATCCCTATCGCGAGCAGGGCGAGCGGCTGGGCGCAATCCCCGGTTCGGCGATGGCCCGCTATGCCGGGCGGCGCGTGAGGATGCTGGGTTGCCTGATCACCGAAAAATTCGCCGAGACCAAAGACGGGCTGCCGATGGAGTTTGCCACGTTCGAGGATCAGACGGCGCTCTATGACGCCACGCTGTTTCCCAAGGTGTACCGCCGCTGTTGCCATCTGCTGTTCCCCAACCGTCCCTATGTATTGTTCGGGGTCGTCGAGGAGCAGTTCGGCGTCGCGACCTTGACGATCGAAGAACTGCAGCCGCTGGGCCGGCTGCGAGAGCCGCCTTTCCTGCGCAACGGACGGAGTTGCCGGGGATACGAGGGACGATGAGATGGGGACAGGTGGTTTAAGGGAAATCTTCCTGCCCCGGTCGTCGGCTGTTCCCTTGACAGCTTCGCGCGCCATCCAGTAAGTTCTTGCTCATCCTGGACAGGCATGTCCGCCTCAGAAACGATGCCCGAGGACGAGGCGTGTTGGCGTGTCTCGGTCGAAGGTCATGAAGAAAACTCCCGCCTTTTGAAGAGGATAGATCATCCGCCTATGAACATTCCCGGATTACCGCCCAAACAAGGCCTCTACGATCCCGGTTTCGAAAAAGACGGTTGTGGCATCGGTTTCGTCGTCAACATCAAAGGGCACAAATCGCACGATATCGTCCGGAAGGGCCTCCAGGTCCTGGAGAATCTGACGCACCGAGGGGCGCAGGGCTGCGATCCCTGCACCGGCGACGGGGCCGGCATTCTCCTTCAAATCCCGCACGAGTTCTTCCGCCGCGCCTGCGCCGATGTGCGGGTGAAATTGCCGGGAGCCGGGGAGTACGGCGTCGGCATGCTCTTCCTGCCGTCCGATCAAGAATCCCGGAAACAGTGCGAGACCCTGTTCGAGCGCGTGATTGCCGCCGAGGGGGCCAGGCTGTTGGGCTGGCGAGACGTGCCGGTGAAGAGCGACGCCATCGGCGTTGTCGCCCGCAGGACCGAGCCGGTGATGCGGCAGGTCTTCATCGCCCGCGATATCCTCAACGAAGCCCAGTTCGAACGCAAGCTCTACGTCATCCGCAAGCAGGTCGAGCGGGCGGTGCGGGAATCCGCCATCCCGCAGCGCGACTATTTCTATATCTGCAGCCTCTCCGCGAATACGATCGTCTATAAAGGCTTGTTGCTGCCGGAGCAGATGTCGCAGTATTACCAGGACTTGAGCGATCCGAACGTGACGAGCGCCCTCTCGCTCGTGCACTCGCGGTTCAGCACCAACACGTTCCCGACTTGGCCGCTGGCGCATCCGTACCGCTACATCTGCCACAACGGCGAGATCAACACGCTCAAGGGCAACGTCAACTGGATGAGGGCCCGCCAGGGCCGGCTGGAGTCGGAGGCGTTCGGCAAGGACCTCGAAAAGCTCTATCCGATCGTTTACGAAAAACAAAGCGACTCGGCCTGCCTGGACAACGCGCTCGAATTCCTGGTGCTCGGCGGCCGATCGTTGCCGCACTCGATGATGATGCTGATTCCGGAGCCCTGGGTGGGCAATCCCCATATGGATCTCGACCGGCGCGGGTTCTACGAATACCACGCGGCCATGATGGAGCCCTGGGACGGTCCGGCCGCAGTCTGCTTCACCGACGGCAAGATGATCGGCGCGACCTTGGACCGGAACGGATTGCGGCCCTGCCGGTATCAAGTCACGACCGACGACGTCGTGACCCTCTCGTCCGAGGCGGGCGTGTTGCCGGCCGAGGCCAAGCACATCCGGCAGAAGGGCCGATTACAGCCAGGGCGCATGTTCCTGGTCGATACGGTCCAGGGCCGCATCATCGGCGACGAGGAAGTGAAGGCGGACATCGTCGGGCGCAAGCCGTATCGAGCCTGGGTGACGCAGTACCGGGTGTCGCTCGATGAGTTGCCCGAGCCGATCAACGTTCCGCAGCCGGACCATCCGACCATCCGACAGCGGCAACAGGCCTTCGGCTATACCATTGAAGAGATCAAGATGGTCATCACGCCCATGGTGGTGAATGGGGAGGAAACCGTCTCCTCGATGGGCACCGACACGCCGCTGGCCGTGCTGTCGGAACGGCCGCAACTTCTGTTCAAGTATTTCAAGCAACTGTTCGCGCAGGTGACCAATCCGCCGATCGATCCGATCCGCGAAGAACTGGTCATGTCGCTCGTGACGAGCATCGGCCCCAAGCCCAACCTGATGGTCGAGATGCCCGAATCCTGCCGCCGCATCCGGGTGAAGCAGCCGATTCTCACCAATGCGGATCTGCAGAAGATCCGCGAGATGGAAGATCCGCACTTCAAAAGCAAGACGCTCAAGATGCTCTTTCCCGTGGCGGAGGGGCCGGAAGGTCTGGGCGCGGCCGTCGAGGACCTCTGCCGGCAGGCTTCGCAGGCGATCAAGGACGGCTACAAGTTCCTGATCCTGAGCGACCGCGGGGTCAACGAGGAATGGGCGCCGATCCCGAGCCTGCTCGCCGTCTCCGCGGTGCACCACCATTTGGTCCGCGAAGCCACCAGGACCGAAGTGGGCTTGACGGTCGAAACCGGCGAGCCGCGCGACGTGCACCATTTCGCCTGCCTGATTGGTTATGGGGCCGGCACGGTGAATCCCTACCTGGTGTTCGAAACCTTGGTGGACCTGGAGCGCGACGGCTATCTGCCGGAAGGCCTCGATGCGGCGACGGCGGAGGGCAAGTTCATCAAGGCGGTGAACAAGGGCCTGCTGAAGATCTTCTCAAAGATGGGTATCTCCACCGTGCAGTCCTACTGCGGCGCGCAGATCTTTGAAGCGATCGGGTTGAACAGCGAGCTGATCGACCGCTATTTCACGGGCACCGCGTCCCGCATCCAGGGGATCGGCCTTCGCGAGATCGGCGAGGAGACCCTGCGCCGCCATCGGCAGGCCTATGAGCCGGTGGCGATCCACCAGTTGGATTTCGGCGGCGAGATCCACTACCGCGCGCAGGGCGAACATCACAACTGGAATCCGGAGACCATCTATAAGCTCCAGCACGCCACCAAGCACAATGACCCCAAGACGTTTGCGGAGTTCTCCGCCCTCGTGAACGACGAGAGCAAGCGGCGATCGAATCTCCGCGGGCTGCTCGACTTCAAGTTTACCGAGACGCCGGTCCCGCTGGACGAGGTTGAGCCGGCGAAGGAGATCGTCAAGCGCTTCAACACGGGCGCGATGTCGTTCGGCTCGATCAGCAAGGAAGCGCACGAGACTTTGGCGATCGCGATGAACCGGCTGGGCGGCCGGAGCAACACGGGCGAAGGAGGGGAAGATCCCGAGCGGTTTATCCCATTGCCCAACGGCGATTCGAAGAATTCCTACATCAAGCAGGTGGCCTCCGCGCGGTTCGGCGTCACGGCCCATTACCTCGCGAACGCGCGCGAGTTGCAGATCAAGATGGCGCAGGGGGCGAAGCCGGGCGAAGGCGGGCAGTTGCCCGGCCACAAGGTGGACGAGAACATCGCGCGGCTGCGGTTTGCCACGCCCGGCGTCCAGCTCATTTCGCCGCCGCCGCACCATGATATTTATTCCATCGAGGATCTGGCCCAGTTGATCTTCGACCTGAAGAACTCCAACCCTGATTCAGCCGTGTCCGTGAAGCTGGTGGCCGAGGTCGGCGTCGGCACGGTGGCGGCCGGCGTGGCCAAGGCCCATGCGGACAAGGTGCTGATCAGCGGCGATTCCGGCGGCACCGGCGCCTCGCCGCTCTCCTCCATCAAGTATGCGGGGGTGCCTTGGGAACTGGGCCTGGCGGAAACCCACCAGACGTTGGTGCTCAACGACCTGCGCGGGCGGATCAAGGTCGAAACGGACGGGCAGCTTAAGACGGGGCGCGACGTGGTCATCGCGGCCTTGCTCGGGGCGGAAGAGTTCGGCTTCTCCACCGCGCCGTTGATCGTCGAAGGCTGCATCATGATGCGCAAGTGCCACCTCAACACCTGTCCGGTGGGCATTGCCACGCAGGACCCGGAGCTGCGCAAGAAATTCACTGGCCAGCCTGAGCACATCGTGAACTATTTCTTTTTCGTCGCGGAGGAGATCCGGCAGCTCATGGCCAAGCTGGGCTTCCGCACCTTCAACGAGATGATCGGCCGGGTAGACCGGCTCAAGGTGCAGAAGGCCATCGACCATTGGAAAGCCAAGGGCCTCGACCTCACCCCGTTGCTGGCCAAGCCGGAGGTGGGGCCGGAGATTGCGACCTATTGCGTGCAGGAGCAGGACCACGGCATCGCGAACATTCTCGACGTGAAGCTGATCGAACTTTGCAAGCCGGCCATCGAGCGAGGCGAGAACGTCACGCTGGATCTGCCGATCCGCAACGTGAACCGGACCACCGGCACGATGCTCTCGAGCCAGATCGCCAAAAAGTACGGCGCGGCCGGCCTGCCGCCCGATACGATCACGATCAAGTTCAAGGGGTCGGCCGGCCAGTCGTTCGGGGCGTTTCTATCGCCGGGCCTCACCCTCTACCTCGAAGGCGAATCCAACGACTACCTGGGCAAGGGATTGTCGGGCGGCAAGATCATCGTCGTGCCGCCGAAAGGCTGTACCTATCAACCGGAAGACACGATTCTGATCGGCAATACCTCGCTCTACGGCGCGACCAGCGGCGAATGCTATTTCTACGGCATGGCGGGGGAGCGGTTCGCAGTGCGGAACAGTGGGGCCAAAGCCGTCATCGAAGGGACCGGTGACCACGGCTGCGAATACATGACCGGCGGCGTAGTGGTCGTGCTCGGACGCACGGGCCGGAACTTCGCGGCGGGCATGTCCGGGGGGGTGGCGTTCGTCCACAACGAGGACGGCAAATTCGAATCCCGCTGCAACATGGGCATGGTGGAGCTCGAACCGGTTTCCACGGCAGAAGACAAGGCCCTCCTCAAGGGGCTGGTCGAATCCCACGCCAAGCACACGGGGAGCAAGAAGGCCAAGCGGCTGTTGGAAACCTGGGACACGGTGCTGCCGAAGTTCATCAAGATCATGCCGGTCGACTACAAGCGCGTGTTGGCCGAGCGGAAGGCGGCTGCGGCCAAGGCCGGCGGCGCAAAGGGGAAAAAATAGGTCACGCGTCATTTGTCAACCGTCATTCGCGGGAGAGGGTTTCGTCCGATTGACGAGTGCCAATGACGATTGACGCCTCTCAGCATTCAGGACTTAGCACTCAGCACTGAAATTAGGATACAAGACGATGGGTGATCCCAAGGGTTTCATGAAGTTCAAGCGGGAGGGGCCGGCGCGCCGGGCGGTGGAGCTGCGCGTGCTCGATTGGAAGGAGCTGTACGAGCCCTTCCCTGAGGACAAGCTCAAGGCGCAGGGCGCGCGTTGCATGGATTGCGGCGTGCCGTTTTGCCAGAGCCACAACGGTTGCCCGGTGATCAATCTGATTCCGGAATGGAACGACCTGGTCTACCGGGGCCGTTGGCAGGATGCGTTGAAGGCCCTGCATGCGACGAACAATTTTCCCGAGTTCACAGGCCGCCTCTGTCCCGCGCCCTGCGAATCGGCCTGCGTGCTGGGCATCAACGCCGACCCGGTCTCGATCCGAGTGATCGAATGGAACATCATCGACCGCGGCTTCGACGAAGGCTGGGTGCAGCCGGTGTTGCCGGCCGTGAAGACGGGCAAGTCCGTGGCGATCATCGGCTCAGGGCCGGCCGGCCTCGCCGCCGCGCAGCAGCTTGCGCGCGCCGGCCATGATGTAACGGTCTACGAAAAGGCGGACCGGATCGGCGGGTTGCTTCGATACGGCATCCCGGACTTCAAGATGGAAAAATGGGTGCTCGACCGCCGCTTGGATCAGATGCGGGCCGAGGGCGTCACGTTCGTGACTGGGACCGTCGTCGGCAGGGACATCACGGGCGAGCAGCTCCGCCGGCAGTACGACGCCGTCGGCCTCACGATGGGAGCCGAGCAGGCGCGCGAGCTGCCGGTGCCAGGACGGGAGCTCAAGGGCATTCATCTCGCGATGGACTATCTCACCCAGCAGAACAAGCGGGTGGCGGGCGACACGGACTTGGGCGAACCGATTACGGCGAAGGGCAAGCGCGTGGTCATCATCGGGGGCGGCGACACCGGGTCGGATTGTCTGGGCACCGCGCACCGCCAAGGCTGCATCGAGG
Source organism: Nitrospira tepida (assembly GCF_947241125.1). Lineage (NCBI taxonomy): Bacteria > Pseudomonadati > Nitrospirota > Nitrospiria > Nitrospirales > Nitrospiraceae > Nitrospira > Nitrospira tepida. The sequence goes on along the minus strand of NZ_OX365700.1, from coordinate 3,623,179 downwards.
CGCACCAGTTCGAGCTGTTGCCGGAGCCCCCGCCGCAACGGGCCGAGTCCACGCCCTGGCCGCTCTGGCCCATGCAGCTCCGGACCTCCCACGCCCACGAAGAGGGCTGCGACCGGCAATGGAGCGTCTCCACCACCAAGTTTACAGGCCACAACGGCCATGTCACCAAGCTGCATGCCCATCGCGTGGCCTTCGAGAACGGAAAATTCACGCCGATTCCGAACACCGAGTTCACGATGGACGTGGATCTCGTGCTGCTCGCGATGGGGTTCACGGGGCCGGTCAAGAACGGGTTGCTCGACGGTCTCGGCGTGCAGTACGACCCGCGCGGGGCGGTCGCGACGGACGAGCGGTTCATGACCAACCTCGACGGAATCTTTGCCGGCGGCGACACCAAGCGCGGCGCCTCGCTGATCGTCTGGGCGATCGCCGAAGGGCGCAAGATGGCGACGGGGATCGATGCCTATCTCCGAGCAGGCAAATCGGCGAAAGTTTCATGAACCTCGCCATCGACGAGAAAGAATTGAAGCAGCTCCCGATCACCATCGATCCGGAGATTGTCAGCGGAACCCCCGTGTTCAAGGGAACCCGCGTTCCGGTGGAAGCGCTCCTCACCAACCTCGAAGCCGGCCTCTCGCTCGATGAATTTCTAGATAATTTCCCAACCGTCACCCGCCAGCAAGCGATCCAAGTGTTGGAATTCTCCAAGGTCACGCTTCTGAAGCTCGCGAAATCCGCTTGAACATTCTGCTCGATGAGTCAGTGCCGCATGTGGTGCAAAAGCGCCTCGGGCGTCGCCGCGGTCGGGCGAACGTCCCCCACCACCCGCGCGAGCTGCTTCTGCGCGCGTCGGTGTACGTGCGGGGGTTAGTTTGCTATTCATCTGAAATGAACGTCAGAAACGCGCGTCCGAGGTCGGTTGTGCGACGCTGAACCATTCCATGCCCCGTCATGGTGACGTTCAGAAATTGCCCTTGCAGCACGAGCCCACGACCTTGGAGATCGCGCACGACCTGCACGTATAGCTCGCGCCGCCCACGAAGAATCGGGACGCAATGCTCTAAGACCGCTGATGGGCCACCCATTCCCCAGCCCGGATATTGAACATGATTCTTTTCCATCCAACGAACCGGGTCGTTGAGCACGGCGAGGACGACCAGGTGAGTTGGCGTGAGCTCATCAATGAAGCGAATGTACATGAGCTGAATTTGATCCTCGGGCGCCCCTGGAAGCACTGAGTGCGATACGGCGTTCTTTAGCGCCCGCAACTTCTCTTCGTGATGGTTTCGAAGGGCAACCTGCGTCGCTTCGAGAGCGACGGTGACAAACATCTCGTTCTTTGAGAGATTTTCGGGCGTCAGGTAAGAGACTTTGCGCTGAAGCACTGAGATAGCGTCGGCGACCTCCTCGAACCATTTCTGACGCCGGCGTTCGAGCGGCGGTGCAAATACTGTCTCCATCAAGATGGAGGCTGGACCGCCTGCTGTAGGCACCGCGCTGGCTATGGCCTTCACAACGGCGTGTGCGGCATCACCTTTCGTTTTCTTCGGCGGTCTCTCCATCGCGCTCCTATAGCAACCTAACTATTGATTGGGCGTCTCATGTCGTGTCTAGAAGTCATTTCAAAACCTTCCGAAGCGTGATCAGGGCACAGGCCAGATGAAAGAAGCCCCCATAAGTGTCCATCAGGCGATCATACCGGACGGTCAGTCGCCGGAAGTTGCCCAGCCAGCCGATCGTGCGCTCCACGATCCAGCGGCGCCGGTAGCGGCGAGAAGAGCGGTCACGGGGTCAGGTCTTGTTATGTGCATTATCGGTGTCCTGCCGATTCACGATCCGGCTGATGGTCGAATAGTGCAAGCCCACCGCCTGCCCGATCTCGGACAAGCTGTAGCCGTGGTCCACGTGGGCACGGCGGATGACCTCGTTGCGGCGCGTGCGGTCGGTGCCGAGTCGGGCGGAAAACAGGTGGCTGAGCGTCGGCCGGGCGGCAAATCGTTGCTCTCGGGGAATCTCCTGAAGGGCGCGCTTGTCCTGTAAACCCACCCGAAGCTGGTCGATGAACCGCTCGCTCCCGAGCAGCACCTGCCCCTGCACGTGCTCCCACGGGGAGCCCTGACCCATGCCCTCGGCGACGAAGGCGCGATACTTTCGCTGAGCGGCCAGGCGCTGGTGGCCGAATTGGGAGAGCAGCCAATCCACGGCCAGAAACGGTGGCGTGGCGGCGAGGCCAGCTGTGGCCCGGTAGCTGGACCATGCATAAGTCTCTGGTTTGCGGGTGCTTTTCGCGCGCACCGGATTGAGGACCACGTACCGGCACAGCTCCAGCAGATAGCTGTCCCGGTCCACCACAATGGCCTTGAAGCGGCCTTGGAGCACATGGCCCACTCGCCGGTGGCGGCGGTTAAAGGCTTGGGTATACACGCCGTTGAGCTGGCGCATGGCCTTCGAGAGATTCGCCTCCGGCGTTTCCACCAGCAGATGGTAGTGGTTGTCCATCAGGCAATAGGCGTGAAGCAGCAGGTGAAAGCGGTCGACCACACGCGCCAGCACATCGAGAAACCGCTGCCGGTCCTGGTCGTCGAGAACGATGGCGTGGCGGGCGTTCCCCCGAGCGGTGACGTGGTACAGCGCCCCCGGAAATTCAAGGCGAAGCGGGCGGGCCATGCCACCAAATCTAGCTCATCGGCACGCACAAAACAAGATCTGACCCCGATCGATTCAATTTCTCGCTCCCGAGCAGCACCTGCCCCTGCACGTGCTCCCACGGGGAGCCCTGACCCATGCCCTCGGCGACGAAGGCGCGATACTTTCGCTGAGCGGCCAGGCGCTGGTGGCCGAATTGGGAGAGCAGCCAATCCACGGCCAGAAACGGTGGCGTGGCGGCGAGGCCAGCTGTGGCCCGGTAGCTGGACCATGCATACGTCTCTGGTTTGCGGGTGCTTTTCGCGCGCACCGGATTGAGGACCACGTACCGGCACAGCTCCAGCAGATAGCTGTCCCGGTCCACCACAATGGCCCTGAAGCGGCCTTGGAGCACATGGCCCACTCGCCGGTGGCGGCGGTTAAAGGCTTGAGTATACACGCCGTTGAGCTGGCGCATGGCCTTCGAGAGATTCGCCTCCGGCGTTTCCACCAGCAGATGGTAGTGGTTGTCCATCAGGCAATAGGCGTGAAGCAGCAGGTGAAAGCGGGACCACACGCGCCAGCACATCGAGAAACCGCTGCCGGTCCTGGTCGTCGAGAACGATGGCGTGGCGGGCGTTCCCCCGAGCGGTGACGTGGTACAGCGCCCCCGGAAATTCAAGGCGAAGCGGGCGGGCCATGCCACCAAATCTAGCTCATCGGCACGCACAAAACAAGATCTGACCCCGATCGATTCTTTCTCTGTTCGGATTCCGATAGGTGGGTGAGTGCCATCGAACTGTGTTGCGGGCTAACGCCTGGCATCACCCGCCGCGACGAGACGTGATAGCGGCAAGTTAACGAATGACTCCAAGCTGACTCGCGGTCGGGTGCATGCCGTTGTTAGCCCGCGCCGCCACGTACCTCCGCTACCATTAAATCTCGCTGGATTCTGATCCATATTTCCCGAAGTTGTCTCGCGAACTCCTTATCATCGGGAATGTCCTGATGAATTGTGAAGTAACTTTTCAGTCTTGACACTTGCTGCGGTTCAAGTTCTTTCACTTCTTTAACACGTTGCCATGAATTTCTTTGCTGATAGAGTAAGAAAACGATCTCATTTGGTTTATCCTTCGTAAGGTTACGGTAATTGATGATGGTATCCACGTAATCTTGAACTTTGTTGCGCCAAATGTCCCGCTCCGCCGGTCTTTCTTCAAAAATGTCGAAGACAAGCACGAGGCGCTTGCTTTGATCATTTATGATCGGCTTCAAGAACCATTCAGAGCGATGTATATCCGCTCCCCGTTGAAACTCGATCCCTTCTTGCTTTGCGATTGAGAATAAGCGTTTCCATCGGTCGGATTCGTACCGCCCGTAAACCGGATACCAGATCACGCGCTTGCCAGTTATACCAGCCCAAACTAAACGGTCTACATTTTGTTCGAACGTTGAGTCATCACGAAAATCCACGCTCTGGCGATTGGAGAGGAACCCTGGTAGCTTTGCATCTCGAAGAAGTACCGGAATCAACTGTAACTGCCCCTGATTCGAAAGTGAGACGGCTCTGGAATATTCATCTTCAACCCAACCAGATGACAAACTCTCAGGAGTTACCACAAGAGCCACGGCGCGGCTTGTTTCAAGACCATTTTCAAGCGCCCTGACAAATTTATCGCCGGGGCGTATTTCATCTTTATCCAGCCAAACACGAACCCCGCGGAGCTGTAGAGATTCCTTGAGGCTTTCTACCCAATTATGGTCCTGACTTTTATAAGATAAGAAGACATCGAACTGGGACATTGTTTACCCCTCGCTTTCTACAAGCAGGCTAACTATTGAGTATGCTGACCGGTATAGTACGCACTAACTGACTGCACGTTGGTGCGGGATTCTTGCGTATGTTCCATCACATGTCAACGCTATCCATCGCGACGCTTTAGAGTGTTATACCGACCGGCATAGTTCCGTTATGCCTGCGATACCTGCAGAGGATACAAACCCAGATCTGCCCAGTGGGGGGCAATTACGGGGGGCAGGCGCCTTAACTCTGCATGGATTGTATTCTCGGTGCCAGCGCCGCCGAACGTCTGAGGTGAAGCGTGCACGGCTGCGCTTGTTCGCGGGGCAGCCGACCACGTGGTGGCAGCGCACGGTCACTTTACTTCTTCGAGCTTGACACCACGGCCCGCTCGCAAGCTTTCCCGCGCCTCTTCCACGCGCCGAAGAAACCGCGGGTCGTGCTCCAGCCGATACTCGAACCAGTCGTCTTCCGACTTGAAGCCGATCAGGACCCCGGCCGGTTTGCCGTGTCGGGTGATCACGATTTCTTGCTTCTCCGCCTCGCGGAGCAAGTGCGACAGATCATCCTTCACCTCGGAAAGCGGAACTTCCTTTATTCGAGTCTTCCGAATTGGGCGAGCCATGTTTCTGCCTCCGATTTGGCTACGATGGCCAATACTTCAACGGTCGAGCCGGACACGTCGTAAAACACACGGACCTCCTCGATCCTGAGCCGGTACTGTGGCCTCGAAAGGCCACGAAGCCGTTTGATTCGGCTGCGGCTGGTCTTCGTCGGTTCGTGCCGGAGATGTGTTTCGAGTGCCTCCCGTATGGCCGTCCGGAGATTCGCCCTTAGTTTTCGTAGATCTTCAATGGCTTCCGGGGCCAGGATGATGTCAAAACGCATTCTGGCCAGATCATAGCCGGGATGCTCCGAAGCATCAAGGTGTGTACGCTAACAAATAAGTCTCAGTCGCGGACGGAGCGCGGAGCGCAAGGCCCGTCGAGCACTCTTCATCCCGGTAGTCTCCCATCTGTCTGATCCCTGTATCCGATCCGATAATGCTCCAATAATGTCTCTGTATCGATTCCGATACCTTCACAAGGCGTTCGCTGAGCCACACGATCTAGCTCATACGCCTTTTCCCTTTGTCATAACAAGCGCTTCCATCGAGTCCGCATGGGAACTCTTAGTGGTATGCCGATTGCGTTCCGCACCGGTAGTATTTTCAGCGTTGAACAAGACTCCATTCGAAGTCAGTTCAAAGGGAACCGGCTTCGGCAGTTCTATCGAGCGGTGCGCAGGACGCCCGAAGCATGATTCCGACAAGGAGGGCCTTCGCCATGAAACGGGCCTACGAACCAGTCGATGTGATAGCGTTGCTTGGGTTGGTTGCCCTATTGGTCGGCGCCTATCTCTTATTGACCGCTCCGGCAAGTGGGGCCGTGCCGCCGGCCGATCCGGTATCGGGGCTGGCCATGGAACAGGAACGGGGTATCATGGCAGCCATGTATTGGGTACAGCCCGCACTCGGCGAGGCGATCGTCGAAAAGGCCCTGCTTGAACGGGACCAGTCCCGTTCAATGAACATGGCGGTTGCCGACTTGAACCGTGCGCTGCTGAGGCGCGATCGGCATGATCGGATTGAGCGGCGCCCCTTGGCCTATCTGGACGTGGTCGCCACCCAGGACGCCATGATGGAAGCGAACCATCTCGCTCGGGTGCAGGCCGTGATGGGCCGTTCCATCGTCAACTGGACGCAACGGGGCGTCCGGATTGGGCTCATGCCGTCCACGGAACAGTCTGAAGCCTACACGAGGCGCATGATTGGGAAAACCCAAGCCCAGGGCATGATGCTGGAGGATGAATTTGATGCGACCAGGCAGCCCAATCTTGGAGCGGCCATCGTGGAAGCCGGCCGGGACTGGGAGGCCTACGCCGGCGACACGCAGGAACATCTGGGCCGCGCGATCGTACAGGTGGTGAAGGTCCAGGATGAATACGCCCAAGCGCTTGCGCGCAATCAGGAGCAGTTGGCGGCACTGGTGAGCGCCGTAGCCAGGACCGAGGCGCGGGCCGATCTGTTCGCTCGGTTGATGCAACTGGACCCGGTGGCCACGCCGACGTCCTTCGCGGAGGCCGAACCAATCTCGACGCCGAGTCGGCCGAGCACGATGCTCGTGGCCCTGTGGTCCGGTCTGGCCGGATTTGCGGTCTTCCTGAGACTGTTTCTGTCCGTTGCTCGGGTTGAAGGCCGAGCCGCATAGACACGTTGGAGCGCCTGGTCGCAAACGCATGGCGGTTGAGATCACCGTGGAGCGTCAAGGCAATTCGAAACGGTGATCTCGGGCTGCCGAAGCTTGTGGGTAACGCGGTCCGTCCCCTTGCGATTCGGTCTCTTGTTTCAAGGACGGTTCGCGTTTAGCATGAACCTTTATCGTTGACTCATATTCATGCCGGCCTCGCTTGATCACATCCATCCCGGCACCCCGATGGGGGCCAATCTCATCGCCGATGGCGCCACGTTCCGTGTCTGGGCGCCGCAGGCCCGCTCCGTCCATGTGCTCGGGGATTTCAACGGCCGGCTGCGGAACGACGCAAGCCTGCTCACGCGCGACGCGCAAGGCCATTGGCTGGGCTTCATCCCTGGCGTGCAGGACCGACAACGCTACATGTTCTACATCGTCGGCGAGGGGGGCGAGGGGCCCAAGCGGGACCCCTATGCCCGCGAGTTGGAAACGCCCTTTCCGAGCGAATGCATCATCCGCAGACGGGATTTCCCGTGGCACGAAAGCGGGTATGTCACGCCTCGTTTTGACGAGTTTATCCTCTATCAACTCCACGTCGGGACCTTCTTTACGCCGAACCTGCCCGACAAGGGCGGGACGTTCCTGGACGTGGCGCGCAAGATTCCGCATTTCGTCGAGTTGGGCGTGACCGCGCTGCAACTGATGCCGATTCAGGAGTTCCAAACGCAATTCAGCCTCGGCTACAACGGCACCGACTATTTTTCGCCGGAGATGGATTTCGCCGTGGGGGACGATGCGCTCCCTCCCTATGTCGAGCAGGTCAACCGGCTGCTGGATGCGAAAGGTCTGAGGCGGTATCGGGTGGAAGAGCTGCATGGCGAGATGAACCAGCTCAAGGCGCTGGTGGATCTGTGCCACCTGCACGGGATCGCCGTGATCCTCGACGTGGTTTATAACCATGCCGGCGGCGACTTCGGCGACCAGAGCCTCTATTTCTTCGACCGGCAATCCACCCAGGGCGGCCATCGCAACTCCCTCTACTTCACGGACAAAGGGCATGCCGGCGGCCTGGTGTTCGACTTCGCCAAGCCGGAGGTGCGCGACTTTCTGATCCAGAACGCTAAGTTCTTTCTGGATGAATACCGGATGGATGGCTTTCGTTACGATCAGGTGAGCGTGATCGACCATGACGGGGCGCCGCACGGCTGGCGATTCTGCCAGGACCTGACCTCCACGCTGCACACGCACCGGCCGAGCGCCTTGAACAAGGCGGAGTACTGGAACGTCAATCCCTACGTCGTGAAATCGCCGCCGGAAGGGGCTGGGTTCGACACGAGCCTGACGGACGGGTCGCGCATCGCGATTCGCGATGTCATCGGGAACGCCAGCGCTCCGGACGAGCGGCCGCTCAACATGACGGGGTTGGCGAACAGCCTCTGGCCGGACGGGTTTTACGAAGCCTGGCGCTTCGTGCAGGGGCCGGAAAACCACGACATTGTATTGAAAGGGCGGGAGCAGCGGATTGCCAGGCTCGGCGATCCCGGAAACCCGCGGTCATGGTATGCCCGCAGCCGGGCTCGGGTCGCCACCGGGCTCAGCCTGACCGCGCCCGGCATCCCGATGCTCTTCATGGGGCAGGAGTTTCTCGAAGACAAACAGTGGTCGGACAATTTCGAGTTTGACCGCAACCTGCTGCTCTACTGGGCAGGCCTGGACCGGGGCGACAAACAGATGCTGGATCACCTGCGGTTCACAAGGGAACTGATTCACCTGCGGCGGCGCCTGCCTGGCCTGCGAGGGCAAGGGTTTCGCGTGACGCACGTGCACGACCAGAATCGGGTGCTGGCCTTTCACCGCTGGGTGGAGGGCCAAGGACATGACGTGCTCGTGGTGCTGCATCTGGCGACGTTCCATCGCTTCGGCTATCGAATCGGGTTCCCCGGCGGCGGAACCTGGCGGGAGATCTTCAACAGCGACGTGTACGAGAACTGGGTCAATCCCGATGTCGCAGGGAACGGCGGGCAGGTTGTCGTCGAGCCGCAGCCGCTGCACGGGTTCGGTCATTCCGCTTCGCTCGTCCTCCCCGCCAACAGCCTGTTGGTATTTGCCCGGTGAGCCGGGCCTCCTGTTGACATTCTTGGTCTCCGGTGCTGCAATGCGCGGCACTCGATGGGAACTATAGGGAAGCGATGACAAACAGGCTTGGACCGGCGTTGCTATGGCTGTGGCTTGCCGGTTGTGTCTCGACCGGGAATTCACATCTGGCCGACAACCAGACGATGGCACAGATCACAGTCGGCAAAACGACCAAACTGCAAGTGGCCAGCCTCCTGGGCGATCCGTCCAATCAACGGAGCATCGAGATGGGAGGTTGGACGAGAGAATGGTGGGGCTACCATTATGCAAGCGCCAAGATTAATCCGCTGGAATATCTATTGTTGTACGGTTTTCTCTACAACGGCTTCGGCCAGTACGATACCCAATACGACCTCGGGGTCTACTTTGATCACCGCGGTATCGTCAGCAGTCTGTCGACCATGAAGACCGACTACGAGATGGGTAGCCCCTTCACGTCTCCGAGAGTCTCGACCGTGGCCGGCACCATGATGGGATTCCCAGAGACAACCAGGGACCCGGTTCGGTTTGAGATCAAAATGGAGTCTCGGTACTGAGGACGCGGTCCCGCAGGTGAGACGGCCGTGCTCCCCTCGGCAAAGCTGGGTGTGAGTCCCGTTGTCGATCAGGGCCGGACTGAATGAGTTGCCGCTCTCTTCTTGTGGTCCGGCAGCCGGATCATATAACGCCCTTCCGCGCCGAACGTCACCAATACCTCTCCCCGGCGGCTCAACCGATCGACTTCGAGAAAGACCTGGCTCCAGGACAGATCGGGGAGGCTCTTCGCCAGGGTATCCAGATCGCAGCCGTGCGCGCGTTTCACTTCACCAAGAATTCTGTGGGTCACGAGCGTGTGCGAGGCCATGACCAAACCCTCCTTCCAAGCGGGTCACTCCACTATCATCAAGGCACCTATCCGAAGCATCCCTGTCGCGGCCGGCGCTCGTTCCATCCGGCCGGGATAGACGATGGCATATTCCTCGTCGGGCATCGCCTCTTGTGAGAAGCCGGCCAGCTCCTCGGCCGCGTCATCGCCCAACCCGTAGGCACGACTGGCCAACATCTTGAGAAACACTCCCATTTCCCGTTTCGCCCCCCACCGATCGCCGCGGCTCACGGCGTCACGAACCCGATCTAGTTCCTGTCTGTACGGCGTAAAATCGTACGCAGGATATTTCTCTGTGAAGTACGTCGCGAGTTTGTCTTCGAGGTCATCCACCCAAGTGATAGGCGGAGAAAGACGTTCGGTTGGTGCAGCGGTCGCCAACGGGAGGGAAGAAGTCGCACCGGCCTCTCCGTCGTGCGCTCCCAGCCAGAGAATAATGACAGGAAGCCCAAGAATCAGTGCCAAGCGGGGAAGGAGAGTTCGACGGGTGATCGTTTTCATGAGGACCCTCGTTCCGAAGGATCCACATCAGGGAAACGACGATCAGCGGCATAGCATCCGGCGTCGGAGTGAAGGGACCGAAATGAAATCCGTGGCACAGAATCACGGACAGGCGCACGCGCAAGAGACGCCAGCCACCCTCACTGGAACGTCAGGAGAGTATGCTACGCCGATCGAGAGGCTTGGTCAACCGGCGGGCAATGCGAAACGGGAGGAAAACAGTAGAAGCCTACACCTTGCGTCCTTTTTCGAAGTCCTTCGTCTCTTAGGATAAGGCGAGGGAATGGTCCCTCGCCGGAACCGAGGAGACCCCCCATGAGATCTCATCTCTCGCTCGATGTGCGCAACGTGCCGGCATCGGTGTCGTTCTATCAAAAAGTGTTCGGTGTGGCCCCTCAGAAGGCCACGTCCGACTATGCCAAGTTCGACCTGATCAACCCCGCGCTGAATCTTTCGCTTGTTTCCACCACTGGCGCGATCAGTTCGGTGAATCATTTGGGAATCGAAGTCGAGACCGTCGAGGAGATCGCGGCCTGGAAAGCACATTTACAGGAACAGGGCATTCTCGAAAGGGTCGAAGACAACGTCGCCTGTTGCTTCGCCAAGCAGGACAAACTGTGGTTCACCGATCCGGACGGCAATGCATGGGAAGTCTTCACGGTCCACGAACAATTGCAGGTCACGGGCTCCCCCAAGAACACCGGCTGCTGCGTGCCGAAACACCAGGCCGCGCCGGGGACGGTGGCCGACGTTCGTAACGAGCCGGTGACTTGCGCTTCGTAAGCTGGGCGCAGTACCGTAGGCAGATCAACGGCGGAGGGCCATCATGGCGGAGGTGGTGACGGAGATCTGGCAACAAGTCCACGACAGCCTTCGCGCCTTTATCGCGAAGCGGGTGGCGAATGAGGCTGAAGCGGAGGACATTTTGCAGGAAATCTTTCTGCGGATTCACCGGCGCCTCGACAGCGTGAACGATCCGCGCCGTCTTGTCTCCTGGGTCTATCAGATTACGCGCCACGCCATCATCGACCATTATCGGGCGAACGGGAAACGGATGGAACGGCCGGTGGGCCTGGCCGGCGAGCTGGAGGCTCTTCCATCGTCCGCCTCGCACAACGAAACGGCAGAGGATTCCGGCGAGCCTCGCGCGGAGCTGGCCGGCTGTCTCCGCCCGATGATCGCGCAATTGCCGCAAGACTATCGGGAGGCCGTGACGCTTGTGGAATTGGACGGGTTGACGCAACAGGAGGCGGCCACACGGATGGGACTCTCGCTCTTCGGCATGAAGTCGCGCGTGCAGCGCGGCCGTCGGCGGTTGAAACAGATGCTCGACGATTGCTGCCTTATTCATCTCGACGGCCGCCGGGGCGTGGCGGATTTCGAAGCACGGGCGCCGGAGTGCAGTCCCTGTGGAAACGCTAAGGCCGGGATACGCTAGTGTAGTGCGTCTAACGCTTCTTGACATCTCCCGTTCGCCCTGAGCTGGTCGAAGGGTTATGGTCCCGACGGCTTCGGTTCGTGCATCGACAGGTCTCAGCACGAACGGGCGCGTAAAGCCATTACTGACGCACTACACTGGCCTCTACCTCCCGTCACTCATCCAGGCTCGGCCGCAAGAGCATTGGCCCGTAGACGGCGGCGAACAGCAGATAGGCCCCGCTCCAGCAGACTGCCGCCGCTCCCAGCACAAGGTTGACCGGGAGTCCGGTTGTCGGTCCGAAGACCCGCAGCAGCGCGCCTAGATTCACCAACAGGTACATGCAAACCGTCAGGGGGCCCGCATGGCGAGGGCGTCCCGTATGGCCAAGGCTCGCGCGGGTCATGACCGCCAAGGTCATCGCACCCACCGAGCCGGTCGTGAGCGCGTGCAGTGCCTCCGTGGTCGGCAGCCCCACCCCAAGACCGGCGCCTCCCAGGACGATCAGAGAGATTGCCAACCAGCCGTAGCCGACATGCAGCATCAGTACCAGCGGCTCGCGCCAGGTTAGCCAGCCGTACCAGTGCAACAGACGCCCTAGGTTGGCGAGTCCAGCGGCGAGCAAAATCCATCCCGTGGCCATGGTTTCCGGTTGAATCGTCCAGGCAACGGCGCCGACGCCCGTCAGCGCGAGCGAGGGGACATCGAATCGGGAGGAGGCCCCGGGCCGCTGTGGCATCCTGTGTTCCGCTAAATATTCTCTTGTGAAGTTGGGCGTAAGGCGCCCGCCAATGAAGGTGAGGAGGACCATCAGCAGCGAAAGGGCCATGCGCATGGCAAGATCCGATTCCGCGCCGCTCAGAGCCAGGAGGTGAAACAGGATGTTGGCGCCGGCATAGAGGCTGATCACCACTCCCACCGGCGCATGTGCCCAACTTCCGGCCGTGGACAGTTCCCGCCAGACGTAGCCTGCCATGACGATCAGAAACGCGGCATCAATTGTGGCAGTCCCGAAAGGAGGAAGCAGTGAGACTGCGATGACCAAACGTCCACCCACCCATAACAGAGACAACCATATCAGCGGGGCGCCCATGACCGGCGGGCGGTCGGTCCAGTTGGGAATAGCCGTCAGCAAAAAGCCCGTGATCACCGCGGGGAGGAAGCCGAAGACCATCTCGTGCACGTGCCACTCCCGAGGCGCATAAAGCACGTTCGGGCCGCCGGTTCCCGCAAACATCGCAACCCAGGCCGGGACCGCCAAGCCGGCAAACAGCGCCGCGCCGAGAAAAAACGGGCGAAAGCCGTATGAAAAAAACACCGGTCCCTGTGCTCCTGATTGCTCACTTGCTTTGTCAGTCATCGATCGTCGGTCCTCGGTTCTCTTGTGTTATCCGTCCAGGGTCGTCAGGATCCTTCTTCAGAGCGTGTAGTTGCCATTCAGTTCTACGAGGTCGATCCAGCCGACGGGGGCAGTGGCCTACGCGGACTGCGGCTGGCGATATTTCGCAAAGCAGATGAGATCGAGGTGATGGTAATGGTCTGGGAGGATGGTTTCCGACTTGTATCCCAGGCTGAGGAAAAAGTGAATGTTCCGCGCCGTGCGGAGCATCGTGCAGGCATAGAACTTATGGGCATCGGTGGTGACTCGCTCAATTTCCTGCATCAGGGCTTTCCCCACGCCGTGACCCTGGTGGGCGGGACTGACCGAGAGCAACCGGATCACGCAGACTCCTGCCACGGTCCAAAAGCGCACCGATCCCGCGATCGCACCGTCAACTTCCGCCACCAGCAGTCGTTTGTCCTGCGCGTCCTGTTTGAGGCTCTCGACCGTTTCCTTGGTCCAGGCCCTGACTTCGTAGACATTGGCATATTCGCCGAAGGCCGCCTGTTGCACCTGGAGCACGGACGAGAAATCACGTTCAGTTCCCGGTCGAATGACAATCATGGGCTGCACGTTCCGGCCGGCTCCCTTCCTTGCAAGAGTTCATAACCGAAGGCTGTCTGATTAGCAAGGTGGCTTGTATCTGTTTGTCTGCACACCAGTATCTGATTGGATACGCCCTCCACTGTCTCGGCTGTTTCAGATCCAACGGAAATAGTCGTAAGCAGCAGAGTTTAGAGTCTGGAGGGGATGGCATAGCCCATGCACTTTTTGAGGGTATCCCGTAACGAACTGCTATTCCCCGACCTCGGACAGCGGGGCCGCCCATGCCTTCCGACGAGAAGCAAGAGCCGAAACTCCCGCTTCAAAACGTGGTGCTCTTGGCGGGTGCTGTCGCCGGAGCCATCTGGCTGTATCAAGGCCCACTCAAGAGTTCGCGTCCGGTCGAAGAACTGTCGAGTGAAAAGCTTGAGGTCATTGGTGATCGGCGGGTACAAGCCAGATTATGGCAAGATCCGTTTGATGCCGTGGCCAGGCACATCGAATCGGAAAGGCGCTCAGGCGAGGCGACGCATGGTTCCGATCGGACGCGACATGGACACGGATTAGAGGACCTCGCCAAGGAAGTGGCCCAGTCGAGCTCTGCGCAGATCCACGTCCTGGTGCTCCTCACCGACGGCGCTCCCTATGCCGACCCTTCGGAATCGCGCTTGCGCCAGCGTTATGCCTTGCTGGCCGGGTTGGAACGAGCCGGTTACGTGCCCAGGGACGGGGAGCACCTGCGGTTCTTTCGGTGGGATGCGCCAAGGGACCCGGCCAATCTCTCGTATGCCTATTGGCATGCGGCCGCGGTGCCGATGGAATGGTATCAGTCGACCGACGATCCGACTACTCAAGTGTTAGCGTTGTGGATCAAAGATCAAGACCTCGGTGACTGTCCCCTTTCAAGCCTCAGGGCCATTCGTGCCGAAATGTTCACTAGGCTCAAGGGTCTGGAACGGACCGTGTCATTCAAAACAGTCGGCCCGCGCTTTTCAGGGACGCTTCATAGTATGGTGACCGAGGCGAAGGACAACTCGTCGGCTTCTGCGCAAGGCTGCCCGAAGAGCGTGTCCGACCCGGCGACGCTGGAGATCTATTCTCCCTGGTCAACGGCTCCAGAGATCTTCATTACAGGCAGATCGAAGGAGGCACCGACTCCTGGTCTGAGCCAGATCCTTAGAAAGGCACAGGTTGCCTTTTTTAGAGCCGTTCAGACCGACGATCTGTTGATCGGCGAGTTGGTGGAGGAATTAGGAACGAGAAGGGGGATCAGGGTGGGGGCAGCCTGCACAGGGAAAGAATCATGTGACCGGGTCGCGATCGTGTCGGAGTGGGACACCCTCTATGGGAGGGCGTTACCGGAGATATTTCAAGAGGCGGCGCAAACGGGGCAGGACGCCGGGCAGATTCGCCGGTTTAGCTACCTCCGGGGATTGGATGGAGAATTGCCGAGAGAGAAAGTGAAGAATGGGGCGGGAGACTCGCCGCAGGAAGCCGACAAGGCCGCGCTCTTGCTCAAAGATCAGCGAAAACATATCGAACAACTGGAACGACCCGAAGGGCGAAGCCAGTTTGACTATGTGCGGCGGCTGGCGCAGAGCATGAAGGACGATGAGGAGCGACTTCGAGCGGACTGTCCATTGCTCAAGCGGGACTGCGCCGATTTCAAGGCGATCGGGGTGTTGGGGAGCGACGTCTACGACAAGCTGCTGATCCTCCAGGCCCTGAAGCAAAGGTTTCCGCAGGCTATCTTCTTTACCACTGATCTCGATGCCCGCCTGTTCCACCCAAGCGAGTTGCGATGGACACGAAACCTTGTGGTGGCTTCTCACTTCGGATTGGCCTTGCACGACAGGCTCCAGGGAGGCATCCCGCCCTTTCGGGACACCTACCAAACCTCGACATTGTATGCGGTCTTGCGAGCGTTGGACGCCCTGCAAGAGACCGGTTCGTGCCGAGTAGAATCTTATGGTCCATTCCTTGAGCGGTACAGCTATCGGAAACCCGGGTCCAGTAAGGCCATGTATTGTGAGGCGAAGTGGCGGCCGCGGTTGCATGAAATTGGGCAAAACGGCCCCGTTGATATCAGCATTGCAGCCGACCCTTCCGTCCAGAATGCTGCTATCCAGCCTCTCCATCAGCTTCGACCCCCCGCGGTATCGGCCGCGACAGCACGTTGGCATCTCATGCTGTTCCTTGCTGCGCTGGTGGTCGGGTGGATTCTCCTCATTCCGGCCAGTCAGACCGTCTATCAGTGGACTCGCCATGTGTGTATGACAGTGATGAATCGTCCCCGAGCGGGAATCGGTGTCTTGCTGGCGTTCGCGGCCATCGGAGCGTTCGTCTGGTGGCTGGCGATTCCATATCTCGTATTGGACGGAGATAAAGGCGAACCCTTCTCCATGTTTGACGGTGTGAGCATCTGGCCGAGTCAGGTACTGAGGGGATTGGTCGTGGTGCTTGCCGCCCTGTTCATTGGGCGAATTTGGAGCCGCCTTCGGGAAACGAGCAGAGACGTGGAACACGAATTTGCCCAGTTACTGCGCGGAGCCAGGCTCGAGAATGGGAGCGCAGATCAACCACTGGAGAAGCGAACCGAGACCTCTTTCCGCATGCGCCTCGCCCGTTGGTGCATGAGCGATCGGCTGCGGAGTGTCAGCGGCTGGGCGCTTGACCGGGTGCCTAAAGAGCCGGCTCAGTTGTGGGCGGAATACACAGAGCGGATGGCGTGGCCCTATTTGGGTCAACGGGTTGTCGCGTGGAGCGCGATATTCTTCCTCATCGGAACGGTGGTCATGGGGATATGCGGACGCCCCTTTTCGCCCTTTCGAGGAGAGGTATCGCGGCACGTGAACGCGATACTCATCTTGATGGCCGTCATCGGAATGGTGCTTGTGATTTTCGTGGTCCTTGATGTGACCCGTCTAACGGGAGCCTTTGTCCGAAAGCTTGTGTCGAAAGAACTCGGAGCGGTCGATCCGGAAATGTCTCTGATGAAACTGCAACTGATCGCGCGGCTCACTGCTCGAATCGATCTATTCATCTATTATCCGGCGGTGCTGATGGCCCTGATGCTCCTGGCTCGTGCCGATTATCTGGACAACTGGGATTTTCCAGTGGGATTGATGATTGTGGTCGGACTCAGCGCAGTCTACGTCGTTGCCAGCGCCGTGATGTTGCGAGGAGCTTCCGAAGAGGCTCGCCGTCATGTACTCCACGAGATCTCAAAGCGGCAACTGGCCGGGTTGGAACCAAACACCCACCAATACCTCACGCAGATCAAAGAACGTATCGCCATGCTGAGGGAAGGCGCCTTCAGGCCCTATACGGAACTGCCGGTCTTTCGTGGAGTCGCTCTGCCCTCCGGCGCTTACGGGGTGGTGGCGGTTATCGAATTCCTGGCCAGCAACTTCTAGCAGGGTGTTGAAAAACCCCCATGCACGACGACAATTTCCCCCCTTCACGATGAACTGGCAACGGCTTCTCGTCGGCCGAGGGAGCCTGGCTGTCGTCTTGTGGCTTGTTGGTGATCACCACCCATGATCGTTCCTCTTTGGAGAGATCAGATCACCGGCGCTGCCGCCCGCCACTTGCTGCTGCGGAGCAGGTTGTACGCGGCGCCGACGAGATAGGCCGCATGCTGCGTCCGGGCGAGGCCCCGAAAACGGGTTTTGCGCAAGCCACCGATCGTTTTGCACCAGCCGAAGATTTCTTCCACGCGCTTGCGGATCCGTTGGCTCAGCGCGTAGCCCACCGTGCGGGTGGTCCGGCCATCAAGGCCCGGCGTGCGCCGTCCCGCCACCTGCGCCAGATGCGGACGAATGTGGCGCCGGCGCAACTGGCGCACGAAGTCCGTGCAATGATAGCCCTTGTCCGCTCCACGCGTGCGGGGGCGAATCCCCCGGCGGGCTTGGCGGCGCAGCATGGCCAGCGCCATCTCCCGTTCGACCGTCCCCGTGGCCGGCGCGATCTGCACCTCCACGCACAGGCCGTGCCGATTCTCCATCAAGCCATGGCCGGAGAAACAGAGCTTGGCTTCCTTGCCTTGGCCCTTGCGCGCCAGGCGGGCTTCCGGGTCGGTCGTACTCTGATGCGTCGCATTCGAGCGCCGTTCCCCATGGAAGTCTACCGTGGGATTGTCCGGATCGTCTGGGGGCAGCGTCGCGGCGGGGGCCGCTTTGGGGTTCACGCTCTTGAGCGAGGCCCAGGCCTCAATCAGCGTGCCATCCACCGTGAAATGCTCATCCGAGAGCAGCCCCTCGCGGCGTACGGTGGTGACCACCGCATCAAAGAACCGCTGGGCCACCTCGTGCCGGAGCAGTCGCTCACTGTTCTGGCTGAACGTGCTGTGATCGAACCCCGGGGCATCGAGACTCATATCCAGAAACCAACGGTACAGCATGTTGTAGTTGAACTCCTCGCAGAAGAGCCGGTGCCCGCGGATGGAGAACAGCGCGATCAACAACTCGCTCTTCAGCAACCGTTCCGGCGGAATCGATGGCCGCCCGGTCGAGCTATACATCTCGTCAAAGGTCCGCTCCAGGGTTGCCAAGACGTCGTCGGTTTTGGCCTTGATCGCTCGCAACGGATGGGTGGCTGGCACGCGGGCTTCTGGGGACACATAGCTGAATAGGGGCTGCTGGGGATCCACCTCACCGCGCATCGTTCTCCCTCCTGGTCGTGTGAACGGCTGCATGGTGATAATACCTAGTCATGCCAGAGTCAAGGGGTTTTTCAACAGCCTGCTAGTCTTTCCTTTCAGCCTGCATTTCATTAACAAGAGGGGGCGCGTCCATGCCGAAAAAAGCTCCCTTCTCGTCGGCACCCGTGACCAACGAGTCCCGATACACAGCCGGGCTGAGACCCTCTAGCCCAACGATCCCAAGAAACGTGATTCCAACATCGCCGGACTCCGAGCCGGTCCGGACACAAGGATGCGTCACCCTCCCAAACTGACCACGATGATCGACGACGTCCAGCCGAGGCTGCAAGCCACACTCCCTGGAGCGCGGGCATGCGATCCGGCTGGGCACCGGATTTGCTCTGCGCAATGCAAATCATGGCCTTCTCTGAGAGGTCAGCACCGGGGACGGGGAATCGATGACCGCGAGACGGGCAAACTGTCGCTTCATCGCATTCACGCGTGCCAAGTAGGCGCCGACATCGTGGTCGCCGCATTTCTGGCGGGGGAGCAGCCGGAAGCCACGTGCGGCGTAGGCCTGACCCGCCCCGGCTCCGCACAGATGTATCAGCGCAGCCAAGTCCTGTTTCTGTTGGAGAGTCGCTGCGAGGCGCCGCCGTTCGATTGTGTTCGCAACCTGCCGGTCGAGCAGGGCCGAGGTCAGTTCGATGGCATGGCTTGGCAGGACACGAACATACAGGCTGTTGAACCAGCACGAGTGCCAATCATGCCAGGGACCCTCCGTGACCACCACATGGTTGTGAATGCAATAGCGCTTCGCCTCCTCGAACGTTCCGTTCGTGATTTGGTACATGCCGACCGCGCTTGACGCGGGCTGATACAGTTCCAAGGGATTCGATGCCAGGCGCCAGCGCCAGTAGGTGCGTGCGACGGGATTGCCCGCACCTTCGACCTGGGCGAGCGCCGCCAGCAATTCGGGCATGATGACTGCGGTCGAATGTTCGCGAAAGAGGGAGCCGTACTGTCGCCAGGTTTCGCGCGGGCTCTTGGCCAGGGTGCCGTCCAAGGGAAAGAAGACCTCGCTCGGTTTGTGGATCGCGTGATAGACCCAGTTGCCGGTCAGCCACACGATCAGGATGAGTGCGATACCGAGGATTGCCCGGACCGCAGGCGGCGTGGCCATCACGGCCGACAGCATCGCGCGGAACACCAGCCAGCCGGACCGAACGAGCCGCCGGATTGTCGCGAGCGTCAGCCGAGGTCGGCCTCTTCTGTGGGGAGCGGACCTGGCAGCGCGGGTATGGGAACCGGAAGCCATGGGTTCACTATACTCGAAAAGCTGTCTGACAGTTTATCGCAGAACGATTGATTGGTGTTCTCCGCTGGCTGTGTCTCCGGTGTCCGTGAAGAATTCGGAGGTGAGCCCCTATGCAGGCGAAGCATGATCCGGTATGCATCAACGAAGGGGTCGAAGTTGACGGCAACAGCCACGGGGTTGCGGAGCGTCTCCATTCAGTCTATACATATATACATAATAGACATTCGAGTGGGATTCCAAGAATGCGGCGAGCAACGAGGCGAAACACGGCGATTCAGGTTGGCACGGTCAGCGGGCGGAAACACCCTTGTGATTGCCTATACGGTAAGGAGCCATGGTCATGAAAAGAACGTCAGAATCATCAGTGCGCGGATGGCAAATCGGAAGGAAAAGCGGCGCTATCAAACGGCGAAAGATTGATTATTCCGACATCCCCCCGCTGTCCGACAAGCAACTTGCCTCAATGCGCCGGGTCGGGCGGCCTCCTCTGGGAGGTGAGGCGAAACAACTGATTGCCATCCGTCTCGCGCCGCGTCTGTTGGCGCAACTGCGGAAGATGGCCGCGAAGCAGGGCAAACCCTATCAAACGCTGATTCATGAGTTGCTGGAGAAGGCCGCGTCCCGAGCCGCATGACTTAACCCACATTAATCAAGGCCGCTTAGACTGCACCCGCCGATACGCCGCTGCGCCAAGCTTGGCTGCCAGGTTCCCACAGCCAAGCGGGCAGGCTCGACTCTCGGTCGGTCGACATACTGTTTAAGTATGCCTTCCTCCCTCGCGGCTCCGCGTGCCCGTCTCGCGTGGCGTCTTGGTGGTTTCGTCACGAACCGTCATGAATAATGTGGGTTGAGCGGCTTGGTAGAAGACGAGTGGTGGTCACGCTCGGGCCTTCCGAGTCGCCAGTCTGCTCGCCACCGAACCGACGACAAACTGCGGAACTGACAGTACCGTCATGGCAACGATGGAGAGGGGCCAGAGCGACAGGGAATTACCCGCCGACAGCATCGCGATGGCCTGGCCGACGGCCATGCTGAGAGTCCAACGCCAGGCTCGTTCAGGAAAGCGGTAGCCGAGGGCAAAGATCAGCCCGCACATGACCGGGATGCCGACGGAAAAGTAGATTTCGGAATCCCAGGCTTCTTTGCGTCCCGTCACGAGCGAAATGACAAGACAGACCAGCAACCCGGCCGCGGCGGAACTGATGAAGGGAATGTACCGATGGCGGCGATTGTCCATGGCGCGATGCCGGTGATGGGGCAGGCAATTCCAATTGACCGTTGTAGGATCACACGTCTTTCGCGACCGGGCAAGCAGAGAAAAAATTCAGGCAGCTGGTGGAAGGACGCGGCCGTGGGGAAGGGCGAGCATCACCGGAGAGCCAATGGTCTATCGGAAGGAGGTTGGCGCAAACGGATCTCCACCGCTGCTCTGTGTACACATTGTGTGATTGCAAGACCTGACACCGTGCAGATGGTCACCACCTGTCCGTAGAGGTGTTCGGAAGTGACCGCCTGTTTATCGGAACAGATCGTAATCGTAGATCGAATGATGATGCCCGATGTAGCGGAGTTCGACGTGATTGGGTCCGAGGAATGTGAAGATGATGCGATAGGCGCGATCGACTCGAAAGCTCCAGACTTCGTGATGCTTCGGATGGAGTTTCTCGGTGCGGAGCGACGGATGAAACGGGTTCTCTCGGAAGAGATCGGTTTTTGCTGCGGCTTGTCGTTGAATCGGCTTCGGGAGTTTGGTGAACAACCTATCGAAGGTCGCGGTCGTCGAGAGCTCGAGCATGACCGCCTAGTCAATCAGCTCTCGTAGGGATTTCCGTTTGGTGACTCGACCTGCCCGGTGGTCTTTCTCTGAGGCATCCAGGGCGTCGAGGAACTCGCGACGGTAGAGACCGATCGAGTCGCAAAACGACTCAAAGTTGCGCTTCGAAATCGTGAATTGAAAACTGTCTCTCGTTCGCTTGACCACTTTTGCCGCGAGTGCCATAGTGCCCCTCGATGTGTCCCGATTTTACAACCTCTTGGCCCAGGAGACAATCTGAAACCGGCCTGGCGACGGAGGACTGAGATATGTGCTCCCAGAGACTTTTATCCTCGTTCCATTGACAGGGACAGGGGCCTCGTCGTCAGATCAGTCACTTTGCGCCAACCTTCGCGCACCTTGGTCGACGTTCAGTCTTCCCACACACCTGGGTGCTCTCAGAGGAGGCACGTAGGATCAGCGCAATCGCACATATTTCTTATTGGATGACCCATGCGGACCAATATCGAGATCGACAACAGCTTGATGCGGCAGGCCATGAAGGCGACGGGGCTTGCGACCAAGCGCGCTGTGGTCGAGGAGGGGTTGCGACTGCTCATCAAGGTCAAAGGTCAAGAAGGGATTCGCCGCTTACGAGGCAAGGTGGATTGGGAAGCGATGCCGAGGTCATCGGAGTGAATGGAGGCGATCCCCCTTTGTTTCGTTCGAAGAACTGTTGGGATTCACCCTGCCGCTTTCGGTCCTCCAGTTGACTCATGCGGTGTGATGGGTGACGGCGGTGTCCAGGGATAGAGGCGCGGAATCCAGATGGTCAGGGCCGTGGCGACGGCGACGGCGCAGAGGGTGCCGATCGCGAATTGGGTCCAGGTCATGGGCCGGATTGCCCCGAGCGAGATAATGACCATCAGCATCGGAATGTCCAGGAAGTGCGTGAACGTCGGAAGGTGTTCTTGTCTGGCGCGGCTGAGTTCCATGGTCGAGGCCCCTTGCGCCAACGCCTCGTTTGTCGAAGCAGCGCATAGGTCATGGGGGCATCAGAAGAGCGGTGGGTAGAGTATGTGCCCATTCAATGACCAAGGAAAGCCATGACGAAGTAAGGACGGAGCCGTGAGCGCCAGGCTCGCCGCCCGGCTTGACTCCATTCATCTCCCTTCGTAGCATCAACCTCTGGCCTTCACCGGAGGTAGCCTGATGCGACAGATGTGGTTGCTCGCGCTCGTGAGTGCCGGCTTCCTTGCGGTCCCTTTGTTGGGCGCCGCGGAGGACGGTCGGGCCGACCCTGTTTCGACGGAGACGCAGGCACGGTCTGCGCCGGTGGTCTATGTGGATGTTCGGAGTGCGACCTGGCGGTCGCGCGGAAGGGTCTCCTTTGCGATTGCGCCGACCGTCAGAATGAAATTGGCGTCCGCAGGGCTGGTCGTGACGCAGGATCCCGCGGCTGAGCGCGACATGACGCTCCATGTGGACTACCGCGAGTCGCGCGGGAAACAGATCTCCATGGATATCTTCGGCACGGAGATTGTCTGCCATATCAGACTCGAACACCCTCAGCAGGGGGCGTTGCTGTCGATGTCGATTCGTGAGGAGCCGAGTTATGAACGATTGATCGAGGCTCCCTACGTGGAGGTCGTGACGAAACTGGAAACCAACCCCTATTTCTACTTCCTTGGCGAGTTGGTCAGGAGTCGGATAGAGGCCTCGCTCGATCAGACAGAGGCCTTGATCGAGGCTTTGAGGCGGACGGTCGAGCGGGGCCGTCAACCACGTCCTGCGACCGCCCAGGATACGCTCGAATCTCCGGCCGAGACCTTTACCGACCTCGGTCTCCATTTCGCCGGCCAGGCGCAAGAGAACGCCATTGACGAGTTGGGACGACTCAGGGATGAGCGGGCGATTGACCTGCTCGAAAGCCTGACCCTTCATCCCGATCCACGCATACGGCTCCGTGCCGTCTATGCGCTGGGCGAGTTTCATGGCCCGTCCATCACGCAGGCCATGACGCGCGTCGTTCAGATGGACTCCGATACCGGCGTGCGTGCCGCGGCGGAGGCCATGCTCACCAGGGCCTCGACGCCTTAACCGACTATCCGGCCCGTGTGCAGGATCGAGTCGGACCGAGGATGGCCAAGAAATTAAGCGCCGGCATCCTGCTCTATCGACGGCGGCAGGAGGGCCTCCAGGTCTTTCTCGTCCATCCGGGCGGCCCATTTTGGGCGAAGAAGGATGAGGGGGCCTGGTCGATTCCGAAAGGGATGTACCAAGAGACCGAAGATACCTTGGCCGCGGCGAAACGCGAATTCCATGAGGAAACCGGCTCCGAGGTGAATGGGCCGTTTCGCGCGCTCTCGCCACTGAAACAACCCAGCGGCAAGGTGCTGTCGGTGTGGGCTGCGGAGGGGGACCTGGACGAGACCAGGCTGAACAGCAACAGCTTCTTCTTGGAATGGCCCCCTCGGTCCGGGAGGATGCAGGAATTTCCCGAGGTCGACCGTGGGGCCTGGTTTGACCTTCTCGCCGCCCGCACGAAGTTGCAACAAGGACAGCGGGGCTTCCTGGATCAACTGGAACAGCTCTTGTCCTGAAGCAGACCGGCGTGAACGTTGCTGTATGACTGATGGCAGTGGAAACGCTCAGACGGCACGTCGCTTGAGACGCTGAGGAACTTCAAAACAGAGGAGGGTGCAATGGCGCTCATTCAGAAGGATCTCGTGCCCGGGAGCGGCGACCAATTGCTCACGCTCGACACGGAAACCAACTTGGAATGGCTCAACCTGACCGTGACCGCCAATCGATCGGCGAATGAAGTCTTGGGCGGATTCGGCGAGTTGACGACCACGCACGGCTTCCGGTACGCCACCGGCGCAGACCTCGGAACGCTCTATGCCCACGCCGGCATCACCAAGGGACTGAGCGAACCAGCCTTCATGCCGTCGCCCAACGACGAGCGCAACCACACGGGGATCGAAGTCCTGTTGGACCTGATGAACGGCAAGCAGTACGCGGCGGCGCCGAGCAGCGATACGCAGTCCAAGATCACGTCTCACGGCATTAATGGCGGAAGCCCTTCGTGGTTCGTCAGATTTCTCTCGCTCAACATCACCAAGCCCATGAATTCCCACACCGATGTCAATCCCTTGCTGTCCCTGGACCATCGGGCTCCCTATCTCGGCTCGTACCTCGTGCGCGACCTGTCCGCTTCATCGGCCGCCACCTCAGCTCCCGGTAAGCCCAAGAAGAAACCGGGTGCGAAAAAAAGGGCCAAGGCGGCGAAGCGACGATAACCAATAGGCTGTAAGATGAAGTGAAGATGGCGGTCCGTGGGGCGCCAAGCGACGCGCGCCCTCCGGGCCGCGACTTCACATGCCAGCGAGGCCTGTATGACGGCGGCGGAACTTCTTGTGCGTTGTCTGGAGAATGAAAACGTCCAACTGGTTTTCGGTCTGCCGGGCGAGGAAACCTTGGAGCTGATGGATGCCCTGCTGGATTCGCCCATCCGCTTTATCGAGACGCGGCATGAACAGGGAGCCTCGTTCATGGCCGATGTCTATGGACGGCTCAGCGGACAGGCCGGGGTTTGTCTGTCCACTTTGGGGCCGGGTGCGACGAATCTCCTGACCGGCGTCGTGGACGCCTATCTGGACCGAGCCCCGTTGGTCGCCATCAGCGGGCAGGCGTCGCTGAATCGCCGCCACAAGGAATCGCACCAGTACATCGACGTGATCTCGATGTTCAGGCCCGTCACCAAATGGAACACGTCGCTCCCGAAAGCGGAGGTCATTCCCGAGGCGGTGCGAAAGGCGTTCAAGATCGCGCAGACGGAGAAGCCGGGCGCGACGCATCTGGAGCTGCCGGAGGATGTGGCGGAAGACACCCTCGCCGATGAGCGCGCCATAGAGCCGCTCTTTGTCCAGGCGCCGGTCCTGCCTGAGCCCTCGCCGGCGCAAGTCGCGCGGGCGATCCAAACGATCAAAGGAGCACGGCGTCCGGTGATTCTGGCGGGGAACGGCGTGATTCGCGGTCGCGCGGCCGAAGCGGTCAGAGAGTTTGCGAAGCGATTGCAGATTCCCGTCCTGCACACCTTCATGGCCAAGGGCGTGATCCCGGACAGCGATCCCCTGTCGCTCTATACGATCGGCCTGCAGGCTCGTGATTATGCCTCGGTCGTGATGGAGCAGGCCGACGTGGTCATCGCCCTGGGCTACGATTTCGTGGAGTACGCCCCCTGCTTCTGGAATCCCCGCCGCGACAAGCGCATCGTTCACGTCGATGTCTCGCCGGCCGAGGTGGACGAACATTACATCGTCGAGGTCGGCCTGCTGGGGGACCTTCGGCTGTCGCTGGACCTCATCCGTGCGGGACTCGCGCCGTTCGATTCGTCTTGGGCCAACGATGCGCGCAAGACCGTGATCGATGGGTTCGAGGCTGAATCAGCCGGCACGTCCTCCTGGCCCATGCGTCCGCAACAGGTGATGCGGGACTTGCGGGCCGTGCTCAACCAAGACGATCTCGTGATCTGCGATGTCGGCGCCCACAAGCTCTGGATGGCCCGCATGTTTCCCTGTGAGGCGCCCAACTCCTGCATCATCTCGAACGGCTTTGCCGCGATGGGTATCGCCCTGCCCGGGGCGGTCGCCGCTAAATTGTTGTATCCCGAGCGTCGGGTGGTCGCAGTGACCGGCGACGGCGGCTTCCTGATGAACTCGCAGGAACTGGAGACGGCGGTGCGTCTGGGTCTGCCGCTGGTGATTCTGATCTGGCGGGATGACGGGTACGGAGTGATCCGCTGGAAGCAACAGGTGCGGTATGGCCGGACCTCCTCCGTGGAATTCGGCAATCCCGACCTCGTGCGATACGCGGAGAGTTTCGGCGCGGCCGGCTATCGGGTGACCGAGCGGTCGGAACTTCGGCCGATCCTCGTCAAGGCGCTCGCGAGCAAGGTGCCGGCGGTCATCGATTGTCCGGTGGACTATGCGGAGAACCTCCGGCTGACTGAACGATTGCAAGCTCTTCCTCACTGACCCTGCGCCCGTAGAGAGGACGAAACGAGTCACGGCCAAACCGACGATGGTCCTGCGACATCCCCAACGGCTGCCGCTTCTCGCGATGGGAATGGCGGCGCTCCTGACAGGGCTCTGGGCGGGGTTGCTGCGCCTGGGGTGGGAGGTCCCTCCGTTACAGCCGACTTTGCCTGCCGTTCATGGCCCTCTGATGATTTCCGGCTTTCTGGGCACCCTCATCAGCCTGGAGCGAGCGGTGGCGTTAGGCCGTCGCTGGGCCTATGCCGCGCCGTTGCTGAGTGGATTGGGCGGGCTCGGTCTGATCGCCGGGTTTCACGGTCCGGGAGCGCGGGTCCTGATCCTGGCCGGGAGCCTCGGCCTCGTCGCGATCTTTGCGGTGATCATCCGGCTCCGGCCGGCTCTCTACACAGTGGCGATGGGACTCGGCGCGGTCTGTTGGGTTGTGGGCAACCTCCTCTGGCTTTGGGGTTGGCCGATTGCCTATCTCGTCTTTTGGTGGGCGGGCTTTCTCCTGTTGACCATCGCCGGCGAACGGCAGGAGTTGGCCCGATTGCAGCGCCTGTCACCGGCCGGCCAAGCAAGCTTTCCGGCCACGCTCATGAGCGTCCTGGCGGGATTGATCGTGATCGGTTCCTCCTTCGACATCGGCGTGCGTCTGGTTGGAGCCGGCATGGTCGGACTGGCCCTCTGGCTGGGGCAACACGACATCGCGAGGCGCACCGTGAGGCAAACAGGGGTGACCCGCTTTATCGCGGTCTGTCTCCTCTCGGGATATGTCTGGCTGGGGCTCAGCGGGCTGTTGGCCGTCATCTTTGGCGGAGTCTCCGCCGGGCCGCAGTACGACGCGATGCTGCACGCCTTTTTCCTCGGTTTCGTCTTCGCGATGATTTTCGGCCATGCGCCGATCATCTTCCCGGCCGTGCTCGGCGCCAAGATGGCCTTTCGGCCGATGTTCTATGCGCACGCGATCCTGCTCCAAGTCACCTTGATCCTGCGGCTCGCCGGCGACCTGATCGGGTGGGAGGCTGGACGCCAGGTGGGCGGCTTGCTGAACGTCGTGGCCCTGCTGTTCTTTCTCGCCAACACGGTCTATGCTCTCCGGAGTCCGGCCGAGCGCGCGGCCACGGTCAAAGCGGGAGCGTCGTGATGGCCGGGGTCGGCGGATGTCGGGATACAACGAGATAGAGGGGAGACCAAATGGCGGACCATCCTCAGGCGACCGGCTTACAGGCTCAGGTGCTTGACGCGCTGCGGCAGGTCGTGGATCCCGAGCTGGGCGTCAATATCGTCGATCTCGGGTTGGTCTATGGAACCGAGG
Organism: Nitrospira tepida; assembly: GCF_947241125.1. Taxonomy (NCBI): domain Bacteria; kingdom Pseudomonadati; phylum Nitrospirota; class Nitrospiria; order Nitrospirales; family Nitrospiraceae; genus Nitrospira; species Nitrospira tepida. The sequence continues at coordinate 3,595,609 of NZ_OX365700.1, read as the reverse complement.
TGCGGGACGGCCAGGTCTATGTGAAAATGACCATGACGACGCCGGCCTGCCCGATGGAGGAACCCTTGATGGAGATGGTGCATTCGGCCATTCTTCGGGAGTTGCCCGAAGCCCGTTCGGTGGAGGTCGATCTTGTGTGGGATCCGCCGTGGAAGCCGGACATGATGAGCGATGCAGCCAAGTCCCAATTGGGTCGAGCATGAGACGCGGGGCTGCCGGTAAAGGAAAGTCGATGATTCGAGTCAAGCGTGTCTATGAACCGGCAGGCCGCGGTGATGGCGCCCGCTTTCTGGTCGATCGCCTCTGGCCTCGGGCCGTCAAGAAGGAGGGGCTTCGGCTGACCGCGTGGCTGAAGCAGGTCGCTCCCAGCGGGAGTCTCCGCAAATGGTTCGGACATGATCCGAAGCGCTGGGCCGAGTTCCAGCATCGCTATCGCGCCGAGCTGGACGGCAACCCCGAGGCCTGGCGCCCACTGGTTGACGCGGCTCGAAAGGGAACCGTAACGTTGCTCTTCTCCGCGCGAGACGAGGAACAGAACAACGCCGTTGCATTGAAAGGCTACCTGGAAGCCAAGTTGAACCAGATTTCGAAAAGTTGAAAAAGTGGTAGTGGGGCAAACCCTTGCCCCCTTCCTTCCGCGCCGGCTGCGGCTATCCTTTGCGACGTTGCAGGCGGCCCGATCATCCAGTATTCTTATATACCGGTGGATCTGTAGGATGGCGCATGCTGACCGGCTTCTTCGCGTTGTCGCCCGCCTGATCACCCCCGATTGAACCAGCCCAAGCTGTCGGCAACCCTGTCGCAGGTGGCACGTCGGGATGGTTGCGCCCTGCGCATCGAGTTGTCTTGACCCACGGACTATCTGGAGCAAAGGACTGTTATCGTCATGAGTGAGAGCGCGGCGAATGAGGCATTGTCACGGGAGGTGCTCCGGCGGCGGACCTTCGCCATTATTTCGCACCCGGATGCGGGGAAGACCACGTTGACTGAGAAGCTGCTCCTGTACGCCGGAGCTCTGCATCTGGCCGGCGCCGTCCATGCGAGGTCCCATCAGCGCCGGGCGACCTCGGACTGGATGGAACTGGAACAGGCGCGCGGCATTTCCATCACCTCCACCATGCTCCAGTTCGAATATCAAGGCGTGCTCGTGAACCTGCTCGACACGCCGGGCCACCAGGACTTCAGCGAGGACACCTACCGGACCCTCATGGCAGTGGACAGCGCGGTCATGGTGCTGGACAGCGCCAAGGGCATCGAGCCTCAGACCAAGAAATTGTTCGCCGTCTGCCGGCGGCGCGGCATTCCGATCTTGACCTTCATCAACAAAATGGATCAGCCGGGCCGCCATCCGTTCGATCTGCTGCATGAGATCGAGCAGACGTTGGGAATGACGTCGGTGCCCTTCAATTGGCCCATCGGGGAAGGATCGGCTTTTCAAGGGCTCTTCGACCTGCGGGAGCCGCGCCTGCTGTTCTTTCAACGCACGGCACACAACCAGCGCAAGGCGCCGATGCGGGTGGAGTCGTTTCCCCACCCGAGCCTGGCTGCGACCTTGGGGGAGGCCTACGGTCCGCTTCAGGAGGACATTGCGCTGCTGTCCGGCGCCGGCACTTCGTTCGACCGAGACCGCTTTCTGTCCGGCGAACTCACGCCGGTCTTCTTCGGGAGCGCGCTCACAAATTTCGGCGTCGAGCCCTTTTTGGACGCATTTCTTCACCTCGCCCCACCGCCGGGGCCGCGCGCGAGCGCGCAGCGGATCGTGCAACCGACGGATGAGGCGTTCTCCGGATTCGTGTTCAAGATTCAGGCCAACATGGACCCGCAGCATCGGGACCGGATGGCATTCCTGCGCATCTGCTCGGGCCGCTTCGAAAAGGACATGATGGTCTACCATAACAGGTTGGGCCGGAAGATCAGGATGACCAGGCCGCACCGGTTGTTCGGTCGGGACCGGGAAACGATCGACGAGGCGTTTCCCGGCGATGTGGTGGGGCTCGTCAATCCCGGCCTCTTCGCGATCGGCGATACGCTCTGTTCGGCAGGCCCGCTGCACTTCGATCCGATCCCGAAATTTGCGCCCGAGTGCTTCGGCCGGCTGCACAGTCCGGATATCTCCAAGCACAAACAGTTCCAGAAGGGACTCCGCCAATTGGAGGAGGAAGGCGTCATGCAGGTGCTGTTGGCGCCCGATCAGGTCCGCCGGGAGCCGATCCTGGCCGCCGTGGGCGACCTCCAATTCGACGTGGTCGTCTCGCGTCTCCAGAGCGAATATGGGGTTAAGGCCACCGTCGAGCGGTTGCCCTACGTTTGCGCTCGTTGGGTGAGCGGCGATCCCGCGGCTGTGGCCCGCGTCTATTGGCCGATGGATACGCTCCGGCTCACAGACCGGGAGGGACGGCTGGTGGTCTTGTTCGGCTCGGAACATATGCTCGCCTATTGCGTGAAGGACCATCCCACGCTTCAATTTCAGTCGCTGGAGGAGGCGGATCGCGCAGCCGCGGCCGGGTGAAGAACGGATGCCATTCTTCTCCCGCTAATCTCCCGGTTCGGTACCGGCCCCCGGTGTCCCCCCTCCACCAGTTCCTGACGTCCCTCCTCCCGTTCCTGCTCGACAGTCCACGATCACCTCGTCGCTCCTGACGTTCGGAGCCAAGATGCGCTCATACTCGGCCAGTATCAGGTGGGTGCGTTCAAGCCGTGAGAGGTCCCGTCTTCCGCTGAGGTACGTGGTGCCGAGCAAGCTCGGTCCGCATTCCAGAGTGAACAGGGTGCCGGCGCTCGTTGATTGGCCTGCCGCGGTCGAGACCGTGACGACGTCCAGCAGGTCATTCTGGAACGGACCGAAATCGACTTCCTCGATATCGACGTCTTCCGATACAGCGGTTGTTCGTGCGCTGTCGTAGTTCAGGTTCACGCGATAGGTGATGGTCACCGGTCCACCGGCTGCGCCGACCCGACCCACCTCGACCAAGTCAATGCTGGAAGGGGAGCGGATGACCGCGATGATGGTATTGATGATGAGCCCCAGCGCGATGGCGAGCAGGACGAGGGCAATGAGAAGCTCAAGCAGCGTGAGCCCCTGTTCTGTATGGCGATTCTGCCTGCACATGATGGTGTCTCCCCGTGTTTCACGCGGCCGATGGCTCGTCCGCGCGTCGAAGGTTCCCGGTTGTCGGGAGCCCGCTAGAAATCTGTCACTCTTTACTACGGACTCCAGCGGCCGGCGGATTTTGCACGTATTTTGAGGAGACAACGGCGCGTCACACCGCTGCAAGCCGCGCTATCTTCTCGATGAGTAGGGCGGCGAAGCATGAGCACGGAATGCGAGAAGCTGAGTAGGTGATGAGAAGCGGAGGAGGTGCCGGAGGACCCTGAGAGAAGAACGCTCTCCCCTCAGGGCCTTCGGGTTGTCGGTCTTAATGGGCTGGAAGCATCATGTACAGCCCGATCGCCAACAGCGGCGCCGCCACGTACATGACTTTCTTCCCGAACGTGTCATAGGCGCCGTAACACAAGATCGCCCACATGAGGAAGTAATACATTTGCGCGATGCCGCGATATCCTCCTCCGGCCCCTTCTGCGAAGGAATCGATCGGCCACCAAGCGGCGAGTGCAATCAGCAGACTGAGGAGCAGCCTCATGACGTTCCTCCTTCTGGATGGTGGGGTGAGAATCCGAATCTCTACGGAGGGTCTGCCCACACAGACAAACGCCCTCATGGCCACAATCGGCTATGAGGGCGTCGCGTTGTCCCGGAACGGCTCAGCCTGGTGGGATTTTCTAGCGCTACCCCGGATCCATGTTCAACCTCGCTCGGGATTGATCCGACATTTTGCACCTTCTCTATCAGTCTGTCAAAGGACTGGTTTCTCCACCGGCAACCGACCTTCGTCCGAGCGGGCCCACCGCGAATCTGTTGAGCTTCACAGGCTGATGGGCTATCGTGCCCGCGAGGAGTCCGGATTGTCCATGCCGGATGGATCAGAGACGCAGGTTCGCGACCGGCTGGCTCGGCAACGGACCGAACTGGCGAACGAGCGCACGCTCCTGGCCTATATCAGGACGGCCTTGGGATTCGTCATTGTCGGGGTCCCCGCCGTCTGGCTGATGGAGCAGCCTCTGGTTCGCGTGTTGGGTTGGCTGTCCCTGGCGGCCGGCGCCGGGTTTCTGGCGGTCGGCATCCGTCGATTCCTGTCCACCAAGGCCGGACTTGCGCAGGAACCGAAATAACGGCGCGGACCTGCTTCCCGGCGGCGGTTGCGTCTTCTGATCTGATCGTCCCGGTGTTGAATCCCCGATGGCCAAACCGATGCGGGTCGATGTGTTCGGGCGGATGGCGCACCTCGTGCGCACGGAGGGAGGGTGGCGACTGTTTCTCCTCGGGAACGAGGGCAAAAAAACGGCTGGTGCAAGAGTTTGCCGCCCCTCCGTCGATGTCCGAAGCCGAGGTGCTCGACTAGCTCGACGATCTGTACCACGAATGGGCTTCCGAGTCCCACCCGCGCGCCATGAAGATCGACTCAACGTGACCTGTCGACGCCATCCGCTCGAGCCGGTCGTGCGCGCGGATAAGGGAATCGGCCTCAAATGGGCGTTTCCCAGGCGGACGAAAGGGGATGTTCGTTGATCAATCGCTCGTGTTCGGCCAGATCGTAGGGTTCGATCGTCAGGTCGGCCTGGTCCATCGGTTCCGCGCAGGCGGGGGAACAGAGAAAGTCGATCAGTGCCTGGGCCTTCTCCTTTGTCGAGAACCGGCACAGGCCGTACTCCGGCATGCCGGATGACGGTTGCCAGAATGCCAGCTCGATCGCGCTGCCCTGATAGATCCCCAGAGTCCGATGCCGGACTTGAAAGCCGCCGGGCAAATGGGAGGAAGGTTCGAGCGACATGATGCCGCATGATAACACGCTCGCTTCTTAGCGCACGAGGAGGTGTGAAGTCAGTCGATGAGTTCTTGACGACTGGACAGGGCGCCGGTGAACCGGGTAAGCAGGAGGCAAGGAGGCTCGCCTATGATCTTGACCGCGTACAACGGGGTGTCGATTCCATCCTTTATGTACGGCACGGCCTGGAAGAAGCAGGCCACGACGCGGCTGGTGTTGGAGGCCGTGACAGCCGGCTTCACGGCGATCGACACGGCGAATCAACTGATCCATTACGAGGAGGCGCTGGTCGGAGAGGCCTTGCAAGCCCTCGCGCGGCAGGGGATCTCGCGAGACCGGTTGTTTCTCCAAACGAAGTTCACACCGGCGAACGGTCAAGACCATCGCACCCCGTACGATCCCACCGCCGACCTCACCACCCAGGTGCAGCAGTCCTTCGACAGCTCGTTGGCCCATCTCCAGACCGACTATCTGGATTCCTACGTCCTCCACGGACCCTACCAGCGGCGCGGCCTCGGAGCGGCGGATTGGGAAGTGTGGCAGGCGATCGAAGGGCTCTATGAAACCGGGAAGGTCAAGATGATCGGGGTCAGCAATGTCTCGGCCGAACAGCTCGCGCTGCTCTGTGAACGGGCGACCTACAAACCGATGGTGGTGCAGAACCGCTGTTACGCGGCGCTCGGATGGGACAAAGATGTACGGGAACTCTGCCGGGCCCACCACATGATCTATCAAGGCTTCTCACTGTTGACGGCCAACCGGGAAATATTTATCGACCCGGACATCCGAGCGATGGCGGCGCGCTACGGAGTCGGAATAGCCCAGATCGTCTTTCGATTCGCCATGCAGATCGGGATGCTCCCGCTGACAGGCACCACGAATCCGCAACACATGAAGGAAGACCTCCAGGCCGATCGTTTCACGCTCACCCCCGACGAACTCCACCGGATTGAGACGATCGGCCTGTAGGCAGCCGGTCCATCCAAGCCTTCTCGCGCCTCGATATGAACGGAGCGGGGTAGGTCGTCAGTTATTGCCTAAGCAGGCGCACGAACGCATCGCGGAAGTTGTTCGTGTCGTTAGGCACGAGATTGGTCGCGTCCGAGTAGAATGCGATGATGCGCGGATCGGCGGCGATCACCGGGGCTCGACCGTCCCCGTCCACGTCGCGGTTGGAGATGGCGATGGAGATCCGGATGACCTCGCAATTTTGGGGCGGCGCGAGCACGCAGTTCCGATCGGCCCGATAGACATCGAGGAAGTTATTGCCGTCCACCCCGGCGGGCACCAGGTTGTCGGCCCGGGAGAGAAAGGCGACGAAGCGTCCATCCCGGCTGATCGACGGGTAGTGGCTATCGCCGTTGGCCGACTGGTTGAACAGGCCCAGGGCGGTGCGGCTGAGGGAGGGGACGGTTCCCAGCATGTCGGCCACGTAGATGTCGGCGAATCCCGTATCCCGCGGCGGACCGGGCAACAGGTTTCTGGCCCGGGACCAGAAGGCGACGAACCGGCCGTCGCCGCTCAGCGAAGGACCGTGGCTGTCTCCGTCCGCAGCGAGGCCGTTGGCCGGCACCGACACCTTTTGAAGCTGATTGGCCAGGCGATCGTGCCGGAAGATATCGAACACGGCATTCGGCGGCTCGCCGGTGATCAGGTTCGAGGCATTGGAGGCAAAGGCCACGAACCGCCCATCCGCGCTGACCGCCGGACTGCCGTGGCTCGCGTTCGCTTGAATCGCCCCAAGCGGCGCGGTGATGCGCCGCAAGGTCGGCCCGCTGCTCCGGTCCAGCACATAGATGTCGGGGCTGTTGTCCAGATCCTCCGGCGTCAGACGTGCGTTTGAACCGAACGCGATGATGGTCCCGTCGGCATTGATCGCCGGATCGTAGCTGCGGCACCCTTCCCCGGCGGCCGGACAGAGACCCTGGAGCCCTTGCGCGGTCTGGGAGACCCGGTCGGTGATCTGCGCCTGTCGCCGGCGCAGAAACACGTCACGGGCGTTGTTGGTGTCGTTGAAAACGAGATTGCTGGCAAAGGATTCGAACACGACCGTGTCGCCGTCGTCCGCGACCACCGGCGAGGCGCTGTCGTCGTTGCCGGCCAGGCCGTTCGAGCCGACCGAGATCAGTTCGGTGAGGCCGGTGACTCGATCATGCAGGTAGATCTGCCGCCTTCCATTGGTGTTCACCCCCGGGACAAGATTGGTGGCCGTGGAATCGAAGACAACAAAACGACCGTCTCCACTGATCCCCGGGGTCGGGCTGGTCAGCTCGGGCACCCCAATTTCTACGCGCGTGCTGTCCCCGTTGCCGCCGTTCGACTGAAACACGTTCCCGTCCGACACCGACACCCGTTCCGTCGTCCCTTCGGCCGCGGAGTCCTCCTTCGGCACCCCGTCGCAACCGTGGAGCAGGCTGGCGATCGCGGCAATCAGCATCAGCGGGACCGGTCGCTGTCGCAAACTGTCCATCTTGTCACCTGATCCGAGCGGCCATACGACGGGCCCAGAACGCGCCCGCCTCGGCCCGTCACAGGACGCCATGCGGATGGGCGCTGGGCTGGACTTGACGATAAACGACGCCGGTCCCGTTCTGCAAGCCGTCCGCTTGTCTTTCAGAGGCCGCTTTTTTAGCGGAGGTCCTTCCGGTACACTGCCTTCGGTCGGAGCCAAGGGGCCGCGGCCGAAGGTGTGCGATACCGCAATCGGATTCCAAGCGCCGGGAGGGGGCTCATGCAGATGTTGATGATCGTGTTTCGCTCGTCGCTCAAGGAGCGGGTCGATGAGTTGCTGAGAGACTGCGACGTGCGTCAGTTTACGGAAATCAATGAAGCGGTCGGGCAGGGGCAGAGCGGCCCGGCGGAGGGAGCGCAGTTTTATCCTGGCACGAACACGATCGTGCTCGTGGCGCTGGACGATGCCCATGTTGAGAAGGTCGCTCAAGCTGTCCAGGCCTGGTGCCGGCAGGTTGAGGACCATCCGGGGTGGCAGAGGCCTTCCATCCGTGTTTTTGCGTTTCCCTGCACCCAAATCGCCTGATCGTCAGTTCCGCATCAGTCATCGCCGTCCCAAGGGAGCGCGAAGGAACGACATGGTCGTCATCGTCATGGGCGTGTCGGGGTCGGGCAAGACAACGATCGGTCGCCTCCTGGCCGAATCGTTGGAATGGAGCTTTGTCGATGGCGACGATCGCCATCCGCAATCCAACCTCGACAAGATGCGTCGGGGGCTCGCGCTGACCGATGAGGATCGGGAGCCTTGGCTTCTGCATCTGCAAGCGGAAATCCGACGCTGGCTGGCCTCGAGCCGCGATGTCGTTTTGGCCTGCTCTGCGCTGAAGGCGAGCTATCGAACCCGGTTGGTCATTGATCCCTCCCTGGTCCGGCTGGTCTATCTGGCAGGTCCCTATTCGTTGATGGCGCAACGGCTCAAGGGGCGATCCGGGCATTTCTTCCCGGACGAATTGTTGGCCAGTCAGTATGCGGCGCTGGAAGAGCCGGTCGGCGCGCTCGTGGTGGATGCGTCCCAGCGCCCGGACGACATCGTCCGGCAGGTGCGGATCGGCCTGGGCCTCTCAAGTCCACGGGCAGGGCGCTGATGCCGTCGCTGCTGATCGGCACGTCAGGCTGGGCCTACGCGAATTGGAAGGGCCCTTTCTATCCGGAGGATTGCCCCCGCCGGCGCTACCTGGAGTATTACGCGCAGGAGTTTCCCACCACCGAAGTCAACTCATCCTTTTATCATCTGCCCCGCGCGGCGACCTATGAACAATGGACGGCGCAGGTGCCGCCGGAGTTTGTGTTCGCGCTCAAAGTCAGCCGGTTGATCACGCATCACAAGCGGCTCGTGGATGTGGAGGAGCCCTGGCGGGCGTTCGTCGACCGGGCGCGGGTATTGGGCCGACATCTGGGGCCGCTGCTGTTGCAGTTTCCGCCGTCGTTCCGATGCGATCGGCCCAGGCTCGCTCGATTCCTGGCCTCCGCCTGCAGGCCGGCCGCTTCCGATCCCCCTCTGCGGCTGGTCTGTGAATTTCGGCACGAGTCCTGGTTCACAGAGGACGTCTACGATCTCTTGCAGCGGCATGGTGCAGCCCTCTGTATCGCCGATTCGCCTCGGTATCCGCGTCGCGACGTGCGGACTGCGGAGTTCGTCTATGTCCGATTTCACGGGCGGACGCAGATGTTCGCCTCTTCCTATACCGACGAGGAACTGACCAAGGAAGCCCGGTGGCTCAAGCGGGCGGCGCAGGACGGCCATGACCTGTATGTCTATTTCAACAACGACGCCCGCGGTCATGCCGTCGAGAATGCGTGGACGTTGCGGAGGTTGATGGAAGGACGAAGGCGAAAAAAGACGCAACGGGCGGGCGGTGTTTGAGGCGCCCGCCCGAGTGAGCGGCAGAGCAGCACCGTACTGCTACGGTCGCCGGCTGACGAATGCATCCCGCGCGCCGTTCGCATCCCCATCGACGAGGCTCGACCCATCGGAATAGTACAGGACGAACCGGCCATCTCCGCTGATGGCCGGATAACGGCTTTCCCCGTTGGAGTCGCCCCCGTTGCCGTGGATGGAAACCCTCTTCACCGAACAGGGTTGGGTTGCGTCGAATGCACAACTGCGATCCGTGACGATGATATCGCGCACGCCGTTGGCATCGGCCGCCGTGACATCGAGATTGGTCGCGAGTGAATCATAGGCCACGAGGCGGCCGTCGCGACTGATCGAAGCGGACCGGCTGTCCCCGTTGCCGGAGGCCAGATTCAGGTTGACGGACACTTTGACGATCGAGGGTTGCGAGGCTTGCATATCGGCCACAAACACGTCGGCGATGTTGTCTCCCTCCGCCGGTCCCGCCATGAGATTGCCGGCCTGCGACCAGAAGGCCACAAACCGCCCCTCTCCGCTCAGCGACGGGCTGAAACTATCGCCGTCGGCCGCGCCGCCGCCGGCTGGGACGGAAACCTTCCGCAAGACGCCGGTTTGCAGGCTGTACAGGAAGACATCGGTCACGATGTCGGCCGAATCGCCTGCGAGCAGATTGCTCGCATTGGAGGCAAAGGCAACGAATTGGCCGTCGGCGCTGACCGCCGGGCTCCCGTTGAGAATATTGGCCTGGGCTCCTCCGATACCGGCAGTAATCCGCCGCAGGACCGGCGCGCCCCTCCGGTCCAGCACGTAGATATCGGTGCCGTCGTCCGTGTCGTCCGGAACCAGTCGCGAAAAACTGCCGAAGGCGAGGACCTTCCCGTCCGCGCTGATCGCGGGGCTGAAGCTGTTGCAGCCTTCGCCGGGGTTCGGACAGATGCCCTGCGCGCCTTGAACTCCTTGCGAGAGCCGCTCCGTGACGCCAGTGGTGCGGTTCCGCAGGAAGATGTCTCGTGCGCCGTTGGTGTCCCCTGGAATCAGATTGGCGGCAAACGAGTCGAACGCGACCAGTTGCCCGTCGTCGCTCACCGCGGCCGTGAAACTATCGTCGTCACCGGGGACATTCCCCGGACCGACCGAGATCAACTCCGTGAAGCCGGTCTCGCGGTCGTGCAAATAGACCTGCCGCTTGCCGTTCGAGAGCACTCCGGGAACCAGGTTGGTGGCGCCGGAATCGAAGACCGTGAACCGGCCGGTTCCACTGATTCCAGGACCGAAACTGCGCTCCTGGAGCACGCCGTTGGTCAGTCTGGTCCCGTCGCCGCTGCCGCCGTTGCTCTCGGCCAACGATTCGCTCGCGACGGAGACCCGGTGTGTCCTGGAACGGATGGTCAGCGTGTAATCTTTGGTATCGTTCCAGGTCGGCGCGGTGACTTTGACGGAGAGGGGCGCTGAGGCAGGCGCCACGGGGGTGCCTGTGATCGTGCCGGTGGAAGGATTGAATGTGAGCCCTTGGGGCAGCGAACCAGTGACCGTCCAGGTCAACGGCCCCGGACCCGATGCCGTCAATGTGGCTGAATAGGGCAGCGATTCGTCACCTATCGGCAACAATGTTGTGGTGATCGACGGCGTCACATGGCCCGTCACCCCGCCTGCCCCTCCCGCACCTGATCCCCCGTCGCCGCCCCCGGAACAGGCTACCAACAGTGCACAGGCGACGGCGCCCAACAGTCTGACAACAATAATGGAGTGAAGTGATCGTTCTTCCATGCTTTCACCATACCAAGCTTCGCTAGAACCGCGGGCTATTCACGGTTTCTCAGTAATCTGACGCCCGCGGAGAGACCCCTTTGGTGATTCTTTTCTCTCTTTCCCATACCAAACCTGGTTGGACTGGCGGCTTATCGGGTGAAGCCCCTCTATACCAAGCTTCGCTGGAACCGCCGGCTAATCCGGGTCCTTTCGTAACTGAGCCGGCGGAGAAACACCTTCTACGTATTCTCATTCCTCTGTATAGGGATGAGCCGATCGGTGCGCAGGGAGTCTCGCGCCTGGGAAAGCAAAGTTAATACCGAACGCGCTTCATCCTATGACGGCCTGGACAAAGTCGAAGATGGGCGTGCGATCGTCCGCTCATGACGCCAAAATGAAGGGAGATTCCAGCGATCGCTGCAAAGAAGGATATTCAGGGATGATGAATGAATCGATGTATGAATGACTGCTATCCACTTCAGGCTGCCTCTGTACCATAAAGAACACGTGTGAGCAATTAGAGCCGTTTGTCGATTGATAGGGCCATTGGGTAGGGTGGATTCTGAGAAATCCGCCTGTGAGGGCGACCTCTTCCGGCGTCAACAGACCGTTCTCGATCGGTCGATCGCCGTCAGTGGGCAGAGCGGCGGAGCTTGGCGCCTAATCCAACGGGGCTAATTTTCGACAGAGGTCTGTGATGCGGCGCTGTACGGGCGGGCGGACCTGCGTGAAGGACAGACCGAACTCGTCGGAGCGCACCCACCGTACGGAGGCGACATCGATCACGAGCGGGTTCTCGTCTCCGTCGACGAAGACGCACAGTTCCAACTCCGAACCGGCGGGGGCGGTCACCTGGCTCTTGATCCGGCAACCGGCCTGCGAGAGGTCTTGCAAGTCTCCGTCTCCGGCGACCATCCGGTTTTTCGAGGAGAAATGGCTGCGATATTGGACGCGCACGCGGGGATGGCGTCGCTTTTCATGTGATCTGGGAGCGGGCAAGGCCATAAGGAACTTCCTGAAGACCGAGCGTAACCGGGTCCGGCGATCTCGAATGGAGCCTACCATGCAAGCTCGGTTCTGACGAGCCAAATATACCTACTGATCGGAGCGACGCAGGCTCCTAGCCAAGGGTGGCCCGGCTATGGCAAAGTTGATCGGCCTCGGCGGAAAGAGGGGATGCGCACGACCTCTCGACTCTTTCAGACATTATCGATGGACGCCCCACTGTACCCCAGAAGTCCCAAGGTCTTGCTCGGCGGCCTGGCGCATCTGGCCCGGTTGATCGATAAGATCCGTCTGCGTCATGCCGGATTGATCCAGGACTATCACTACCTCACCACCGGGTTCGACAAGTCCTTGATCGAGTTGCTGAGCATCGATGCGCAGGCGTTCAAGCAACGGGTGCTGGCGGGAGGAACGGACGAGGACCTACTGGAGTGGGTGCGAACCTGTGGAAGGACGCTGTCCGAGGCCGAGACCAGGCTTTGGACCGGAAAGGTCCTTACGGCGGGGCCGGCCGACGAGGCGGCGCGCGACCGTTTTCAAGGGCGGCTCCGGGATGTGGCGGTCAAGCGCGGGGTGCCGCTTGAATCCTTGCCGCCCGTGTCGACCTGGGTCGAGGCGATCGAGCTGGACGAAGGCCGGTTGTAGCGAGGATGTTCGAGGTGGATCAGATCTATTGCGCTCATGCCGGCTTGATGGGGTGGGGAGCCGCGTTCCTGATCCTGGCGCTTCCGGGATTCACTGTCTCCGGCTGCGGGGTCTCCGCGCCTGCGCCTCGCCTCGATGCCTATCTTGGGACAGCCACGCAGCCGGAGGCCGCGACGATGACCGGACTCCCGGCCGGTCTTCGCGTCGGGCTGGCGGTGATCAACGATGTGGCCGTCCCGGAATCCGCGCCACCCCTCTCTGAGGGCGCGCTGGCGTTCGTGACCGATCAGGCGCGACAACATATCAGCCGCGCGCTGCCGCTTGCTGTCGTCAAGGTCGCCCCGTCGTCCGTGCGCAAGGCCGGTGAAGCGTCCGTCGCCTGGGAGCAGCTTGCCCGGGAGCAGGGGATCGAGCACCTCCTGATCGCGGTGATTTCGAGCGTGGAGGTGACCAGTGCCACGACCTTGCCCCTTGACGGCACGCAAGAAGGAGGCGGGGCCATGGGACGTTTGCCCGGTTCCAGCACGGTCCAGCATGCCCTGGCTGAACTGGCATTAGTGGATGCCAAGACCGGCACCGTCCACGCCAGGTCGGAAGGCCGAACGCTCTCCACCCTGGAACAACTGGCGGGACGACTGACCTCCAATGCCTATCCGGTCATTCGCCGGTCCGGACGGATGCAGCGCATCGCCGCCCCGCGGGATGACGCCGAGGCTCACGACCTCTTGCGGAGCCTGGCTGCGGACGAGGCGATCGAGCTGGCGGCCTACAACCTGAAAGGGCGTTGGGCTCGAACGCGACTGGCGCCGTGAGTGTCCGCGGTGCGGGGTAACCTCAGCCGAATCGCCGCCATGGCGGCGCTGCTTCTGGGGCTCCCGCTGGCAGGCGTTCATCTGGCGGGCAGGCCGCTCGCACCCTACCTTGAATTTCCCCCCAGGACTCAAGACGTCGCACAGGCTCCCTTTTCTTGGATCGCGTTCTCGCTGCTGGCGGTGGCGATTCTCCTCTGTGTCGGCCCCTTCCTATGGCGCCTGTTGGCCGCTCCGGCTCGGTCTCATTCGGAACAAGCCCCGCGCTCGTTTCCCTGGTGGGGCTGGGTCGGACTCCTGTGGACCGGGCTGGCCTGGATCGTCGCCTGGAATCGGTTCGAATGGATGGGGTCCTGGCAGGCCCATACCTTCACGCCGCTCTGGCTGGGCTACATTCTGGTCGTCAATGCCTGGACCGAGGCCCGGACTCGACAGTGCCTGATGCGAAGCCGTCCTCGGTTTTTTCTGTGGCTGTTTCCACTCAGCGCCGTCTTTTGGTGGTTCTTCGAATATCTCAACCGCTTCGTCGAGAACTGGCACTATCCGCCGGTGTGGGAGCTGACCGCCTGGGAGTATATCTGGTACGCGACTCTACCCTTCTCCACCGTGTTGCCCGCGGTCTTGAGCACGACAGAGTGGCTCTCGACCTGGCCAAGATTCGACGCGGCGTTCCGCCGGCTGTGGCAGTGGGACTGGGTGAATCGTCCGATCACGGGATGGGTGGGCCTGATCGCGGCTGCGCTCGGTCTGTTCGGCATCGGCCTCTGGCCGGATTATCTGTTTCCGCTGGTTTGGGTGGCGCCGCTTCTCCTCTTGATGTCGATGGCGCTGATCAGGGGAGAAGACACGATCTTATCCGGCTTGCGAACCGGCGATTGGCGTCCGGTCTGTCATCCGGCCTTTGCCGCCCTCGTCTGTGGCTTCTTCTGGGAGCTGTGGAACGTGAAGAGTCTCGCCCATTGGGAGTATGCCATTCCCTACGTCCAATGCTGTCACCTGTTCGAAATGCCGATTCTGGGCTACGCGGGCTACCTGCCGTTCGGCCTGGAGTGCGCGGTCGTGGCGGGGCTGATTGAAGGAAAAGGGAGCAGGAACGTGGCCTCTCATGGGACGGACGCAGCGCAACGGAAGCCGATGGTGGCGGAGCGCTGATCGGGCGAAGACCCGCCGCGTGTCGCCGTGCGGAGCATCATCGGCTTGCTTTTCCACGAACCGCCCCGCACGACCTTGTAGCGGCCCGAAGTCGGACCAGGCGGATTGCGGTCCGGCGTGACCGCGTAATAGTCGAATCCCAGCCAGTCCTGCACCCATTCGGCGATATTGCCGGCCATGTGACGGGCCCCATACGGACTTTGCCCCTCTTCCCCGCTGTCCACCGCGGCCACGAGCGGGATCTCGTGCACATGATACTGCCCGAACACCGCCAGACCCGGTGACGGCGGACGATCTCCCCACGGAAATAGATTACCGTCAGCGCCGCGCGCGGCCTTTTCCCATTCAGCCTCCGTCGGAAGCCGTTTGCCCTGTGTGCGGCAAAAGTCGGCCGCCTCCTGCCAGGTCACGTACAGGGCCGGCCAACGGGCCAGCACGACATCCGGCATGGAGTGGACCGAGATGACGTGCCAGAGGAGCCGTTGCAGTTCGTCCGACACCGGTTGCCGGGTCTGGCGGAGAAAGGCCAGGTATTCTCCCACGCTCACTTCATCCCGGTCGATCTGATAGCGATCGAGCCAGACGCGATGTTGCGGCAGTTCCGTGTCGTCGAACTGTGTCTCCAGCGCGTAGGGCTCGTCGTCCTTTCTGACAGTCCCCATGAGGAACCAGCCTTCTTCGACGGTCACGGAGGGAGAGGGGCGCACGACGGCGGCGATCGATGCCAGATGGCGCGCGAGTTCCTGTTTGGGCGGGGCTGGTCGGGCATCTGAACGGGCGCCGGCCGTGCCGACCGCCAAGCCGGCCAGGATCACGGCTGGCAGCAAGGCGCGGAGGCCGTTCACAACTTGTCTTTGGCGGCGACGGCCTTGCTGATTTCGGCGATGAGGCGCCGCTCGATCTCGGCCGTTTCGTCCGGGCCGGCCGTGAGAATGCGCCCGCCCTGGGCGAGTTTTTCAAATTCCGCCTTCACGCTCAGGCGGGTGACGCTGGCCGAAGGAATCTGGAGGGCGATCAGGAATTGATTCCGAAATCCGGAGGCTTCGAGGGAGGTGGGCGGCGACACCTTGCGCTCGGTCACGTACACGGCCTTCTGATCCGTTTTGACGCTGACTCGGATGGCGTACCCGTTGCGCGCCAGCGCCTCCTCGGCGGCTCGCGCGACCAGGGCGAAGGGACGAGGAAGGTCTTCAACCTGCGCGCCCTTCTCCTCGGCGCGCACGGTAAAGGCGGCCTGGGCGGCTGCGGTCCGCTGCACCTCGGCGGAGAGCTTCTTGGTCTGGGCCACCTGGGCCTCGAATTTCAGGGTCGCTTCCTTGGCCTCGGCCCGGACGCGCTCGGTCTCGTCGTGCGCCCGCTGGGTTTCTTTCTTGGCGTCCCGCAGTTCCTGGTTGAGCAGGTCGATCTGTTGTTGCATGACCTTGGTGCCGTCTTGCAGCGAATTCAAGACGGACTCCTGCCTGGCCAGTTGTTTCCGCAAGGCTTCGTTCTCGGCCTTCAAGGGCGCGTCGTCCGGTTTGCAGGCCGTGGCGATGAGCCACAGAGCTATCGGCACAAGGCCAATGGCCCGGAACGTCGGTCTGTCGATTCGGGGCGGCTGCGGCGCGGTGCTGGGTTCTGTGAGCGGGGGTTTGACGGTCTGCGGCATCGCAGCTTATGCTCTCACTATGCGATTGACAGCGGTCGTCATGCTCTGTCTCTGCCTGATGGTGCGTGGGTTGGGCGATCAGCTCCTCGCGGCGCCGACCGGGATCTCGCGAGCGGATGGGGAGTCCGTGCCCGCTGAAGAGTATCCTGTCTACGATAGGGTTGTCGAGTCTAAGTTTCTGACGAGCCTGACCCGCGTCGTGGTGATCGAGCGCCTCACCCTCGCCTGGCTCCATCCGGGCGAACCGATTCCGCCGAGCGAGCGGTGGTTCGATGAGCAGCAGCCGTTCGACGGGCGGTTGCCGCGCGATTTGATCGCGGATTTCATCGCGAAGAACCAGCGTCCGTCCCGATTGGAGCCGCAATTCCGGTTCGGGGCGCGCGTGCAATTCGTTTCTCCCGGCGGGGCGGAGGAATCGGACGTGTTCCTCGGGCCGTCATTCGCCGCATGGAGACGCCCGGCGCAGGAGGATGAAACCCGTCTCGATCGCCTGGCCTTTTCCCGGGTTGCCTGGACGCTCAAAGAGGACCAAGCCTTGGTCTACGTGGCCAATGAACGGCCGGACGGGACCGGAGCCGGGTTTCTCCATTGGTTGCGGCGGCAGGGGCGGGGCTGGACGCTGTTCGACACGGACGTGATCTGGGTCGCCCATCCCGAAGGGAGGAGCTAATGTCCGCATCCATGATCCGCAGGACGTTCGCGGTGCCGCCCTTGGGCTGCAATTGCTCGATCATCGGCGATCCGCACACCAAACAGGCGGTCGTGGTGGATCCGGGCGGAGCGCCGGAACGGATCCTTCATGAAGTGCGAGCCTTGGGCCTGACCGTGACCCGCATCCTGCACACGCACGCGCACTTTGATCATTTTCTTGCGTCCGGAGACATGCAGCAGGCGACCGGGGCGTCGCTCTGCCTCCATCCGGACGATCGCCGGTTATGGGAATTGTTGGAAGAGCAGTGCGAGGTGTTCGGCGTACCTTATGCGCCGGTTCCGCTGCCCGATTATTGGCTGAAGGATGAGGAGCAATTCGCGGTCGGCACGCTGGCCTGCGTCGCGATCCATACGCCGGGCCATACGCCCGGCTCCATGAGTTTCCATTTGCCTACCGAGCAGTTGTTGTTGGCCGGAGATACGCTCTTCCGCGGTTCCATTGGGCGGACGGACTTATGGGGCGGCGACTTTCAGGCCATTGAGCGGTCCATCCGCGAACGCCTCTACCGGCTGGATGGAGACACGGTCGTCGTGACAGGTCACGGGCCTGAAACGGATATCGGAACGGAGCAACGGAGCAATGCCTTTGTGAGGGCATAGCCGCTGTTGATCCGATGGACGAAGAAGGCCACCGCCCAAGCGAAGCTCGGTATGGAGGGGCTTCGCCCGATGAGTTGCCGGTTCAACCAAGGTTGGTATGGGGGAAAAAGCGAGGAGGATCACTGGGTGGCGTTTCTCCGGGGGCCGAGTGAAGCCAGGTGAGAGCAGGAATAACCGAACCAAGAGAGGCGCTAAGGGGTTTTCTCCGCCCGCAGCATATTCGATACAGCGATAAAGAGCGGGCGGTTCAACCAAGGTTGGTATGGAGGGGTGTATGAACTGGCCAACCGTCGCAATCGCAGGTCTGTTGTGGTCGGCCGTTGCCGTGCCGGTGTTCATGGGGATGCCGGACTGGCAGGCCGTGCAGGCGGAAGAGTCCACCGACCCCGCTCGACTCGTGGAAATTGCGGACGTGCGGGTGCGGGTCTCCGAGCAGGGCCCGGTGGTGTTGCTGCTGGCTGAAGGCCGCGCCATTCCGATTTTCGTGGATGCCACCGTCGCCGGCTCCATTCACGGCGCGCTCACGGGCGAGAAACTGCCCCGGCCGATGTCGCACGACCTCATGCACAATATTCTGCAAGCGTTCGGCGGCCGCGTGCTGCGCACCGTCATCACGCTCAAGGGCGGCACCTATTATGGCGCGCTCACGGTGGCGGTGAACGGCGAGGAGAAGGTGTTCGACAGCCGGTCGTCCGATTCAATCGCGCTGGCGGTGCATTTCAAGGCGCCGATTCTTGTCGGGCGGGATCTGTTGGAGTCGGCCGGGAAGGTGCTGCCCGAGTTCAAGAAGCAGGAACTCTGACCGTCATTCTTTCGCCATCCGCTCTTCGAGCCGTTTCAGCCGGTTCTGCGTGGATTGCTTGATGAACGCCATGTTCTCGGCCAAATGCTGCTCGGCGGTAATCTGCCCGGCATCCCGTCGGCGTTGTTGTTCGAGCCCGAACCGGGCCATCTCCCCGACGGCTTGGTCATTGAGCTGTTTCCAGATCGCCCGACACACCGCTTGCCTGCCTTCGGGATAGCGGTCGCAGGGAGGATCGCCCGCAGCCGCGGAGAGCGGCATCGGCATCGCCGACGCGACCAATGCGGCGGCCCATGTTGTGAGGCTCAGCACGCTCGATGGGCGTCCACGGTGAATCACGCGCACAGCATACCACAGCGGCCCGTTTCGCGCCGTGATTTCTTGACAGGCTCAGGGGGTTTCCTTAGACTGCCTTC
The DNA here is from genome assembly GCF_947241125.1 of Nitrospira tepida. Classification (NCBI taxonomy): domain Bacteria; kingdom Pseudomonadati; phylum Nitrospirota; class Nitrospiria; order Nitrospirales; family Nitrospiraceae; genus Nitrospira; species Nitrospira tepida. The sequence goes on along the minus strand of NZ_OX365700.1, from coordinate 3,576,823 downwards.
CGTTCGGCAATGTCGGATCTCGCTGCGCGGCGGCCTCCTACCGCGGGGTATCCTGCCATGACAGCCGGTCGCACGTACGATCTCACGACCTTTTCCCTCCGCGACATGACGGAGTGCGGAGTGGCGTTGCGGGCGCTCGGTCCGTCCTCGCCCGGCCTGCACGAAGTTGCCCAGAACCTCTCCCAATTCCTGTACAGCCATCTCTGCGATCGGCACACCGGACTGCCGCAATGCGTCCTGGTCCGGTGTTTTTTGACCCGGGAATACGGGTCGTTGGGCGAGGCGGATCGCCAGCTCGCCAGCCAGGCGCTGGGCCGCCGGCCCAGGTCGAACGCGATGAAATGCCTCACGCTCATGGGAACCGCCGGTCTGGAAGCGGAGTGGAATGATCGGGACCGGTCGCGCCGGTATCGCGCGATTCCGCTGGTGAGCGAACAGTTCGTGTCCCAGTTTCCCATGTTCTCTCAACTGCTCCGGCAGTTCGGCGTGAACCTGGAGTCGATCGTGCCCCCCGGCTCCGACCTGGTCATCGACTGGGAAGAACGGACCCATAACGTGTTTTTCGTGCCGGATGCCGTAAAGAGCCCGTTCGTGCCGGTGCAGGACGAGTTCGTCTTGCGGTACGGCGTTCGGTCGGTCTTGGGGTTCGGCGGGATCTTGCCGTCCGGCCACCTCTTTGCCGTCATCCTGTTTGCGAACGTGCCGATTCCGAGCGACACGGCCGATCACTTCCGCACGCTGGCCTTGAGCGTGAAGCTTGCAATATTGCCCCACGATCAAAGCGCCGGTTCGCGGCACAATCGTCATCAGAAGTGCACGGTCGAGCCTGCCGGGACCGGCCGATTCAATCAGCAGGCGGCCGCATTGCTGCAATCCCGGGTGGGCACGTTGCAACAGTTGTTGGCCGTGCACGAGCGGACGGTGATCGCGGATGTCATCCAGCGAGATCTGGATGAGGCCAACCTGGAGCGGTTGCGACGTGATTACGAGCTTCTCCTGAACTCAGCGTGGGATGGGATCTGCCGGGTGGACCTCCATGGCAACGTCACCTTCGCGAATCCGGCGGCGGCGAGCCTGTTGGGGTGGCGCGCGGTTGAGTTGATCGGCCGGTCCATGCAGAAGCTGGTGCGCCAGACGCGGGCTGACGGCACGGACGATACCGCCGATGAGTTCCCCGTCATGCGCTCGTTGCGCCAGGGGATGATCCAGCATTCCGTCGATGAGATGTTTTGGAGAAAGGACGGAACCGGCTTTCCGGTCGAATATTCCTCCACCCCCATTCTCGAAGACGACCGGATCGTCGGGGCGGTGGTGACGTTTCGCGACATCAGCCGGCGGAAGGAAGCGGAACTGGCGCTGCGCAAAAGCGAAGAGCAACTGCGGGCCTTCGTCGATTCCAGCGAGGACGGCATTATCACCATGGATGCCGGGGGCGCCATCGTCTTTTGCAACCGGGGCGCCGAGCAACTGTTCGGCTATGCCCGTGCGGACCTGCTTGGGCAGCCGATGACGCGACTCCTGGCCGAGCGTCACCATCCGCTCTATTGGCGGATCGTGTTGGGCGCAGGGGCGACCCCGGCGGAGGCCGAGCGCGGCACGCTGTTCGAGTTCATCGGCGTCAAGCGAGACGGAACGGAATTTCCGTTGGAACTATCGCTCTCAACCTGGACGATCCCGAGCGGGCGATTCTTCACCGGCATTATCCACGACATCACGGGACGCAAGCGGGCCGAACAAGAATTGCACCAGGCCCTTGAGGGGGTGCGGACCCTGTCCCACAAGCTGGAGGCGGTGCGGGAAGATGAGCGTACCCGGATCGCGCGGGAGCTGCATGACGAGTTGGGGGTCGGGCTCACCTGCCTGAAGCTCGATCTCTCGCGCATCCGCACGCTGGTCACGGGCGACCTGGCCCCGCGCGAGCGCGCCAAGTTGACCGACAAGGTGCAATCCATGACCCAGCAGATCGATGCCACCATCACCGCGGTCCAACGCATCGTGGCGGAACTCCGGCCGGGCGTCTTGGACGATCTGGGGCTGGTGGCGGCGGTCGAATGGCAATGCCGGGATTTCACGCGGCGCACCGGCATCAAGTGCGCGTTTGCCACCGGGATCGAAGATCTCCACGTGGAGCGCGGCCAGGCCACCGCGGTCTTCCGCATCTGCCAGGAGGCGCTGACCAATGTGGCCCGGCATGCGGCGGCGACCGAGGCCAAGGTGCGGCTGGAGGCCGCCGGGGACGATCTGTTGTTGGAAGTGTGGGACAACGGCGCAGGAGTGCCGGAAGTCCGCCTGTCCGATCCCAAGTCGTTCGGCCTGCAGGGCATGCGGGAACGGGCTCGGGGATATCGGGGGACATTGACGATTGCGAGCGAGCCGGGGCGGGGGACCGCGGTCCGACTCAGGCTGCCTCTTCACTGAGCGAGGGACCCATGTACAGAATTCTGATTGCGGACGATTTTCCGCTGTTTCGGCGGGGCGTGAAGGAGATGTTGGCGGAAGGGCTGGGACCCGTCAAGTTCGGGGAGGCGGGAAACGCCCGCGAGTTGCTCGATTTGGTGCAGAAGAAACCATGGGACGTGGTGATCATGGACATCTCCATGCCCGGCACTACGGGGACCGAGGCGCTGAAGCAAGTGAAACACGACCGCCCCGCGCTGCCGGTGATCGTGCTCAGCATGCATCCGGAAGATCAATATGCGGTCCGCATGTTCAAGGCCGGCGCAGACGGCTATCTGAACAAGGCCAGCGCGCCCCAGGAACTAGTGCAGGCCATCAAGAAGGTCGCGAACGGCGGCCAATACGTCAGCCCGCAGGTGGCCGAGCGGCTGGCGCTCACGATGAAAGCGAGCGACGGCCGGCCTCCCCATGAGCTGCTGTCGGATCGGGAGTATGAGGTGCTCCGCCTGATCGGCTCCGGCAAGACCGTCTCGGAAATCGCCGAGTCGCTCAATCTCAGTGTGACGACGGTCAGCACCTACCGGGCGCGCATCCTGAACAAGATGCAATTGAAGAACAATGCGGAGTTGACCCGCTACGCCCTGATGCATCAAGTCGCCGAGTAGCCGGCCGGTCAGCCCGACTCCGCCGTCGAGAGCGTCCTTACAACACGATAATGTTCTCCGACCGCCCCATCCTTGTCGTTTAAACCACGACAGCCACTCTCAGGCTGATTCGACAAGAATTTCGACGGTTCGAGGATGGACCGCCTGGGGTTCCTGCGGTATACCACAACCCTCTTTTTATTCGTGCCGTCCCGGTTCATCGCAACGTCCATTCATTTCATTGAGGGTAGGCATGACACGTCACGAGGAGTTGGAACAGGACATTGTCGGCCTGTTGGACGGGAACGCCCCCCGCTCACTCGAGGACCTGATCGCCCGGTTGCCGGCCTACAGTTGGAACGAAATTTTCGGCGCCGTCGATCGCCTGACCCGTGAATCAAGGTTGGTCCTCCTGCGGCCGAAACCGTCCCAGTATTTGGTGGCCCTCCACCCTGTCGATCATCTGTCCCGGTACACGCCGGCAGCCTGATCCGAGCCGCCGGGTCTGTACCCTCCGATGTCGGATTTCCTCGATATCGATCAGGGGGACGTCCAGCCGGGATCGAGTCCGATCCCGGCGGTGACGGCGCCATCATCATTTGACCGTCCTCGCGTGCGATTGCGCGGAGAGGCGCGTCTGCCCGGCTCACCTGGAGGTGATCGTATGCTCGACCATCACTTGGACGATGAGAGACCCGGCGGCCCCTGGTCTATTGTCCTGGGGGGCGGCGACAGCCAACCCGTGCGCCCGCTGATCGCGAAATGGCTGGGGCGTCAAAAGCCGAAACCCTTCTGCACGTTTCTCGGCACCAGGTCGTTATGGCAACACAGCATCGACCGGGCCGTGCAGCTCAGCCGGCGGGAACGCGTGATCGCGGTCGTGAACCAGGACCATCGGCAGGAAGCGATGGATCAGCTTGGCGATCGGACGATCGATCGCCTGCTGGTGCAGCCGACGAAAAAGGGCATCGCAGCCGGGATCTTCTTGGCGCTGTCCTGCATACGGATGCGCGATCCGAACGGTACCGTGGTCATTGTCCCTTCGGATCATTTTGTGTATCCGGAAAGCCGGTTCCTGCGGGCGGTCGAGGAAACCGTCTGGATTGCGCGGGAACTCCCGCATCGGTTGGTGCTGCTGGGCGTGCCCCCGGAATCGCTCGAACTGGACTATGGATGGATCAAAACCGGGGCGCCGGTGATCCTTCGCACCGAATCGTCGGTCAAGCTCGTGCGATCGTTCGTGGAGAAGCCGTCCGCGCTGGAGGCCGACCGGGTCTTGGCGGAGGGGGCCTTGTGGAACACGCTGGTGGTGGCCGCCCAGGCCGAGACCCTGTGGAATCTGGGGCGGCAGGTCCTGCCTGAACTCGTCCAGACGCTCGAAGGACTGAGCGTGTATGCCGGCGGCGCGCTGGAGCGGGCCGTGCCGTCGATTTTGCTGGATGCCCTCCCGGCGTACGATTTCTCCAAAGATTTTCTCGAACAGATTCCCGACTACCTGGCGGCGGTCGAGTGCAGGGCGTGATCTGGAGTGATTGGGGCCGGCCTCGTCGGATCGCCAGCACCCTCAGGCGGATCGGCCGCGAGCCGGCCTTCCCGCTGCATTGCCTTCCCAAGCCCTTAGTGCCGTTCCAACAGATGCCGGCCGGCTCCCTGCCGACAACGGCTGCCTGAGCAACATGCGCGGCGACGTCTGGCCCGATGAGATGATTGGCGGACGAAGCTACCGCCGGCAGGGCGTGCGAGGGGGTGAGCGGGCCGATCAGGAGGGGACGGGATTCATTGTTCGGCAGGGGGAGACGAGGACTGTGAAACCGAGCGCTGTTGGGCGAGTCGCACATGGACCTCGTCGTCGAAGGTCCAGAACCCGCCGTCCTGCCGGTCGCTTTTCACGCACCAGTAGATGAAGATCAGGCAGATGCCGTCCGCGTAGACCCAGTTGGACATGCCCCGCTCGATGCGAACCGTCACCGGCTCGTAGCCCGCCTTTTCGATCCTTGCCGTATGGTCCTCTTTCCGGTTGAGTGACACCTTTCCGGGGGCGGTCACGTGGACGCGCTCATCGAGGAGGATGTCCGCTTCCGGCGGGTCCGTATACAACGTCACGGATTGATGGTCCCCATGCATCAACGAGGCGCAGCCGGAGAGCAGCGTCCAGAGGCTGAGGATTGGAAGGCCGAAGCGGAACATGGATCGCATGTGAAGTAGGAGGATCGGCCTCTCGGCCGGTCCCGTCGCGCGATGACAGCGGCCGCTAGATGTTCATGGCTTCCTGGACCTCTGTGAGCGTCCGATGGGCCACGGTTGCGGCGCGTTGACTTCCTTCTGCCACAATCTCCTCCACCTGTCCAGGCTTATTCATCAACTCCGCACGGGCGTCCCACATCGGCTGCATGCGGCCGACGATGGCGTCGGCCACCAGTTTTTTGCAGTCGATGCAGCCGATGGCGGCGGTGCGGCATTCCCGATCGATCTGTTCGATGACGGGCAGAGGCGAGAAGATCTTGTGGAAGTCATAGACCGGGCAGACATCCGGGTTGCCGGGATCGGTGCGACGCACGCGCGCGGGGTCGGTGACCATGGTCTTGAGCTTTTGCCGCACCACCGGCTCCGGGTCGGACAGGTTGATGGTGTTGCCGTAGCTCTTGCTCATCTTCCGCCCGTCCGTCCCGGCGACCTTGGGAAACTTGGTCAGGTGTTCCATCGGCTCCGGGAACACGGGACGATAGAGGCTGTTGAAGCGGCGGGCCAGTTCGCGGGTCAATTCGAGATGAGGCAGTTGATCCTTGCCGACCGGCACGAAGTCCGGCTTGTAGATGAGGATATCGGCGGCCTGGAGCACCGGATACCCCAGGAAGCCGTAGGTGGCCAAGTCGCGTTCTTTGATCTCTTCCTGCTTTTCCTTGTAGGTCGGGTTCCGCTCCAGCCAGGAGATCGGAATGATCATCGAAAACAGCAGGTGGAGAATGGCGTGGTCCGGCACCCGCGACTGCACGAAGACGGTGGCGCGGGCGGGATCGATGCCGGCAGCCAGCCAATCGATGATCAATTCCCGAGAGAACTCGCGCAGCCGGCTCGTGTTTTCGTAGTTGGTCGAGAGCGCATGCCAGTCGGCGACGAAAAAGAAACAGTCGTAGTCGGCCTGCAACACCTTCCAGTTCTCCAACGCGCCGAGCCAGTTGCCCAGGTGGAGCAGGCCGCTGGGTTGCATGCCGCTGAGGACGCGCTTGCGTGGAGTCTCCGTCATGGTGTGACACCTCGGGTCAGGGTCTGGACCTGTTGGACGATCGTGTTGGCCGTCAGATCCGTCAGCGGACCGGTGACGGTGCCGATGACGTGGATCTGCGGATCCAGCAACACCAGCGCAAAAATCAGGATCATGCCGTAGGGTTCGAGTTGGGCCAGCGCGAGCGCCGGCCGGGGCGGCAACAGGCTGGTCAAGATCCGGCCGCCGTCGAGCGGCGGGATCGGGATCAGATTGAACAGCATCAGCAGCACGTTGATCAGCACGGAATAGAGCGACATGACGGCGAGCGGGAGCAACGCCATGCCCGCGAGATCCTGCCGCCTGGCGCTTGATGGGCGGGAGAGGAATTCACCCACCGTCGGATCCAGCCTCAGGAAGGCGCTGAACGCGGCGGCGCTGAGAACGGCCAGCACGAGATTCATGGCGGGCCCGGCCGCGGCCACCCAGGCCATGTCGCGGCGCGGATGCCGCAGGTTCCGGGGATCGATGGGGACGGGCTTCGCCCAGCCGATGAAAAACCCGCCCGGCATCAACAGGCAGAGAAGCGGCACCAGCACCGTCCCGAGCGGATCGATGTGCGCGAGCGGATTCAACGTGAGGCGGCCTTGCAGGCGGGCGGTGGGGTCGCCCAGCCGGTTGGCCACCCATCCGTGCGCGAATTCATGCAGGACCATGGCAAACAGCAGCGGCAGGCCCATATAAGAAATCTTGTGGAGGACTTGAGACAACGCGGCCATGGGTTACTCGATTTGCACCAAGCGTCCGCCCTTGATGCCGATGACGAAGATCCGGCGGACGAGCGTGCCGGACCCATCGAAATGCGCGGGCCCGCCGAGCGTCGGCAGATCGGGGTGCGTTTGGAGATATTCTCTCACGGCCTGACCCGAGGTTGCACCCTTCCGGAGGGCATCGAGCACGACCCCCGCGGCGTCGAATGCCTGCGCGGCAAAGGCTGTGGGAGAAGCTTGAAATCGTTGCCGGTACCGGTCGACGAATTCTTGCACGGCCGGATCGGGGCTCTCGCTGAAGAATCCGTCCACAAACACCGATCCCTCCAAGGCCGGCTCATTGACGGTCGGCGCGGGCGTCGCGTTCCAACTGCTCGTGCCCAACAGCGGAACCTTGACGTCGTGAAAGACCAGTTGAGGGGAAAGGAGCGTGATATCCATCGCCCGGCCCGGGACAAAGACTGCGTCGAATCCCGGCGAATACAGATCGCGCTTCTGGCCCTTGGAGGTGACGACCGGGGTCGTCATCCCGTATTTCTTGAGATCCTGGGCCTTGAGCCGCTTGATCGCCTGGCCGAAGTCGGTATCGCCTTCCTTATAGCTTTCGGTCGCAATGACTTCGCCGCCGTGTTGGATCAGCTCTTGGCTGAAGAGCTGGGCCAACTCCCGGCCGTAGGGTGTGTCGGGATAGAGCACGCTCACCCGCCGGTATCCCAACTGTTCCGTCGCGTAGGAGGCGAGGCGTTTGGCTTGATGAGAATAGGTCAGGGCCGTGCTGAAGAGCCACGATCCGTAGCGGCGGACATCGGCCGCGGTGGCCGACGGCGTGATCGCCGGCGTGTCCGTGCGCGCGGCCACCTCGGCGACCACGGGCAGATGCTTCGACAGGAGGGGGCCGATCACGGCAACAGGATGATACTCCTCCAGGGTGTCGGCGAGATCCTGGGCCAGCCCGCCGCGGGGCGCGGCGGAGTCCTTGACGATCAATCCCACGGACGTTTGCCCGTGCACCTCCTTGGCCTTCTCCAGAGCGAGCTGAATGCCGTTCAGCACCTCCGTCCCGAACGGCGCCAGCTTGCCGCTGAGCGGCAGCAGCGCGACGAGGACGGCCTGGCTCGATTTGAGTTTTGCGGCCAGGCCGTTCAGCAAATCAGCCGCCTTCGCCGCGTAATCATGCGAAGGGAATCGCTGAAGAAACAACCGCAGTTGCCGTTCGGCCAAATGGTCCTCGCCGCGCGCCGTATGCCATTCGATCAACCGGATCAGGGCGACATCGCCGGGAAAAGACGTGGGATAGGTGTCGCGGACCTGCATGAGCGCCCGTCGGTCCAGCTTGTCGCGGATGAGCGCCTGGATGCGGGCCGCCGTGCCGCTGCGTTGCTCGGGTTGGGCCAGTTCCATTTCCTCCAGCCAGGCTTGGATGGCGCGGTGACTATCGCGCTTTTGAGCCAGAATGTCGCCGGTCAAGAGCAACGCGTCCCGCTTGGTGGCGACATCGGCGGTCTGGCTGCGAATTTCCGCAAGGAGCGGCAAGGCCTGGTCCGAATGTCCCAGCGCGGCGTGTTCCGTGGCCAGGAGCATTTTCGCGCGGTCCAGCAGCGGCGAAGTCGGAAACTCACTCAGGAAAAAATTGAGCGCGGCGACGGCCTCGGCATGTTGGTTCATTCCGCGGTAGGCGGCGGCCATCAACAGATAAGCTTGGTCGGCCTGCGCCGGGCGGGGCGAGAGGTTGACGAACGGTTTGAGCAGCGCCAGTGCTTCGTCGGGCCGCTGGGATTCGATAAGCCGCTTGGCCTTGTCCATCGTCGCGGCGGCGCGGCTTAGTTGGGTCCGTGCGCCATCGGTCGGCCCGGGCGGTGATGGGGCGGCCGCCAGCGGAATCGGGACAAGCAGGCAGAAGACGGCGATGAGAATCAGGCCGGCCGTCCGGGCAAGCCGGTCGGGAACCGTGGTTCGGAGCAGTCGGGACGGTCGGAGCAAGATGGAAGGCATGGGAACGTAAACATGGCGACACTCGCCGCGACGAAGGTGACTATAGGTAAGCACGAGAAATCTTGTCAAGGAATCGTACGATACGACGCGCGAGGAGAACGAAATGGAGTTCGTGTTTGTGTTGAGCGTCGCGCTTCGCTATAGTCGCAAACAGGATTCGACCGTCGATGAGGAATCCGACACGATCGATACGGGCGGCCCGGAACCGGCGTCCCGTCGATGCTTCTGTCGCACGCGAGGACGACGCGGGGCAGGAGGATCGAACCGATCACTGGACTGATCGGTTCGTGCGGTATCTGCGGGTGGAGAGCGGACTGGCCGCCAATACGGCGGAGTCCTACCGGTTGGATCTGGAGAAATTCTTCTCGTATCTTCGCAAACGAGAGTGGTCGGATCCTGCCGATGTCACGCCTTCCGTCTTGGCGGAATTTTTTGCCGAGGTCGCGAAGGGCGGCGCCGCCGCCTCTTCCCGCGCTCGGTATTTGGCCACGCTCCGCGGATTGTATCGGTTCCTGCGCCAAGAAGGTTTCTGTCGGGACGATCCCACCCAACATTTGAGCGCGCCGAAGACGGGCGTCAAACTCCCCCGTACCTTGACCAAACAGGAGGTGGCAGCCCTGCTCGACGGTCCTGTTCCCGGCGGTCCGGAAGCGGCGCGGGACGATGCGATGATCGAGCTGCTCTATGCATCCGGACTTCGGGTGTCGGAACTGGTGGCGCTGCCTCTTGCCGGGCTGAACCTCCAAGTCGGATATGTGCTTGTGTCGGGGAAAGGGAGCAAGCAGCGCATCGTGCCCATCGGCGAAACGGCTCACCGGAAGCTCGCTCAGTATCTTTCCCAGGCGCGGGGGCTGCTGCTAAAACGGCGTACTTCGCCGATGTTGTTCGTGACCCGCCGCGGCGGCCCCTTGACCAGGCAGGGATTCTGGAAATTGCTCCGACGCCGCGCCAGGCAAGCCGGCATCACGGCGCGCCTGTCTCCCCATGTGCTGCGACATTCCTTTGCCACGCATCTGTTGGATCGCGGCGCAGATCTGCGGTCGGTTCAGGCGATGCTGGGACATGCGAGTCTGGCGACGACTCAGATTTATACGCATGTGGAACGGGAACGGCTGAAACAGGTGCACGACCGGTTCTTCCCGCGACGCCGGGGATCGGCGCGGCGCCCGCATCCCGTTGGAGGATCGTGAACGAAGGGCGTCGGCCGCCGAAGCCAAGGAATTGCGGCATTGGCGCGATGGCCGCGACGCCCAGACGATGTCGCGGATCGGTTGACATCGCAGGGGCGACTTGATAGCATGCGCAACTATCGGTGATTACAAAACTTTAGGCGGATAGCTCAGCCGGGAGAGCGCTGCCCTTACAAGGCAGAGGTCGCAGGTTCGATCCCTGTTCCGCCTACCAGGAATAGAAGACTACCAAACAACGTATTCAACCTATTGACGAGCTGATTTCGGGCTGCGTTGACCATCGATCTGCATCCACAGTTCGCACCGCGCAGTCGCCAAGCTTTCTCCATCCATTGCGGGGCCGTCGTTCAGCCTGGTTTAGGACGCCAGATTGTCAATCTGGAGGTCGCGGGTTCAAATCCCGTCGGCCCCGCCATTTTTGTTTTCAGATCGATGACATTATGTACGCGACCGGTGCACAGTATCCCGCGAGCTGTACAGGAGGGACGTTAAAAGGGAATGAACTTGCAAGCCGGTCCCCTCGGACTCGTTAGTTCACTCGGTCTTGTATCCAAAATCATTCTGCTCTTCTTGTTCGGGTTTTCCGTTTTGTCCTGGGCCATCATCCTCTATAAACTTCGGGTCTACCGTCGGAGCGATGCCGAGGATCAACGGTTCCTGTCGAGTGTTGCAAAACTGAACGATGTGGAGGAAATGCGACGGCAGGCGCGCCGGGCCGGGGACAGCCCGTCGGCGGCCGTGCTCCTGAACGTCCTGGATCGGCTGCCGGAACTGCCCGAAGCCGGCGGGAATCCGCACAAAGACAATCCTGGCCCACCGGACATCAATCAAGTTGACCGGCATTATCTTGAGCGTTCGATGGCATATATCGTGCAGGGACAATTGGCCAAGATGGAATCCTATCTGCCCTTTCTCGCGACCACGGGCAACATCACCCCCTTCATCGGGTTGCTGGGGACGGTGCTGGGGATCATCGATTCCTTTCGGGAAATCGGGCAACAGGGGACGGCCAGCATCGGGGCCGTGGCGCCAGGCGTGGCCGAGGCATTGGTGGCGACGGCCATGGGGTTGTTTACGGCTATTCCGGCGGTGGTCGCCTACAATTATTTCCTCTCGCGCATTCGACGGATGGCGTTCCGTCTGGAGACCTTCAGCGTGGAGGTGTTGAACTCGTTGCTGCAACGCACGGGAGCCAGGGGGGCGGCCTCGTGATGATGGAATCCCGCCATCGGCGTTTCATGGCCGAGATCAACGTCATCCCGCTCGTAGACGTCGTCCTGGTGCTGTTGGTCATTTTCATGATCACCGCGCCCATGCTCTACCGGGGGATCGACATCAAGCTGCCGTCCTCGGCCAGCAACACCATCAAACCGGAAGTGCGGATGGTGCTGACCATTGAAAAGGATCAGAAGCTGTACCTGGACAAGGACCCGATCAGCGTCGCGCAGCTTGAGCGGCGTCTCCGTTCGGCCAAGGAGCAGAATGCCGACGTATCGGTGTTTCTGCGGGCGGATCGGGACGTGCCGTACGGCACGGTCGTGCAGGTGATGGACGGGGTCAAGAAGGCCGGCATCGAAAAGATGGGCATGGTGACGGAACCAACGGGGAGCGAGCGGGTCACCGAGGAGCCAGCCAAGGTCGGAGAACGAAAGCGCTGACGCGCCTTTCGGCCCGAGGTCGGGGGCGGTTGGAAACAATGGGGCAGATGGCCGCGCGGTCTCAATCGTCGTCACAGTCCTTGCCGTTCGTCCTGCCCCTGGGCGGGCCTAAGGGGAAAGCCGAACCGGTCACCGGTCCGCTCGCCCTCTCGCTGCTGCTCCATTTCGCACTCCTGCTCGTCTTTGCCCTCATGTCGTTTAAGACCGGAGAACGGCCCCTGTCCTCTGCCGTCCAGGTATCGTTGATTACCTTGCCGCCGGCTCCGCCTGCACCCAAGCCAACCGTGCAGAAGAGTCAGCCGCCTGTGGGTCAAACCCCGCCCAAACCGGTGACGCAACCACAAAACAAGCCAGAGCTGCAGCCTGCGCCGACCTTGCCTCCGCCCCCGCCTGCAGTTCAAAAGACCCCGGGGCCGATCCAGAAGGCTCCCGCTCCGATCCAGAAGGCTCCGCCCCCGGTTGCCGTGGCGCCGAAATTGCCGGCTGTGTCGCCAGTTCCTCCGCAGCCCAGGTTGGAGCCCGTCGCGCCTCCGCCCGCTCCTCCGGTCTCCGGGCCGAAGCGCGGAGCGGAGAATCCGTTTCGCGGCGCATTGAAGGACTTCGATCTCCCTCGCGAAGTCCCGAAGTTCGGGGAGCTCAGCCCTGACCGGCCGGTGGCGCCCGCGCCGCAGCCGATCCCGGATGCCAGGCCCCAGCGGGTGCCTGACCGAACGCGGACGGACGTGACATCCCTGCTCAGCAAGCTGAAGGTGCCGGAGACCAGGGAATTGCCTGCCGTCCCGCCACCGACTGTCGAGGATCGCCCGCAGCCGCGTGAGCGGCGGGCATCCCTGTCCGACGAGTTTCAGCAGGAATTGGAGCGGGAACTCAAGAAAGCCAAGGAACAGCCACTGCCCAAGCCGCAGGAGAGTCCGGCCTTCAGCACCGCGACGGTCAAGACGGTTGACACGCGACCGCGCGAGAGCGTGAAGCATGAAGAGATGGAATCGAAGCCGGTTCCTCCCGCGGCAATGTCCAAGCTTGCGAGCACCCGTCCGGAAATGACGATCAACGTCCCCGGCGCTGGGCCCGGGTCGAACGCCTATCTCGCGAGAGTGCAACAATTGATCAGCCAGCATTGGACTGCTCATGAGGTCGAGATGGCGGGCAAGTCCCTGACCGTAGTTATTCGGTTTCGCTTGAGCCGCACCGGCGCCGTCAGCGGGGTGGTTGTCGAGCAGTCATCCGGAAACGTGTACTATGACCTGGCCGGGAAGCGGGCCGTGTTGAACGCGGACCCGCTGCCGCCTTTTCCCAAGGACCTGTCCAGCGCCTATTTCGACGCGCACTTCAGTTTCGTGGTCGGAGACTCTACGGGGTAATGCTCATGCGTGCTCTCTTGATCGGTGGAGCGATGATCGCGATGATCGGGGTGGCCTCGATCTTTGAATCGCGGGCGACCGATGTCTTTCTGGAAGCGACGCGCCCGGACTTTCAGAAGATTCCGCTCGGGGTCGTGGGGTTCCGGGCCAGCAACGGGTCCGAATGGCTGGGCAGTCGCATCGAAGAGGTGTTGAAGGCTGATCTGCGCCGCTCATTGATCTTCGACGTCGTGGATTTGCCGAGCCGTGGCATCAAGGTGCGGGAACTCAAGGGCGACGAGAAGGCGGTGTTCAAGCAGGCTACGGACAACGGCATTTCCGTGCTGGTATGGGGGAAGGCGGCCGCCAAGGACGGAGGCAACAACACCGACGCGCATGTCGATGCTTACGTCTACGATGGGGGCACGGATGAGGTGATCAGCGGCAAGCGGTATGTCGGGGCGACCGGCGTGGCCCGCCTGATCGCCCATCGTTTTGCCGACGAGCTGGTGTTTCGGTACACGGGCGAACAGGGGATCGCCCGGACGAAGATCGCCTATGTTTCTGAACAGAAAGGGGCGCGGGAACTCTTCGTCATGGATTATGACGGCCATGATCCGAGGCAAGTCACAGCCGACGGGTACCTCAACCTCATGCCCCGATGGTCGGCCGACCGCCGGTTTCTGATTTTCACCGCCTATCGAAGCCGCAACACTCAGGACATCGACATGATCGAGCTGGCGACCGGCAAGCGATGGACGTTGATCTCCAAAAAGGGCCTCAACATCACCCCCGCGCTGTCACCGGACGGGAATTATTTGGCCTTTGCCTCCAGCGAGGACGGCAACTCCGAAATCTACAAGCAGGATACCAGGACCAAGGCGTTTGAGCGGTTGACGACGAATCAGGCCGGGGATCTCTCGCCCACTTGGTCTCCGACCGGCCGCGAGCTGGCCTTCGTCTCGGATCGAAGCGGGGGGCCGCAGGTCTACATCATGAGCGCCGACGGCTCCAATGTCCGGCGCTTGACATTCGAGGGCGACTACAACGCGGCGCCGGCCTGGTCGCCGAAGGGGAACTGGATCGCCTATGTCTGCCGGACGCCGCGTCGCGAATACAAAATCTGCCTGATCAGCCCGGACGGCCAGCGGCGGGAACAGGTCACGACCGGCTCCGGACTCGACGATTCGCCGTCATGGTCGCCCGACGGGCGGCACATTGTATTCAGTTCCATCGTTGATGGGAAAAGCCACATCTATATGATAAATGCTGACGGAAAAGACATCGAACGCATCACCTTCGACGGGCATCACAACAGCTCTCCGACGTGGTCTCCTGCCTGAGGCCGGCCGGGCGTTGAGGATGACCCGACCGATAACGCCATCTCTTTACTTTCACCTGAGGAGTGCAGCCATGAAGATATCGTGTGTCACCATCAGCCTTGTCGCAGCAGTCGGATTGCTGCTGTTGACGACCCCGGGATGTTCCAAAAAATCCGTGCAAGCCAGTTCCGGCTCCAAGTCGTCGGAGATGGCCAAACGCGGCGGAGGCGGGAGCGCCGGGACAGGCGGGTTCGGGACCGGCAGCGTCTCGGAGCAACCGATCGGACCTGGAGGGACGCCGGATTCATCGAGCGGGACGCCGGAATCAACGAGCGGGATGGGCAGGATGCCCGATTCGTCGGGCGGAACCGGACGCACGATCGAACCGGACTATAATTCCAACATTCCAAGCCTATCCATGTCAGGCGGAGACATGGGAAGCGCGCCGGGCAATCCGGCCGGAGACACGGGCCATCTGAGCGGATTGGATTCCATGAAATCGGGGGGCGCTCCGGCTGAAGAGCGGCTCGGAGGCGGCCCGTTGTTGGCGAAAGTGCAGCCGTCCGAAAGCGCGGCACGCCAGACTGAGGAACTGCGGCAAGAGCAATTGGCCTCGGCAGCCTCCGGTTTGCATGACGTGTTTTTTGCCTACGATAGCTGGCAGATCAATGAAGAGGGCCGGCGCGTGTTGGCGGTCGATGCGGACTGGATCAGAACAAACCCCGGCAGCTTGGTCAAGATCGAGGGCCATTGCGATGAGCGCGGTACCTCGGCCTATAACCTGGTGCTGGGCGAAAAACGGGCCAAGGCCGTCAGAAATTACCTGGTAGAGCTGGGGGTGGCGGCCAACCAATTGTCGGTCGTCTCGTATGGCAAGGAGCGGCCTTTCTGCCACGAACATGCCGAGAGCTGCTACCAGCAGAATCGCCGCGGCCATCTGGTCGTGAGGAAGAAGTAGCGCCTGCCGGCAGGATCGGGGTGCATCAGGATGATCCGGAATGAGCCCATCGCGAGCAACGCGGTCGGTGGAGGGGGGTGACGCATGAGTCTCATCGCGCAGGCAGTCTGGAAGTGGAGCCTGACGGCGGCCGGCGGGCTGAGTGGTCTCGTCCTCGCCGGGTGTCTCGCCCAGCAGGCGGATGTCAAGAATCAGAAACTCGAGCTGCAAAAAAGCATACGTGAGTCCAAGACCGAACTCCAGAAAAGCATCAGTGAATCCAAGGCCGAGATGAAAACCGAGATGGACCGCATCGTGCGGGAAACCCGCGCGCGACTGAACGAAGATATCAGCCAGATTCGCGAGCGGGAACTGGCGGCGCTCCGGGGCGACGTCGAGAAGCGGGCGCATGAAGAGGATAAGCTGCGGCGGTCGCAGGACGACATCCGCAGCGAGTTGTCCCAGGCCGCGAACAAGCTGCGAAAGGAGTTGACCGAACAGTCCAATCTGGTGACGGCCTCGCGGCAGGAACTCAAGCTGGAGCAGGACCGGTTCCGAAACGAGATCAAGGCGGAGCAGGATCGGCTGCGGAGCGACCAGGAGCGGTTTCGGAACGACTTCAAGGAGGCGGTCACCAAGGATCTGAGCAAACTGTCCGGCGATTCCACCGCGCAGGTGGCCAAGCTGTCGATCCGCTTGGACGAAATCGCCGCCCGGCTGGCGACGACGGAGAATATTTTCAAGAAGGTCAGCGAGCGATTGGAAAAAGTCAGCGAGCGCCTCGACGAACAACAGCGGGACATCAAAAACGCCGAGGCCAAGTCGGCGGGTTTGACCCAGAAGCTGGATGCGCAAGACAAGAATGTGGCGGATCTTAGGCAGGCCTTGGGTGACTTTAAGCAGGCCCTCTCGGGATTGGGCGACAAGATCGTCAACCAGGATAAGGTCGCGACCGATCTGTCCGGATCGGTGAACCAGCAAGCGTCGGTGTTGGCCAAGCGGCTCGACGGCTTGTCGGCGAAACTCGACGCCGATATGAAGTCGATGACCACTCACGTCAATGAGGTCAATAAGACGACGGCCGCGCATCTCGAGGACGTGAACAAGAGCGTGAACACTGTCGCGAAGGCGCTGGAGTCGGCCGGCGATAGGTTCGTCAGCCGGCTGGAGGAACAGGACCGGCGCCTGGACGAGCTCGGCAAGTATGTGACAGGTGTCCAGGAATTCACCAAACGGGTGGAGCAGCAGGGGCCGGAATACGCCAAGGTCGTCAGCCGGCTGGAGGAGCAGGACCGGCGCCTGGACGAGCTCACCAAGTACCTCACGGCTGTCCAGGAATTCACCAAGCGGGTGGAGCAGCAGTTCGCAGATCGGACGGCCCATGCGGTTCCTGCACCGGCGCCGGTGAACCATCCCGCGGCCTCGTCGAACAGCAACGACCAGGTCTCGATTCAGGCGAAAGCCGCAGCCCCGCGGGTAGCGGCACCGAGCGAACGGCCGCCGCAGCCGGCCAGTTTTTCAGGGCCGACCGGACGCGATCCTGCGAGGGAACGCTATGAACAATTATTGGGGCGCCTGCGCGAGGGGGATCTGCCCGGCGCGCAGGAAGGATTCGCGGCGTTTCTGTCGGACTATCCGAATTCCGATCTGTCCCCGAACGCCCGTTTTTGGCTCGGCGAATCCTATTACGGCCAGAAGGATTACCGCCGGGCCATCGATGCCTATGAACGAGTCGAACGCGACTACCCCCACAGTGAGAAGGTCCCCTCCGCGATCTTGAAAAAGGGCTATGCCTACCTGGCCTTGCGGGACCGCGCCAAGGCGACGGCCACATTGCAGCAACTGCTGTCGCGCTATCCGAACAGCCAGGAAGCGGGCAAGGCCACCGAGAAGCTCGCGCAACTCAAGAAGGAGCATTGACCTCGCGATGCACGGTTCCAGATTGTTAGTCAGTGCGACGAGTCTGCTGATGGTGTTTTCCGTGGGCCTGCTCTTCTCCGGTTGCGCCAAGCATTCGGATTTTGTGGATATCCGGGAGGAGCTCCGGGCGGTGGTGAAGACGCAGGATCAGGAGCAAAAGCGGTTGGAGGGACTCACGCGGCGGGTTCAAACGTTGGAGGCCGTCAAGGAAAAGGACGCGGATCCACTCCGGCAGCGGCTTGACGATCTCGCGGCCCGTCTGACAAAACTGGAAAGCCGGATGGCGAGGCTGGAAGAATCACCCGGGTCTGGGACGCCGTCCCTGTCCTCGAAGGTCGAACCGCCTCCCGCGACGGATCTGGGCAAGAGCATCAAGCCGACGAAGCCGTCGCCAACTCCCGAGACAAGTCCGCTGTTGCCCGGGGTGCCGGGTCTCTCGCCGACTTCCGCGTTCAATCTCGCCTACAACGACTATCTCAACGGCCGTTACGACATGGCGGTGATCGGCTTTCAGAGATTCGTGAAGGATTTTCCGACCGCGTCCTTGGTTCCGAACGCGTATTATTGGCTCGGCGAATCCTATTACAACTTGAAGGATTATGTCCGGGCGATCCAAGCCTATGAGCAGGTTGTCACCGAACATCCCGGCAGCGAGAAGGTGCCGGCGGCGCTCTATAAGATCGGCCTGTCCGCATCGGAAACCGGCGATACGGGAAAGGCCAAGAAGTATTTGAAGCGCGTGCTTGAAGAATTTGCGATGTCCGAAGAAGCCAAGCTTGCCAAGAACCGTCTCGCCGAGCTTCGATAATCCGCCGGCCGGCGGAACGCTCGCCGCCGCCTCGCACGCAATTCGGACGGTCCGAGCGACCATGCACCACAGGCCATGATGACGGGCAGCCCTCAGGCGAAAATCAGGATTCTGCCTGCCGAGGTCGTCGGCCGCATCGCTGCGGGCGAGGTCATCGAACGTCCGGCCGCCGTGGTCAAAGAGCTTATCGATAATAGTCTCGATGCCGGCGGCACGATGATCACGGTCGAGGTCGTCGACGGCGGTCTGAGCCGAATCCGCGTGACCGACAACGGGGAAGGCATGACGCGGGACGATGCGCTGTTGGCCTTTCGGCGGCACGCGACCAGCAAGCTGCGCTCCGATCGGGATCTCGCGTCCATCCAAACCATGGGCTTTCGGGGCGAGGCTGTGCCCAGCATCGCCGCCGTGTCCAAGGTTCGGCTGGTCACCTGCCGCCGAGACGAAGCCGTCGGCAGCAAGGTGGAGGTGGTCGGGGGCTCGATCACGTCGGTCGAGGATGCCGCCGCCGCCCCGGGCACCCAGATGGACGTGACCGACCTGTTCTTCAACACCCCCGCGCGGAAGAAGTTCCTCAAATCGCCGGCCACCGAGTTCTCGCACATCGCACAGGTCGTCCAACAGGCCAGCCTGGCCTGGCCGCAGGTGCACTTTCGGCTGACGCACAACGGGCAGGAAGTCCTGCATTGCGCGGCCGTGGCGACGAGGCGGGATCGCATAGTGCAGATCTATCGCGGCCAGTTTCTGAATCAGACGCTGGTCGTTCGCGGGGAACGGCCGGGAGTCCGGATCGAAGGGGTCACGGTCAACGCGCTGCACCTTCGCGGGACCCGGAGCCCCCAAGAACTCTTCGTCAACCGGCGTCCGGTGAAGAATTCCACGATCCTGCACGCGATCGCCGATGCGTACGGGGTCCAATTGGCGAAGGGGCGCCATGCCCAGTTCATCCTGTTCGTGGATGTCGACCCGGCCCGCATCGACGTGAACGTGCACCCGACCAAGCGCGAAGTGCGTTTCGCCGAGCAGGACGTGATTCACCAGACGGTCCGGCAGGCCGTCAAGACCGCGTTGGGAGATCAGGGCGATGGCGTTTCCGTTGCCGACGCGGCAGCAGGCCCGGCTCTTTCGATTCCTGATCAGAGCTATTCCGCTCAGGGTTCGGCCGGGTTTGTCTCTCAGACTCTTGGATTATTTGCCGGTTCGGTCGCCGCGGATATATCCGGAACAGCCAGGCCGGCCGTCGGCGGGGATGCCAGGCGGTCCGGGTTATCTGCAACAGAGACCGAGCCGGCGTGTCAATCGATCCCGGATGTCATGGCCTTCGGACAGGTCGGTCGGACGTTTCTGCTGGCTCAAATCGGGGATGAGTTGCAGGTGATCGACCAACATACGGCCCATGAACGGGTGTTATTTCAGCGGCTGTGGCGGGCCTGGCAGGACCGCGCCGTGCAGGCGCAAACCTTGGTGACACCGTTGCCGGTGGAGACCACGGCTCAACAGGCCGAACAGTTGCAGCAGTATCTGGGAGATTTGGAAGCCTGCGGGTTCCATGTCGAGCCGTTCGGAGATCGGACGTTCGCCGTCCGGGCGGTGCCGGCGATCCTGCGCATGGGCGATGTCGCCGGGGTGGTGCAGGGCATGTTGGAAGACTTGGAGGAGTGGGGAACGACATCTTCCTTCGACGCGCGGATGCAAGCAGTGGCGGCCACCCTGGCCTGCCATTCAGCGGTGCGCGCCGGCCGGTCGATGACGTTGCCAGAAATCGCTCAACTGGTCCGAGACTGGGCGCAAGAGGGCATGATCATGACCTGTCCGCACGGCCGGCGCGTGGCGCTCCGTCTGCCGTTCGATGATCTCAACCGCCTCTTCGACCGCACGTGAGAGACAGGACCATCTTCAATCTTTCGGAGATAGGGGAATCGTGCTGACGGCGGACCAATATCCTTTGCTCAAGCCGGTCGTGGCGCTGGTGGGCCCCACGGCCGTGGGGAAGTCCGCGGTGGGTCTGCGGCTGGCCCAAGCCTTGGAGACGGAGGTGCTGGCGGCGGATTCCCGTCAAGTCTACCGGGGCATGGACATCGGCACCGACAAGCCTTGTTCGGAAGAGCTGCTCACGGTTCCGCATCGGCTCATCGACCTTGTCGATCCCGACCAACCGTTCAATGTCAGCCTCTACCGTCGGCATGCGGAGAGCGAGATCGCCCGGTTACACCGGCAGGGCAAGCTGCCACTGGTCGTCGGTGGGACGGGACTCTATATCAGGGCGCTTCTGCGGGGGCTCTGTGAAGGGCCTCCGGCGGACTGGACGATGCGCGTGAGGCTGGAGAAGGAGGCACGGGCGCAGGGAGCCGAGTCGTTGCACCGCAAGCTGGCGGACGTGGACCCGGCGGCGGCCGCGCGCCTGCATCCGCATGATCACGTCAAGATCATCAGGGCGCTGGAGGTGTATGCACGGACAGGTCGGGCCCTGTCAGGCATCCACGGCGCCCACCGGTTTGCCGAATCGCCATATGCATCGGTGACGATCGGTCTGCTCCGCGAGCGAGCCGAGTTGTATCGGCGGATAGAGGAACGGATCGATGGCATGTTGGCCCGCGGGCTCCGAGAAGAAACTCAGCGCCTGCTCGACCGAGGATACGGTCCGCACCTGAGCGCGATGAGGGGAGTCGGGTATAAGCAGATGGCGGGTTATCTCCTGGGCCAGTACGACTATGACGAGGCGGTGCGCCGGCTGAAACGGGACACGCGCCGGTTTGCCAAGCGCCAGCTTACCTGGTTTCGGGCGGAATCGGATGTTCATTGGGTGACGATCGCACCGGAGGAAACGGCGGAACAGGTGACCGCTCGTGTAGCGGCCCTCGTCCACGATTTTCTTAGCCGGCTTGTCGGCGGTCGGGCGCCGGCCCGGTCTCAAACGGATCTCTCCTCCATCGGGGCGGGAGCGCGATGAGCCGGCGCAGCGGAGCAGGCCAGGCACGGGCCGACATCGGAATCATCGGCGGCAGCGGGCTCTATGAGATGGAGGGGCTCACGCAGGTTCGGGAGGCGCGGATCAAGACGCCGTTCGGCGATCCGTCCGGGCCGGTGATCCTTGGACAGCTTGAAGGACGCCGGGTCGCGTTTCTCGCCCGACATGGACAGGGCCATCGATTCAGCCCGAGCACCATCAATTATCGCGCGAACATCTACGCGCTGAAGGCGATCGGGGTCTCACAGGTCCTCTCCGTCAGCGCCGTCGGCAGCATGCGGGAAACGATCCAACCGGGCCATGTCGTGTTGCCCGATCAGTTTCTGGATTGGACCAAACGGCGGGCCTCCACATTTTTCGATGCGGATGTCGTGGCCCATGTGGGGTTGGCGGAGCCGGTCTGCGGCCGCCTGGGTCAGATCGTGGAACAGGCCACGCGGTCGGTCGGGGCCGTCGCGCACCGCGGCGGATCGTACCTCTGCATCGAAGGCCCGCAATTCTCGACCAAAGCGGAATCGCATCTGTATCGCAGTTGGCACGTCAGCGTGATCGGCATGACCAACATGCCGGAGGCCAAGCTGGCCAGGGAGGCGGAACTGTGTTATGCCACGATCGCCCTGGTCACCGACTATGATTGTTGGCACGAGACGGAAGAAGCCGTGCAGGTCGAGGCGATTTTGACCGTGCTCCGGCAGAATGTCCTGCTCGCGAAGCGGTTGCTGCGGGAGGTGGTCGGTCAACTGGAAGAGAAGGCGGTCTGCGGGTGCCAACAGGCGCTGAAGGGCGCCATTATCACCGCGCCGGAGGCGATCCCGGCCGCGGCTCGGACGCGGCTGCATCTGCTGATCGGCCGCTATATCGAAGCGAAGAAAGGACGGGGCTGACGTATGGGGAAACTGCTGGTGGTGGGGTCGGTCGCATTGGATACCGTGGCGACGCCGTTCGGGGAAGCGAACGAGGTGCTAGGCGGGTCGGCCACGTATTTTTCCACGTCGGCCAGTTATTTCACGAGCGTGGATTTGATCGCCGTCGTCGGAGAGGATTTCCCCGAGAAACATCTGGCGTTTCTGAAGAGCCGGCGGATCGATCTGGCCGGGTTGGAGCGGCGGCCCGGGCAAACCTTTCGGTGGCGGGGCCAATACAGCCATCAGCTCAATGAGGCCCAGACGCTCGATACCAAGCTGAACGTATTTGAAAGCTTCCGGCCCAAGCTTCCGGCCCAGTATCGAACGCCGGACGTGCTGTTTCTCGGGAACATCGACCCGGAACTGCAACTTGAAGTGCTCTCTCAGGTGACGCGGCCGGCGCTGGTGGCGTGCGACACCATGAATTTCTGGATCAACGGGAAGCGCGACGCCTTATGGAAGGTCCTGGAACAGATCGATGTCTTGATCATCAACGACGGGGAGGCGCGGGCCCTGGGCGAGCACCCCAATCTGGTCCAGGTCGCGAAGAAGATCCTGAGCCGGGGCCCCAAGCATCTGGTCATCAAGCGGGGCGAGTACGGCGTGCTCATGTTCGATGGACGCGGATACTTCGGGGCGCCGGCCTACCCACTGGAACAGGTGCTCGATCCGACGGGAGCAGGCGACACCTTTGCCGGAGGATTCCTCGGGTACTTGGCGGCCACCGGCAACCGCTCGCCCGACGCGTTCCGTCAGGCCACGATCTTCGGCAGCGTCATGGCCTCCTTTACAGTAGAGGCCTTTAGCCTTGACCGTTTGCGAGTCCTGGATTACAAAGAGATTGAAGCCCGATTCAAAGAATTCAAGCGGCTCACTCATTTCGAGGACCTCCCCACATGAGCAGCGGCCTTTCCTGTATGATGAAGTCGCGGGCGGTGCGGTCTATTATTCCCTGCGCGGCCGTTGCCGGCCTCCTGGTCGGTTGTGCCGCATCCGAAGAGCAGATCAAGAAGTCGGCCGGGTATTACCAAGAAGGGTTGGCCAACCTGACGACCGACCGCCAACGGGCGTTCGTGTCGTTTCAGAAGGCGATCCAACTCGATCCCAAGAACAAGGATGCCCATTACGGGCTGGGCCATATCTATGCGCAACAGGGGCGGTTTGCCGAGGCGGAAGAGGAGTTCCGCCAGGTGCTGCTGATCGATCCCGAACATTCCGAGACCCTCACGTACCTGGGCCAGGTACAGGCAAGCCAGGGGCGTTGGGACGAAGCCATCAAGAGTTACAAGCAGGCCCTGGCCAACCCCCTGTACGTGACGCCGGATCTGGCCCGCTTCCACCTAGGGCGGGCGTTGGTGCATCAGGGGGACATGAGGGCGGCGGCCGCCGCGTTCGAGGATGCGTTGCAGGTCAATCCGCCCAGCATTTCTCCGGCCAGGGTGAACCTCGAGCTGGCGCAGGCCTATTACAAGATGGGACATGAGCAGAAGGCCAAGGACGCGCTGACGCGCGTGTCGAGTCTGGATAAGGGAGGAGAGTACGGTCAGGCGGCGGAACAACTCCTCCAACGAATGAAGCAGTATTAGTGATAGGGAGCGGCATGGACTCCATCGGAGATTTCTTTCGACAGGTGCGGGAGACCAAAGGCTTGACGGTCGATGAAGTGGCCTCCAAAACGAGGATCCGCGCCGACTTCGTGCGCGCGATCGAAGAGGGCAACTACGCCCGGCTTCCGGATCAGGTGTTCGCACGGGGATTTGTGCGCTCCTATGCCCGTTCGTTGGGATTGGATGAAGAGGACGCGCTGCAACGGTTCGTCCAGTCGGCGGGGTCCTATTATGATCGGCAAAACGAACGCGAGCGGCTCAAGCAAAAACAGGAGGAGGAAGACCGTCGGCGTCGCGCGAGCCGCAAGGCGGTCGGCATCGCCATAGCCGTGGCCGTGGCCTCGCTGGTGGTGTTGCTGACCCGCCAACAGTCCGGGCAATTGATCAAACGGACCGCCTCCGAGTTCGCCGGCAGCCCAAGCGGCAGCACAAGGCCCTTGTCGGCAAACAGGGAAACGAAGGCGGCTTCCACTGGCCCTGTCGAGGAGGCACGGCCTGCCGGCAAGGGAGCGGCCGCTCCAACGCGGGAGGCGAGCGAGCCGCCGCAGGCGGCCGCGCCGGCTCCGGCCGCTTCATCGGTCCCGCCTCCCGCCATGGCGTCGGACTCGGTTCCCGGGGAATTGACGGTGCGATCCGAAGGACCCCTGGCGGGTCTCTCGGTGGAAGGCCCGGGCGCGACAGAACCGCTGGTGCTTGATTTGGAGGCCGTCGAGCTTAGTTGGGTGGTGGTACAAATCGACGGCGGGAGCCCGGTCGAGGCCTTGCTCCGTCCCGGAGAACGGGCCCGCTGGAAAGCGCAGGATCAATTTGCCCTCACGCTCGGCAATGCGGGCGGTGTCAAAGCCCTGTTGAACGGCAAGCCGCAGAAGCCGTTTGGACAGACGGGCCGAGTCGTTCGGGATGTCGTGTTGAAACGGGAAAGTTAGCACCAGCCTTCAACGTTTCCCCCCCCTCATATCTCCTTCCATTCTCCTCAGTGCTCTTCGCAAGGCCGATTTTGCGAGGCTCTTGGTTGTCCCACGGCCCCGATTGAGGCGTCCGGCCTCGCCGTGAGGCACAAAATCACCACAACGTTTGTTCTGGAATCCAAATCCGGAGCCGATCTTACTGCAAGTGATTGGAACCCGGCGGCCTTGAATATATGGAATCCGGCACGACTCTTGATGTTCCTCTGTCTCGGACCAGGTCGATCGAGTCTGATCTCAATGCGAGGCGGTGCGGGCTGTCGCGAGGGTCTCCGCCGCGTCAGATGCGGCGATCTTCGTGTCGCCGGGTTGACAAGGTTGAGAAGGCGTTGCTATAGTTCGACGCCTTTCATGCCCGACGTCCTTTTTTGTCGTGATCCTTGTTGCGGCCTGTCGGGAGAAGGAAAGCTGCTCAACGGCACGGGCGGACGGAGTGTGTCGTCAAGTGTTTACCACAAAGGAGGAGTGTGATGGGGTACGTTGCTAGGGTTCTGGCGTTAGTCGCGGTTGGTATGTTCGTGTCCGCCACGGCGTCTGTGGCGGAAGAAAAGGATCCCTTGAAGCCTCGCGTTCCGGCGGACCAACTGGCCGAGGCCAAGCAGATGAAGAATCCCGTCGAGGCCACGCCGGAGAACATCGCCAAGGGCAAGGCGCTGTTCGAGGGCAAGGGCACCTGCGTGAATTGCCACGGGAAAGAGGGGAAGGGCGACGGACCGGCCGGTGCGATTCTGAATCCCAGCCCGCGCAACTTCACGAACTGCAAGTTCCACAAGAAGCGGAAAGACGGCGAGCTGTTCTGGGTGATCAAGAACGGCAGCGCGGGAACCGGCATGGTGTCCCTGGTCCCGGCTGCGATTACCGAGGAAGAGGCCTGGACGATCATCAACTACGAGCGCAGCTTCTGCAAAGAGTAATTTTAGGCCGATTACATTTCTCATAGACGGGCGGCATGGGGTTCCCCATGCCGCCCGTCTCGTTTCAACGCCCTTCCCTCTCTCCGCAATTCCCGCGGTCTGTTCCCCCACGGACTGGTTCGCCAATTTCGTCATCAGCGCCTGTTTTTCGCTCCACAGAGGCTGGCTCGGCATGGGGGCACCCCGCTGCCGCTAAAGAACAAGGGATTGGATGCCGATGTAGCCCTAGGGGGTATCAGTATGGCCAAAGTCCTGGTGATCGATGATGAGCCGTTCGTCCTCGAACTCTTAAAAACAGTGTTGAAACGCAAGGGACATCAGGTCCTCTTAGCCACTGCCGCGCAGCGTGGCATCGAATCGTTCGTCCAGGAGTCGCCGCAGGTGACCATCCTGGATCTCAATCTCCCCGATATGGACGGGATTTCCGTGCTCAAGCAGATTCGGACCGTCAACCCGGCGGCCCCCGTGATCATTCTGACCGGTGGCGGAACGGAAACCGCACAGGATGAGGCGAGGGAACTGGGCGTCGTCGATTTTTTGCCGAAAGAATTCTCTCTGCATCGGCTGGGAGATGCGCTGACTCGCGCATTGGCTCAGGGCAAGCAGGCCAGGCCGGCGTGAATCGGTTTTGCAGGCGAGGCCGGCTCACGGTCTCGTGCCTTCCACTGCATACTCGCGACGATCGTAACCGGACCAGAAGAACGGCGCAGGCTTAATCTGCGCTGCGGGAACCCACGCGTCGTCGCTCGACGCACTGATGCTTAGCCAGGCTTGAACGAACGATGCCCTTATTTGGCGCCGCCGATTGTGAACTGGCTACGGCCCTGCTGGACCGGCATCCGGCCAAGCTGTTCGTTCTGGCAGGAAACGGGAGCCTGTTGTATGCCAACCCTGCCTTCCTGTTGAAATTCGGGCGACTGGTTGTCGCCAGCGCCGGTCACGGAACGCCGGAACCTTCTCCGCAGCTTCAGGCCTGGTGGAAACATGTCCAGGCGCAGGCTGCGCAGATAGTGGCGGAGGGCGCTTCCGAAAAGACGATCGCCCCTTTGTACCTTCCGGACGGCACCGAGCTCGCTCCGACCGTCAAGGTCTTCCCGGTCCGCCTGTCCACGGCGCCGCTCCTGGTGGGAGGCTTGATCGCCGATGGCGATCCGTGCCGGGATCACGTTGGAGTCCACGGCCAGGGATACGAATGGTACCGGCGTCTGCTGGACCTGTTTCCCGATGCCATCGTGTTAGTGCAGAAAGGGCGTGTCGTCTCCGCCAATCGCGAGGCCGCCAATCTATTCGGCGCGGCGAACGCCGAGATGCTCGTCGGACGATCCCTCTGGGATTTTGTGCATCCCGACTATGATCGAAGCAAGCTCGACCAGATCCGTGGCAGCCTGGAACGGAGCGAACCGGTCGGCGGAGCCACCGTCAAATGCCTTCGCCTGGACGGCAAGGGGGTGGATGTGGAACTGCGGGCCGCCCCCTCGGCTGGCACAGGCGATGAGGTCGCGCAAGTCCTCCTTCGCAATCTCAGCAAGCAACAACAACTGGAAGAGCAAGTCCGGCAATCTCAGAAGATGGAGGCGGTCGGCAAGCTGGCCGGCGGCGTCGCGCACGATTTCAACAACATGCTGACGGTCATCAACGGTCACGGTTGCTTGTTGGCCGAAGACGGCACCTTGACGGAGGACCAGCGCCAGAGCGTCGATCAGATCCTGCAAGCCGGCGAGCGAGCGGCGGGCTTGACCTCGCAACTGCTCGCGTTCAGCCGCCGCCAGGTTCTGCAGCCGAAGGTCATTGACGTGAACCAGGTGCTGCAGGGAATGATGCAGATGTTGCGCACGCTGGCCGGGGATAACATCGAACTGCTTGTCCGTTCCTGTCCCGGCCTCGGGACGATTCGAGTTGATCCCGGCCAGCTTGAGCAGGTGATCCTGAATCTGGCCGTGAACGCGCGCGATGCCATGCCGGAAGGCGGCCGGATCATGATCGAGCCTGGCAACATCGATCTTGGGCCGCAGGAGCTCGGCGAGCGGCAACTCGACGCGGCTCCCGGCCGGTATGTGCAGGTCGTCGTGGCGGATACCGGGACCGGGATCGATCCCGGCGTGCTCTCCCATATCTTCGAGCCGTTTTTCACGACCAAGCCGAAGGGCAAGGGAACCGGATTGGGGCTCTCCACGGTGTACGGCGTCGTCAAGCAAAGCGGCGGGCTCATTACCGTGGCCAGCGAACCGGGGCGGGGGACGACCTTCACCATGTACTTCCCTCGCATTGAAGGACCGGTGACGTCGGACCATACCGAAGATCACGACGTGTCCAAGCAACGGGGGACCGAAATCATTCTCGTGGTCGAGGACGAGCCGGCCGTCCGGGCCCTGGTGCGCGATACGCTTCGATCGCGAGGGTATCGCGTGCTGGAGGCCAATGATGGAATGGAAGCGCTCTTGCTTGTCAGCCAGTATCGGGATGCGATCGATCTGCTTTTGACGGACATCGTGATGCCGCAGATGGGCGGGCGTGAGCTCGCGGAACATCTGCGCGGCCAGTCTCCCGATCTCAAGGTCATGTTCATGTCTGGCTATACGGATGACGAAATTCTCAAACACGGGGTGGTCGCTGCGCGAGTGGAATTCCTGCAGAAGCCCTTTACGCCTCACGCCCTGGCGAATCGGATTCGAAAAGTGCTGGACCAGCCGCATGGGATACAGGCCGACCTACAGGGTCAGACCATGGAAGCAAGTCCATAAGTCGGTATGAGTTTCGTATAGCAGTTCTACACACGATAGAATCATAAGTCCCTATCATATAGGGCCATATTCCTGCTAAAGGACCGTCCAAACGGTTCTTCTCAGCCATCCTCCGTCATCTATGCTTGTTCTTGTCCGTTGATTCACACATTCGCTTCAGCGACGACGTCCCCCTCGTGAGCCGCGGCTTCCTGACAGGCGCCCCGCGCGCCCAGGGGGTGGAGTGTGGAGCCGCAATGCCCGTTCACCGACTGACAAGGGAGTGTTATGGGACCACTGCATGTGTTGGTTGTGGAAGACGACCCCGCCGTTCGGACCTTGATTCAAGCCACGCTCAGCGAGGAAGGATGGACGGTTGCCGCCGCAGCCGACGGACGGTCGGCGATTCAGCGGGCGCAGGACCAAGCCGTCGATGTGCTGTTGATCGACCTTCAACTCCCGGACATGGACGGCGTGGCCGTGATCGAACGGGTCGCCGCGCTGGAGCGGGGGATCTGCAGCATAGCGATGACCGGAGACGGCACCGTCGAGCGGGCCGTGCGCGCGATGCGCGCCGGCGCGATGGACTTCATCACAAAGCCTTTCGACCCGGCGCTGCTCTCGCAGACCTTGGAGCGGGCGGCGCGCTCTCGCCAAGGCCGGCGCGGCGAGGCCGGTGCCGGCCTGCGTCCCGGTGAACCGCCGGCTTATGACGCCCCGATCGGCACCAGTGCATCGATGCAGGCGGTCATGCAGGTGGTCAAGCGCGTCGCCGACAGCGACAGCACAGTCTTGATCCAGGGCGAAAGCGGAACAGGCAAGGAGGTCTTGGCGAGGATGCTCCATGCCCGGAGTTCACGACGTCATGGCCCCTGGATTCCGATCAATTGCGGGGCGATTCCGGAACAGCTCTTGGAATCCGAACTGTTTGGGCACGAGAAGGGGGCCTTCAGCGGCGCGCACAGCGCCCGGCCGGGACGTTTCGAGCTGGCCCATCGAGGGACGATCTTCTTGGACGAAATCGGGGAACTGAGCCTGCCGTTGCAGGTCAAGTTGCTGCGGGTGATTCAGGAACGCCGTTTCGAGCGGGTGGGGGGGACCCGCTCGATCGCCGTCGATGTGCGTCTTGTCGCGGCGACCAACCAGGATCTGGAGCAGGCGGTCCGCCAGGGCCGCTTTCGTAAAGATCTCTACTACCGACTCAACGTCATTCCCATCATGATCCCTCCCTTGCGCGAACGGCGGAATGACCTGCCGTTGTTGGTGGCGCATTTCGTGGACCGCTTCAACCGGCTGAAGCGCGCCTCCATCACCGGGCTGACGCCGGACGCGCTGCGGGCTCTGACGCGGTACGATTGGCCTGGCAACATCCGAGAGCTGGAAAATCTCATCGAGCGGCTTATCGTGCTGAAGCGGGAAGGCCTGATCGGGATCGAGGATATTCCCGAGCCAGTGGTTCAGCGGGCCGAACGACCAACGGGACCTGCCACAGGACTGGAAGCCGAGACCTTCTCATTCGCCGAAGGCGGCATCGATCTCGTGCGGGAAGTCGAACGGTATGAGAATCGATTGATCGCGGAGGCTCTGGTCCAAGCTAAGGGCATCACTAGCAAAGCCGCCAAACTCCTTCGCCTCAATCGCACCACGCTCGTCGAGAAGCTCAAGCGCAAAAGACTCGGGGGAAAGCCCGCGCTCACGGCTTACGAACCCGTCCGTCGCGACGAGTCCTGCCCGTTGACGGGGCCGTCAATGATTTGACCGTCTCCCACGTCCGCCTGTCTGCATTCTGACAGGACATCGAGAATTCCTACGCCATCGCGCCAATTGTGATGGGGCACAGAAGTTGCTGGATGGTACTTCTGATGCGAATGCCACTGACCATTGCCTCCCTGTCGGTCCTCCTCATCGCAATCGTCCCGTTCCCTTATGTCTGTGTCCGCTCCGCCTCTGCCGCTGGGTCGGACGGTTTGGCTGATCAGGTTCGACCCGAACCGGTCCAGAAATCCGGAAGCCGGACAGCCCTAGCTTGGTCCGACCTGCCCGATCCAGGCCCGTGTGCGGAACCTCATCTGACAGAGGCGGCCGACCTGCACCTGGCCCGCGCCCTGTCATTTTTTGACCGCGGCGAGTGGGATGCCGCGCATCTGGCCTTCCGTCAAGCTGCGGAACAGTTTCCCGGTCCGACAGTCGTCCCGATGGCGCGCGCGTTTCTTGCGGAGATCCTCGTCCGTCAAGATCGGACAACCCAACGTCGGCTGGACGCGGTTCAGGCCTATGTCGAATTGATCCGTGACTTTCCGGAATCCGCCAATGCCCAGCGGGCCCGTTGGCGGATCGGCGATCTTTACCGGGAGCTGGGATGGACAGCCGAATCGCAAGCGGCCTACCAGCGCGCGGTGGCGGAATCGATGAATGCCAGGGATGCGGCGCGGGCCTTCCTGGGATTGGGCATGACATGGCTGGCGGCGCAGGAATGGAAACAGGCCCTCCATGCGTTTCAGCAGGTCCGTGCCGGCACCGAACAGGAAATGCTCGTGCAATGGGCGACGCTCGGCGCGGCGGCGGCGCAGTATGGGGCTGGCCGCTTGCCGGAAGCGGCGTCGCTGTATGAGTCCGCCATGAGGCGGTGGCCGGATCTGGTCAGAGCCTGCCCATCCTGTCTGCTGGAACTGGCCGACATCGAACAGGGACAGGGACGGGCAGCAACAGCGCGGCAACTCTGGTCGTCGTTTGTCAATCTGTATCCACGAGACGAGCGGGCGCCGTCTGCCCTGCTGCAATGGGCGGACAGTCTGCATCAGAGCCGCCGGTTCTCGGCGAGCGAAATGCTGTATCGGACGGTGATTGCCCGGTTCCCCGATGCACCGGAAGCGGACCGAGCGCGGTTGCGTCTGACGGAGGCGGGCAAGGCTCTGGCCATGCAGGCCGGTGATCGCGCGCTCGCCTTGGAAGTGCAATCGGGCTTTGGAGTGCATCCGCCGCTGCCGGTGGCGCCCGAAGAGCGGGCCCAGATCCTGAGAGCCATTTCTCAGCAGCAGCCGCTCGACTCGCTCGGAAGCGAGGCATTGGTTCGGCTGGGAGAGCATTTCCAGGCGCAAGGCAAGGAGGAGGAAGCGGTTCGCCATTTCCTATCGGCCTGCCGGCGTGACGGCGTCGTCTCCGGAGATCCCTGGCCGGGGGCGGCGCGCCGGCGCCTGGCCGAGCTGGCACAGCCGGCGCTGGAAGAAGCCCTTCGCTCCGCAGACGATTGGCGCGTCGTGGTGGCCTTTCATCGAGCGGACGGCTGCGTCGATTGGCTGGCCTTGGAGGAGGACCTCGTGCTGCGGGGGGCCGACGCGCACCGTCGTCTGGGTTTCAGCGCTGGGGCGGTTGAACTCTATCAACAGGTGCTGCATCGGCAAGCCGGCTCGCGCCGGCGGCAGGAGGCGCTGATCGGCCTCGGGCGGGCTTATCTCGACCAGGACGATCCGGGCGCCGCCCGGCGAGTTTTTGAGCGATACCAATTGGAGAATCCGCTCGGGCCCTACCGGATGGAAGCGTTGCGGTATCTGGCCGAAGCCTGGACTCGGCTGGGCAACGCCCGCAGTGTCGTCAAGGTCTGCCGACGCTGGCTCAAGCTGCACGACGCCCAGCCGACGCAAGACGCCCAGTACAATGAGATGTTGCTCCAATTGGCCGACGCGCAGGCCTCGCTCGGAGCCCATGCGGAGGCGGCGGCGACCTTGGATCTGGCGGAGCGGGTCGGAGCGATTGCCGACCTCACGACAGTCCTGCAATTCGCGCGCGTGCTGGCGCAAGCCGGCCGCATCACGGCCGCAGCGGCCCGCTATGGCGATGTCGTGCGCCTGGCCCCCGCGTCCGATGAGGCGGATCTCGCCAGGTTCCAACTATCCAGATTGTGGCTGACGCAACGGCAATATGCCGAGGCCGTCTTGATTGCGGACAAGGGCAGGACTGCGGTCAGAAACAAAATCGTCAGGCGGGCGATGGCGCTGGTCACTGCCACCGCCAAAACCGAACAGGGACGAAAAGGAGAGACGCATCATGGATCAGGCGGTCTCGACAGAGCCGGTCGGAGCTGAGCTGCTTCAAGAAGCCTTCCGCAGTTTCGGAGCGGCTACCGCGGCGCTGGAACAGTCCTATCGGGCGCTCCAGGCCAAGGTCGAGCGATTGGATCTCGAACTGGCCGATCGAAACGAAGCGTTACGCCTCAACCTCCTCAAGAACGAGGCCATGTGCGGCGAACTTCAGGCCATTCTGGAATCGTTGT
Source organism: Nitrospira tepida (assembly GCF_947241125.1). Taxonomy (NCBI): domain Bacteria; kingdom Pseudomonadati; phylum Nitrospirota; class Nitrospiria; order Nitrospirales; family Nitrospiraceae; genus Nitrospira; species Nitrospira tepida. The sequence goes on along the minus strand of NZ_OX365700.1, from coordinate 3,544,294 downwards.
CCACCGGCGTGCTGGTCGCGAACCAGCAGGGGACGATTCATCGCTGCAATCGGGCGACGACGCGGCTGTTGGGCATTGGGCCGGACGGGATTCTCGGGCGCGAGTTGGAGCCGTTCCTCGCGGAGCAAGGGCTCGATGGACATCGGGACGTCTTGCAGCATCCTTTTCAGGGCGCCTCGCCGTATCCCTTGGTCACGAAGACGGGAGCGTTGATCACGATCGCGCGAACCTCGGCCCACCGGGACGGCGGGCAGGCGGCGGGCACGGTGGTTCTGCTGCACGACATCACGGACCTGCATCGGCTGGAGGAACGGTTGCATCGGCGGGACCGGCTGGCCTCCATGGGGGAGATGGTCGGCCGGATCGCGCACGAGATCCGCAACCCGCTGGGGAGCGTCGAATTGTTTGCCTCGATGTTGCGGCAGGACCTGGAGCAGGATCCGATCCTGCGCTCCTATACGGAGCATATCTCCCTCGCGGTGCAGGCCATGGATCGGCTGTTGTCCAATCTCTTGACCTACACCAGGCCGGCGAAGCCGAACAAGGCCTGGCAGGCGACCGACGGGCTGGTGGGCGAGTCGCTGACCTTGGCGGCGCATGTCCTGAACCGGTCGCACGTGACGACGGCCGTGGATCTGAAGGAAGCGCCGCCCAATCTCTGGTGCGACGCGATGCAGATGCGCCAGGTGCTCGTGAATCTGATTCTGAACGCAGTCGAGGCCATGCCGGACGGGGGCACCCTGACGATCACGGTGAGCGAGCATGCCCGCTCATCGCGGGACCAACCGGTGGTCCACCTGGCGGTCAGGGATACGGGGACGGGCATCGAGCCCACGCACCTCTCCCGGTTGTTCGATCCCTTTTTTACGACCCGCGAGGACGGCACCGGTCTGGGGCTGGCCATCGTGCACGCTCTGGTGGAAGGGCATGGAGGACGGGTGGAAGTGGAGAGCGAGCCCAAGCAGGGCACCGTCTTCACCGTTGTGCTGCCGCAAGAGATTCGGGCATTGAGTGCGCAGGCCCGTCGCAGCATCAGGCCGATCGGCCTGCGGGAGGCCTCGCGCACATGTTGACAAGTCCCGCCGAAGAGGCTGCGCTCACAGCCACCCGCACGGTCCTGGTCGTGGACGACGAACCGGCGATGCGGACCGCGCTGACGGAATCCCTGCGCCGTCGAGGCTATGTGGTGTTGCAGGCTGTGGACGGGCGCGACGCGCTGGACCGGTTGGACGACGCCAAGCCCTGGCTGGTCCTCACCGATATGAAGATGCCGAAGCTGGGCGGCATCGCCCTGGTGCGGGAGATCAAGAAGCGGACGCCGCAGACGCACGTGGTGGTCATGACCGCCTTCGGGTCCGTGGAAACGGCGGTCGAGGCGATCAAGTTGGGCGCCAGCGATTTCTTGTTGAAGCCCTTTGCAACGGACGTGCTGGAGCGGGTGGTGTCGGGGCTTCCGGGAGCGGGACGGGACGTGACGGCGCCGGAGGGGTCACGGTTGGCCTCTGCGCGGCCGATCCTGAGCGACGATCCGGCAATGCGGCGGTTGTTGAAGCAAGTGGAGAGCGTGGCGCTCTCCCAGGCGACGATCCTGATCGCGGGAGAGAGTGGAACAGGCAAGGAACTTCTCGCCCGATTCATTCATAGCCGCAGCCCCCGCGCGCAGCGGCCGTTCGTGGCGGTGAATTGCGCGGCCCTGCCGGACGGGCTCTTGGAGAGCGAACTCTTCGGCCATGAACGGGGCGCGTTTACAGGGGCGATCATTCGGAAGCTCGGGAAGTTCGAACTGGCTCATCAGGGGACGATCCTGCTCGATGAAATCAGCGAAATGGCCCTGCCGTTGCAGGCCAAGCTGTTGCGCGTGTTGCAGGAACGGGAGGTCGATCGCATCGGCGGGATCGCTCCCGTGTCGGTCAACATCCGCGTGATTGCGACCACGAACCGCCCGCTGGATCGGGAGGTCGAGCAGGGACGATTCAGGGAAGATCTCTACTATCGGTTGAATGTGTTCCCCGTCACGTTGCCGCCGTTGCGGGAACGGCGCGCCGACATTCCCTTGCTGGCCCGGCACTTCGTGCAATTGGCCGCGTCGCGCAACGGCGTGCCCGCGCCGTTGTTGTCAGAGGCGGCGGAACAAGAACTGGTCAAGCGGACGTGGAAAGGCAATATCCGCGAGCTTGAGAACGTGGTCGAACGGGCCGTGCTGCTGGCGGTCGATAGAGTGATCGAGCCCATGCACATTCCGATTGAGCCGAATTCACTGTCCAGCCCCGCTCAAGCACCGGCTGTTCATCCGGTCAGCCGGGTGGAGATCGCGCCCGCCGGGTCCCTTCGCGACATGGAGCGGGAATTGATCGTCGGCACGCTGGCCCAAGTGAATCACAACCGGACCAAGGCCGCCAGGCAGTTGGGGATCAGTGTCAGGACCCTGCGCAACAAGCTGCGGGAGTATCGAGAGACCGGGGGAGAGTTCTGCGGGAATAGGATAGTTGGCGGCCGGTAGGAAAAATGTTCCCTCTGTGGCAAGCCCTGCCGGGGGAGAATGTATGTGGCCCCTTACCGGCCGGTTGAACCGGTGAATGGCTGCGCAGGACCGTGCATCAGGCGCCGGGTCTGAGGATCGTCAGAGGAACGGCCCTTGCTAAGGCCGATGGGGATGAACCGGTACGAGCCATGACCATTTTCGACAAGACCATGCGGTTGATCGAGCGGACCTTGGATTTGCGGGCGGCCCGACATCAGGTCATCGTCTCCAATATCGCGAATGAGGAAACGCCGGGCTATCGGTCGAAAGACATGCGGTTTCAGGATGCCCTCGCGTCGGCGGTCCAAGGCCGGCCGGGAGTCTCCCTGATTGCCACCCACGGGCGGCACCTCGGTGTCCGCGGCGACGCGATGGCCCGCACGGCCGGCCGGGTGGTGGAAACCGGCGAAGGCGATCTACCGCTCGATGCCAACACGGTCAATTTGGAAATCGAGATGGCCAAGCTGTCGGATAATGCCATGCATTACAACACTGCGGCGACGATCATGGGTGCACGGTTACGGCAACTGCTGGGGGCCATCAGGGAAGGACGCTGAGGCCCCCGGGGCGGAGGCACGATCTGACCGCAAACCACGCGAACAGGAGATGAGGAAGAGAATCACTTGAGGCGTGTTGTCTCCGGCTGCCAAGAGCAATCTGAAGGGCAGCCGGCTCAAGCGAAGCTTGGTATGGAAAGAGACGAAAAGAAATCACTGGTGGTGCTTCTCCGGCGGCGACAATGAAGAAGGGCTTCGCCCGAAGAGCCGCCGGTTCAACCGAAGGTTGGTATGGAGGTGGAGTCATGGACATTTCTGAAAGCCTTGCTCCTTCCGTCTCGGCGCTCGATGCGCAGCGCCGGCGCATCAACGTCATCGCGAGCAATCTCGCCAACGCGCAGTCGACCCGGTCGGCGAACGGCGGCCCCTACCGCCGGCGGGATGTCCTGTTCCAGGCGACGCCGGTCACCCCTCCGTTCCAGCGGGCGCTGAATCGGGCGTTCGCCGGCGGACAGGGCGGCAATCCCCAAGGCGTGAGGGTCGCGCGCGTCATTGAGGACTACAAGCCCGGTCAATCGATCTACGATCCCAAGCATCCGGACGCGAACGACAAAGGGTACGTCATCATGCCGAACGTGAATGTCATGGAAGAGATGGTCAACATGATCGGAGCGTCCCGGGCCTACGAGGCGAACGTGCAGGCGATTAACGCGACGCGCGCAATGTGGAACCGGGCGCTTGATATTGGTCGATAACGGCGAGGAGGAACATATGGATCCGACCACGATTCACGGCATCGCTCCGTCGAACCTCCAAGAGGTGGCCACGCCGTCTGGACAGGCCGGCCGGGGAGGAAGCCAGTTTCTGGATTCTTTGAAATCGGCGATCAGCCAGGTGAACGACGTGCAACTGGAGGCCGGCCGCGCGGTCGACGCCCTGATGACGGGCCAGACCGAGAATGTCCATCAAACGATGGTCGCCTTGCAGAAGGCCGATGCCTCGTTCCAGTTGATGATGCAGGTCCGCAATAAATTGGTGGCCGCCTACGAAGAAATCAACCGGATGCAGATTTAACCCGTCGCAGGTCGCCTGATCTATGCTTGCGAAGTTCGCCACGCTCCCCCTTACGCAGCGGTTCGCCGTCATGGTCGCCCTGGCGGCGGCCATCGCCGGCCTCGCCGCGGTCGCCCTCTGGACCCAACAGCCGGACATGCAGGTGCTGTTCACGAACCTTGCCGCCGATGACGCCGGCTCGATCGTAGACCGACTCAAAGAGATGAAGGTGCCCTACGAACTCGGCGCGGGAGGCACGTCCATCCTGGTGCCCAGCGCGCAGGTCCATGATCTCCGCCTCCGATTGGCCGGGCAGGGCCTGCCTCACGGCGGCGGATTCGGATTCGAGATTTTCGATCGGACATCGTTGGGCGTGTCGGAGTTTGTGCAGAAGGTGAATTACCGGCGGGCGTTGCAGGGGGAATTAGCCCGCACGATCGCCCAGATGCCGGAGGTCGAGCGGGCGCGCGTCCACCTCTCGATTCCCGAGCGGCGCTTGTTCAACGCGAATCAAGAACGGTCCCGCGCGTCCGTGGTGCTGAGCCTGCGTGGCGGGCAGTCTCTGGGCAAAGCGCAGATCCAGGGGATCGTGCATCTGGTGGCGAGCAGCGTGGAGGGGCTCCAACCTCAGGACGTCACGATTGTCGACGGGCATGGGCGGTTGTTGTCCGGATCCTCGCAGGACGAGGGGGCGCGCCTGACGGATTCGCAACTGGAGTATCAGCGGACTCTTGAAAAGGACATCGAAGGCCGAATTCAAACCATGTTGGAGCATATCGTTGGCGCGAATAAAGCGGTGGTCCGCGTCTCCAGCCTGTTGAACTTCCGCCAGGTCGAAACGACGGAGGAGCGGTACGACCCCAACGGACAGGTCGTGCGAAGCGAACAGCGATCCCAGGAGAAGTCAGCGGGCACGAGCGGCCTATCCGGCGGCGTCCCCGGGGTGGCCTCGAATGTGCCGCCCGGAAAGGATGCGGAACCGGCCCAGACCAGCACGAACACGAGCCAGAACAAGAACGAAACCGTCAACTATGAGATCAGCCGGACGGTCTCCAAGATCGTGGAGCCGATCGGCACCGTCAAGAAACTGTCCGCCGCCGTGCTTGTGGACGGCCGCTATGAAATCGTCAAGGGCGATGCCGGCCAGGCTGCGGCCGAAGGGGAGGCGCCGAGGAAATACATCCCGCGCTCCGAAGAGGAGATGAAGCAGATCGAGGAGATCGTGAAGAAAGCAATGGGGTACAACGCGGAACGGGGCGACGAGGTGCAGGTGGTGAACGCGCAGTTCGGGTTCGGCCAGGAGGAGGACGGGGGCGCCAGCGTCGAGGCCTCCCCGGATCGTCCAACCATGCTCAGATTCTCGACATGGCCAAGAACAATCCCGAATCCACCGCGTTGGTCGTCAAACAGTGGCTCAACAATAACGCATAGGATCGCCCCATGACGAATCGGCTGACGGGCGAGCAAAAGGCCGCGATTCTGCTGTTGACGATCGGCGAGGACGCCGCTGCGGCGGTGATGAAACACTTATCGCCAACGGAAATCCGCAAGCTCGGCGCCCACCTTGCCGCCCTGTCGTCGATTTCCAAGGAGCAAGAGATCGAGGTGATTCAGGAATTCAAGTCGGCGGCCTCCGGCGGCGAGATCGGCGTCGAGGGCAGGAAATACGTGAAAACCGTGCTCGATAAGGCCCTGGGCAGCGGCAAGGCGACGCAACTCATGCGTTCGTTGACGACGGAGACCTATCCGGGCATCGACACGCTGAAATGGATGGACGCCAAGGCGGTGGCCAATCTGTTGCGGGTCGAGCATCCGCAGACCATCGCGGTGGTCTTGGCCCACCTGGACCCGGAACATGCGAGCCAGGTGATTGCGCTGCTGCCGGAGGGGCTGCGGAGCGACACCCTGCATCGATTGGCCACGATGGACGAAGTCCAGCCGGACACGTTGCAGCATCTGAGCGAGGTGTTGGAAGAGGTGCTGCAAGACCGGTCTCGTCCGCAATCCATGAGCATCGGCGGCACGAAGGTGACAGCGGACATCCTGAACCGGTTGGACAAGAGCAACGGCGGGACCATCATGGCCAAGCTGGCCGAACGGGATGCGGCGCTGGCCGATACGATTCGGTCGCTGATGTTTGTGTTCGATGACCTGGTCAAGATCGACGATCGCGGCATTCAGGAATTGCTGAAAGATGTGGGGAAGGAAGAACTGACCCTCGCGCTCAGGGCCGCGAATAATCCGGTCAAGGACAAGATTTTCAAGAACATGTCGAGCCGGGCGGCGGAAGGTTTGCGAGAGGATATGGAGGCGAAGGGGCCGGCGAAGTTGACGGACATCGAGCGGGCGCAACAGAAAATCCTCCAGACGGTCCGCCGATTGGAAGAGGAAGGCAAGATCGTCGTCGGCGGCGCCGGCGCCGAGGCGATGGTGTAACGCCCCATGGCACAACAGGTGACGGGCATCGCGCAGGCGAGCGGATGGTGACGGCTTCATCCGGGCGGCATGATTCCTTCCAGTCGTTCGGGACCGGCGGGGAGCCGGTTCCCCGGGAGGAGCCCCTTCCTTGGAGTGGCGGGCCGACGCAGGTCCTCGTCATTGAAGATGAGGAGAGTGTGCGAGCACTCCTGACCCGCCTGCTGGCGCAGAACGGGTTCGCCGTCAGATCGGCCGAAACCGGACAGGCCGGCCTTCGGGCCATCGCCGACCACCCGGCATCCGTCCTGCTGGTGGACTACCAGTTGCCCGATATGGACGGGCTCTCGCTGCTCGAACAGGCGACCCTCAAGGACCCCAAGGCGGTCGCGATCATAATTACCGGACACGGCACGGTCGAGTTGGCGGTGAAGGCGATGAGGGTGGGCGCGGCCGACATGCTCACCAAGCCGTTCAAACCCAACGACGTGCTGATAGCGATCCGGCGCGTGCTTGAGATGCAACGACTCCGCCAGGAGAACCGGGTCTTGAAGCAGACCGTCTGCAAGATGCAGGGACTGCACGTGAATGCCTTTCGCCTGGCGGATTTGGACGAGCGGGGAGAAGCCGTCCAGACGGGATCACATCGCGCTTCCTCAACGCGCGCACAGGAATACGAGCGGGGCCTAGCAGAGGGGCTACGCCGGGCCGACGAGCAGATCGTGTTGGCCAAACAGCAGGAACAGTATCTGGTCGAGGCTGTTCGCCGGTTGGCGGAGGCCTGTGCCGACGTACCCAAGCTGGTTGAATCGGAGGCGGCCCAGTTGGCCTTCGAGATCGCCCGCAAGGTGGTGCATGCCTGCGCCGAGGAGAAGCGCGACCTGATCGTCGAACAGGCCAGGCAGGCCGTGCAGCGGGTACGGGAGAGCCCGCTCATCAGAATTCTTGCGCATCCTCGCGATCTGCCCACGTTGGAAGCGGCGCACGATCGGTTGGCCGCCGTCTGCGACGGACCCGTGACGGTCCGGTTGGAGGCCGATCCGGCCATTGCGCCGGGCGGCTGTCTGGTCCAGACGCCGACGCACTGTGTCGATGCGACGCTCGACGGACAGTTGGCCAGGATTGCAGAGGCCTTAAGGAAGGGCCAGGGCGCGTGAAGCGGCTCGACTTGTTTGAAGGGCTTGATCCCTTGACCGTGCACGGGCGGATCGCCCAGGCAGCCGGGATCGTGCTCGAAGGATACGGCACGGCCACGACCATCGGGGAGCTGTGCGAAGTCACGCGCGAGGACGGCACGGCGCCGCTCACGGCCGAAGTGGTCGGATTCCGCGGCGATCGCATCATGCTCATGCCGTTGGGTGACATGCGCGGCATCGGTCCGGCCAGCCGACTGATGACCAAAGGGCGGCAGGCGTCCGTCACGGTCGGGCCCAAACTGCTCGGGCGTGTGTTGGACGGGCTGGGCCAGCCGCTTGATGAAAAGGGGTCGATCGAGGCGGAAAGCGAATACCCGCTCTATCAATCGCCGCTTAATCCGCTTCATCGCCGGCGTATCACCCAACCGCTCGACCTTGGGGTGCGGGCCATCAACGGTCTCCTGACCTGCGGCCTGGGGCAGAAGATCGGCATCTTCGCCGGGGCCGGCGTGGGGAAGAGTATTTTGTTGGGGATGTTGAGCCGGAACGTGGTGGCGGACGTGAGCGTGATCGCGCTGATCGGCGAGCGGGGCCGCGAGGTGAAGGAGTTTCTCGAACGCGATCTCCGGCCGGACGGGATGCAGCGCACCGTGGTCGTCGCCTCCACCTCGGACCAGCCCCCGCTCGTGCGGATTCGCGGGGCCTTCCTGGCGACCGCCATCGCCGAATACTTCCGGGATCAGGGGCGGCACGTGCTGTTACTCATGGATTCGCTCACGAGGTTCGCGCAGGGGCAGCGCGAGGTCGGCCTGGCGATCGGGGAGCCGCCGACGAGCAAAGGCTACACGCCTTCCGTGTTCTCCCTGCTGCCGAGACTGCTGGAGCGCGTCGGGACCTGCGAGGGCAGCGGAACCCTGACCGGGCTCTATACGATTCTCGTCGAGGGGGACGATCTGAACGATCCGATCGCCGATTCCGCCCGCTCGATCCTCGACGGACATATCGTGCTGTCCCGTGATCTGGCCTCGCGGAATCACTATCCGGCCATTGATATTCTCCAGAGCACGAGCCGGGTCATGCACGGGATCATCACGCCTGCTCACCATGCAGCCGCGCGCACCGTCGTCGAGTTGATGGCCACTTATCAGCGGGCCGAAGACCTGATCACCGTGGGGGCCTATAAGCCGGGCGTCAATCCGAAACTGGACCGCGCGGTCGGCATGATCGAGGCGATCCATGCCTATCTGAGGCAGGAGAAGGACGAGCGCGCGAGCTTTCCCGCCTCCGTCGAGGCGTTGATCAAATTGGCCGGGCAGGCGGGATGAGCTGGGCGCGGCTGTACCGGTACCGGGTGCAGGTCGAGGAGGCTTTGCGGATGGAGCTGGCGGAACTCGACCGGGCCGTGCAGAAGGTCCACGAGGTCCGCGCACAATGGCAACGGATCTCGGATGACGACGCGGATCGGCTCTTGACGGAAGCCCGACGGGGGGTCGAGGCGGGACTGGCGCACGGATGGTTGGGCGAGTGGAACGCCATCCAGATGACCGTGACGAACGTCGATCGGGCGGTTGCCGCGGCGATGGATCGACGAACCAAGAAGCAGGCAGAGCTGATGGAGGCCGTCCGCGATCGCAGGAAGATCGAGTTGGTGATGAAACGGGCGGCCGACCGGAAGCAGCAGATACAGCGACGTCTCGAACAACGAATGCTCGACGACTTGGCCGGTCACCGGTGGGCGAGGGACTCCTCGTGATGCGCGAGCAGGAGCAAGCACTGACCCAGGTCCGTCCGGTCCGCCGAGATGTCCTTCGATTGATCCTCTGGTCCGTCTTGGCCGCGAGCGTTCCGGGGATGGCCGTTTCGGTTCAGCATATCGCGTCGGTCTCTGCCGGCCAATTGGAGGCGGTTCCCGAGTCGCCCCGCGACGCGCCGCCCGCAAGAGGTTCGGACGACAGGGAGACGGGGAGGGGGCGCGAAGAGACAAGAGAAAGCGAGCCGCAGGACCTGCGCCTACAGGGACCGGCCGTTGACGTGCCTCGCGAGGTGCTCGATCTCTTGGATCAGCGGAAGCGCCATCTCGATCGCCGGGAGGAATCGCTGCGGGCGGAAATAGAACGGCTTGAGAACCTCAAGAGCGACCTCGAAGACCTCTTGGCCCGTTACGAAGCCTCGGTCCAAGCCTTCGAGGAGAAGCAGCGCCAGGCTCAACAGGCGAAGGAGGAGCGGGACAAGAAGACCCGCGGGCAGCAGGCGGCGGAGGTTCAGGCGAAGCTGGACGTGGTTGCCAAGATGTACGAGGGCATGCCGGCCGAAGAGGCCGCGGCCAGAATCGAAAAGATGCCGGCTCCGATGGCGGTGCAGGTGCTGCGGACCGTGAAGAGCAAGACGGCGGGCGCGATCCTCGCCCAGGTGAGACCCGACAAGGCTGCCAAATTGACCGAGCAGATTGTCAACGCCGCGGCAGCGCCGGCTTCCTCCGTGCCAAGCAAAGCGACCCGCTGAGCAGGCTCTCTCAATATCCCGCTATTTCTTGCTGATCCGGTCGAGCACGGCCTGGGCGATCTGTGAGAGCGGCAGCACCTGATCCACGCCGCCCAGCTTGATCGCTTCCTTAGGCATCCCGAACACCACACAGGTGGCTTCATCCTGGGCGATCGTGATCGCGCCGGCCTGTTTCATGGCCAGGAGTCCTTTCGCCCCGTCGTTTCCCATGCCGGTCAGGATGACTCCCACGCTGTTGGCGCCGGCCGTGCGGGCGACAGAATCGAACATCACGTCCACGGAGGGGCGGTGCCGGTTCACCGGCTCTTCCTGCGTCAGCCTCACGCTGTAGCGGGCGCCGCTTCGGACCAGGACCATGTGGTAGTTGCCGGGCGCCAGGAGCGCGTGGCCGGGGAGCACGCTGTCGCCGTCCTCGGCTTCCTTGACCGAAATGCGGCAGAGCTGGTTCAACCGGTCCGCAAAGGTTTTGGTGAACTTTTCCGGCATATGTTGGGTCATGATGATGGGCGGCGTGTTCGGCGGCAGGGCTTCAAGGACTTCCTTAAGCGCTTCCGTGCCGCCGGTCGAGGCTCCGATGGCGATGATCGTATCGGTGGTCTTGATCATGGCGCCCGAAGACGCGAGACGCGCGGCCTGGGGAGTCGGAGACGGCTCTCCTCCCTTGACTTTCCAGGCGGTGCGCTTCACGTTGGCACAGGCCGCCGCCTTGATCTTTCCCACCAGATCCCGAGCCAACTCGGTCATGCCTTCTCGGACGTCGATCTTGGGCTTGGTGACAAAATCGACCGCGCCGAGCTCGAGCGCGCGTAACGTGGTCTGGCAACCGGTTTCCGTCAGCGAGCTCACCATGACCACCGGCATCGGGCGCGCGGCCATCAGCTTTTCCAGAAACGTCAACCCGTCCATCCGGGGCATCTCGACATCGAGGGTGATCACGTCGGGGTTCATGGCCTTGATCTTCTCGCGCGCAACGAACGGGTCCTGCGCCGTGCCGATGACCTCGATCTCCTGGTCGCGGGAGAGGAGTTCGGTGAGGATCTGCCGGATCAGGGCCGAATCATCGACGATCAACGTGCGGATCTTGCCCATAGCCTTCCCCTTCAGCCTATATGGTTCATACGATTCGTGACGGAACTGTTCCCTCAAGACACGTCATTCGTCAACCGTCATTCGTCAGGCGCGACCTGGTCTCCTCGGTTGACGGTTGACGCAATTGCATGCCCAATCTTTGCGGGTACAGCCCGGCTGTTCATGAGTAATGCGGGTTAGAAGAGCGTGACGTCGCTCGCCTCGGCCTCGCGTTGCAGGCGTTGTTGATATTCCGCCTCGCGTGCGAAGATCGTGTCGTTTTTGACCCGCTCGATCTTCTTCACCAATACTCGCCCGGTCTGGGCGAAGAAGTACACCTTGCGGGGGTGCACGTCGCCGAGGTCCGCCTTGGCCGGCACGAAGCCCTCCCGTTTCATGAAATCGAGGACCCAGCGCGCGTTGTTGGCTCCGACGTCCATGGCCCCGTCATAGATCTTCCCGCCGCCGAACAGCTTGATCTCGAGACGATGCTTGACGCCTCCCAGCTTCAGAATCTCGTTGATCACCCGCTCCATGGCGTAGGAGCCGTAGCGCGTGGATTCGCCCCAGGTGTCGGTGCGGCTGTCTCCCTTTGGAGCCGGCAGCATGAAATGGTTCATCCCGCCCACGCCGGCAATCGGATCGCGAATGCAGGCCGAGACGCAGGAGCCAAGCACGGTGTAGATGATCATGGGCTCCCGTGTGACGAAGAATTCTCCCGGCAGGATGGCCGCGATCTCTTCCGAAAACCGGGGATCGCGCATGCGCCGGATATGGGCGAAGGCAGTCTGGTCGGGTGTCGGCATCACGTCAGTCCGCCTTTCGGTAAATGGTGGGCGCCAGAGAGAGAAAGGAATGGCGGATCCATTGCAGGCTCTCGGAATGGCCGATGAAGAGGTAGCCGCCCGGACGCAGATACCGGTGAAATTTGGCGATCAGGGTTTCCTGGGTCGGCCGGTCGAAGTAGATCATCACGTTGCGGCAGAAGATCACGTCCAGCGGGCTCCTAATGGGAAAGGAGGCGTCCATAAGATTGAGCCGGCGGAACGAGATCATCCGTCCGAGATGCGGCTTGATCTTGACGCAGCCTTCATGCGCCCCTCGCCCTTGGAGGAAATGCCGGCGCAGCATCTCGGCATCAAGATCCCGGATCCGCTCCCGGTCGTAGATGCCGGAGGCCGCCTTGGCCAAGACCCGCGTGGAAAGGTCCGAGGCGAGGATGCGGAAGTCCCATTGGCCTGGTTCCTCCACTCCGTCGTATAGGGTCATGGCGATGGAATAGGGCTCCTCGCCCGTCGAGCAGGCAGACGACCAAACGCGCAGGCTTCGGGACCGGCGTTGTTCGGGCAGAATCTGCTCGCGTAGAAACTCGAAATGTTTGGGTTCCCGGAAGAAGTCCGTCTTGTTCGTGGAAATCAGGTCGAGCATCCGGGTGAATTCTTCCCCCTCGGGGTCCTGCGCGACCAGTTCGTAGTAGGCCTGAAAGCCGGGCATGCCCAGATCGCGCAGTCGTTTGGAGAGGCGGGAGATGACCAAGGACTTCTTGTTGTCGCCGAGGGCGATGCCGCTCTTGCCGTAAATCAACGCTCGAAACTGCGCATACTCCCGATCGCTCAGATTGTATTCCATAGGGCAGGGTGTCTGTTCGCGTTGGGGTGGGAAGCCATACGAGCATCAGCTACGCCAAGCAGGCCGCTCCGGGTCTTCAATGTGGGAGGAGGGCGTCTGTGAAGGCCGCGCCTCCTCCCTTCTCACTCTTCACTCCTCACTATTCCCTAGAACTCTTCAAAGTCGTCGTCCTTGCGGCGACGATCATGGCCGTTGCCGGCACCCACAGCGGCGGTCGCCGGCTCGGACTTCGAGGCCGCTTTCGGCTTGGCGGCGGTCGGTTTTGTTGCCGGGCGCGGGACAGGGGCGGCCACCGGGCTTCGCCCGCTGTCCGTCCCCTGGATCTTGAACCCGTTCACCTGGCGCATCAGCTCCTGCGCCTGCTCCTTCATCGACTGGCTGGCGCTGGTCGTCTCCTCCACCAAGGCCGCGTTCTGTTGCGTGGTCTCGTCCATCTGGCTGACGGCCTTCGTGACCTGATCGATCCCTTGGGCCTGCTCTTGCGAGGCCGCGGCGATCTCGGCGATGATGTCCGTCACCCGCTTGACCGAGCCCACGATCTCATCGAGCGTCTTGCCCGACTGATTGACCAGCTCGCTCCCGTCCGTCACTCGCTGGATCGACTCATTGATCAACCCCTTGATCTCCTTGGCCGCGGTGGCCGAGCGCTGCGCGAGATTTCGCACCTCCGCCGCCACGACCGCAAACCCGCGGCCATGCTCCCCGGCCCGGGCCGCCTCCACCGCCGCGTTCAAGGCCAGCAGGTTGGTCTGGAAGGCGATCTCGTCGATCACCGTGATGATGTCGGCGATCTTCTTGCTGCTCTTGTTGATCTCCTCCATGGCGCTGACGGCGCGGGTCGTGATGGCTCCGCCCTTATCGGCGATGTCGCGGGCGGCGATGGCCAACTGGTTGGCCTGCTTGGCGTTGTCCGCGTTCTGCTTCACCGTCGAGGTCATTTGTTCCATGGAGGCGGAGGTCTCCTCCAGCGCGCTGGCTTGCTCGGCCGTCCGCTGGGAGAGGTCCTCGTTGCCGCGGGTGATCTGCTCGGCGCCGGTGCTGACGCTCTCGGCGGCGGCCCGGACCGTGGTGAGGGTGGTCAGCAGGGTGGCGATGGCGGTATTGACGCTGACTTTCAATTTTTCCAATTCGCCCTGATAGGCCCCGGCCATGTGCTGCGTCAGATCGCCTTGGGCCAGGGCGCCCAAGACCGTCTGCGCTTCCGTGACCAGGTGCTCTTGCTCCAGTTGCGCCTTTTTCTGCGCGGTGATGTCGGAGGCGAAGTTGACGACCTTATAGGGCTTCCCGGCGGCATCCAGGATCGGGTTATAAGAGGCCTGGAGCCAGACTTCCTTGCCGCCCTTGCCGAGGAAGCGATAGGTGCCGACCTCGAACTCACCCCGGGCGAGCTTGGCCCAGAAGGCCTGGTAGTCGCCGGAGGCGGCGTAGGCGGGCTCGCAGAACAGGCGATGATGCTGGCCTTGGATTTCGGCCAGTTGGTAGCCGAGGGCGGCGAGGAAATTGTCGTTGGCGGTGAGGATCGTGCCGTCCAGATTGAACTCGACGGCGGCTTGGGCCTTGTTGACCGCATTGGTGATGCCCTTGACCTCGGCCATCGCCTTCTTCTGCTCTTCCAGAGACCTGTGCAGTTGTTCGGCCATCTGGTTGAAGGCGCGGCCGGTCTCGCCGATTTCGTCCCGATTGGTCACGGCGACGCGGGCGCCGTAGTTGCCTTTGGTGAGCTGTTCCACGACCGAACTGAGGCGTTGGATGGGAACCAGGACCTGGCTGCGCAACAGGACGAACAGCACGCCGGCGAGGATGACGGCGGAAATGCCCGATGCCGTATACAGGATGTTCACGCTGTGGTCGATCTGGGCGAGGGCCTTGGTCATGGGGATCTGAATGGAAATCGCTCCCACCATCTCGCCCATCTTCTTCCCGGCGTGGCAACTGATGCAGGCTTCGTTCTTGATGATGTCCGGCGTCAGACGGCGGAACATCATGATCCCGTCGACCGGTTCCACGCGGGTCACTTCCTTCTCGCCCGCCTCCAGCGCCTTGATCGCGTCCTCCTCGAATGATCCCTGGGGACTGTTGGCCGGATTCAAGGGGGTGCGGCTGATCACGCGGGCCGAATAGAATCCGTCTTTGCTCAGTTCCTCCGACATTTCCCTGGTGGCGGTGGCGGGCAGGGGAACCGTATCCGGCGCGGTATGGTCCTGTGAGATCTTGATCTTGCCGTCGCCGGCGTTCTTGATCTTGGCGATATACTGGCCCGCGATGTACGCGCGGGTCACCTCAATCTGCTTCTGAATGACCAGACTGCGCTCCTGCAGCCGGTCACGTACGCTGCTTCGCATCTGATCGCCGATCCAATAAGCCAGACAGCTCAACACGATGAGCACTGTCGAGACGGTTCCGATCAGGATCTTTGTCGTCAGGCTTCGTGACTCCCACCAGTTTGTCATCATCTCCTCCTGCAATAAGTAGGTCGTATAGAACTTTGGAATCGCGCACAAAGCATATGTTAGAAACGAGCACGATTCGGATGCACACCCCGCTCGGGCCGAGCCGCTCCGCCGTCAGGCCGGCAGTTCCGTGTCGGCCAAGAGGCGGTCGATGTCCAGGATGGCGACGAGCTTGTCTCCCGCCTTGCCGATCCCGCTCAAGAAACCGATGTCGATCTTCTGGCCGAACGCGGGCGGCTCTTGGATGTCCTGCGCGCCGATGTTCAACACGTCGGACACGGCGTCCACGATCAACCCGACCACCTTCTCCCGCACCACCACCACCACGATGACCGTGAACATCGTGTACTTCGTTTCTTCCATATTAAACTTGCTGCGCAGATCGACGATCGGCACGATGGTGCCCCGGAGGTTCAGGACTCCCTTGATGTATCCAGGGGTGTTTGGGATGCGGGTGACCGCCGTGTAGCCCTTGATTTCCTGGACCCGAAGGATGTCCACTCCGTAGAGTTCCTCGCCCAGTTGAAACGTCAGGTACTGGCTGCCGTCCGTGGCGAGGCCGATCTGCTGATGGCTGTCTTTGGAGATTTCAAGCGTGGAATCCATTTATCCCTCCCTGTTATTCGGCAATCGTCATGCGTCATTCGCCAATCGTCTGCCGGCTTGGGATCGAACCGTTTGACGGATGACGGTTGACGCCCCGCCACTCTCTCTAGGCCGCCACGGGCTCGAGCCGTCTGGTCAAGTCCAGCAGGCCGCGCACGTCCAGGATGAAGCCGACCGTCCCGTCCCCCAGGATCGTAGCGCCGGCGATGCCCTGCACCTTCCGGAAATTCTTCTCCAGGCTCTTGATCACGACCTGCTGTTGCCCGACCAACTCGTCCACCATCACGGCCACCCGCTCTCCTTCGGTTTCGACGATCACCAGGATGCTGTCCAGTAGATCCGTGTGTTCCGGTTCGATATGGAACGCCTGGTGCAGTCGTAGGATCGGATGGTAAGCGCCGCGCACGTTGATCAGCTCGGCCTGTCCGATGATCGTGCGGATCGTGTCGGGACAAGGTTGGATCGACTCGACGATCGACACCAGCGGGATGATGTACAGTTCTTTGCCCACCCGCACGGTCATGCCGTCGATGATGGCGAGCGTGAGCGGCAGTTTCAGCGTGAACAGGGTGCCCTTGCCCGGCGTCGTCTTGATCCCGACGGTGCCGCCCAGCGCCTCGATGTTGCGCTTGACGACATCCATGCCCACGCCGCGGCCGGACACATCCGTGATTTTCTCCGCGGTCGAGAAGCCGGGTTTGAAGATCAGTTGCCAGATTTGGTCGTCGGGGAGCTTCTCGCCTTCCAGGACCAAGCCCTGCTTGACGGCCTTCGCGAGGATGCGATCGCGGTTGAGGCCGCGCCCGTCGTCCTCGACCGTGATGCAGATGTTCCCGCCCTCGTGGAAGGCGTTCAGCTTGATCGTGCCCTGTTCGGGCTTGCCGGCCGCCAGCCGTTCATCGGGAGGCTCCAGGCCGTGGTCCGCCGAGTTGCGGATCAAATGGGTCAAGGGGTCGCCGATGCTCTCGATGACGCTCTTGTCCAGTTCGGTTTCCTCGCCGGCGGTGACAAGCTGAATCTTTTTGCCGCTCTTTTGCGCGAGGTCCCGGACCAACCTGGGGAATCGCTGGAACGCGGTGCCGATCTGCAGCATTCGGATGCCCATGACGCGCTCCTGGATCTCGCGGGTATTCCGCTCGAGCTGCGCCATGCGTTCGAGGAGCAGGGGCATCTTGGCCAGAGAAAAATGTTTGCCCAGATCGGTCAACATGGATTGGGTGATGACGAGCTCGCCGACCAGATTGATCAGCCGGTCGATCTTGGCCGTATCCACCCGGATCGTGGTGGTGTCGGCCTTCTTGGCCTGCGCCGCGGCCTCCGCCTGCTTCTGCGTCTCCAGCGCCTGCGCGACCTGCTGGGGTGTGACGACCTGCTGTTCGACCAGGATCTCGCCGACTTTCTTCTGCTGCGATAAGGCCCGGTGCAAATCCTCCTGCGTGACGGCGCCGCTCTCGACGAGGATCTCTCCCAAGGGCTTCACGTGCGCGCCTGGGCTCTCGGACGGCGAAGGCGGCAGGGAAGCGATCGCCGCCGGCTCATCCGGCGTCGTATCGAGGATGCTGAGGATGCTGTCCTCCTTGACGAACTCAAACACCGACTCGACGACTTCTTGCGTCTTGGCCGTGTCCAACACCAGAGACCAGGACAGGTAACAACGTTCCGGGTCCATCGCGGCGAGGTCTGGCAGGCGTCCGGCATCGACCTTGAGACGAGACACCGTTCCAAGGTTCCGCAGGTCCTTGATCACCTGGATCGGGTCGAGGCCGATCTGAAAAATATTGCCCGGCGGCGTCCAGCCGATGGTGAATTGGTAGTGCGCTGTTCCGGCCGGCGATGAAGCTGGCCCGGACTGAACCGGGGCCGTGTCTTTCGGCGGGGTTGCGACAGACGCTGGATCGGCAGAGGCTGTCGAAGGCACCTTCCCGGCCGCATAGTCGGCCAATTGCTGTTCGAGGCCCGCCACCAGCCTCTGGTCCGGATGGTCTCCTCCCTTTGCGGCTCCGATGAGCGCCTTGAGGCAATCCGTGCACTTGAGCAGCAGATCGGCCACCGGCGGAGTCACACCCAGCCTGTTGGTGCGGAGCTGATCGAGCAGCGTCTCCATCTTATGGGTGAATTGCGCGACCGCCGAGAAGCCCAACATGCCGGCGACGCCCTTGATGGAATGGGCCGAGCGGAAGATCGTATTGAGCAGGTCCAGGTCGGTCGGGCGCTGCTCCAGTTGAAGCAGGCCGTCCTCGATGTTGGTCATGTGCTCCGAGGCTTCTTCGAAAAACGCGTCGTTGAATTGGGAGAGTTCGCCGCTCATGCCGGCAACACCTTCTGCACGACCTTCATGAATTGGTCGGGGTTGAACGGTTTGACGATCCAGCCCGTGGCCCCGGCGGACCGCCCTTCGGCTTTCTTGTCCGCGGACGATTCGGTGGTCAGGATGAGGATGGGCACGAATTTCATCGCCGGGAGCTTGCGGAGTTCGCGGATCAGGCTCAGTCCGTCCATGCCCGGCATGTTCAAGTCGGTCACGACCAGGGCCGGCTGCGGCGACGCCTCCAGTTTCGCCAAGGCCTCCTGGCCGTTGCCCGCCTCGACCACCTGGAAGCCGGCATTGGCAAGGGTGAAGGCCACCATCTGGCGCATGGTCGGCGAGTCGTCGATGACAAAGACGGTCTGTTCCATATCTCGGTTCCTCCGGGCCCGCCGCAGGGGCCGGTCACAATGCGAACAGGGTCACGTGTCCTTCCCGGTCGCCGTCGGGCGAACCGGTTCCTGCCGACGAAGCGGCCTGTCCCGTGAGACTGTGCGCCATGACCGCTCGTTCGCTTTCCATGGTGTAGCTCTGGTGCAGTGCCTGGAGCAGGTTGCTGGCCTTGTCGTCTTCCAGTCCGTCTCCCCGCACCAGGGCTTCGATCGAGGCCCGGAGCTGTTCCAACGGCGTGACCACATGCTGGAGTTGTTGCTTGGTGATGTCCTGGAATTGAAGCGCCATGACGATGCGCGTCACGTCCGAGGACAGCTCTCTGGCAGAAGCGGTCAGGGTCTCGGTGGCGGCCGCCAGTGTCTCGATCGGGAATGCGGGGTGGGCAGGCCTGGCCTTCAAGGATTCAAGCAGGGTCCTGATGCGAGCTACCTGAGATTCCGCCCGTGCCGCGATGGCGAGGATGCCGGTATTGATCCGAATCGTGGCCGTTTCCGTTTGTTCCATGACCCCTTCGATTTGCCTCGTCAAAATCGGAATGAGCGGGACGGCGTCCGCCGCCAACTGCCGCCAGGCTCGCTGTTGCGCCGTATCGCGATTCGCCGCCGACGGCTGGGTGTTCCGGCTCGTCAAGCCCCACCGCGCCACCCACCAGACGCCGGCGCCCAAACCGAGCCCCAGCCCAAGGATGAAGCCCCAGGCCATGGTTGCGAATCCGGCACTCACTGCTTTCCCTCCCGGGACGTGCAAAGGCGTCAACAGTCAATCGTCAATCGTGGAACTGTCTCTTGCGGTTGACGTTTGACAAATGACGGTTGACGACTTGTTCTGTCGTTTGACGCTCAGCGGCCAAGTAGTCCAAGGCAGCCTGCCTGGTCGAGTTTCGTCCGGATGCCCTCGGGAAGCTCCGCCACCGTACAGCGTCCCGTCTGAACCGCGGCGATGAGAATTTGCAGCGCGGCGCTGTCGAGCCGTTCCACCTGCCGGAGATCCACCGTGATCCGCCGGTTCCCGGCAGTCCATTCGAGCATCTCGCTCTTGAAACGCCGCGCTTCTGCGACGGTCAGGTTCCCCTCCGGTCGCATGATGGCCGGGGCCGGCGCATCGACAGGCGCCGGCGGAGATTCCTGGGACGGATTCGCATCCATGACATTCCTTGTTCGGATGTCGCGCGGAGTTTCTTGAGCGATGGCCGTGGTGAGTCAACCGAATCCCAACTGCTCCAACACGTCGTCCACGAGGTCCTGTTTCAGCGCGGTGGTCTTCGAGGCCTCCAGCCACTTCAACATGTCGCCGGTCTTACCCTGGTCGCGTTGTTGGCCATTGGGGTGTTGCGAGCCGAAGATCACGAGCAGCTCCAGCAGCTTATGTTCGACATCGGTCAGCACGGTCACCAATTTGTTGACGCGCTGGGCCAGGAGATCCTGAAACGACAGGGCGGTGAAGATTTCGATCAGCCGCTTCTCGTCGTCGTTCAACAGTTGCCGTATGGCCTCCAAGTCATCCAGAAGCGGCCCGCCGATGCCGGCGTGGCTCAGCCTGGCGAGGATGCCGTTCAAGGCTGTCAGCAGGCGGCCGTGGTTGTCTTGAATGGCCTCGGTTTGCCCCATCACGTTGTGGGTGGCCTCCTCGCTCATCTTGCGGAGGTCCGACAGGTGTTCTGTCGCCTGGGGGAGCTGGTGCGAAGCCGCCTCGATCGGCTGTTGCAGGTTCTGAAAGCCGTGCATCGTCTGCTCGATATAACGGGCCAGGTCGCCGAGTTCTTCATACAATTTCCGATTCTGATCGCTCACCGGAGCCTCCACGTCGGTCTGGGCAGGGCTGTCGCGGATGGACCAGCCCCGCGTCTCACTTGAAGATCTTGTTCATCTTGTCTTGCAGGGTCTCGGCCGTGAAGGGTTTGACGATATAATTGCTGACCCCCGCCTGCGCGGCTTCGACGATATTGTCCTTTTGGGCTTCGGCCGTGACCATCAGAACGGGAAGCGTTTTCAGTTTCTCATCCGCCCGGATCGCCCGCAGCATTTCAATGCCGGTCATGACGGGCATGTTCCAGTCCGAGACGACAAAGCCGTAGCTCTCGGCGCGGAGCTTGGCGAGGCCGTCCTGTCCGTTCTCCGCCTCTTCGACGTTGTTGAACCCCAGTTGCTTCAGAAAGTTCTTGGTGATGCGGCGCATGGTGGACATGTCGTCCACGACCAGAATCTTCATGTTCGGATCGGCTGGCATAGGGGCTCCTCCTCTGGTTCCTTCCGAAGATCGATTCGAAATAGCAGGACACAGGCCGTGCCGGCAGCGGCAAGACGCGACGGATCGGCGCCGCTTGGGCATCGTGACCATCTCACTATCGGCAGCTTGGATGGCGGACTTGACCGGTTGTTGGCGATTGACAGCGGTTCATCTCTGCCTCGCGGGAGGAGCAAACTGCCCCGCCTGTGAGGAAAGAATTGCCGGGGTTGCCGAACGGGGATGGGGTGACTCGGCGGAAGGTGTTGATTTGGCGGGAGACCGTGATCGGGCGGTGCATGGCATCGGACTTGAGATAGTGCCGATCGGATTGCCGGAGCAGTTTGATGAGATCCACGCACCATGAGTGAGATCAGTCCTGTCCCGACTGCGGCTGTGGGCTCGTCCGCCGAGAGCGGAGTGCGTCCCTCCCTTGGAGCGACCGAAGGGCCGTCGGGGGATGGCGGAGCATTCTCCCGGATGCTTCAGGATGTGGCCGGCGGCAGACCAACAGTTCCCGAAGCATCCGGCGAAGGCTCTTCGGCCGGTCTTCAACCGGAGGAAGCACCGTCGGACGACCAACCATCGGAGGAGTCGGCGACGGTGCATGCAGTCGTCGATCACCTTCTGATTGAGTTCGCTGACGTGGATTCCGGAGGCCAGGCCGATGCGACGCCGGTGGATGAAAAGGCGGCATCAGCAGCCTCTCCTGTCGAAACGTTGTTAGAGACGGCGCCGGCTGTCGGGCCGCAGGTCCAAACGGCGCCGGTGCAGAATGGCGATGGAGCAAGAACAACGAAGGAAGTGGACCCAGACCAGGCTCAGGCGATTTCGCAGCCGGCGACGACGCCGGGAAACAAGCCTCCGAACCTTGTCCCGGCGTTTTCCACCAGCGTTGGAGAAGCTTCCCTGGATGTTCGCGAGACGCAGATGGACTCCGGACTGGCAACGGGAAGGCCGCGAACGGATGGGGACGTGATGCTTTCCCCGGACCGGCAGCCGGCCGTCGCCGCGACGCCTATGGGAACCGATGCCTCGCTGAGTGGGCCAGCCGGGCCGACGGAGCCACGCTTGATGGGACCGCAAGGAGATCTGCCGCCTGCTGCCGTTGCCGCCAAAGGGCCGCCGTCCATTCTCTACGGCGGGCAGCAGGTAGGAGGGGCGCCCATCAGCGACAACCAGCTGCTGTTTTCAAGCCCAGTCGGTCTGGGAGGCGACCAAACTGAATGGGCGATGTCGGTCAAACCACTCGGTGATCCCGCTTCCGGCGCCAGGACGCCACAGGATCAATGGAGCGGGAACGGAGAGCCTGCCGGTTCAGGCTCGAGTTTTCATGGAGATCCGGTTCAGGGAACTGCGTTGGGCGGCCAGACGCCCTCCGGAGGCCAGGGTCCCGAGACGAGATCGGCTGCTCCTGTCTCGGAGCCGGTTCGTCCGGCGCCACAACCGGGAACTGTCTGGGATATGTCGGCTCCCCGGACCATGAGGTTGGAGCTTCAGTCTCCGGACGGCCCCCCGCTTCGGCTGCACGTCTCGCTGGTCGAGCAGACCGTCTATGCCAAAGTCGTCACGGATCAACCAGAAGTACAGGACTTCCTGCTGAAGAATCAATCGCGCCTGGAATCTCAGCTACAGAGTCACGGATTGGAGATGGGGCAGTTCTCCGTCTCGGTGGATCGACAGGGGCAGGAGCCGTTGTCATATGGATGGGAGAAGACCTGGCAACAGTCGGACCGGCGGAGCCAGGGGATTCCGTCTCCGATGGAAGCGGACGCGGCGGTCTCGGCCGGCTTCGAAGCAGGCGAGCAGCGGCGCGTGAATCTGTTTGCCTAGAGCTGTTGAACAGCAGGCTGATGAGTAAGAACAGGGGGATTGGATGGAACTTTCGCCGGGCATACAAGTCGTTCAGGCTGCGTTGAACAACTCGACTCCGGCCGGGGCTCCTTCGGTCGGCGGCGCAACGGCCGGGGCGGCGTCCGCCATCGCCGGGCATGCTCAATTGGGGAAGGACGACTTTCTCAAGTTGCTGGTCGCTCAGCTTGAAAACCAAGATCCGTTGAATCCGACCAACAATGAACAGATGGTCGCCCAGACCGCGCAATTCAGCCAGATCGAGCAACTGACCAAGGTCGTGACGCTCTTGGAACGAATGGTGGAACTGCAGGAGGCGCAGGCCTCGTCGGTTGCGCCAGCGGCCCCGAGCACTCAGCAGGCGTGAAACGTGGAAACGAAGACACTCAGCACTCAGCACTCAGCACTCAGCACTGAAGAAGATTCCCTTTAATACCTGATAACTGACAGTGGTTCCACGTCGGTCAGGATAGAGCACACGACACACCAGGAGGAGCGAACATGGGGATTCTCACGTCGATGTTCACGGCAGTCAGCGGGCTCAGCGCGTACGGCAACGCGATGGGAGTGATCGGGAACAACATCGCCAATGTGGGGACAATCGGGTTTAAGGGCAGCCGGGCCTCGTTCGCGGATCTCGTGTCAAGCAATCTAGTGGGAGGGGCCGGAACGGATCAGGTGGGCCTGGGGGTCTTTCTGAACGACCTCCAGGGGGATTTTTCGCAAGGCGCGTTGACGACGACGGGATCGGTGCTGGATCTCGCCATCGATGGGAACGGGTTCTTCATGGTCCAGAGTGCCGCGGGACAGAATATGTTTACCCGCAACGGTCAGTTCCGCCTCGACAACCAGGGCCGCATCGTCGATGCGAACAACTATCTCTTGCAGGGCTATCAGGCCAACTCGGCCGGTGTGATCACCACCGCGATCGGCAACATCTCGATGAGCACCACCAACCGCGCCCCGCAGGCCACCACGACCGCGAACCTCCGGGCCAACTTGGATGCGGCCGCCACGGTTCCGGCCGGCGCGTTCAATGTCTCCGATCCCACGACCTATAATTTCTCGACCGGGTTGACCATCTATGACTCCCTGGGGCAGTCCCATCAGCTCCAGTTCTATTTTGTGAAAACCGCGACCGCCAACACCTGGAACCTCTACTCTCAGTTGAACAGCGGTGCGGCAACCGTCGGCGCCAATCTTGTGTTCAATTCGACCGGGGCACTCACGTCCGGAGGGACGCAAAACCTGTCTCTCGCGATCGGGGGCGGCGCAGCCACCCCACAGAACGTGGCCGTGGATTTCACCCGCTTGACCCAATATGGCGCCAACTCCGCATTGCTGGACCAGACCCAGAATGGATTCGCCGCGGGCTCGTTGACCGAGTTCTCCATCGATTCCAACGGGCAACTCCTGGCGCAATACAGCAACGGCCAATCCCAACTGCTTGCGCAACTCGTCCTGACCCGCTTCCCGAATCCGCAGGGGCTTGCCCGTCTCGGCAATAACGTGTTCTCCCCGACGGCGGAATCGGGGACGGCGATCCAGGGCTCGCCGAGCAGCAACGGCCTGGGGCGGATCATCTCCGGCGCGATCGAACAGTCCAACGTCGATCTGGGCGAGGAGTTCGTCGACATGATCATCACGCAGCGGGCGTTCCAGGCCAACTCGCGCGCCATCACGACCAGCGACGAGATGCTGCAGGAACTTGTGAACCTGAAGCGGTAAAGCACAGTCATTCGTCATCCGTCACTCGTCAATCGTGATGTGGCCGGTCCGGGCGCGTGGCGGTTGACGATTGACGTTTGACGCATTGTTCTTCCTCTTTTCCACTCTTCCTCAACAGGCGTCAGGATTCTGACGATGTCAAGGTCCTGGCTGGCCGGCCGACCGTCACCGGAGGATCCCTCATTACGCTGATCGGCGCGAACCCAAGCGGGGCGTGCAGTTGGCCGCGCTGCTGGCCATGGCAGAAGCCGGTTTACCATGGCATATCCATTGCAAAAACACCGGCCCGATCACTCCACCAAAGGGGACTGCCATGGCGGAAGTTGCGGAAGAAGCCAAAGCGCCGGCGCTCGCGCCGGGGCTGCCCATGAAAATGGTCATCATGATCGCGGTGGGCATGTTGCTGCTGGGGCTGGGCGGGGCGGCCTTGCTATTTCACTTCATGAAGGGAGCCGGCCCATCGGCGAAAAACGAGGAGCAGGCCTCGGAGGCCCCGGTCCCAGCCAAGGAAGGGCATGACATCGGCTCGAAGCCGCAAACAGGAGCCACGGCCCAGGTCGGGGTCATCTACGATTTGGATCCCTTCATCGTCAACCTCGCCGATACGCCGGAGATTCACTATCTCAAGGTCACGGTCAAGTTCGAGCTGGAACGACCGGACGTGACCGAAGAGCTGAACAAGCGGCTCCCCCAGACGAGAGACGCGATCCTCGTGTTGCTCTCCAGCAAGGAAGCCGCAGCCGTGCGCAGCACACAGGGGAAACTCCAACTGCGCGAGGAGATTCTGCAACGGGTGAACGCGCTCTTGCCCAAGGGCGGCGCGCGGGGCGTGTATTTCACGGATTTCATCGTGCAGTGAACCAAGGGAGTGGGCGGCGCCATATGGGAGGCCTGCCTGCTCGTTTGAACAGGGGTGATTCCGGATGGCCGATAAAATTCTGAGCCAGGACGAAGTCGATGCATTGCTCCGCGGCATGGACGCGGGCGACGTCGACACGACGCCGAAGGAAGAAGAGACCGGCGGCATCCGCACGTTGGACCTGTCCGCGCAAGAGCGGATGGTGCGCGGCAAGATGCCGACCTTCGAGATGATCAACGACCGGTTTTGCCGCATGCAGACCGTGTCCTGGGCGGCCGCCCTCCGCCGGCCCGTGGAATTCTCGATGGGCGCCACCGACATCATGAAGTTCGGGGAGATGCTGAAGAAGGTGCCCGTGCCCGCGTCGCTGAGCCTGTTTCAACTCAAGCCGCTGCGGGGCCACGGCTTGGTCATCATGGGCGCGCCGCTCGTCTATGCCCTCGTGGATAATTTTTTCGGCGGGCACGGCCAGACGCACGTGAAGACCGAAGGGCGGGATTTTACGCCGGTCCAGCAGCGCGTGATCAAGACCATGCTGGAACGGCTGCTGACCGACCTCGAAAAGGCATGGCACGCCGTTCTTCCGGCCAAAATCCATTTCGTCCGCTCGGAAAGCAACCCCCAGTTCGCGATGGTCGTGTCGATTCCGGAGATCGTGGTGTCCGTCTCCTTCCATGTCGATCTGGCGGGGATCTCGCACAAGGTCATGGTGATGTATCCCTATTCGATGATCGAGCCGATCAAAGAAAAACTGTCGGCTGGCTTCTTCGCCGATCAGATGGAAGAGGATCAGAGCTGGATGAACCGGTTCAGAGAGCAACTGCTGGATTGTCCGGTGGAACTGACGGTGCAACTGGGCGTCACCGCGGTGCCGATGAAGGACGTGTTGCAGTTCGGAGTGGGCGACGTCGTGCTGTTGGATCAAAGCCCTGGGGACCTGATGACGGGGTTTGTCGAGGGCGTTCCGAAACTGCTCGGCGCGGCGGGCGTGGTCAAGGGAGCCAATGCGTACCGGGTCGTCAAGTCGATCTCGGGACCGGTTGGGTGAGGAGGCGGAAATGGAGGGACGTGAAGCCAGCCAGGGAGCGATGGACGCAACGGGAGCGGAGGCGGGGACGCAACCAACGACGATTCCCGCGCAAGAAGCGAAGCCGCTGGCGGGAGCCAAGAATCTCGATGTGCTGCTGGATATCCCCATGCAGGTGTCGGTGCAACTGGGCACGACCCGCATGATCATCAGGGAACTCCTGCAATTGGGGCAGGGGTCCGTCGTGGAATTGGACAAGCTGGCGGGCGAACCGCTGGAAGTCCTGGTGAATCATCGCTTGGTGGCGCGGGGCGAAGTGGTCGTGGTCAACGAGAAGTTCGGCGTCCGCTTGACCGACGTCGTGAGCCCCGTCGAACGCGTACAGAAGCTAGGGTAACACTTCTCGCATCATCTCCATTGCCTCAACGCGGATAACCCGGTGGAACTGTACGATAGCGTGGTTCGCATGATCGCAGCCCTGACGGTGGTCTTGAGCCTGATGGCCGCCTTGGCCTGGAGCGCCCGGCGCTTCTTGGGCAAACCGTTGATGCCGGGAGCGGTCCCCGCCATCCGAGTGCTGGCCACCGCGCATTTGGGCGGCCGCAAGAGCATTCTGCTGGTCTCCGTGGCAGACCAGACGCTGATTATCGGCGCCACCGCCACCGAACTGGTGCGTCTGGGAACGGTGCATGCCCGCCAAGCAGCCGTTCGTAAACAGATAGAAGAGTCTGTCGAAACGGCCTCGCTCGCGGAGGCCGATGCCGGGGTCATGGAATGAGGACGGTGTCTCGGTCGACTGTCGCGCCGTTGCTTCAGCGACTCGGGCGACCGACTCGGTTTGGCCGACTCCCCCTGTTCGGCTCGCTGGCCGTGGTCCTTCTGCTGGTGAGTGTGTGTGGTTCGGCCGATGCTGTGGCGGGAGACGGTCCCTCGTTGACCATCGATCTCGGCCGAAGCGGGCAGGGTCAGGTCGCGGTCGTCCTCCAGGTTCTCGCCCTCCTGACCGTTCTGTCGCTGGTTCCCGCGTTGTTCATCATGGCCACCTCGTTCACGCGCATCGTCATCGTCCTGTCCTTTCTCCGGCAGGCGATGGGGACCCAGCAGGTGCCGCCGAATCAGGTCCTTATCAGCCTGGCGCTGTTTCTGACCTCGTTCGTGATGGCGCCGGTGGGGAAGGCGGTCTATGAGGACGCCGTGCAGCCGCTAATGGCCGAACGGATCGGCTACGAAGAGGCCTGGACCAAGGCTTCGGCTCCGCTCCGGACCTTCATGCTGAACCAGGTGCGCGAGAAGGACCTCGAATTGTTCATCGACTTGGCGAAACTGCCGCGCGTGTCTTCACCGGCGGAGTTGCCGATGCAGGTCGTGCTGCCGGCCTTCATGCTGAGCGAGCTCCGGATCGCGTTTCAGATCGGGTTTTTGATCTATATCCCGTTCCTGATCATCGACATGGTCGTCGCCAGCGTCTTGATGTCGATGGGCATGATGCTCCTGCCACCGGTCATGATTTCACTGCCGTTCAAATTGATCCTGTTCGTGCTGGCCGACGGCTGGTATCTCGTGGTCGGCTCGATGGTCAAGAGTTTTCAGTAGCGGCAGAGATGTCAATCGTCAAGCGTCAACCGAAACGCAGAGGAAGCGGCAGGCAGCTCTTCCTACGAATGACGATTGACGTTTGACGGATGACGGGCAGCGACTAGCGCGGTGAACCACAGGAGCACAGAACGATGACGCCGGACATGGTGGTGGAGATCGGACGCGGGGCGGTGGAGACCACGTTGCTGGTGGCGGCGCCCATGCTCGGGATGAGTCTCGTGATCGGCTTGCTGGTGAGCCTCTTTCAGGCCTTGACGCAGATCAACGAAGCCACGCTCTCGTTTGTGCCGAAGATCCTTGGCGTCTTTCTCGCGACGATGCTGTTCTTTCCCTGGATGATCCGGGTGCTGACCGGGTTCATGACGCATCTGCTCATCACGATCCCGCAATATGCACGGTAGGGCTCTCACTCGATGACGCAAACGATTCAGCTCGGCCTGCCGCACTTTCAGACCTTTGTGGTGGTGCTGATCCGCATCGGGACGATCCTGGCGGCGATGCCGATGCTCGGCAGCCGGTCGTTGCCGGGTCAGGTCAAGGCGGGACTGGCGGTCGCGCTGGCGTTGGTTCTGGTGCCCTTCGTCGGCGCGGCCTCGTGGCCTGCCGATACGTCGCTGTTCCTGCTCGGTCTGATCGCGGAGTTTCTGATCGGGCTGGTGATCGGCCTGGCCGTGCGGAGTCTGTTCGCGAGCTTCGAGGTGGCCGGGGAACTTGTCGGCAGCCAGATGGGATTCAGCATCGTCCAACTCTTCGACCCTGTCATGTCGCACAACGTTCCGCTCATCGGGCAATTGCACACGGTGCTGGCTTCGCTGATCTTCCTGTCCCTGAACGCGCATGTGCTGGTCGTCCATGCGATCGGCGAGAGCTTCCGGTTGATTCCTCCATTCGGCGCGAGACTGTCAGAGACCATGGGCGACGAGGTCGTGCGGCTCTTCGAGGGCGGGTTTCTCGTCGCTCTCAAGCTGGCGGCGCCGGTATTGGTGGTGACGTTGGTGGTCAATCTCGTGCTGGCCTTGCTGGGGAGGACCGTCCCGCAACTGAACGTGTTCGTGCTGAGTTTTCCCCTGACAATTCTCTGCGGGCTGTTCGTCCTCGGCCTGGCCCTGCCGGCGATCGCGAGCCTGTGCGAAACGGAATTTCTGAAGCTGCATGAGAGCATCCTGGACCTGATGAGGGCCATGGGACATGGCTGAGCAGGCGGGCGCGCGAACGGAACCGGCGAGCGCACGGCGCAAAGCCGAGGCGCGGCGCAAGGGACAGGTCCCGTTCAGCCGGGACCTGTCGATGGCGCTGGTTCTCATGGCGGCCTTGGGCGTGTTGTCGTTGACTTCGGAAGCGACCATTCAGGCCCTCCTCCGCATCCTGCGCGAATGGTGGAGCATGGCCGCCGATCCGCGGTCCTGGTCCGCCGCCACTGCCGAAATGCTCCAGGCTGCGATGCTCAAGATGGGGTCCGATTCGCTGATCATCCTCCTGCCGGTCCTGGCCTGCGTGCTCGTCATGGCCACCGGGGCGACGGTGGCGCAAACCGGCCTGCTCTGGAAACAGGATGCGTTCGGCTTCGATCTCAGCCGCATCAGCCCGATCGCAGGCTTGCAACGGCTGTGCTCGCTGCGCGCAGTCGTGGAGTTGGCCAAGGCGGGCCTCAAGGTCGTGGTCGTGGCGGTCGCCGGGTATCTGGCGATCCGTACCGACGTGGAGTCCTTGCCCTTGTGGGTTCAGCGGGGTGTCGATCACCTGCTCGGCGCCACGGGATGGCTATTGTTGAGCGTGTCGCTCTGGGTCGGGCTCGCGCTGACGGCGTTGGCGGTGGCGGACTACGGCTATCAGCGCTTCGAATGGAGCCGCAATCTCAGAATGACGCGCCAGGAAGTCAAAGACGAGACACGCGAATCGGAAGGCGATCCGCTGGTCCGCTCGCGGATCAAGACCCTCCAGCGCCAGATGGCCCGGCAGCGGATGATGGCGGCGGTGCCCCAGGCGGATGTCGTGGTGACCAACCCGACGCATATCGCGGTGGCCTTGCGGTACGACCAGCGGGCCATGAAGGCGCCGGTGGTGGTGGCGAAGGGGGCCGAACTGCTCGCCGAGCGGATCAAGGAGGTGGCGCGCGAGCACGGAATCATGATCGTGGAGCAACCGATGGTCGCCCGCAGCCTGTACAAGCTGGTCCGGATCGGACAGGAAATCCCGGCCGACCTCTATCGCGCGGTGGCGGAAATCCTGGCGCTGGTCTACCGGGCCAAAGGCCTGCGGGTCGGGACCACATGATGGGCGGGCTGGATCGCGCCTGAAGAGACGATGTCGTGACGGAATCCCCGAATCAATCCCTGCTCCAGCTCTTGCGACACTCCGACGTCCTGATGTCGCTCTGCGTCGTCGGCGTGCTGATGATCATGCTGCTTCCGCTGCCGCGGGTCATCCTGGACCTGCTGCTGGCCTTCAACATCGCGCTGTCGATCATCGTGCTGTTGGTCGGCATGCAGGTGCGGCGGCCGTTGGAGTTTTCCGTGTTCCCGTCGATCCTGCTCATGGTGACCCTCTTCCGCCTGTCGCTCAACATCGCCTCGACGCGCTTGATCCTCCTGCATGGCAACGAGGGGCCGGGGGCGGCCGGCGAAGTCATCCGCTCGTTCGGCAATTTCGTGGTGGGCGGCAATTACACGGTCGGGCTCGTGGTCTTCGCCATTCTCGTGGTGATCAACTTCGTGGTGGTGACCAAAGGCGCCGGCCGGGTGGCGGAGGTCGCCGCCCGGTTCACGTTGGACGCCATGCCCGGGAAACAGATGAGCATCGACGCGGACCTGAACGCCGGCTTGATCAACGACACGGAAGCCCGCCGCCGCCGCCGCCAGGTGTCGGAAGAAGCGGACTTCTACGGGGCGATGGACGGGGCCAGCAAGTTCGTGCGAGGGGACGCGATCGCGGCGGTCGTTATCATCCTGGTGAACATCGTCGGCGGGCTGACCATCGGCGTCTGGCAACAGGGGATGGGCCTGGCCGCGGCGGCGCAAAACTACACCCTGCTCACGATCGGGGAAGGCCTCGTTGCGCAGGTGCCGGCCCTGATCGTCTCGACCGCCGCCGGTATCGTAGTCACCAGGGCGGCGACGGACACGAACCTGGGCGAAGAGATCACCAAACAGATGTTGATTTCGCCCAAGGCGCTGGCGGCGGCCTCCGGCATCTTGATGGCCTTGGGGCTGGTCCCCGGACTCCCGCACGTGGCCTTTCTGACGCTCGGAGCAGTGGCCGGATGGGTGGCCTACGAGATGTTGAAGAAGGAACGGGGAGACGGCGCCGCCCAGGCCGAGCCGGCGGCGCCGGCGAAGCAGGAGGACCTGTCGCCTCGTATCACCCCGCTCGATCTGATGGAGCTTCAGGTCGGCTACGGCCTCATCGGCCTGGTGGACGGAAAGGACGGCGGCCTGTTGCTCGACCGGATCAAAGGACTGCGCCGCCAGATCGCCAACGAGTTGGGGTTTCTCGTCCCCTCCATCCACATCCGGGATAATCTCCAGTTGCGGCCCAACGAGTATGCCGTGCTGCTGAAGGGGGTCGAACTGGTTCGAACCGAAGCGCTGCCCGGGCATCTGCTGGCGATCGATCCCGGAACAGCCCAGAAGCATATCGTGCAGGGCATTCCCACCAAGGAACCGGCCTTCGGCTTGCCGGCTCTATGGGTGCCGGAGGGCTCGCGCGATCAGGCCCAGGTGGCCGGCTACACGGTGGTCGACGCGGGATCGGCCATCGCCACGCATCTGTCTGAAATCATCAAGCGCCATGCCCATGAGCTGTTGGGGCGGCAAGAGGTACAAGCGCTGTTGGATGAATTGGCCAAGACGGCCCCGAAACTCGTCGAGGAGGTGGTGCCGGCCCAAGTGTCGCTCGGGGTTCTGGTCCGGATCTTGGCGAATCTGCTTCAAGAGCAGGTGCCGATTCGAGACCTGCGGACGATTCTCGAAGTGGTGGCCGACCATGCGGCTTCGACCAAGGATCCGGATGCGTTGACCGAAATCGTCCGGCAGGCGCTGGGGCGGTTGATCACCCACCAATTCACAGCCCCCGACGGGTCGCTGCCGGTGATCAATCTCGATCCCCGGCTCGATCGGACTCTCGTCGAGCACATGACCGCGGTGCAGGGCGCGCCGTGGGGGCTTGAGCCGGGACTGACGCAGCGTCTCCTGACGTCGCTCAAGCAGGCGGCCGAACGGGTGGCCGCCAAGGGCCAGCAACCGATTGTCCTCTGTTCGCCGGCCTTGCGACGGCACCTGCGGCGGCTGACCCAACGGATGCTGCATTCCGTGCCGGTGCTGTCTGTCGGAGAAATCGACGGCATGACCAAGGTGATCGCGTTTGAGACTGTGCGGTTGACGGAGGATGCGGGGTAAGGGGGCGTTTGAATGAAGATCAAAACCTTCGTTGCGGACAACATCCCGGAGGCGTTCCGCGCGATCAAGGCGGAATTGGGGCCGGACGCGGTCATTCTCAGCACCAAGTATGTGCGGACCGGATGGAGTTGGCGGCATCCGATCGGGCACCAGCAGGTTCACGTGGTTGCTGCGGTGGACCGAAATGCGCCGGCCGCGCCCCCGAGCGCCGCAACCGCGAGCCGGGCTTCTGCCGCCGGCAAGACCGATACGACGGGACAGGCTGCCGGCTTTGTGACGTTCCGGTCCTGGC
This sequence comes from Nitrospira tepida, assembly GCF_947241125.1. Taxonomy (NCBI): domain Bacteria; kingdom Pseudomonadati; phylum Nitrospirota; class Nitrospiria; order Nitrospirales; family Nitrospiraceae; genus Nitrospira; species Nitrospira tepida. The sequence continues at coordinate 3,511,749 of NZ_OX365700.1, read as the reverse complement.
TCGAAGCCTCGCTGGGACGGGATGAGGCCGAGCCGCACCCCCAAGTATCCGACGAGCCGGCTCGCACCGGGTCGTTCGCCCAACGCAAGGCTCAAGAGCGGTACCGCGCGTCCGGCCATGCCTTCAAGTCCGAGTCGGTGGATCGGGAGACTGGGCCCTCTCCTGTGGAGGATCAGGAACCGGGGCAAGTCGATCGGCTGACCGTCCGGTTGAGCCAGGAATTGGTGACGAGGGGTTGTGATCTCTGGACGGCCGCGAGACTCGCGAATGAGGCGCTAGCCCGGGCGGCTGCGCGCGGGTTGCCGACGGAGCCGCGGGCGCGCCAAGCCCTGCGCGGCGTGGTGATGGAGCAGGTGCGGGTCGGCGGACCCCTGTTCTCCGGGCAGAAACGGTTGAAGGCCATTGCCGTGATCGGTTCGACCGGTGTGGGCAAGACCAGTGCGGTGTGCAAGCTTGCCGCCTATTACAAGCTGAAGGAAGGGCGAAGCGTGGCTGTGGCCAAGGTCGACCGGGAGTCGTCCGGCGGAGCCGATCCGCTGCGCATCTTTGCCGGCTCCATCGGCCTGAACGTCAAGACGGTGCGCGAAAAACGCGAATTGACCGATCTGGTTTCGACCAACTTCGGAGCCGAGCTGTTGCTGATCGACCAGCCCGGGCACAGCCTGTTGGATTGGGAAGCGATGGATTGGCTGAGGGGCTTGTTCTCGGGCGACCTTCCGATCGAAGTGCACCTGGCGTTGCCGGCCAATACGGACCTCCAGGATTTCCTCGACGTGACGAACCGCTATACAGGCCTGCCGATCCACCGATTGTTGTTCACCAAACTCGATGAGACCACGCGCTTCGGACGGCTGTTCGAGATCCTGCGCCGGAGCCGGTTGCCCCTGTCCTACCTCACGGCCGGCCAGAGGCTGACGGAGGATCTCGAGATTGCGAGGCCGGAACGGCTGGCCGATCTGCTTTGCCGCGGTCCGTCCGATGTCGGGGACTGTGATCGGCGCAATCGCGTCGCCGGGGGAGACATGACGGCCTCTGAAGGCCGGACGTCGCCATCGGAGGCCGAGCCACCGATGGCGTTGATGGAAGCCTATTGTTCGGAAGGAGGACAGAGATGGATGAGGCGCTGATCGTCGCGAACCCTTGCGAGGCTGATGGGAATCCGCCGCCGTCGTTTCGGGTGATCGCCGTGACGAGCGGGAAGGGCGGGGTCGGCAAGACCAACGTGGTGCTCAACCTCGCCCTTGCGCTGGCCCGGTCTGGACAGCGCGTGCTGGTGTTCGACGCCGATCTCGGTCTGGGCAACGTGGACGTGCTGCTCGGGATCGTGCCGCGCTATACGCTCTCGGATGTGTTGGCCGGTGAGCGAAGGTTGCGCGAGATCATGATCCAAGGCCCCGAGGGGATCATGATTTTACCGGCCGGCTCCGCGGAATGGGATCTCACCGCCCTCTCTCCCGAACAACAGGTGCTGATCCAGGAGGAGTTGGAGAGGCTGTCTCCCTCGATCGACGTCCTGTTGATCGACACCGGAGCCGGCATCTCATCCAATGTCCTGTTTTTTGCGGCTGCCTCGCAGGAGATTGTGGTGGTCGCCGCTCCCGAGCCGACGTCGATGGCCGATGCCTACGCGCTGATGAAGGTCCTGGCCCAACGGCACCGCGAAACTCGGTTTCGGTTGCTGGTGAACATGGCCAAGACCCGGCGCGAGGCCCTGGAGGTCTACCGCCGGCTGCTGCTCGTCTCAGGCCGTTTCCTGAACATTTCGATCGACTATGCGGGGATGATTCCCGCGGACGACTATCTTCCCATGGCCGTGCAGCGCCAGCAGGCCGTGCTGACCGCTTTTCCCCATGCGCCCTCCAGCGCAGCCTTTCGGCGTCTGGCCGAGGTCGTGTTGGAGTGGGAACCCGCCCGCCATCTCAAAGGCGGGGTTCAATTCTTTTGGAACCGGCTCGTCACGCAAGCCTGACGACAGGACGAGGGATCATGAAACACGAGCACGCGGCGCCTCTGGGGCGGACGAGGGCGATCCCCAAGGTAATGGGATCCCCGATGACCTCGGATCGGGAGCGCGTCATTCAGGAGTTCGCTCCCCTGATCAGGGTCATGGCCCATCGGCTGGCCTTTCGCCTGCCGGCCTACATGGACGTCGAGGACCTGATCTCGGTCGGCGTGATCGGGCTGATGGACGCGATGACCAAATACGATCCAACCCGCGAGGCGAACTTCAAGACCTATGCGGAGTTTCGGATTCGAGGGGCGATGCTGGACGAGATCCGATCGATGGACTGGATTCCGCGGTCCGTTCACGAGCGCATCACGCTCTTGCACAAGACCGAGACGGAGTTGACGCGCCGGTACGGCCGGTCGCCGACCGAGGAGGAACTGGCCTCGGCGCTGCAGATGTCCGCCGGCGAGTTGTCCGACTTCCTGACCCAGGCGCAGGGCGCCATCGTCATGAGCTTGGAGGATCTGGCGGTGCAGGATTCGGATGGGGACAAGATCCTCCGCATGCTGGTGGATACGCAGCACCCCGATCCACTCTCCCACGTCGTGGCCGAGGATGTCCGCCGCGCCCTGGAACGGGCGATCGAGGAGCTACCCGAGAAGGAGCGGCTGGTGCTTACGCTTTATTATTGCGAAGAGCTGACCATGAAGGAGATCGGCGGGATTCTGTCGATCACGGAATCGCGCGTCTGCCAGATCCATGCGAAAACGATCCTCCGCCTGAAGGCCAAGCTCCAAATGCTCCAGAGCTGAACGCCGATGCAGGAGCGAGCCGGAGAGAGGCGAATGGGAAATTGTTTCCTGATCGGGAGGAAACGACCAGGCAAAAGGTTGCCGGCGATGGCCGGCCTGCCGGTCATGCTCCATCGAACCAGCAGAATCATGTCGTTCGACAGGGCCGGCGATGGCATAGGGGTTGCTATCAAGGCGTGAAGACCGTGGAGACGATGGAGAGACAACAATGAATCGAGGCATCTATCCGATCCTGTCCGGAGCACTGGCGCAGGAGCAACGGACTCAAGTCTTCGCCCACAACATCGCCAACGTGAATACCAAGGGGTTCAAGCAGGAAGAACCGCTGTTTCAGGCCCTGCTGCCTCATCGCCGGCTTACCGGTTCGCCAGATTCTCACGCCCGTCTGGTCTCCGGAATGCCGCCGCCGATCTTCGGAGCGGCCGAGCGGGTCTTCGTCGGACCGCACGGGAACCATACGCAGTTTGATTCAGGGCGGTTGCGAACGACGGGCAATCCCTTCGACTTGGCGATCGACGGGCCGGGATTCTTCGAAGTCCGCGCGCCGGAGGGGCTGCGCTATACCAGGAACGGGGTGTTTCACCTGGATGAGAAACGGCGGTTGGTGACGCAGGCCGGCCTTCCGGTCATGGGCACGAAGGGCGAATTGAAACTGCCGCCCGGCGAGGTCGTGATCGACGGGCGGGGTACCATCTCCGTCGGCGGCCATCCGGTCGGAACCGTGAAGGTCGTGGAGTTTCCTGAGCAGCAGATGCCGCGCAAGGTGGCGGAGAGCCTCTTCGCGGGGGAGGGTGGCACCGTGCAGAAGAATTCCACCGTCATGAGCGCGGCGGTGGAAGAGTCCAACGTGAATCCGCTCGATGAAATGGTAAAGCTGATTCAGGGGATGCGCTCGTACGAGTCCGCGCAAAAGATGATTCAAACGATCGACCGGATGGCCGAACTGGCGGTCAACGAACTCGGCCGAGTACAGGCCTAGCCCACATTATTCATGAACGCTTCTACTGCAACCGCCGATACGCCGCTGCGACAAGCCCGCATGCGCCTCTGGGGCATGCGGGCGGGCAGGCTCGCCCCTCACGGCCTCAACGTACTGTTTCAAGTACGCCTCCGCCGCAAGGGGCTCCGCGTGCCCGTCTCGCTTGGCGTCTCAGTGGTTTCGTGACGAACCGTCATGAATAATGTGGGTTAGCCTGAAAGGCGTGAAATGAGCGCACTCAGCACTCAGAATCAGTCGCTCGTGGTCTGTGATCGATAGAGGGTTCGGTACCGAGAGAAGGGGGATTCCATGATTCGCGCAATGTGGACGGCGGCGACGGGGATGACGGCGCAACAACTGAATGTCGATACGATTGCGCACAACCTGGCGAACGTGAACACGAACGCCTTCAAGCGCAGCCGGGCGGAATTCGCCGACCTGCTGTACCAAATTCAACGGATGCCCGGCACCAGCGCGTCGAGCGTCGGCGTGTTCCCGGCCGGCATCCAGGTGGGAGCGGGCGTCCGGCCTACGACCGTCGCGAAGGAATGGCAACAGGGCAATATGCGCCAAACCGGGAACGACATGGATGTCGCGATCGACGGGCCAGGGTTCTTCCAGGTGTCCCGTCCTGACGGCACGATCATGTACACCCGCAACGGGGCCTTCAAGCGGGACAACGTCGGCAACCTGGTGACGGGAGACGGCGATCTTCTGAATCCCGTCATCACGATTCCCTCCGGCGCCTTGAAGGTGGATATCGGCCAGGACGGCACGGTCTCGGTGTTGTTGCCGGGCGTCACGCAAGCGTCGCAGGTCGGGCAGATTCAGCTCGTGCGGTTCGACAATCCGTCCGGCCTGGTCTCAATGGGCAACAACCTCTACCTGGACAGTTTCGCGTCCGGACCGGCCATTCAGGGGATTCCGGGATTCTCGACCGGATTCGGGTTGATCCAGCAGGGATTCGTGGAAAGCTCGAACGTCAACCTGGCCGAAGAGATGGTCAACATGATCATCGCGCAGCGGAGTTATGAGATCAACTCGAAGACGATTCAAGCCTCGGACGAGATGATGGCGATCGCCAACAACATCCGGCGGTAATGACGATGCTGCACGATGACCATTTTCGACCGATTGTGCTGTTGATGGGTGCGTTCCTGTTGATCTGCCCCTCATTCGGGACCGTATCGGCCTCTGCCGGGTCCGGTCTCACGGCCGCGCCCAAAGCGACATCGGACCATGCGGACAAGACGAACGTGGGCAAGGCCTCGCAGGGGGCAAAACAGAGCGTTCAACAGGTCACGGTCGACCAGCTTCGGAAAGCCATCGTGGCCCATCTGGAGGCTCGCTTCGGCAGCCGGGTCGGAGAGGTCGAAGCGGAGATTCTGGATCCCTCCGAACCGGTCCTGCGTCCCGCCGGTCCCCTGAAATTAGAGGTAATCAATGCTGGCGGAGCGGATACGGCTGGGCGCCGCCGCTTTCGGATCGTTCCGGTGGTGGCCGGGCAGGAAACCGAATCACTCGACGTGATCGCCGACGTCTCGCTCTACGCGGACGTGGTTGCGCCGACACGAATGTTGAAGCCGGAGGAACTGATCGAGCCGGATGATGTGGGGATCGTCCGGGTCAAAGTCAACGGCGTGCCGCACCATTTTCTGGTGAATCCGGACGAGGCGGTCGGGAAGAGCCCCGGCAAGGTCCTCCAGCCGCAGATGCCCATTCGCGGATCGTCCCTGGTCAAGCCCTTCACGGTGCGCAAGGGAGACCGGGTCACGATCGAGGCCAGGCGGGGCGGGCTCTCGATTCAAGCCACGGGCATCACCAAGGCGGCGGCGCAGCTCGGGCAATATGTCACCGTGACGAATCAGGATTCGGGGAAGGACGTCCGCGGCCGCGTGGCCGGGCCAGGATTGGTCCGCGTCGAATTCTGACCAGGATGATGGATGGCTCCCGACTCGTCCCGGGCCTCGTTCGATCCCATGCGGCAACCCAAACCGCTCGACAGAAGGGTCCCCTGCGCCGGACTCGTGTGGTGCGCGGCCTGCTTGGCGCTATTGTCCGCTTGCAGTTCGGATTCGTCCAAGGCGCCGACCGTGACCGTGCAACCGTTGCCCCCTCCGAAAACCGTCGGGTCCTTGTGGCAGGAAGAGAACGGCCGCGCCTATCTCTATGAAGATCTCCGGGCGATGCGGGTGGGAGATATTTTGACTGTGAAGATCGTCGAAAACCACAAGGGATCGAAGAGCGCCGACACCACGGCCGAACGGGAATCCACGATCGATCACAGCATGGGCGGCACCGGCCGCGGATATCTCGGTATCCCCGGGGTGAGCCTGAGCGCGGGCGGACGCCAAAGCCTGGGGATCGAAGCCAGTGCCAAGAACAAGTTCGGCGGCAAGGGAGCAACCAGCCGGGCCGATACCTTGACCGGTACCCTGTCGGCGATGGTGATGGAAGTGTTGCCCAACGGCGACCTGCGGATCGAGGGTCATCGAGAAGTGACGGTCAACAGCGAACGGCAGCGGATGGTCTTGAGCGGGCACGTCCGGCGGGTGGACGTGGACACGAAAAACACCGTGCTGTCTTCCGCGATTGCCAATGCCAAGATTGAATATTCCGGGCTCGGGGTGGTGGACGATGTGCAGCGACCGGGATGGTTCACGCGGATCTTGGACTGGATCTATCCGTTCTAGTGAGGAATTGCGGAGATTGTGGGCCGGCCGGTGACCTGGCGGGTGGAGGGAGGAACTGCGATGGAGCAAGAGCGGGAATGGCAAAAGGTTCCGATGTGGCTTTTGGTGGCAAGCGGCGTGGTGCGACCCGCCGATTCGGCTCGATCTTTCATCGTGATGACTCGGGAAGCTGGAGAGGCCGAAGAAGCCGCGACGCCGGCGGCCAAAGGGGAATCGGTCCCCGCCGGCTGGTGGACCAGGGTATTTCATCGTCAGCCTGCCGCGTGATCATCGGAGGTCTGCAATGAACCAACGTGAGGGATCGCGATGAAGGCCACGTCCCGTCGCCGTGCGTGGCATGGCTCGTTGGTCCTGTCTCTCCTGCTGGCGGTGTTGGCGGAGCCGGCCTCGGCGGTTCGGATCAAGGATGTGGGTTCTATTGAAGGCGTCCGCGAGAACCAGCTCATCGGCTACGGTCTCGTGGTTGGATTGGATCGGACCGGCGATCAAGTCATCGGCGGGCAATTCACCGTCCAGGCCATGATGTCGATGTTGAACAAGATGGGCATCAACCTGGTGATCGATCCCATTCAATTGCTCACCCGCAACATCGCCTCGGTGATGGTGACGGCGAAGTTGCCGCCGTTCGCGAAGCCCGGCATGGCGATTGACGCGGTTGTCTCGTCCATGGCCAATGCCAAGAGCCTGCAAGGAGGCACCCTGTTGCTGACGCCGCTCAAGGCGCCGAACCAACAGGTCTATGCCGTGGCGCAGGGTCCGATTTCGATCGGCGGCTTTCTCGGCGGGGTCGGCGGTCCGGGAGGCAGCACGGTCGTCAAGAACCATCAGGCGGCGGGAGTGGTGCCGAGCGGCGCCCTCATCGAAAAGGAAGTCGTGGTGGATCTTGATGCCTGGGACTCGGTGTCCGTGCTCCTCCGGCATGCGGACTTTACGACCGCGATCCGCGTGGCCGAGGCCATCGATGGGGTCTTCGGGCCGGGCACCGCGACTCCGGTCAATGCGGGGTTGGTGCGGGCTGCGGTGCCGGCCGATTATCGCGGCCGTGTCGCCCATTACATTGCCGCGCTGGAAGGGCAGGATGTGGTCGTCGATACGCCGGCCAAGGTGGTGGTGAACGAGCGGACCGGGACGGTCGTCCTGGGCCAGCATGTGCGGATCTCGAATTGCGCAATCTCCCACGGCAACCTGATCGTGTCCGTGAAGAACACCTTGAACGTGTCGCAGCCGCCCGCCCCGATCGTCGGATCGACCGGCGGGCAGACAACCGTGACGCCCGATGTCCAAACCGAGGTCAAGGAACAGGAATCCAGGCTTGTCGTGATCGACGAGACCGTCACCTTGGGAGATGTGGTCCAGGCACTGAATGCGGTCGGCGTCACGCCTCGGGACCTGGTGGCCATTCTATCCGCGCTCAAATCGGCGGGGGCCTTGCAAGCCAATCTTGAGGTGATTTGACGGGCGGTCCGGCGGGCCAGCGTGCGAAAGGGGGAGCCTCCTTGAGGCGTATTCTGCGGCCGCCACGAGCCATCGAAGGGGCGATCGTTCAACCAAAGGTTGGTGTGGAGATTGAGAGAAGAATCACTTGAGGTGTTTCTCCGCGGGCGCCATATTCCAAGAGACGATAAATAGCCCGCGGTTCAACGAAGGTTGGTATGGAGGGTCGAGATGGACGGGTCCCAAGGTTCTCCGATGGCGTTGTCCCCCGAGTTTCTGCTTTCGTCCCAGCCGACAGTGGACAGTGGTTTAGCGGCGCGGTTATCCGCCGGTTCAATCAGTCCCAAGGAGGCGGCTCAGCAATTCGAGGGGTATTTCATCTCGCATCTTCTGACGGTCATGCGGCAGACCGTGCCGGCCGGTCCCTTCGAAAGCAAGTCGGCTCAGACTTGGTATTCGTTATACGACGCCGAAATCGGGCGACTGGCCGCCGAAGCCGGAGGGTTGGGATTAGCGCGATCCTTGGAGCAGATGCTGAATCCGGCTGGTTCCACTCAAACGAGCGGAAGCCCTCTCAAGTTTGAGATCCCGGCAGCCGATATACACAATGGGCAACCAGCGCGGCCGGAGCGGGAAGCCGACCAACCCCACTCGCCGCCTCAAACGCTGGCAAGATAGAGGAGGCGTTTCTCCGGCGGGGCAATGAAGCCATCTAGGGGGAAGCATAACCAAGCCAGAGAAGCACCAAATGTGCTTCTCCGCCCGCCTCATGCAATACAGCGAGAAAGAGCGGGCGGTTGAACCAAAGGTTGGTATGGGGGTGTTCCATGGAAATTTCCAGACATGGCCGTATCGATGATCTCGGCAAGCTGCTGCTGGGCGTGCAGGAAGCCGATCGTCCTGCCGGCAAAAAGCTCAAAGCGGCTCCCTCCTTAGGAGACCGGGTGGAAATTTCCAATGCGGCGAAGGAGATGCGTCAGGTCGGTGAGCTTGTCAGAACCGCTGATCCGGCCCGCGAGCAGCGGCTTGCTGAGCTAAAGCAGGCGGTGGAGACCGGGACCTATGACGTTCGAGGTCGGGCCGTGGCCGACCGCCTCATTCGCCACACCTTAATCGACAGCGTCCTGTAATTTCTGGTTCCGCCGGTTCACGGTCCTTGATGGAATGAGCCATGCCCTGCGCGTCCGCGAACGAATCCATCATGATGTTGCTCAGTTTGTTGGATCAGGAAATTACCGAGCTTGAAGTGCTGGCGGATCTGGTCCAGGAGGAACGGCGAGCCTTAAGTCGATGCTCGATCTTCTCGCTGGACGGCATTGCGCAGCGCCGGCTCCATACGGTCCATCAACTCGAACAGTTGGAAATCCGGCGCGCTCAACTCGCGGACCGGCTTGCTCAGGAGCAAGGATTCCGGCTTGGCCAAGAAGGTCTGCGGAGGTTGGCCGATCGATTGGGCGGGCAGATCGGAGACCGTCTGCATGCGGCTGGCTGGCGCTTGACGGATTTGGTGGAAGAGGTGCGCGGCGGAATGGCAATCAATCATCTAGCCCTGTCGGGGTTACGGGAGCATGCGGAGAATGCTCTCCGATTGTGGCAAGACGGCGGGGAGCTGTCTCTCTATTCGGCTTCCGGAGTTCGCAAGCCGGCTGTCTCTACAGCCCGTGTCGTCGCCCACAAAGGCTAACGATGAACCTGACGAGCCTATTCGACATCGGAAAAAGCGCCCTCTCCGCCGCCCAGCGGCGAACCATGGTCACCGGGCACAATATCGCCAACGTGAACACGCCCGGATACAGCCGGCAGGAAGCGATACTCCAGGAGAATCGCCCGCTGAATGATCAGCCGGGTCAGGTCGGGTCGGGCGTTCAGGTCGCGGAAATTCGCCAACAGATTGACCGAGTGGTGGAGGACTCGCTGCGCCGGTCCGGCAGCGCGCTCGGGACATTCGACGCCGCGCGGAGTTGGCTGCTGCGCATCCAGGACAGTGTAGGGACGTCCGGCGAGCAGGGGCTGGGGGCCGCCATCAACGAATTTTTCAGGGCCTGGCAGGACGTCTCGACCAACCCAGCCGATCTCACGGCCAGGACCGTGTTGCTCAGCCGCGCCAACACGCTGGCGCTGCATTTCAGCCGGATGGCGACCGATCTGGACCGCCAGCGCCAAGGCATCGACGCGGAGGTCGATCAGACGATCACGGACATCAATGGATTGGCGGCAAAAATTGCCGGCCTCAACCAGGAGATCAGTCTCGCCGAGAGTCGAGGGCAGCAGGCCAACGATCTCCGCGACCAGCGACGACAACTGCTCGGCGTCCTCTCCGAGCAGATCGGGATCTCGACCATCGAGGACGGCACGGGGCAGGTCACCGTGTTTGTCGGGAAAGGCCACTTGTTGGTGGATCGGGAGCGGGCCTACCAGTTGGCCGGCGTGGCCGACGCCGGCAACAGCGGGCTGCTGGACGTCCGCTACATCGGGAGCGGTGGCGCGACCGTCGATCTCACCTCGTTGATCGGGGAGGGGCGCCTCAAAGGGCTCCTCGACGTGCGCGATCAGCATATTCCGGCGGCGCAGGGTTCGTTGGACACGTTGGCGGCTGCGATGGTGACCCGGATCAACCAGCAGCATCGGGCCGGATTCGGGCTTGACGGATCGACGGGACAGGACTTCTTTGCGCCGACTGGAGTGACGGCCAGGACCATGGCTGTCACGCTGACGGACGGGCGAGCGGTCGCAGCGTCTGGCACCGCGGCCGGAGTTCCGGGCAATAATGCGAACGCGATCGCGCTTGCAGGGCTTCAGGGCCAGTCTGTCGCAACGCTCGGCAGTCAAACATTCAATCAATACTTTAACTCAACGGTCACAACAATTGGAACTGCCGCGCAATCAGCTCAACGTGATCTTGACGCGCAAGAGATCGTGCACGAACACCTCGAGGCGAGGCGCGCGGAGATCTCCGGGGTCTCGATCGACGAAGAATTGGTGCAGATGATCCAGTCCCAGCGGGCGTTTCAGGCCGCCTCGCGCGTCATCCTCGTGGCGGATGAAATGTTGCAAACGCTGCTGACCTTGAAGCGCTGATCGTCGGTCAGAGTTTCAGCGATTCGTGACGGAGACTTCGTATGAGAGTGGCGGACAGCCAAGTGTTCAATACGTTGTTCGGAAACATGCAGCGCACTCGGAGCCGGATCCTCGTCGCGCAGGAGCAGATTTCCTCGCAGAAGCGCCTGCTCAAGCCGTCGGATGACCCCAGTTCGTTCGGACAGGTTCTGGCCGGCCGGACGGAGTTGTCCCGCAACGAGCAGTGGAGCCGGAATATCACATTCGGCAGGCAACGACTGGAGCTCGCCGACGGGACGCTGACGCAAGTCACCACGCTGTTGATCCGCGTGAAGGAACTCACCGTCCAGGCGGCGAGCGGCACGACGACCGCGGAACAGCGCGTGACGATCGCCCAAGAGGTCAGACAGTTGCATCGCCATCTGATGCAGTTGGCCAACACCGAACTCAACGGCCAGCGGATTTTTTCCGGGACCAAGACGGACGTCGCGCCCTATGTCCTGACGGCCGGAGACACCGTCATCTATCAAGGCAACGGCGAGCGGCACGCGGTGGAAGTCGGAGAAGGGCAGACCATCGACGATACCATGCCCGGCAGCCAGGTCTTTTCGGGGCCCACGGCCAACCTGTTCGACTCCCTGCGGGACCTCCTGGCATCGTTGGAGGGGAACAACCAGGCGGGGATCGAGACGGGGGTCGGCGACGTGGACCGAGCCATGGCCCAGGTCAACAATGCCCAGGGACAGATCGGGGCGCTCGTGAATCGGATGGATGTCGCTGGTGAATGGATCGCGCGCGCGACCGAGCTGGTCACCAGGACCATCTCCGATCATGAGGACGCGGATCTGGCCGAGGCGATCTCGGATCTCAGCCGCCACGAACTGGCCCTTGAAGCGACCAACGCCACGCTGAGCCGCATGTTCACGACCAGTCTGCTGAATTTCCTCCGATAAGACGCCGGGCGAATCAAGCGAGGCCTTCAGCCAACCGATACGGTTCATCAGGCGGGCTAAGCCAGGGATGGCAACAGTGTTGGCGTTGACGCGCAAGGTGGGCGAGGCGATTACGATCGGCCCGGATATCCGAGTCGTCGTGCTTCACGTCAAGGGGGGCATCGTCCGCCTGGGGATCGACGCGCCGCGGTCCGTCGCGGTGCACCGCGATGAAGTGTATTCGCGTATTCGAGAGCAAAATCGGCTTGCCGCGTCTGCTGATCCGTTGACGACATTGGATCTGGAACGGCTGACGCCGAAACTGCCGCGCAGGACGCATGTGGGAATTACAATGCCGGCGCAGCCGGGAGAAGGATCGCCCAATGCCCATTCGTGTGACGACCGGCCGTTTCGGCGACATCGAAGTTGAGGAGCGGATCCTGTTGATGATGCCGGACGGCATCATTGGGTTTCCGCATGCCACCCGATACGTGATCCTGGATCATGATCGGCCGGCCCCATTTAAATGGCTGCAGGCGGTTGATGATCCCGAACTGGCGTTCGTGATCATGGACCCCGGCGATCTTCCTTGCGACTACCGCATCCTGTTGCAACCGCAGGATCTCGCCGATCTGGACTTGCAGGCTCCTTCCGACGCCGCGGTCTTCGTGATCGTCACGGTTCGGGGGCCGGATCCGGGAGGCATCACAGCGAATCTGCGCGGTCCCGTCGTCGTCAACGAGCGCACCCGCTTCGCCAAGCAACTGATTCTGTCCGACGATCTTCCCACCAGGTTCCCGGTGTGGGCGGAGCCGTCAACGATGCCGACCGAGCCGGGCCACGCCTGCGCGCCAGCCGGTCTGTCCGGGTAACGAGCTGCCACTCAAGTCCCCAACTCATCCGGCCGATAGAGAAGCGGGTGCAGCGACTCATTCGTCTTTCATGTAAAGGATGAGGGATGAAGACAAAAATCCCTGTCAATAAACTGTCTGTGGGTATGTTAATCACCGGCCTCGACAAGCCTTGGTATGCCACCCCGTTCGTTTCCCATCGAATGAGGATGACGACGCAGGCGGATGTCGACATGGTCAAGGCCTGCGGCGTGCAGGTCGTCGAAATCGAAGTTGAGGAGGCTGAACATGAAACGGCCGAGGCGAAGGGCGCTGGGGACAAGGAGGCCGCCGCCTCGTCTGTCGCGACGCCCCATTCCGAGGCGCCGCCGAATACGCCCAGCGCTGTCCGGTCGGGCAAAACGGGACAGAAAGAATGTTACTGGAACGGGACCGCATCGCCGCCTGGCTCGGGCAGAACGATGGCGCCCTCCGGCTCGGTCGTCGTTTCCGGGAAAAGCGGCGCCGCCGCGGTTTCCGATCCTGATTTGGGCGAGAGAACCTCCGCCTTGGCCGGCGGGCCGGCCGAGTTCGCTCCGACGCCGTTTGAGCAGGAGTTGGTAGTTGCGAAAGCCGGCTACCACCAGACCAAGCAGATCGTCCAGCAGGCGATGGCCGAGGCCAAGATGGGGCGCGCCTTCAACTCCGAAGCTGTGGTCACGGCCGTCGATTCGCTGGTTGGCAGCGTCCTTCGCAATCCGGATGCGCTGACGAGCTTGGTCCGGTTGAAGAGTTTCGACGAGTACACCTATTACCATTCGGTCAACACCTGCGTGCTGGCCCTGGCCGTGGGTCGGAATCTGCGCATGAACCGCGACGACCTGCAGCGGATCGCATTCGGCATGTTGCTGCACGACGTCGGAAAAATGCAGTTGTCCGCCGAGCTGCTGAATCGACCGGGTCGATTGGAAGGGGACGATCTGGCGCTGGTGAAACGGCACGTGGAGCAGGGAGCCGAGTATCTAAGCCGTCTCGTCAAGGTCGAGCCTCCGGTCCTGCTTCCGGTTCTGGAACACCATGAGCGGCTCGACGGGTCCGGCTATCCTTTCGGCAAGAAGCGCCATGAACTCTCGGAATTCGGGATGATTGCCGCCGTCGTGGATGTCTACGATGCGCTGACGAGCGACCGTCCGTATCGCAAGGCGGTGACCCCGCATCATGCCCTGCAGATGCTCTACGAGATGACGCGGCGCGGTCTCTTGGACGCGGCTTTCGTCGAGCGGCTGATCCGGTGCATCGGGATCTACCCGGTGGGGTCCTGTGTGCAGCTCAATACCGGCGAGGTCGCGATCGTCTCACGCATGAATCAGTCGCAAACCTTAAATCCCGTCGTGGTGGTCATACGCGAATCGACCGCGGGGCCGAATGTGCCGCCCAAGACGCTGGATCTCTCGATGCAGGCCACGAAGCCCATCAAGCGCATCACGGAAGTGCTGGATGCCGGCCGGCTTGGCGTGGTGCCGAACGCCGTGCTTGAAGCGGCGGCGTAGGCGATCTTCCATCAAGAACGATCCGGTCCGTTCTTGCCGGTCTGGTCCGGGAAATTCTTTCCCCCCGGTTCCTACAGAAGAGTCAGGCCCTCCGATCGCCGTTGCTAACCGATTGAAACATCGGGAGCCCATTGCGCAGCCCTCGTGGCCTAAGGTTTGCTCTCCTCCAAGGTCGGCGTTGCGACAACGAAGGAGCGCGCATGGAGCAGATCAGGCGACAGCAGTCATCGAACGTCCTCATGACAGGCGGCACAGGGTTCTTGGGATCGCACCTGGTTCGCAGGCTGCTGGGCGTCGGCTCGCGCGTGACACTGTTGGCCAGACGGACCGAGACACCGTCGGCCAGAGACCTGTCATCGCGAGGCGCGCTGGTCGTCTCCTGTGATCTCGGGCGGCCGAATGATGCGATCGACCCGTCCCAACAAGCCCAACTTGCCAAGATCGGCCGTCCGGATCTCATGCTGCACTTTGCGGCCGAGACAGCCCTGCATGCTCCGACGCTCCAGGCCAGCAATGTCGACGGGACGCAACGGGCGCTGGATCTCGCCGCGGCGCTCGATGTGCCATACTTCGTCTATGCCAGCAGCATCGAAGCGCAAGGCTTGACCTCCGATCAACAGGGCCCGCTCAAGGAAGAGGTCCCCTGTCGTCCGGTCTCGGCCTATGGGCGATCGAAACAGGCCGCTGAAGATCTGGTCAGCGTCTGGGGAATGCAGCCTGGGCGGGGGGCTCTCGTCTTGAGAATTGGCAACATCTATGGGCCTGGCAGCGCATGGATGTTGGAATCATCCTTGATGACGCTGTTGGGCGTGACCTCGTTCCACTCGGTTTGGCCTCAGCTCAGGCACCGGCGGTTCCAGCCGCTCTATGTGGACGACCTGGTGGAGGGAGTCCTGCGAGCCGTCGAGGCGCGACTGACCGGGTTGTACAACCTGACTGGCGACGCACCGGTTTCCGTTGAAGAATATCTTGAGCAGCTCACGGGCTTGCTGGGCCAGCGCGATCTGTGGGCCGCCCGTTTGGCGGGGCTGCTGGACCAATCGTCTCATGCGCCGGTTGCGCCGGATTTTGCCTACCTGTTGATGGGCGAGGCGGACCGCTGCCACCGCCTCTACGATAACACCAAGCTCAAGGGGGACATCGGCTCGTATGGACGATGGTCGCTCCGCCGCGGCCTGGCCGCCACGCTCCGGTGGTACCACGAGGCGGGCCGGCTGACCTCGCTTCTTCACTCGGTCCGTCAGCGAGAACTCCAACCATGCACGTCACATTGATCTTTCCGGGGGTGGCGCTCCCGGGATTCGACAGTTTCAAGAAGAAGCCGACGATCGAGGCGAATTTTATCGACCATGGCCTGGCCTCGCTCAGCGCGGCCGCCAAGGCCCAGGGCCATACCGTCGACCTGATCGACCTCCGCACCCTCAGCGGCTGGGGACAGTTTCGAGAGGAGGTGGCGCGGAGAACGACCAGAGTCTGGGGCGTCACCTCCTGGAGCCTGCACTATCCCGACGCGGCGCGGGCGATCCGGATCATCAAGGAAGAGAAGGAAGACGCCGTCGTCGTGTTCGGGGGCGTCCATGCCACGGTGCAGTTCCAACAGGTGTCCTCGAACCGGTTGATCGATCACATCCTCACCCAGGAGGGGGAAATCAGCTTCCCCAAGTTGCTCGCGAAACTGGAGCGGGGCGAACCAGTCGACCGGGTCATCGTCGGCGAACCGCCTGTGTTGGACGAAATCCCCTGGGTGGATCGCGATCTCTTCGACATGACGGGAGAGCTCCAGACTCCCATGGTCCCGAGCCTGCCCACGCCGTTCGTCACGACGAACGCAGGCCGAGGCTGCCCCTTCAAGTGCAACTTCTGCCAACCGGCCGAGCGCGCGGTCTTTGGCAACCGGGTGAAAATGCGCAGCCAGGAAAACGTCGTCAACGAGCTGCGCGTTCTCAAGCATCGCTTTCACTTTCGCAGTTGGATGGCCCACGATGATCTATTTTTCATCAACCACCGCTGGACCCGTGAATTCTGCCGGCAGTACCGGGCTGCCGGGTTCACCGAGCCCTATATCTGCCAGATGCGGGCCGATCTGATCTGCCGCTATCCGGATGTGGTCACCCAGATGGCCGAGACCGGCCTGGCTTGGGCGATGATCGGGTTTGAGAGCGGCAGCCAGAGAATCCTCGATCTGTTCGAGAAAGAAACCACGGTCGAAGAGAATCTGAAAGCGGCAGCCATCTGCAAGGAGGCCGGCGTCAGGGTCTGGGCGAACATCATGTTCGGCGCGCCGGGCGAGACCCGGTCCGAAACCGCGGACACCGTGCGCATGGTCTGGAAGATCAAGCCGGATCACCTGAGCACGAGCTTTTTCACGCCCACCCCGGGAAGCGGCATGGCGGCCGAATTGGAACAGCAAGGGCTGATCATGGTGGATCCCTACAACGGCTCCTGCCGCACGCCGAACGAAGCCAAGGTCAAGCACGTCGATTATGACTGGCTCAGCAAAGCCGTGGCGCTTGCCCATCAGGGCGGGCCGGAATCCCAACTGGCTGCGCTGGGCGGTCTGGCGCCCGGGAGAGAGAACCCTTGAGGGATGTTCTCCGTCCGCCGGGATCTGTTGAAGCGCGGCCGGATCAACCGAAGGTTGGTATGAAAAAGAGAAGAGAATCACTGATGGTGTTTATCCGGCTGCCAAGAACAATCTGAGGGCAGCCGGGTCCAGCAAGCTTGGTATGGAGGCCTCATGCACATCGCCTTGATCAACAGCCCATCGTTGGCGCGTCGCCCCGTCAGCCGGAGTATGGCCGGAGGCCTGGGGTTCGATGGAGGCGAACACCTGTTGTTGCCGCCTCTGGATCTGGCGACGATGGCGTCCTCCTTGCGCCATGCCGGGGAATCGGTGGAGCTGATTGACGCCGATCCGTTGCGCCTGGACGAGACCGGTGTCTGCCGGCGGTTGGAGGGCCGGACATGGGATGTCCTGCTGGCCACGGTCGCCCTGCCGACCCTTGAAGCCGATGCGGCGTTCCTTGTCGAACTGCGCCGCCGACATCCCGAGGCCAAGGTCTTTGGCAAGACCTTGATCCGCGATCACCGCACGCTCGAAACCTTGCTCGGACAAAGCGCCGCCGATTTAGTGATCCACGGTGAAGCGGACCTGTCGATCGTGGATCTGGTCGCCGGGCGGACGAGGAAAGGATGCGCCTGGCTGGAGCAGGGCGATGGTCCCAACAGCGTGATCCTCCGTTTCGAAGAGGGCGAGCCGGTATCCGATTTGAATCGGCTTCCCTTTCCCGCCAGGGATCTGCTGCCGAACCGGCAGTACGTCTATCCTCTGCTCGGATCGCCGGTCGCCACGCTCCAGACGAGCCGGGGCTGTCCCTACCCCTGCGGCTACTACTGTCCCTATCCTCTGGTCGAAGGCGTGAAGTGGCGGTCGCAGAGTCCCGAACGCATTGCAGCCGAGATCAAGGAGATCGTCGAGCATAACGGCATCACCAAACTTTATTTCCGCGACGCGACGTTCACGCTCAACCAGGAACGGATCGGGCGTCTGTGCGACCTGATCGTGGAGGCGGGCTGGACGTTGGAATGGATGTGCGAAACGCGAGTGGATTGCCTGAGCGACGGGCTGATGGAGAAGATGCGGGCCGCCGGCTGCGCTGGCCTGCTGATCGGCGTGGAAACCGGCGACGAAGCCGTGATGCATCATCGGGAGGGAAAAAAGGGGCTCACCGTGCCGCGGCTGGCCCACGTGCGCGACAAGGCTCGGGGCCTGGGGATTCGCCTGCATTTTCTGTTGATCGTGGGACTGCCTAAAGAAACGCGCGAATCCATTGTCGCCACCTACGACCTGATCCAGCGGTATCAACCCGATACGATCGGCGTGACGATCATCACGCCCTATCCGGGAACCCCGCTCTATGAGGAGGCGCTCCAACAGGGCTGGATCGACTCGGTTCGCTGGGGCGACTACGGAGGCCACCAGGTGCCGATGCACACGCCGCAATTGTCGCGCGAGGATCTGATCACAGGCAAACAGTTCTTGGAGGAGGGGTTCGCCATCCTTGAGCGGCGGCTCCGGGAAGGGGCATCGGCGCTCGTCGAAGCCGTGGCGGCCCAACATTATGAACAGGTTCTCAGATGGGCCTATCGATTGGAACCGATCGCTCAGGCGATCCGAGAGGCCGCCCCCGTACGGTCCGCTAGCGCCGCGCCGGCTCAAGTAGAGGCATTGAACCGGCAGCTTGCGGCCGATCCGAACGAGGATCCAGGTGCCGATTTGTCCCGTCCCGCCCCCGAACTGAGCGTCGTGATCCCAACTTACAACCGACAGGCAATCGTCAAGAAGACACTTCTGGCCTTTGCCTCGCAGACGCTCTCTCCGGACCAGTTTGAGGTGCTGCTGGTGGATGACGGGTCCACGGACGGCACCGTCGCCATGGCGCGTCGCATGAAGCTGCCGTTTTCCCTCCGCGTCTTCGCTCGGCCGCATGGAGGAGCCAATGTTGCCCGCAATGAGGGGATCCGCGCCGCTCGGGGGCGCATCGTGGTCATCACCGGGGACGACATGATTCCCGAGCCGAGCTTCCTGGAGGCCCATGCGACGTTTCATCGGAAGTTTCCGGTGGAAACGGAGGCCATGTTGGGGTTCATCGATTGGTCGCCGGAGATTACGGTCACGCCGTTCATGAAATTCATCGTCTCGCCGGAAGGGGGCCAGCAGTTTGCCTACCATCTGGTCAAGAACGGCAAGGTGGATTTCCGCCTGTTCTACACGAGCAATCTCTCCCTCAAACGGCCGTTCTTGCAGCGGCAGGCGACCCTGTTCGATCCGGATTTCCTGTATCCCGCCTTCGACGATGTCGAGCTGGGCTATCGCTTGGCGAACCAGGGGATGCAGATTCACTTCAATCCGCTGGCAGTGACCAAGCACCATCACGAGATCACTCCCGAGAGTTTTGTCGAGCGCCAGCGAAAGGCCGGACAGATGGCGGTGTTGCTGGCCGGCAAGCATCCCGTGTTGAACGAGCTGATGTTGAAGCTCGATGAAGTGCCGCGCGACCCGGGAGCCTCCGCCGTCGCCCGCGATCGGATGGCCTTGCTCATCTCGGTGCTCAAGGAAGTCGAAAAGCCGGCGGTCGCGCGCCTGGCTGCCCTTCGGATTCAGGACATGGGCTTTGATCAGTACTACGCCAAGACCGTGCTCTATCCCCTCTACCAGACCCTGCTCACGTCGGCGTTCCAGGAGGGAGTCCGCCTGGGCCTGCAACAGAGCCAGCCCACACAGCAGGCTCGGCAGGAACCGCCAGCGGCGAATCACGCTCCCGGGAAGCGTTATGACGTCTCCATCATTGTGCCAGTGTTCAACAAGGTCGACTTGACCAGGCAATGCCTCACGGCCTTGGCGGCGGTCACTCACAGGGTCGAGTATGAAGTGATCGTCGTGGATGACGGCTCGACGGACGGGACCCCGGAGTTTCTGGCCTCGCTCGGCGGCGATGTCCAGACCGTGCGGAATGAGGCGAACAGCGGGTTCGCCAAGAGTTGCAACCGCGGGGCCGCCATAGCGCGCGGACGGTATCTCGTCTTTTTGAACAACGACACGATTCCGCTGGAAGGCTGGCTTCAAGCCTTGGTGGACGAAGTGGAGACCCATGCCGAGGTGGCGGTCGTGGGCAGCAAGTTGTTGTACGAAGACGGCACGATCCAACATGCTGGGGTCGTATTCTCAAAGGTCGTCTTCACGCCCTACCACCTGTACCGGCAATTGCCAGGCGATCACCCGGTGGTGAACAGGCGGCGGGAGTTCCAGTGTGTGACGGCTGCCTGCACGTTGATCCGGCGGGACGTGTTCGAGGCCGCGGGGGGATTCGACGAAGGGTATCGCAACAGTTTTGAAGACGTGGATCTCTGCCTGAAGATCCGCGAGCGGGGTTGGCGGATCATCTATCAGCCGAAGAGCGTCCTCTACCACCTGGAAAGCCAGAGTCCGGGCCGAAAGGCCCACGACGCCGACAACGCCAAGCGCCTGCGTGATCGCTGGGGACAGCACTGGTGGATTCCTGACGAGGATATCGCCTACGTCGAGGACGGGCTGGCGTTCCGGCAAACGGCCGACGGCGAGATCCTGCGGACCAGACTTGACCCCTTGACCGATTCGAACGAGCGCCGACGCTGGGAGTTGGTCGCAGAGGCCCAACGGTTGGCCCAACAGCAGGAACGGCAGGGGCTTCGAGCCCTGCTGGCCAGGGTGCAGGAGTGGCCTGATGATGAGTGGGTGCTTCGTTGGGCCGCCATGGTTTGCCGGATCATCGGGGCCTGTGACTTGTCCGCTCTGTTCTGGGAGCGCGTGCTGAAGATCGCGGACGATCCGGAGGCCCGCTGCTCGCTGGCCAAGACGGCTCTTGAAGCCGGAGCGGTGGAACAGGCCGAGGAACATGTGGCCGCGTTGTTGCGGCTCAAGCCGGATCATGCCGAAGGGTGGTTGATGCGGGCGGTGCTGTCGATGCAGCGACGGACGTTTGAGGAGGCGGAGAAGCAATTCGAACGGGCCTTCCGCCTCGGCGCCGACGCGAAACGGGCCCAGTTGGGAATGGGCATGGCGGTCGTCGGCCAGAATCAGCCGGAGAAGGCGTGGCATATCTACCGGCACCTGTCGGCCGAATATCCGGACGACCAAGAGGTCCTCCATTGGTTGTTGCGGGTCGGCGCCTCGCTCGAACGGTGGGAACCGTTGTCCGACGATCTGGAACGGTACATCGTTCGTAATCCCGGCGACCTGTCCGCGCGGTTTGCCTATGCCGGTACGTTGCTGCGACTGGGCCGCATAGAGGCGGCGCGCAAAGAGTACGACACGATCCGCCTGTTGAATCCCGGCTTCGAGGGTCTGGACGACCTCGCGAAAAGCCTGTCCGCTGCCGGAAGCCTGCCGCTTGTCGCATGAGCGAGCCGGTACAAGAACCCGGCTCGAGGGCGCTGCTCATCCAATTGGCCCGGCTTGGCGACCTGGTCCAGACGCTTCCGGTTATTGAATCCCTGACGCAGTCACGATCAAGGCTCACGCTCGATCTCCTGTGCGCGGCGCCGCTGGCTCCGGTCGCGCGGCTGTTTCCGCATCTCCGGCGGGTACTCGCCTGGCAAGGCGCCCAATGGAGGGCCTGGGCGGAGTCGGCTCACGGTCGGCATCAGCAGATCTGCCGGGAGGCCTCGCACCATCTGGATGAGTTGGGCGTCGGCACGTACGCCATGGCCTTCAACCTGAACCAACACCGGCGGGCAATCTACGCGGCGCATTTGCTGGCCGCTCGGGTCGTCGGGCCGGGTTCGGATGGTCCGCTGGCTGCATCGTTGCCGGCCTGGGCTTCTTATCTTCGAGACGTGGCCTGGCGAAGAACGGACCACCGCATCCATCTATCTGATGCGTTTTGCGGGCTTTGCGGGGTTCGCCCTCCCACGCTCGTGCCGCGCATTCAGGCGGTCCAAAGCGAACTGCCGGCCGGCTATTCGCCGGTTGGGGGCAAGGAAAGTCTGTGGGTCCTGGTGGCGGTCGGGGCGGGAGATACGGAACGGTGCATGCCGCCGTTGGTCTGGGCCAGTTGGATTGAGACGTTGTTGGCGGTCCATTCTCGGGCGCAAGTCGTGCTCATCGGGTCAGGACCGGAATCAGAGGTGGCCGCCGCCATCCAAGACCGCCTGTCGCCGTTGCTGCTCGGCCGTGTGTGGGACTCGACGGGAAAATTGAACCTGGCGCAATTGGCCACGCTCATGAGTCGCTGTCATTGGATCGTCGGGGCCGATACAGGACCGCTCCATCTGGGGGCGGCCCTGGGACTTCGCACGATGGGGTTCTATTTCGCTCGGGCGCGCGTGCACGAGACGGGACCGTACGGACCCGGACATTGGGTCTGGCAACAGGAGCCGGCTGGTCAAGGCAGGTCTCAGGACTGGCCGGTCGAGTCGAGCGTGGAACTGTTGCTGTCCGGTTCCTGCCCGGGGACGTCGCCCGAATGGTCGCTCTGGGAAAGCCGGTTCGACGACTGGGGCACCTACTATTGCCGGCTCCATCATCCGGATGGGGCCGAGCGCCGGCGAGAGTCGATCTGGTCCTCGATCGGGCCAACGTTGTGCGCTGAGAGGTAAGGCATGACGGTTTTCGAAGCCAATGTGGCGCGGATCGCTGTCAACAATCCAGGCCTGGCCGCGCAGATCCGGGCGTCATCCGGCGGTCTGCTGGAGATCAAGGAATCGCGCAACGGCATGGCGACGGCGACGTGCGGCGGCCGCTGGGTCCACAGCTCCTATGATCCTCGACAGGAGGCGGAGCGTTGGGCGGAGGGCCATCTGGCGGCCTGGCAGCCGAACGAAACGGCGGTCATCCTCGGCGTCGGCCTCCTGTATCACGTGGAGGCGCTCTGCCGGCGTTCGGGAACCGACTTCCGGATCGCCGTGGTCGTGCCGGACGTGAGGGAGCTTCATGACGCCTGCCGCGCGCGCGACCTGGGCGATTGGATCGGTCTCGTGCGATGGATTGTGGGGGATACTGGAGAGGCAGCCCGGGCGCTGGCGTCGTTCTCGCAGCCGCTTCGCCTGTTCACCTATGCGCCGGCCGCCGGCTATCACGCCGATTCCCATGCCGCGCTCGAGGCCGCGCTGAGGGAAGCCCTGGCGGCGCGGAGGGGAGGCCGACTGCACGTGGCGGTGGTGGGGCCGATCTACGGGGGGTCGCTCCCGATCGCGCGCTATACCGTTTCCGCGCTCGAACAGCTCGGCCACAGGGTCACCTGGATCGATCACAGTTTCCATCACGGCAGCTATGGGGCGATGGCGCAACTGTCCGACGGGCGGCATCGCCAGTTGCTGCAAGGAAAATTTGCGGAGCTGCTCAGCCAATGGTCGCTGGCCCGCGTGGCGGAAGATCCGCCGGATCTCATCCTGGCCTTGGCCCAAGCGCCGCTGACGCTCCCGGCGCTGGAGCATCTGCGGCGCAAGAAGTTTCTGACGAGCATGTGGTTCGTCGAGAATTATCGACATCTGACCTATTGGCAGCAGGTGGCGGGCGGCTACGACTACTGGTTCGTCATTCAGCAGGACCGCTGCCAGGAAGCCTTGCGATGGGCCGGCGCCAAGCACATCGAGTACCTCCCGATGGCGGCCGATCCGGCCGTTCACCGGCCGATGGAACTGTCCGAAGCAGAGCGGCGCGAGTTCGGCGCCGACGTCGCCTTTGTCGGCGCCGGCTATGCGAACCGCCGCGCGCTGTTGCCCAGACTGATCTCGCCGGAATGGACGTTCAAGATCTGGGGCAACGAGTGGGAGGGGGCGGCGGCGGTGCAGCCGGCGCTTCAACGGGGCGGAGCGCGGGTCGATACCGAGACCTGCGTGAAGATCTTCAACGCCACGGCGATGAATCTCAATCTTCACTCCCATGTCGGAACGGGGTTCGATCCGGAGGGCGACTTCGTCAACCCGCGCACGTTCGAGTTGGCGGCCTGCCGTGCCTTTCAACTGGTGGACCGGCGGAGCCTGCTTCCGAACCTCTTCGACTCCGGCCAAATGGCGACCTTGACCGATGAGGATGGGCTCGCGAGCTGCCTCCGTACGTGGCGGCAGGAACCGGAAGCCAGGAGGGCCATGGCCCAGGCAGCCTATGATCGGACCTTGCGAGAACATACGTATGCCCATCGGATGAAGGGCCTGCTGGCGCGGGTCGGCATGGGCGAACCGGATCGGGTCGGGGCGATTCTACGCGGCGACCGGCAGGCCGGACGCCTAGCGGAGCAGAGCCGGGACTGCCCCGAGTTGATCCCGCTCTTGCGGCAGGGGCCTGACACCGAACGGGTGGAACTGCGGGACCTTGCGGCCAGGATCAAGGCGAAAGGGGCCACGGCCACCCTCGGCCGCGAAGAGCTGTTGATCCTCCTGCTCGATGAACATCGCGCGGACGTGAGGGACCTGCTGTGAGCCGCCAAGTGTTGATCCTGAACATCACCCGGATGGGCGATCTCGTTCAGTCGGTCCCATTGATCGCGCGGCTTCGCCATGAATGGCCGGATGCGGCGGTGGATCTGGTCGTGGACCGGAGTTTTGCCCCTGTGGCTGCGCTGTTGCCGAATGTACGGCAGGTCCATGCGTTCGACTTCCGGGCCCTGACCGAGAACGGCCGCGCGATGACGAAGGATCTGGTCTCGTTGTATCGGGAACTCAAGCGATGGGCGCAGCCGCTGGCCGAGGTGCATTACGACCGGATCGTGAATCTCACGTTCAACCGGCGTAGCGGGATGCTGGCCGCCTATGTCGGGGCGCGGGACATCCGGGGGGTGACCTGCGCGCCTGATGGCACGACGGTTGTGCGGAATCCCTGGATGGCCTACTTCACTGATCTGCATCGGCATCGACGGTTGAACCGTTTCAATCTCGTCGATCTCTACGCGCTCGGCGGCAGCGGCCCCGGTCCCTTCACTCCATTGCGGATGTCCGTGTCGGCCGAGGCCCGCGAGCGGGCTCGGGCACTCATCGGCCGGCAACAGCCAGAGGGGGGGTGGATGGCCGTGCAGGTCGGGGCGAGCGAGATCATCAAGGCCTGGCGTCCCGACTCGTTTGGCCGGACGCTGGCCGCGATCGCCCGGCGCGCACCGGTCGGATTCGTCATGATCGGGACGGAGGCAGAGCGGGAGGCGGTGGAACTGGCGATCAACGCCTATCGAAATGCAGGCGGGGCCGCGCCTCTCTTGAATGTGTTGGGACGCACCGATGTGGAATCCCTGACGGCCATGCTGGAGGAGTGCCGGCTGCTGTTGACAAACGATACGGGGCCGATGCATCTGGCAATTTCCGCCGGCACCCCGGTTGTCGATCTCTCCGTTGGCCACGTGGATTTTCGAGAGACCGGCCCCTATGGGCCGGGCCATTGGGTCGTGCAGCCGGATCTTGGGTGCGCTCCCTGCGGATTTGATCAGGTCTGCGCACACCATGCCTGCAAGGAGCGGATTCTTTCTGAGCAGGCTGCGGACCTCTGTCTGTATGGCATGGGACTCGGCCCGATGCCGGTCCATGCCACTGGCGTGCGGATCTACCAATCGGCGGTCGATGAAGACGGCCTGGGCGCCTATGCATTGAGGGTCGGCCGAGTCGATGCCGCGACGGAGTGGTACGCCGCCCTGTGGAGGCGCTATTGGTATCAGGTCTTCACCGGGCGGGCGAGCCTCGTTCCTGCGCCGCAAGGGGATGCGCCGGACAGAGAAGAACAACGAACAGTATTCCGCCATCTGGCTCCGTTGATCCGGCGGTTGGTCGCGCAATCGGACGAGCTTGAGCGGTTGTGCCGTCGTCCGGTTCCACCGGTCTCCTCGGTGCAAGCGCTTCAGGCTGAGATGCGTGACCTGCGCCGGCGCGCCGTCACCCTCGCCGCCGAGAGCCCGGCTTTCGGTCCCGCCGCCGTGGCCTTCGTGAGGGAAACCTGCAACGGGGAGGCGCAGACGCTGGCTGCCATGGCCTCGGAGCACCTGCGAGCCTACCGGACATGGCAGCGACGCGCTCAGGAGATCGCCGATCTGATCTGTGCTCAACCGAATGGTGATCGCTCGCGATCCGTGACGGCGCCGGACCCGGACGGATGCCGAATGTCCGCGGCCGGCCTGATGTGAGAATGACCTAGGAAAGGAGAGACGACGATGCAGATCGTGTTGAACGACGAGCGATGGGAACTCTCCGATGAAACGACTCTGCTCGAGGCGCTCGCGCAGGTGAGTGATCGGGCGAGGGCTCGACAGCATCTTGTCATGACGTTGGAAGTTGGAGGACGCCCTGTCACCGACCGCGACCTCCAACCGGAGTTTCTCTCCCAAACCGGCCGGCTGGTCGATGTCGTCCGGGCCACCTCGCGGCACGTAGCCGAGATCACCGCCGGCGCTCGCGGGATGGTGGAGGCTTATGGACGGCAATTGAGGCAGGAGTGCGCGGCGCTGGCCACGGCGCTCCGGCGAGGGGAGATGGCGGTCGCAGGCCTCGACGGATGGCTCGGCCGGCTGGCCGACTATGTGGAAGCCGCTGAACAGGATCGCAGACGCACCAGCATGGAAGAGTCGGATTCGTTGGTCCCGTGGATCGCCGAATTGCTGGAAACCCGCGCGCGAAAAGATCACGTTCGCATGGTCGATCTCCTGGAGTACGAATTGCTGCCGAGGCTGCCAGGCGCGGAGCCGACGGCGCCATGACCCGCTGCGACCCGTTGGTGTTCGTTGCTGCGCTCTGCGCCCTCCCGGATGGACCAGGGACTCAAGTCCCGCAGGGGCCAGCCGATAACGAGGGCACAGAACACGGCGGCATGAGACGGCGGGGATGCGCGCGATCTCGTCGGTCGGCATGGCTGCCGGGTCATGAGCACGGAGGCTGATGACTTTCCGTCATTGATGTGCTTGCGATCAGTAGGAGGAAGGTTCCATGTCACTTGTCGTGAATACCAACATCGCGTCCTTGGCCGCCCAGCGGAACTTGACGAGCAGCACCAATTCGCTGACTCGGTCGGTCGAGCGGCTGTCTTCGGGCTTGCGGATCACCCGGGCGGCCGACGACGCCGCCGGCCTCGGCGTATCGGAAACGTTGCGGGCGAGCATCCGCAGCATCAATCAGGCCAGACGAAACGCCAGCGACGGCATCAGCTTGACGCAGATCGCCGACGGCGCCGCGCAGGAAATTGGAAACCTGCTGGCCCGGATGCGCGAATTGGCCACGCAATCCGGCAGCGGCACGGTGGGCACGACCGAACGCTCATATCTGGACCAAGAATTCGTTGCGCTGCGTTCGGAGATCGACCGGATCGCCAGCGTGACCGAATTCAATGGCCAGGCGCTCTTGAGCGGGGCGACCAACAGTTTCAGCGTGTTTATTGGGTTTAAGAGCGGCGCCAGCAACGTCCTCTCGGTCGATCTGAACGACCTGGACCTCAATGCGCTGGGATTGAGCAGCGTCAATATTTCCTCCGCCAACAACGCCCAGAGTTCGTTGGCCAACATCGACAGCGCCATCAGCGCCGTCGCCACCGCCCGTGCGGAATACGGGTCCATTCAAAACCGGTTCGAGGCCACGATCGCCAACCTGGCGGTGACCAGCGAGAATTATTCGGCCGCCGAGTCCCGCATCCGGGATGCGGACGTGGCGTATGAAACCGCGATCTTCACGCGGAACCAGATTCTCGTGCAGTCCGGCGTTGCGATTCTGGCGCAGGCCAACGCGCTGCCGCAGGCGGCACTGGCTCTCCTCAGCAGGTAACAGGGCGACTCGCCCCATACTTCCTCCCCCGGTTCACCGGGGGAGGAACGGGTAGGGGGAGCTGCTCAAGGAGGTGCCCATGATTCCGGAGATGGTCAACTCAAGCGGGCCCATGACGGCCGGCGGAACGGGAGAGACCGGGCAGGCCGGGCCTCGCATCCCACCCGCTCCCACTCGTCGTTCGGAGCGTCATGAAGTGGACAGCGTGGGCCAGGATGAGCCGATCCGGACGGCTCGATCGAGCGCGGACCAGACGCCCTCGTCCAACGATTCTCGCCTTCGCTATGAAGTCGATCAGGATCTTCATCGATTGGTCGTCAAGGTACTGAACGGAGAGTCCGGCGATCTGGTGCGTCAGATTCCGCCGGAGGAAGTGCTTCGCGTCGCAAAATTCTTGCAGGACAATCCCGGACGGCTCGTTGACGAGCGCATCTGATTCGACGGAGCAGGAGACCCAGGATGGCGACGGTCAGTTTCGGAGGTCTGGGCAACGGCATCGACTTCGGCCAGGTCGTGACCGAATTGGTGAAAATCCAACGCCTGCCGATCGATCGGCTGAACGAAAAGAAGACGGCGCTGCAATCCAAACTGACGGACCTCGGTTCGCTCGGCACCAAGCTGCTGGCGGTCCAGGGCGCTGCGGATGCCTTGCGGCTGGCAAGCTCATTTGATCGTACGAGCGCGACCGTCAGCGATGAGGACGTGCTGTCGGTCTCCTCCTCCTCTACGGCGGTCCAGGGCAGCTATCGGGTGCAGGTCACGCAGCTCGCCACCGCGCATCAACTCACGAACAAGGCGGCCAAGGCGGTTGCAAGTCTTACGGCGGACATCGTCGCCGGAACATCGGCCGCGGTGTCGTTCCGCGTGGGGACCGGCGCGGAGCAGACGGTGACCTTGGGAGAAACCGGCACGCTGGAGGACTTGCGCGCGGCCATCAACGACCTGGGCGCCGGCGTGACCGCATCCATCGTGAACTCCGGGACGGAACAGGCGCCCGCCTATCGGCTGGTGCTGACGGGAACCAGCACGGGCGCCGCCAATACCATTTCGATCACGGCTGACGGCACCGCGTTGGATCTGGCGAACACGTCCGGCACGGGAGGCGCCGACACGCTCCAAACGGCCCAGGACGCGGTGCTTGTCATCGGCAACCCCGCCCAGACCCAATTGACCATCCAACGAAGCGGAAACACCGTCACGGACGTCATCCCGGGCGTGACGCTCAACCTCAAAAAAGTCACGGCTGGATCGGACTCGGTCAACGTGTCCGTCAGCCTCGATACGGCGACCGTGAAGGACAACATCAAGAAGCTAGTCACCGCCTACAACGACGTGGTGAAATTCATTCATGAGCGGGCGACCTTCGATCCGACGACCTCGAAGGCGGGTATCTTAACGGGAGAATCGGCGGTTCGGACCACGCTGTCCACCCTGCGACAGGCCATCTCCGGCGAAGTGCCGGGTTTGTCCCCCTATACCAGCGTCGGCCAGGTGGGGTTCAAGACAGAACGGGACGGCACGCTCGCGCTTGATGAGGCCAAGCTGGATCACGCGCTCAGCACCGACTACGCCGCCGCGCGCGCCTTGTTTATTCGTCAGGCCTCGGTTGCCGGAGTGGCGCAGCGCGTCACGGAAGCCGTGGACCGGTTGGACGAATTGGAAACAGGCGTGGTGTCCTCCCGCAAGAACAGCCTGACTCAAGAAATCGAGAAAATGGCCGACAGTATCCAGCGGAAGGAAGACGAGTTGGCGGCGTACGAGGCCCGCCTGAGACTCCAATATGCGGGGCTGGATCGATTGCTTCGCCAGCTCCAGTCCCAAGCCGACTTCCTGCGCACACGAATCTCCTGATCGCACAGAGGTGCAATGCGAACGGCGGTCCAGCAGTACCAGCAAACCAGCGTGATGACGTCGTCCGGCGTGCAAGTGGTCGTGGTTCTCTACGACGGAGCGATTCAGGCCATGCTGCTTGCGCAGGAAAGCATCCGGGGAAATCGTCCGGCCGACAAGGCCCGATTCCTGCGGCGGGCCGTCAACATCGTGACCGAACTGTCCGACGTGCTCGATATGCAGCAGGGTGGAGACATCGCGGTGTCCTTGCGGCGTTTGTACGACTACATCTTGGCGGAACTGCTTCACGTCAATCTTCATCATCAGGCCTATCGCCTTGATGGTCCGGTCCGCTGTCTGACCACCTTGCGCGAAGCCTGGCAGAAACTCGCCGAAAGCGGCGCGGCCATCCATGCCCGAATCGAATGAATCCCTGACATCAGGGGCGTGGACGGACGGGATCGGCCGTCTCACAGTCGAGGCGCTGGAAGCCGCCGAACAGGGAGATTGGGAACGCGTCTCAGCCTGTTATGACGCGCGCCGGGCGTGGTTCGCGCACAACGTGGTGATGCCGAACCTGGCTCATGCGCTCCTGGCCATGGACGAGGCCATCATGACGCGCGCGCGCGTGGCGCAGGCCGCGCTGCACCAACAACTCGTGGACGCGCAGGCCGCACGGTCCCGGTGGAAGTCCTATTTCTCTACGATCATGGACGGCCGACCAGTCGGCGAACATCTCGATCGGCGCAGCTAACCTGGGGAAGCCGGCTCATGTCCTCGCCATTGACGGATGCCGGGGAATTCGATCGACGGGGGTGGCAGCGCATCGATGACCGGCTGCTTCTGGAATATCGGTTGCTCGGCCAGCCTTCCGCCTGCACCGTTTCCGGAACGGATACACGAAGCGTGACGGCCATCCATGACTTCGTGTCTGCGCCGACGGACCGTTTGCTGAACCACATCAGCCCCGACGATCCGCAGGCGTTGCTCATCCCCTGGCTCATGAAGATCGATTGGGCGCTGGCCTTGCTGATCGGAGCGCTGGCGCAGACCGTGCCCGGCGGGTTGCCGCTGCCGAAAATGACGCCGGTCAACATCAGCGCGACCGGGATCAGCTTCCCGACCGGCCAGCGGTTCCACGAGGGCGATCACATTGAAGTGAAACTGATTCTGCCGCCGTTCTTTCCGATTGTCGCTGTTGCGGAAGTCAGTCGCGTGACCGAAGCCGGTGCCTCGGAAGGAAACGAGTACTTCATCGGGGCCCGGTTTCTCGACATCAGCGCCGATCATCAGGAACACCTCATCCGCCACATCCTTCACGTCCAGGCGGAGCAGCAACGCGGACGACAACGGGCGGCAGGCCTGTCGCACGCCTAATCCCCGTCGGCGTCAGAGCCACGGCTCGCTCCTTCAGGAGTCATCTTAAGTTTCCCCGCTGTCCGCCGATAACACACAACAGGAACGGCCATTCATGCCCGCGATCAACCAACGGCCGGGTGGAGCCCACGGTCATGTCACAGACTGAAATCCTCACCGTCCCCGAAGTCGCGCACCTGCTTCGCGTGCCGAAATCCACGGTGTACAAGCTGGCGAGGCTTGGGCAGATTCCCGCGTCCAAAATCGGAAAACACTGGCGTTTTGTGCGCCGAGACCTCGATGAATGGGTGCACCGGGCGGCGCGCACGGCGTAGTGTGCCGGACGTGTCCTGGTTGGCTCTCGATCGTGTCTTCATGCGGCGCCATGAATAAGTGGACGGACGGAACGGAACGGAACGGAATGGATGTCTGCCGCAGCCGTGTCGTTCCGCGTGGGTTGGTGTAAGGGGACAAAGATCGCATGGACATTCTAACCGTGCTGGGCGTGGTCGTGGCCCTCGGGTCCATCCTGGGCGGGCAAGCCCTGGAAGGCGGGCACGTGGGTTCGATCATGCAGTTGACGGCGTTCATGATCGTCATCGGCGGGACGATCGGCGCCTGTTTCGTGCAAAACCCTCTCCCCGTGGTCGTGAAGAGCTTTGCGCTGCTCTCGTTGGCGCTGTTCAATCCCAAGCACGATCCCAAGGCGCAGATGAAGCATGTGGTCGAGTTGGCTCAGGTGGCCAGGAAGCAGGGATTGCTGGCCTTGGAAGGCAGGATCAAGGACATCAACGATGCCTTCTTCGCGAAGGGACTGCAATTGATCGTGGACGGCACGGAAGCGAAGATGGTCCGGGAAATCTTGGAAGTCGAGGTCGAACACCATGAGGAGGAGGGGACGGCCGCGGCCAAGGTATGGGAAGCTGCGGGAGGGTATGCGCCGACGGTCGGGATCCTGGGAGCCGTGTTGGGTTTGATTCACGTGATGGAGAACCTGGCCGATCCCTCAAAGCTCGGCAGCGGGATCGCCACGGCCTTTGTGGCGACGGTGTACGGGGTGGGCGCCGCCAACCTGTTGTTTCTGCCGTTGGGCAACAAGATCAAGATGAAAATCAAGCAGGAGACGGCGATGCGGATGATGTTGATCACAGGGCTGGTGGGGATCGCTTCGGGAGAAAATCCCCGTCAATTGGAGGAGAAGCTCGCCGGATTCATCGGCGGAGGACAAGCCCACGAGAAGAAGAAATAGATGGCCAAGCACAAGCACGAAGAGCACGAGAACCATGAACGGTGGCTGGTGTCGTATGCCGACTTCATCACGCTTCTGTTCGCCTTCTTCGTGGTCATGTATTCCATTTCATCCGTCAACGAAGGCAAATTCAGGGTGGTGAGCGAATCGATCCAGGCGGCGTTGAAGCCGGTCGTCAGCACGCCGGTCTCCGACAAGGTGTTCGACATGGGCGCGCACAAGTCGTCGCTGGTGCCGGTTCTTCCCCAAAAGACCATCCTGGTTCGGAAAATACAGGAGGTGTTGTCCAGTCGCAGCCGCGATTTCCATTTCATCGAACATGTGGCGATTGCCGAAACGGATCAAGGCGTCCTGATCACCATCGCCGACAGCATGATGTTCGAGAGCGGACAAGCCGAGTTGCGTCCAGAGGCGCTGCCGTTGCTCCAGGCCTTGGCCGATGTGCTGATCGATCAGGCTCCGAAAGAAGTACGGGTTCAGGGGCACACCGACAATGTGCCGATGCAAACCCCGCAATTTCCGTCGAACTGGGAATTGTCCACCGCGCGGGCGGCATCAGTCGTGCGGGCGCTGAGCGAAGTCTATGCCGTGCCTGCCGGATGTCTTTCCGCGACCGGCTTCGCCGAATTCAAACCGCTCTCGGACAATACGACGCTGGACGGCCGAGCCAAGAACCGCCGAGTTGAACTCTTGGTCGTCATGAATGAGTAGCCCGCATCGGTAAGCCTGCATCCGCGCTCCCTTCTTCCTGCATGACCGAAAAGCCTCCTGAAAACCTGCGAAATATCGGTTGATTTGATTCGGGATAGGACCGAACGTCTCTATTTCTCGCCGATGCAGATGGTGCTATGATACCGTCCGATTTCACGGCCACACAGAGCACCAGAGTCCCATCTGCCTTCACTTCCTGCGAAGGAGTTGAGGGTCCGATACATGGCCGAACCGAATCTTCCTGCATCCCACCTGGTCAGTCTCGGGCGTCCTGGGGTTGACTCTGTGCCCGCCGGTTTGGTTGACTCTGCTGCACAGAGGATCGCGGCGTGATTGTTCGAGGCACCGAGGCTCTCCCGTACCCCTCCCGCAAAGAATTTCAGCAATTGCGGGACATCATGTATCAGACGCAGTCGGTGGATTCCCCGTCCCGCCTGTCCGTCTTGACGGCGGCGGTTGGCTCCATCATCCCGCACCAA
This sequence comes from Nitrospira tepida, assembly GCF_947241125.1. Lineage (NCBI taxonomy): Bacteria > Pseudomonadati > Nitrospirota > Nitrospiria > Nitrospirales > Nitrospiraceae > Nitrospira > Nitrospira tepida. Next base: position 3,478,626 of record NZ_OX365700.1, on the reverse strand, counting down.
TTTTCGGCCTGCGGCGCATTCAGCGTCAGAAAGTGCGAATTGCAAATCGGCCATTCGAGCTATGGCGAGGAGTTTTCGTATTTGTATGCGTCGCGCGGGTTTCTGACCGACCCCTCAATCCAACTGATGCAAACAACCCGGTTCGGATTCGTGACCAGCGAGGATGCGCCCGCCATCGTGGTGCCCAGAGAAGTCACGAGCCTCAAGCTGGACTTCGGCATCAAGAGCTGCCTCTCGGTCGGGATTCGCGGGGTCCTGGGCGCCTGTACCTATTTCGCATTCAGCAATTTCGACCACAAGGCGATGCCCAAGCTGCGGGCGATCATGCAGATCATCTCTCCCCATTTTCACCTCGCCTACCTCCGAGCGTTGACGACTCCCGATCAACCGCCGGTCGAGACGCCGCCGGCTCACCTGACCAAACGCGAGGAGGAAATCATGCGTTGGGTGGCCGAGGGGAAGACGAACTGGGAGATCTCGGTGATCTTGGGCGTGAGCCTGAATACCGTGAAATTCCACCTCAAGAATATCTACGAGAAGCTGGGAGGGGTGGAAAACCGCTGGAGCGCCATCGCCAACTGGCAGTCGCAACACAACGAACTCCTCCTCCCGTCCGTCCGTGCGCACTGTCATTCCGCCGCCACATCCTAATCCCCCATCGTTCAGTCCCGTCGAGCCGCCGTCACGTCTGATCCCACAGTTCCTTGCAAGCCTGCGGATGTTTCGCCGTCTTCCGGTCACCCTTTCGCCGCGCGCGCCATCGTGTCCCGTTCTCCCACACCCCACGACCTACCCGGGTGGGTAGGTTACAACGGCGGCTCCGTCTTTGTAGAGTCCCGCCAAGCCGCGCGAGCGGAGAAGACTCATGCACCAAGGAGGCGCACCCATGGTTTCCTCATCCTGTCACGCGACGCAATCCACCGAACTCAGAACGTTGGTTGATTTGCTCCAGCAGCGGCGGACCCGTCGTTTTGGCTGCGGAATGGAACTGCCGGCGGGCCCGCTTCGCTACCGCAGCGAGTTGCCGCCGATCCCGCTGACGGCCGACGAGCTGCACTACCTCCTCTTTGCCGGCGTCGGAGAAACGGGCCCGCACTTGGCCGACATGCAGTATGTCCGTCGCCCCGGCTACGAGGACGGTCAAGGCATGGCCATCATGGGATTTCGCGGGCGCACGGTTCCCAGCGCCTGTGCAGCCAATACGACGAGGCTCTTCTTGTCGAACGACGATGGGGTGTTCTACGTGTCTGGCGTGCCGCATCCGAACAGCGGCGCGGGCCCGAACCTCGTGCGCCTCCAATCAAGCCGCTTGGACATCCCCAGACAATTGCCGTTCATGCTGTCCTTCAACCAATGGTACGCCAACCGCCCGGGCACGCAGTTCATCGTGCCGGTGACCGAGGTGGCGCGGGTCTATATGAATTTGCTGCTCGTGCTGCTGAGCGAGGAGTACGGATATTTCATCGTGGATACCGACAACGGCAACGCCGGCTGCGGTCTGGATGAATTCCGAAAAAGCCGAGGCGGCCATCTCCACGACGATCCCGGCGCGCGGCGGATGATGACGCTGCGCGACCTCGACGCGGCGATCAGCGACACGGCGCTTCAGGAACAGGGCGCGGTCTGCCAGAACATGTTTCTGATGGAGCAGGCCATCGGGTTGGGCGGCGGCATTCAGAGCGTCGGGAGCGGACGTCATCTGCTGGGGTGGGAGCCGGAAATCTATCCAGGCCTCGGATTCTTGTTTGCGCCGTCCTTGGTGCCCGGCGCGCGATCCAACCCGGTCGGCATTCCCGACGTCTGGGAAGGCCCCTGCCCGCCGTTCGCGCCCTCTATGGAAGTCGCCGTGCGGAATCTCGTGTACTCCAAGTTCGGCGCCAGCGGCATCTACCCCAATCCGGCCACCTGGCCCTGGATCCCCCGCCAGCAAGAGCAGGAGGTCCAGCCGCACAGCCCGCGCACGGTCGAAGCGGCGATTCGATTTTGCGAGTACGTCTACCGGACCTACGGGCGCTTCCCAGCCCATGTGGATGCCTTCAAGACGGTCATCGCGTTTCAAGCCCACCATGTCGACGTCGGGTTCTACGAGAAATTTTATCCCCAGGACGCCTTGGGGGAGACCCACCGGGAACATATGGCGGTCTGGCACGGTGCGGAACAGAAGTGAGGACGGTCAAACGGATCTGTCGGTTTGGTGAATCTCACCAGAGGAGGATGAGCCATGAGCCAGTCGCGTCGAGTCGTGATTACGGGATTGGGTGTGGTGTCGCCGTTGGGCTGTGATCTCAAGACGTTTTGGCATTTGCTCTGCCGGGGGGAATCGGGGATCCGGCCAATCGAATCCTTCGAAACCTCCTCGTTCAAGTCCTGTCTGGCGGGAGAGGTGCGGGACTTCGACGCCACGGATTTCATCCCGCCCAAGCAGGCCCGGCGCATGGGCCGGGTGTCGCATTTTGCGGTGGCGTCGGCCTTGATGGCCGTGCGCGACGCGGATCTTGACCTGGATGCCGAGGACCGCTCCGGGATGGCGATCAGCTTCGGCACGTCCGTGGGCGGACTCCGGGAAGCCTTTGCCGCGCACGATTGCATGTTGCGCAAGCAACATCTCCACCCCTTCACCATGACCGCCACGTTCCCCAACGCGGTCTCCGCCGAAGTGGCCATCGCGCTTGGCGTCCACGGCGAGTGCGAAACCTATTCGATCGGCTGCTCCTCCACGGCGAACGCCATCGGCCGGGCCTACGACCTGATTCGTTCGCGAGACGTGGACCTGGTCATTGCGGGCGGAGCCGAAGCTCCGTTGCACCCGACCATCCTGTCGGCCATGGAGGCGGGGCGGACCCTGGCGCCGGACTACCAGGGATCGGTGCGGAACCTGCCGCGTCCGTTCGACCGGACCCGATCCGGCATCGTCATGGGCGAGGGAGCCGGCTGCGTGGTGCTCGAAGAATACGAGCATGCGGTCCGTCGCGGCGCGCACATCTATGCCGAACTTGAAGGGTGGGCCTTCACCTGCGACGCCCATTCGATGGCCAAGCCCATGGAGTCCGGAGGGGAGCAGCAGCGCGCGATCGAGCAGGCGCTCATGGCCGCCCACTGGTTTCCTGAGGAGGTGGAGTATGTCAACGCCTGCGGACTCGGCAGCGTGGAACTGGACGCCATCGAAACGAAGGCGATCAAGCAGGCGATGGGCGCGCATGCGTACCGGGTGCCCGTGAGTTCCCTCAAGGGCGCCTTGGGCCATGCGTTTGCCGCCAGCGGCGCCTTTCAAGTGATCAGCACCGTGCTGTCTCTGGAATATCAGTTTGTGCCGCCGACGTTGAACTTGACCGAGCCGGACCCAGACTGCGATTTGGATTATGTGCCGGGCCACGGCCGGCCGGCCGCGATCCAGCGGGCGCTCATCAACAGCTTCGGATTCGGCGGCAAGAACATCGTGTTGGCGCTGTGTCGGGCTGAGAGCGCGGAGGCGCGTCGCCTGGTCCCGGCCGACATGGATTGGGAAGGAGCGCTCAGCATCCCGATGGGGGCTGCCGTGGCCAAGAGCGCGGTTACGGCTCACCCACGCCTGTCTTCCTGACGGGCGGTCGCGCGGTCTCGATGAGCGGGCATGCGGGCCGGGCGGGAGGGGCGTCGAAGATGTTCCCTCCTGCCCCTGCCGCGAGCAGGGCAAACCGGCTGGTTCCATACTGTTCGTGAGGAGTGGCGAGTCGGCCATGAAGGAGCGATCCGTCGGGCGAGCAGGAGTTGCATGATGCGCCCACTCAGTCTTGATCTGGCGGCGTCCGGGCGTGCGGCCCTGTTGTCGTTCGTGAGCCATACCCCGGCAGCCGTGGCGATCCTGGATACAGAGTTGCGGTATGTGGCTGTGAGCCAGCGTTGGCTGGACGACTATAAATTGGGGGATCGCCACATCATCGGCGAACACCATTATGATGTGTTCCCGGAAATCCGGTCCATGCCGGCCTGGCAGGAGATTCATCGACGCTGCCTCGCGGGCGCCGTCGAACGCTGTGACGGCGAGTCGTTTCTGCGCCACGACGGCAGCCGGGACTGGGTCCGTTGGGAAGTCCGGCCCTGGTACGGCGAAGAGGGGGCGGTCGCCGGCCTTGTCATGTTTACCGAGGTGCTCACCGATCAGCGGCGCGTCCAAGAGGCGGTGCGCGAAAGCGAAGAGCAATACCGGAGCCTCTTCGAATCCGCGCCGGACGCGTTGTTGGTGATCAGCTACGACGGGATCATCCGGGACGCCAATCCCGCGGCCTCGATGCTCTATGGGTATTCCAGGGAGGAGTTTCTTGGCCTGTCATGCCAGCACCTCGTCCATGCTGATTCCTATGCCCATGTCGAGCAAGCAGCGGCCGCGGTGGCGGAAGGGCGCACCTTCGACTCGGAATGCGTGGATCGAAGAAAAGACGGCACCCTCTTTCCCGTTGAAGTCCGAACGTCGCCGTTCCGCCATCGGGGCGAGCCGGTCATGCTGAGCGCGGTGCGGGACATCAGCGAGCGCAAGCGGGCCGAACAGTTGCTCCGCGACAACGAAGAGCGGTACGCGCGGGCCACCGCCGCGGGACGGGTCGGAGTCTGGGAATATGACTTTCTCACCGGCCGATACCAGGGAGATCCCAACCTCAAGGCGCTGTTCGGCTATCGAGCGGATGAGCTCGATGAGAATCCCGTGACCTGGTTCAACCTCATCCATCCCGAAGATCGGCGGCTGGCCATGGACGCCACCGTCGCGATCATCGATCGTCTGACGGACGACTATGAATGCCTGCTGCGGATGCTTCACAAGGATGGGTCGATCCTCTGGACGCACGTTCGAGGCTCGGCCGCCCGGAACGGCGACGGTCGCGCAGTCAAACTGGTGGGGACGACCGTGGACGTCACCTCTCGGAAGCTCGCGGAGGAAGCGAATGCGGTGTTGAGGCGGGCGATCGACACCGCCATGGAGGGGATGGCTCTGCTGGACAAGACCGGCACCTATACCTATATGAACCGCGCGCACGCCGAGCTGTACGGGTATGATCAGGGGGAGTTGATCGGCAAGACCTGGAAGGACATCACCCCGCTCGAATGGGTGGCCGACTATGAGCAGGAGTTCTTTCCGGTCCTGCTGCGGGAGGGGCGCTGGCGCGGCAAGGTCACGGGGAAGCACCGAGACGGCTCGCAGTTTCCGGTCGAAGTCTCGCTGTCGAGCGTAGTGAATGCCGCCGGCGTATGCGACGGGTACATCTGCACCTGTCACGACCTGACCGATCGCATGCGTGCGGAAGAGGCCTTGCGGCGCAGCGAGGCCCAGTACCGCTCGTTGGTCGACAACCTCAGAGACATCGTCTACCTGCTGTCGCCGGTCGGCCGGATCCTGTCCATCAATCCCGCGTTTGAAACGCGAACCGGCTGGTCGCGACAGGACTGGGTGGGGCAGCCGTTTGCCGAGCTGGTGCATCCGGACGACCGTGAGCGGGCGGTCCGCTCCATGGAGGACATCTTATCCGGCGTCAAGGACAACCGGGTGGAACTGCGCCTGCGGAGGCAGGACGGGCAGTGGCTGTCGGTCGAGTGCGCGGGAGGGGTCCATCATGAGAATGGGACCGTCATCGGGATTCTGGGCATTGCCCGCGACATCACCTTGCGACGGAAGGCGGAAGAGGCGCTGAGGGAGACAGAACTGCGGTTGCAACGGATCACGGACGCCATTCCCGGCGCGGTCTACCAATACCAATTGAATCCGGACAGGACCGATCGCTTCCTGTTCATGAGCCGCGGCGTCAAGGAGATTCTGGGAGTGGAGGCCGGCGTGGTCATGCACGATGTCCGACAGGCTTGGCGGCTTGGGCTGCCTGAGGATCTGGGCGCGCTCCAATTGTCCATCCTACAGTCCGCGGAGCGGTTGTCTCCCTGGGGGCATGAATTCCGCGTGCGGTTGGACGATGGCTCGATCAAATGGCTCAGAGGGGATTCGATTCCAGAGCCGCTTCGCCCGGACGGGAGCATCATTTGGAACGGCATCCTGACCGATATCACCGATCGAAAGCGGGCGGAGGAACGGTTGCTCCAAGTGGCCAAGGGCGTGTCCGCCACCACGGGCGAAGCGTTCTTCCATTCGCTGGTGGAACACCTCTGTACGTCGTTGGACGCCGAGTATGCCTTTGTCGCCACTCCGCATCCGACCAATCCGGCTGTGATCCGGACGATCGCGGTCTTCGGGCGAGGGCAGCGGTTGCCCAACTTCGACTATCCCTTGAACGGCTCGCCGTCCGAGACCGTCATCGGGCAATCGGTGCGGATGTACGACCAGCGGGTCACCGAACAGTTCCCGGACGATCCCCTGCTCGTCCGATTCGAAGTGGAAAGTTACGTCGGCGCGCCGCTCGACGATAGCAGCGGCCGCCCGCTGGGGGTCCTGGCTGTGATGAAATGCACCCCGCTGTTCCGGCGTGAAGAGGCCCGATCGCTGTTGGCGATCTTTGCCAGCCGAGCCGCCGCTGAGTTGGAGCGCCAGCGGGCCGAACAGGCCCTGCGCGCGAGCGAAGCGCGGTTCCGGACGTTCGCCGATACGGTCAACGATGTGTTTTGGATCATGAATCCGGATCCGCTCAGACTCGTCTATATCAATGATGCGTTCGAGCGGTTGTGGGGTTGCCCGGTCGCGGAGCATTATCGCGACCCGCACCATTGGCTGTCCGCGGTCCATCCGAACGATCGGGACCGGGTGGCGCAGGCATTCGAGCGGTGGATGGCCGGGGCGCCGTCGTACGACGTGGAATATCGCATCGTCAGGCCGGATCGAACGGAGCGCTGGATTCATGATCGCGGCCAACGGGCCACCGACGATCGCGGAACGGTGACGTTGCTGGTCGGCATCGCGCGGGATATCACTGAGCAGAAGAAGGCGGAACAGGCGCTCAAGGCGACGACCCAACTGCTGCAGACGCTGGTGGATGCCTCCCCGCTCGCGATCATCGTCCGGGACAACGACGGCAAGGTGGCGTCGTGGAATCTGGCGGCGGAAGCGATGTTCGGATGGAGCGCGGAAGAGGCCGTCGGTCGTCCGTTGCCCTTCGTGCCCGCCAGTATGGAACAGGAATCGCGCGCGATCTGGGAGGAAGCGGCAAGGGAAGAGGCGGTCAGGGATGTGCACGTGGTCGGCAAACGGCGGGACGGCAAGGTGCTGGAGCTGGCCTGTTGGGTGCGGGCGCTCACGGACAGCGAGGGGAGGCCGATCGGGTACCTGGGCCTGCTGACGGACGTGACCGAACGAAAGTTGCTGGAGCGACGCCTCCGCCATGCCGATCGGCTGGCGACCTTGGGCACCATCGTGGCGGGCGTGGCGCACGAGCTGAACAACCCGCTGTTTGTGATCACCGGGCATTTGCATCTGATCGAACGCAAACTCGAAAAGGGGCAGTTGAAGGCCTTGCGCCAGGAATTGGGCGCCGCGCAGGAGGCCGCGGCGCGCGCCACGACCATCGTGAACCATTTCTTGAGCAGCGCGCATTCCTCCACGGGGCGTCGGGAGCACTGCAACCTGGAAACCATTGTGCGTCAGGCGCTGCTCCTGGTCCGGGCGGACTTGCGGTCGCGCCAGATCCGCGTGGAGACGGAGTTCGAGCCCGATCTGCCGGCGGTGTCCGCCGATCCGCAATCGATGCTGCAAGTCCTGCTCAATCTGCTCACCAACGCGCGGCAAGCCATCGATCCGGTCGGCGGCAGGGGCGTCATTCGCGTCAGCCTCTCGGAAGAAGAGCATCAGGGGGCCCGCGTCGTGGTCTGCCGCGTCCAGGACAACGGCACCGGCATTCCTGCCGAGCATGTGCCTCATATTTTCGATCCGTTCTATACGACGAAGCCGGTGGGAGAAGGCACGGGCCTCGGATTGGCCATCTGTTATCGCATCGTCTCCGAACTCTGCGGCACGATCGTCTGCGAGAGCCGCCCGGGGGAGGGCGCCAGTTTCACCGTCCGACTGCCCGCATTACAAAGGCCCGGCCTGAGCCCATCCTGCTCCGAACCGTCCGCGAGCAGCGGGGCCAGGAGGCGCGGACGTGCTCACGAAGAGGAGTCCTAGCTGATGCCGACAACCGCCGCCCGCATCCTGGTGGTCGATGACGATCCCCATATTTTGGGAATGCTCGAAGGCTACCTGAAGGAAGAGGGGTATGAGCCCGTCACCGCCAACAGCGCGCAGGCCGCGGCCGCCATCGTCCGCCGCGACCATCCGGACCTCGTGATTCTCGACATGCGCCTGTCCGACGGGACGGGGCTCGATTTGCTCAAGTCGCAACTGCTTCCCGAGCTTGGGCCCTATCGGGTGATCATGCTGTCGGGCTTTGTGAGTCAGAAAGACGCCGAAGAAGCGGTGCAGGCCGGCGCCTTCGACTATATCACCAAGCCGGTCACCCTTCCGAAATTGGGCATCACGATCCGCAACTGTCTCCGTCTCCAGGAACTGACCCACGAGGTGGCCACCTTATCGGGAGACGGGGTGAAACCATTCGCGCTGAGCGCCATCGTCGGGATGAGTCCGGCCATTCTCGAGATGATCGAGCACATCAAGCGGGTGTCATCGTACGACGTGCCGGTGCTGATTCTCGGAGAGAGCGGGACGGGAAAGGAATTGGTTGCGCGGGTCTTGCATGGATTGAGCACCAGGCGCCACGCGCCGTTTTTGCCGCTGGACTGCGGGGCCATTCCCCAGGATCTGGTTGAATCGGAACTGTTCGGCCATGAAGCCGGCGCCTTCACCGGCGCCACGCAGGCCAGGTCCGGACGGATCGAGCGGGCCGACGGCGGGACGCTGCTGCTCGACGAAGTGGGCAATCTGCCGCTGGCCGTTCAAGCCAAATTCCTCCGGGTGCTGCAATTCAAGGAATTCGACCGGCTTGGTGGACGGCACACCGTCCAGGCCGATGTCCGGATTCTGGCCGCGACCAACGCCAACCTCGACGAGATGGTGGAGCAAGGGACGTTCCGACGGGACCTGTATTTTCGCCTGAACACCGTGACGATCCGGGTACCTCCCCTTCGAGAGAGGACGGAGGACATTCCGCTGCTGGCCCACGTGTTTCTGATGGAGGCCAACCGGACATACAAGACGAGGGTGCAAGGTATTGCGACGGACGCCTTGCGATTGCTGGAGCAACATCGGTGGCCCGGCAATGTCCGTGAGTTGGAAAATTCGATCCGCGCCGCGGTGATTCTGGCCGACCGGATCATTCGCCCGCCGCATCTTCCCGCGGCGGTCCGTGGCCGCGCCCAGGCCGGCGAACCGTCGAGTGACTCGGGGGAACGGCTCACCGGACGAGGCCGTCGGCCGATCGGCGACCTCTCGTTGGCGGAAATCGGACGCTATGCGGCGGAAGAGGCGCAGCGGGCCGCCGTGATGCAGGTGTTGGAAGACACCGGGTGGAACAAAGCCGAAACCGCCCGTCGGCTGCGGATCGATTATAAGGCGCTCTATCTGAAACTCCAGCGTTGGGGGCTGCGGGCGCCCAAGCTGTGACAAGGTTCGGTCCGTCGTACCGACATGGGCGGGATAGGCGCGTGGGGCCTAATGAATGGGGGTCTGGTACCATGGTCACCGGACCATAGTGGAAGGGTGTTTGATCCAGATGCACCATGCGATTCGATCAGAGCAGGATGTCCCAGATGTCGAGACCCATTCATCGTGCTTTGTATATCAACGGCTTGTGAAGTCATCCTCAAAAGAGAATTCCGGAGAAGTCGAATGGTCTTGTGGCACGGCACGTGCTTTACAGGTTGGGTTTAAGGAGTGGAGAAGGGAGTTATATGCGAACACGTCTTCATAATGTCCCGACTGATGACAGTAGCAGCGGCGGACTGAAACGGATCAAAGTCTTGGTCGTGGATCCGTTGGAACTTGAACGGATCGGCATGCGCAGCGTCTTGGACCGGCATCCGGACATCGTCGTGGCGGATGAGGCGGTCAGTTGGGAAGAGGCCGTTCCGAAGCTCGCGCGGCTCCATCCGGATGTCATCATCATGGACATCTCGTTGTCCAACGCGGGCTTGCTTGACGAGGTGAATGACACGTTGGCCCGCCATCCGGGAACGAGGGTCCTGTTCTTTGCCCATGGGTTCGAGGAGTCGACCTTGGCAGCCATCGTGCGGGCCGGCGTTCACGGCTGCCTGTTGAAGCATATCTCGTCCGAAGAATTGGTCCGCGCGGTGCGGATCGTCGCGTCCGGCGACAGCATCATCGATCCGCGGCTGACCGGCACCCTGTTCGGGATGATTCGCGACACCAGGGATTCCGGGCGGCGGCGCACCCCCTTGTCGGCCCAGGAGCGGCGGCTGCTGCCGTTGGTGGCCCAGGGACTCACCAATAAAGAGATCGCGCGGGAGATGAAGCTCAGCGACAAGACGGTCAAGAACTACCTCGTGAGCATGTACAAGAAGTTGAACATTTGCCGGCGCAGCCAGGCCGCGGCCCTCTATTCCCGCACGCTGCTTATGCAGCAATCGTCCCTGCCCGGCTCACGGACGCTGTCGTCCCCGGCGGTCCTGCCTCCCGAACGTTTGGCCCGAATGCCCATGGGACCGCATGGCACACTGGTCAAGGTCTGACCGTCGCGCGGATCTTCATGGCTTCTGGTCAGAACCCTCCGGCCGCTCCAAACGGAGCGTCCGGCTCATGCTGAGCGGAACCGACGGCCTCCTCCCCTCCGAGCCGATTCTCACGCTTGGTTAGAGCCAGACTCGGGCAAGTGCCCGATATCGCGGCGTTTGGAAAAAAGATCCGATGCCGCGCACCCCGCTGCCTTGATCGCCTCCTCTCTCACCCTCTTGAGAAAGAGCAGCCGGATCGCAATTCCGGCGCGGGGCCACGACCGGCGCGCCTTCGCACAGGCTGGGCTTGCCTCGACCATGAGCCGAGTCCTTGAGGGGACTTTTCCTCTTTGAAGAGGACTTTTCTCTTGTTGTAGAATGCGTTGATTTCACACCACACTCGATGGATCTGCTCGTCCATGGGTGGGCGAGCCCTGAGTCTGGTCAGACGTCTCGCTGTGAGGCGAGCGGTTTACATGTCATGGGAGGACCAATGAAGATTGGACGGACGGAATCGAGGGGAACAGTCGGATGGTGGATTGGCGGGGTGGCCATGGCGGGTCTTGCGCTGACGACGGGGCTCGGAGCCATCGGGGTTCCTGCCGGACAAGCTGCCGTGCCCGCCGCGTTCTCCCAAGGGTTCTCCGAAATCGTCAAAAGGGTGACGCCCGCAGTCGTCAACATTGCGGTGACGGGTGGGGAAGGGCGGCGGGAGGGGCGCCGGCAGATTCCACCTGGTCCGTTCGGCGGGCCTCCCGGAGGGCCGCCCGGTGAAGAGCCGCCGGGCATGGAACCGCCTGGTCCTCCGATCCCAGGGCCCCACGGCAGGCCGGAGCAGAGCGCGGGATCCGGCGTCATCATCGATGCGGCCGGCCATATCGTCACGAACAACCATGTGGTGGAAAATGCCTCCCAGATTACGGTCACGCTGAGCGATAAGCGTGAATTCCCCGGGAAGGTCGTGGGGACGGACCCCAAGTCCGATCTGGCCGTCATCAAGATCGACGCGCCGAATTTGCCGAGTCCGCTGAAATGGGCGGACTATGACAAGCTGCAGGTCGGAGACGTCGTGCTCGCGGTCGGGAGCCCCTTCGGGCTGAGCAGCACGGTCACGCTAGGCATCATCAGCGCGCTGGGCCGCGGGAACGTGGGCATCGCCGACTATGAGGATTTCATCCAAACCGACGCCGCGATCAACCCCGGCAACTCCGGGGGCGCCCTGGTGAACATGGACGGCGAGTTGATCGGCATTAACACGGCGATCTTCTCCCGCACCGGTGGCTCCGAGGGAATCGGGTTCGCCATTCCCAGCACGATCGCCGTCGATATCGTGGACAGTTTGACCCGCACCGGCAAGGTCGTGCGGGGCTGGATGGGGGTCGCGATTCAGGAAATCACCCCGGCGTTGGCCAAGTCGTTCAAGATTCCGGAAAACCGGAAAGGGGTGTTGATCAGCGACGTCAACGAGAACGGCCCGTCCTTTGCGGCCGGGATCAAGCGCGGGGATGTCGTGGTCTCGTTCAACGGGAAAGAAGTGCAGAGCGTCAGCCAGCTCCGAAACCTGGTCGCCCGCACGATCGTGGGGAAGGATGCCGAGATCAAGATTTTGCGGGACGGGAAGGAACAGGTGCTCAACGTGAAGGTGGCCGAGCGGCCCTCCGATGAGATGCTGGCGCGGCGGGAGCCTGGCCCTCCGGCGGCCCCCGAGCCCGCCAAGCTGCCCGATAACGTGCTGGCGGCGCTGCGCGTGCAGCCGCTTGATGCCGCCATGCTCAGCCAGTTCAACCTCCCGGCGAAGACCGCCGGGGTGTTGATCAGCTCGGTCGAGTCGGGGACCGCGGCGGAAGCGGCGGGCTTGCAGCGAGGCGACGTGATCCAGGAGGTGAACCGGGAGCCCATCAAAACCGTGGAGGACTATAGCAAGGCGTCGGCCAAGGTCAAGAAGGATGAGCCGGTCGTCCTGTTGTTGAGCCGGCAGGGGAACACGCTTTTCGTCGCGGTGAATCCCAAGTGAGCAAGGCCTTGGTCTCTCGGGGAAGTGGCATGTAGCCGCTATGGCGCAAGACAACGGACGAGAAAAAAAGCCCTCCAAAGCGTGGGAGTGGCTTCAGGATAAGGTCTTCCGTCCGCTGGAAGACAAGAAGATGCCGGTCATGGAGCACCTGGTGGAGCTCCAGGCGCGGCTGACCCGGGCCGTGCTGGTGACCGGCGTCGTGTTCGTGGTCACCTTCTTTTATGCGGACACGCTGGTGAAGTGGATCCGGGTGCCCCTTCAGAACATGTTCGTGCCTCGGACGCTGGAGTGGGTCCCTACTGATCTGCCGGCTGTCCCGTTCATCTTTCTTGCCCCGGCGGAGGCGCTTTGGCAGAACGTCAAGGTGGCCGGGCTTTTCGCGGTCGTCCTGGCGGCGCCGTACATCCTCTTCGAGTTGTGGCAGTTCACCGTGCCAGGCCTGCACGTGCAGGAGCGGCGGTTCGTGGGCCCCTTCGTGCTCTTCAGTTCGCTCGCGTTCTATGCGGGAGTCCTGTTTTCCTTTTTCTTCGTGCTGCCGTTTGCATTGAACTTCCTGATCTCCTACGGCGTGAACGCCGGGTTCATTCCGCAACTGTCGATTGCCCAGTACGTGGGGTTTGCCCTCTGGTTCCTGCTGGTGTTCGGCATGATTTTCGAGGTGCCGCTCGCCATCACGCTCATGGCAAAGCTGGGGTGGGTCGATGCGCCCTTTCTGAAACGCTACCGCAAATGGGCGTTTCTGGCCGCCTTCATTTTTGCCGCGATCCTGACTCCCACGCCGGATCCCTTCAACCAATGTCTGATGGCGGTCCCGATGTACGTTTTCTACGAGGTCGGAATCATCAGCGCCGGGTTCTTCAACAAGAAGAAACGGATGGAGGCGGAACAGGAGAAGGAGCCGGCCGGAGGAGTGCCGGCCCCAGCCCAAGGACAAGCCGGATCGAAGCTGGCGCGACCGGGTGGAAAGTCGGAAGACGAGTATGTGGCCGTTCCCAGCGGCGTCGGCCGTTCGTGATCCTGCAGGCCCATGCTTCAGGTTGCCGTGATCGTGGTCAGCAGCAAGATCGCCACCGGGAGCGAAACGGATACGGGCCGCGCCGCGCTGGAACAGATGGTGGCGGAGATTCCAGGCAAAGTGGCACTCTATGAAGTGGTACCGGACGACCGGCGAGCAGTGGCGGAGCGGCTGGCCGCCATCGCGGACGCCGGGCAAGCCGACGTGATTCTCACGATCGGAGGAACGGGCGTCCGTCCCACAGATTGGGCGCCGGAAGCCACCAGGGACGTCGTCGGCAAGGAAATACCCGGAATCGGCGAGGCGATGCGGCAGGAGAGCGTCAAAAAAGTGAAGACGGCCATGCTATCGCGGGGCACCGCGGGCATCCGGGGCGGCACATTGATCGTCAATCTGCCGGGCAGTCCACGGGGGGCGAAAGACAACCTGGGCGTGATTCTGCCGATTCTCGAACATACGGTGGAGAAGATCCGCAAGCAGACGGCGAGTCACCAACGCTGAGCCGATCCGAGGCCCATCGGGGCGGTCACGTATAAAGGACACACCATGCCGAAGGAATTGAATATCATCAACGCTCCGGGATCGGGTAACGGAGATGTCTGCACCTATCTCTGGGCCTGCGCGATCTGCGACGAAACCGAACGATGCCAAAAGGACAAGGAAGGCCACAGCCGCTGGCTCGTGGCCAAGCGAATGGAGCGCATCGAATACAAGGTCCTCGTGATGAGCAACAAGGGCGGGGTCGGGAAGAGCACCGTCACCACCAACCTGGCCGTCAGCCTGGCCTTGAAAGGCTGGCATGTCGGGATCTGCGATCTGGACATTCACGGGCCCAACATTCCCAAGATGGTCGGCGCAGAAGGGCAAAAGCTCAAGATCAGCACGTCCGGCGGGATCATTCCGTTTCAGGCGTACAACCTGAAAATCGCCTCGATGTCGTTCCTCCTCCAGAATAGCGACGATCCCATCATTTGGCGCGATGCCTATAAGTATGAGTTCATCAACCAATTGCTCGGGGGCGTCGAGTGGCAGGACCTCAACTTCCTGCTGATCGATCTGCCGCCGGGAACCGGAAACGAGTCGGTCACGACGATCGACCTGCTCGGCGGCGTGAGCGGGGCCGTGATTGTGACGACCCCGCAGGAAGTGGCCCTGCTGGATTCCCGCAAGTCCGTGTCGTTCTGCCGGGACAGCGAGGTGCCCATCATCGGCATCGTGGAAAACATGAGCGGGCTCGAGTGCCCGCATTGCCATCATCACATCGAGGTCTTTCGCAAAGGAGGCGGAGAAGCCTCGGCGCTGGATATGGGCGTGCCCTTCCTTGGGCGCATCCCCCTGGACCCCGACGTCGTCACGCAATCGGACGCGGGGGAACCCTTCGCCATGTTCTATTCCGACACCGCCACCGCCGACGCTTTCCATGGCATTGCGAACAAAGTGGAGGCGTTCTGCAAGAAGGCGGGGTCGCTGGTGAATATCGCCCCGCGGCATCACCTTAAGTAAGACCGAGGACTGAGAGAGGGGAACTGAGGACCGAACGAAGAGGAACAGACTTTCGGGTATCGGCTCGGATCTCGGTTCTCAGCACTCAGTCCTCAATGTAGGGCGTATGCAAGGTCTGACACCGTTAGAAGAAGCTCAACGGATCGTGCTTGAGGCGGCCAAGCCCCTCGGGTTGGAGAAGATCCCGATTCTGGACACGTTGGGCCGCGTGCTCGGCGAAGACATCGTCGCGCAACGGGACAATCCGCCCTGGGACAATTCCGCGATGGACGGGTTTGCCGTCCGGTGGGAGGACATCAAGCAGGAGCACGCGATCACCAAACCGGTGGAATTGACGATTGTCGAAGACGTGCCGGCCGGGAAGATGCCCGCCAAGAGCGTGGGGCCGGGGCAAGCCATCCGGATCATGACGGGGGCGCCGGTGCCGAGCGGGGCCGATACGGTCATCAAGGTGGAGGACACCGAGCACACGCCCGACATGGTGCGCGTGTTCAAGCCGGAACCCCGCGGGGCAAACATCCGCCCGCAGGGCGAAGACGTGAAGAAGGGCGAACGGATTATTGCCAAGGGCACGCCCATCCGTCCCGGCGAAGCCGGCATGCTCGCCATCCTGGCGCGATCGTTTGTCGTCGTCTACCAGCGGCCGCGGGTCGCGATTCTGTCCACCGGAGACGAACTGGCGGATCTCGACGAGCGGTTCAGCGAGGACAAGATCATCAATTCGAACAGCTACGGCATCGCCGCAGCCGTGCAGGAAGCCGGCGGCATCCCCATCCTGTTGGGAATTGCCAAGGATAATCCGGCGGCGCTGACCGAAAAGATCTCCCATGGGCTCAACGCGGACATTCTCGTGCTTTCGGGCGGGGTGTCGATGGGGGATTATGATTTCACAAAGGCGGTGTTCCGCGACCTCGGCGCCGAGATGAATTTCTGGAAGCTGGCCATTAGGCCCGGCCAGCCGTTGGCCTTTGGGAAGATTCAGGGGAAGCTGGCCTTCGGGCTGCCGGGCAATCCGGTGTCGTCCATGGTCACGTTCGAGCAACTGGTGCGTCCCGCCATGTTGAAAATGGGCGGCCATCGCAGCTACGGGCGTCCGGTCGTTCAGGCGCAGTTCCAGGAAAAATTTTCCAAGCGAAACGATCGCCGTCATTTCCTGCGAGGCATTCTCACCAGGGAGCAGGGCGTGTTTCACGTCCGGACGACCGGCGATCAAGGCTCCGGGATTCTGACCTCGATGGTGAGGGCCAATTGCTTGATCGATGTGCCAACCGAGGTGGAGCGGGTGAATCCGGGCGATTGGGTGAACGTGCAGGTGCTCGGCGGGTCCTTCTGGACCCATGACGTTGGGTCTCAGCCGTCAACAGGCCACCGGCAGTCCTGTTGCTGAAGGGAAAAAGGAGCGCGCACCATGGCGATTCCGGTGGTCTGTTTCGTCGGACGCTCGAATAGCGGGAAGACGACCGTGATTGAACGGGTCATTCCCGAACTGGTCCGGGCCGGCTACAAGGTGGCCACGGTCAAACATGCCGGCCACGGATTCGATCTCGACACGGAAGGCAAAGACAGTTGGCGGCACAAACGCGCGGGAGCCAGCGCGGTGGTGGTGCTCTCCAAGGGGAGCCTGGCCATGTTCGCCGACGTGTCCGACGAGATCAAGCCGGAAGACGTGCGGGACCGGTTCTTGGATGAGGATACGGACCTGATCATCGCCGAAGGGTGGAAAAGCGACGGGTACCCCAAGATCATGGTGGTTCGGGACCAGCCGGGCGAAGTGCCGGTCTCGCCGGAAGGGCTGCTCGCCGTCGTCTCGAACAAGCCGGTGAATGTCTCGGTTCCCGTGCTCGATCCCGACGATATTCCGGCTGTCGCTCGGCTGATTATCACGCACTTTCCTCGACGTCCGCGGAATGAGACATAAATACTCTCCCTGGGCCGTCCTGGCCATCGTGGCCGGGGCCGTGGCCCTCGGCGGCGGCGGGCTCCACCTCACGAACCAGCCGGAATTTTGCGCGTCCTGCCATACTATCGCGCCATCCTATGAGAGTTGGGCCAAGTCCTCGCACAAGGAGGTTTCCTGCGTGGACTGCCACGTGCGGAGCACGCCCGAGGGCTGGTTGCGCGACAAGGCCTATGCCGGGACGAAGGATGTGTTGATCACCTGGTTCGGCACGCCCACGGTCCCGCATGATCTGGACGCGACCGTGCATTCCGAGTTGTGCCTGAGCTGTCATCGCGAGATTCTGCGCGTGTCGGAGGTGGCGCCTCGGGATCTGCCCCCTCCGGTCAAGGAGGTCGGGTTGGTGATGAGCCATCGGAAGCATATGGAAGCCTTTGCGAAGCGCGGGAAAGGCGAGGGCTGTGTCACCTGCCATTCGCGGGTGGTGCATGGCGAGCCCATCAAGGGGTACCCGATCGTCGTGCCACGCGGACATGTGGAGGCCGACAGCAAGCCGCATGAGCCTCGGCATCCCAAGGACAGCGTCCTCTACCGGAAGGCGATGGCCGACTGTTTCCGTTGCCACGACGGGAAGACCGAGCACGACGGCGCGGTGTTGAGCCGCAAGTGCGAAACCTGCCACCTGCCTGAAAAAGTTCAAGACCTGCTGTTCTAGAAAAACAGAGCCAGGCTGTGTATGACGACCCCGATCGTTCAGGTGCGCCATCTCACGAAGCGGTTCGGCGACTTCCTCGCCGTAAACGATATTTCCTTTGACATCCAGCCAGGCGAGATTCTCGGCTTGCTGGGGCCGAACGGAGCCGGCAAAACCACCACCATCCAGATGATGCTGGGCTTGATCACTCCGACCGGCGGCACGATCCGCATGTTCGGGCTCGACCTTGCGACCCACCGAGAAGCGATCATGCAGCAGGTCAACTTTTCCTCCACCTACATTTCCATGCCCTATTCCCTGACCGTGGAAGAGAATCTGCGCGTGGTCGCCAGGTTGTATGGCATGAGGCTGGTGGACCAGCGCCTCGACGAGGTGGTGAAGCAGTTGGAAATGGAGGAGATGCGGCACAAGCTGACCCGCAAATTGTCGTCCGGGCAGATGACGCGCCTGACGCTGGCCAAGGCCATCTTGACCGAACCGAAAGTCCTGTTTCTGGACGAGCCGACCGCCAGCCTCGATCCGGATATCGCCCACAAGATCCGGGCGCTGCTTCAGGATGTCCGCCGATCGACCGGGTTGAGCATGCTGTACACCTCGCACAACATGCGCGAGATGGAGGAGATGTCCGACCGCATCATTTTTCTGCAACGCGGGAGAATCGTCGCGGAAGGCACCGCGGCAGAAATCACCGCCCGGTTCGGAGACCGGGACCTCGAAGAGGTCTTTCTCCGCTTGGCGAGGGAGCAGGCCCGATGAAGTGGCATCGGGTGGTCGCATTGTTGAGCCGGCATCTGTATCTCTATAAGCGGAGCCCGCCGCGGATCATGGAGATTTTTTACTGGCCGCTGCTGGATCTGGTCATCTGGGGATTCATCACGATCTACCTGATGCGGCATGAAGGGCAGGTGCCGGGATTGGTCACCTTCTTTCTGGGCGCGCTGATTTTGTGGGACGTGCTGTTCCGGGCGCAGCAGGGCATCACGATCACGTTTCTTGAAGAAATCTGGGCCCGCAATCTGCTCAACCTCTTCGCCAGCCCCTTGAAGCCCAGCGAATTTCTGGCTTCGACCATGGCGATGAGCATCCTGAAAGTCACGGCGGTGGCCTGCGTCATGGCCCTCTGCGCCTATGCGTTTTACTCGTACAACGTGTTGGTGATCGGGCTCGCGCTCATTCCGTTCGTCTTCAATCTGGTCATCACCGGCTGGGCGATCGGCGTGTTCACGACTTCGCTGATCATGCGGTTCGGCCACGAGGCGGAGGTGTTGGCCTGGAGCATGGTGTTCCTGTTCCAACCGATTTCCTGCGTGTTCTATCCGCTCGATGTCCTGCCCGTCTGGCTGCAGGGCATCGCCTGGATGAATCCTGCGGCCCACATCTTTGAAGGCATGCGGGGCGTGCTGAAGGACGGCGCCTTGTCGGTGTCGCATCTCACCTGGGCCGTGGGGCTCAACGCGCTATACCTAGCCCTCGTGATCCTGTTCTTCCACTGGACGTTTGAAGTCTGCAAAGACAAGGGCCTGTTGGTGCGGGTCGGCGAGTAGGCGAGTCGGAATCTGGGAGTCGGCGCGTCGAAGGGACCTGCGGGGGGACACCTGCGGCGGGAAGTGCCTGTCTGATCTTGACGCATCAACGATTCTTGTTGTAATGTCGCAGCATGTCCGTGACCGTCAAGACTCATCAGAAGGAACTGGTGCTGAAGTGCCACGCGCTGGCGGACGAAACCCGTTTCCGCATCGTGGAGCTGCTCATGGAAGGGGAACGCTGCGTCTGTGATCTGATGGAGGAACTGCAGGCCGCGCAATCACGGCTGTCCTTCCATCTCCGCACTCTGAAAGACGCGGGGCTGGTCAAGGATCGGCGGGAGGGCCGGTGGAACTACTATTCCCTCGATGCGGAGGCATTCGAGGACCTCGAAGCCTTGGTCCAACAGGTGAAAAGCGGGGATCGGCTGAAACTGGCGTCCGGCCGGCGCTGCCTCTGACCGGCGCATTTTTTTGGCCTGATTCAGCAACAATTCTTGATGGATAGAATCGGAGGGGGTATGTGGAAATTCAAAAAGCAGCAGCGGTTGCGGATCGAGTGGCAGCAGACTGGGTCGTCGAGCAGGACCTGCCCCTATGCGAGCGAGACGTGGTCGAATCTCGTCCTGGTAATGGAGGAGCTTCGACGCGAACTGTTTTCGCTCGGCATCTCCGTGTCCGCCACACCGGTCCTTCCGCAACAGATCGGCCGTACCATACAGGGGCTCTTGTTCAACCGTGTGCCGCTGGAAGCGCTGTTGCCTGAGCTGCGCATCCTGGGGCGCCATTGTCCTTCCTGCGAAGCCCAGTATGGGGAATCTGTCCTCTGTCCGACGGTGGTTGCCGAAGGAGTGGAGTACCGCAGCCTGCCTCCATTTCTCCTGCGGCGGGCGATCCTGACCTCGGTCGGCATGATGCAACCGCTGCGGCCTCTCAACCTGGCTCAACCTGTGGCCTAACGAGGCGAACGATGGAACTGGTTGCAGAGACGTTGAGGGCGCAGCCGGCTGAGAAACGACTGAACCTATTCGAACGGTACCTGACGATCTGGGTGGGGCTCTGCATGGCCTTGGGGGTTTGGCTGGGACGGACCGCGCCTCAGATGATCGAATGGCTTCGCAGGATGGAGTTGGGCGAAGGGAGTCAGGTCAACCTGCCGATCGCCCTGCTGATCTGGGTGATGATCATACCGATGATGATGAAGGTGGATTTCGGATCCATCGGGCAGGTTGGCCGGCGACCGCGCGGCCTCCTAGTCACCCTGTTCGTGAACTGGATCGTGAAGCCGTTTTCGATGGCGGCGATCGCCTGGCTCTTTTTCCGCGTGATCTTCTCGCCCTGGATCGTGCCGAATGACGCCGATCAATATATCGCGGGATGCATCATCCTCGCCGCGGCTCCCTGCACGGCGATGGTCTTTGTCTGGAGCTATCTCACCGACGGTGATCCCGCCTATACCCTGGTGCAGGTTTCCGTGAACGATCTCATTATGTTGGTCCTGTTCGCGCCGATTGTCGGGTGGCTGGTCAGCGGCGCGTCCTCGCTCTCCGTGCCCTTCATCGTCCTGCTCTATTCGGTGCTCGCCTTCATCGTCATTCCGCTCACGATCGGGGTCGGCGCGCGCCTGTGGATGGTGCGGCGGTTCGGCCGCACCTGGTTCGAGGACCGACTGCTTCCAGGACTGGCGCCGTTGACGATCCTGGCGCTGCTGGCCATGCTCGTCCTGATCTTTGCGTTTCAGGCCGACAACCTGACGGGTAAATGGGCCCACGTCCTGATGATCGCGGTTCCGATCCTGATCCAGGTCTATTTCAATTCCGCGCTGGCCTACGGCTTGATGCAACGGTTGGGAGTCGAGCATGCGGTCGCTGCGCCGGGCGCGCTGATCGGCGCCAGCAATTTCTTCGAGCTGGCGGTGGCGACTGCCATTGCCCTGTTCGGCCCCGGGTCTCCGGCGGCGCTCGCAACCGTCGTGGGCGTGCTCGTGGAAGTGCCGGTCATGCTGTCCGTCTGCGCCCTCTGCAATCGCACGAGGCATTGGTTCCCCACCCCCGTGGTCGCATCCCGATGAGCAAGCCGCGTGTCTTGTTCCTGTGCACCGGCAATTCCGCCCGCAGCCAGATGGCCGAGGGATGGCTTCGGCATCTCGCCGGGGACCGGTATGAGGCGGCTAGCGCGGGAACCGAGCCTGTCGGGCTGAACCCCTTGGCTGTGGAGGCTATGAAGGAAGCCGGGATCGATATTGCCTTCCACCGCTCGAAAAAATTGGATGCGTACCTCGGCCAGCAATTCGACCACGTCATCACCGTCTGCGATCGGGCCAAACAAACCTGCCCCCTGTTCCACGGGGCGCTTCACACCCACCACTGGAGCTTCGAAGATCCGGCCGCGGCCAAGGGCACGCATGCGGAGCGCCTCGAAGCGTTCCGTACCATTCGCGACCAAATCCGGCTACAGATAGTCGAGTTCCTCGAAGCCTAATCCAAAGCCTAATTCCTCTGGCCTGCCCCGGTACTGCTGGCTCAAATGGATCGTTCCGGTCCGCCACCTGTCGGACCGGTGTGAACTACAACGGGCCACGTAGTAGGATAGGGGATACAGCCGGCACAGCTCTGTTCGGACCGTTCGCAACCTTTCGGCGGGGTTGCGGCATTGGCGGGACTCTTGCACCCCACTCTTGCATTCTTCGGACGATTCCACAAAGGAGACGAGACATGAGCCAGATATCCAGACGGCGGTTCTTGCAATGGTCGGCGGCTGCGAGCGGAACGGTGTTGCTTGGAGGCATCCCCCAGTGGGCGGGAGGCGCAGATGGCGGAACTGCGGGAGCGGCGCCGGCCCATGCCAAGCCGGCAGGCCAAGTGTCCGGCGAACCCATCAAGATCGGGATCATCGATCCGCTCTCGAGTCCATACAAAACGTCTTCGGTCCATGACGTGCATGGGGCCACGGTGGCGGTGGATCTTTACAACAAACAGGCCGGTCTCCTGGGGCGTCCTGTGGCGATGGTGGAGGCCGATGACGCATCCAATCCGGAGACGGCCGCGAAGGCGGCGCTGAAACTCATCAAGGAGGACCGTGTCGATTTCCTGATGGGCACCTTCAACGGGGACTGCGCGCTCGCGGTCAGCGAGGTCGCCAAGCGGGAGCACAAACTGTTCATGGTCACGGGCGCGCACCTTCCGGCCTTGACCGGGGAGCGGTGCGACTCGCACATGTTCGTCTTCATGCCGAGCGCCACCATGCTGTCCAAGGCGGTGGCGCCGTACATTGTGAAGGAGTACGGTCCCCGCTGGTTCATGGTGACGGCGGACACGGTGGATGGGAGGTCCGCCGAGCAGGCCATGGCTGAGGCCTGCCGGGCACAGAAGGGCGAGGTGCTCGGCTCCGTGACGACCCCGTTCGGCGCCACCGACTTCACCGAAGCCTTGACCAAAGCCAAGACCGCCAATCCCCAGACGGTGATTCTCAATCTCTATGGGTGGGATCTGGTGAATGCGCTCAAGACCTGCGCAAAATTGGAATTCGCGAAGGACAAGATCGGCATTGCCGGCATGATCGGAGGCGAGCAAATCGGACGGCCGCTGGGCTACGCGAACAACGCCGGCATTTGGGGGCTCGTCTGGGATCCCAAGGTCAACACGGAAGGGTCCAGGCGCTTTATCCAAGCGGTGATCGACAAATACAACCACACCCCGACCTCCCGCTGCTATCTCGGCTATGCGGCGGCCACACAAATCTTGGAGGCGGTTCGCCGGGCCGGTTCCATCGAGACTGCTGCGGTGATCAAGACCCTGGAAGGACATGAATTCGACGGACTCAAGGAACGCCGGTCATACTTCCGCGCCCAGGACCATCAACATGTGCAGGATGTGCTGGTGGGCAAGGCCTATGGGAAAGAACTGGGGCTCGGTCACTACCAGTTGCTAAGCACAATCGCGGGAGAGACGCTGGCAGGCGATCCTGCTGGAACGGCCTGCAGATTGTGAGTTCGGCGAGGGCCGGGAAGAGAACTGCGGAGCTCCCTATGAGGTCTGCGTTCATTCCATAACTGGGCAAAAGTTTTTGGATAGTCGATAGGAAGCAGGTCTCTATGGTTGATCGTCCGTAGATCGCCTTTATTTCTGAGCTCCATGCTTTGCGCCTGCCCTGTGCGCATGAGCATGCTTGCCTGTCTTGCCGTTCGTCTTTCCTTCGTTCCACCTCTTGCGGCATCCCTCGTATCTTCGCCCTAACCCACATTATTCATGACCGCTTCTACTGCAACCGCCGTGCGACCCGTTGCGATCAAAGAGCAACGGGTGCCCCGGCTGTGACAAGCCAGCATGCGGCTTGGCGGCATGCTGGCGGGCAGGCTCGCCGCTCGCGGCCTCAACGTACTGTTTCAAGTACGCCTCAGCCGCCAGCGCCTCCGCGTGGGGGTACCCATTGCTGTTCTCCATGCAATGGGTCCAACGCCTGGCGTCTTGGCGGTTTCGTCACGAACCGTCATGAATAATGTGGGCTAAGGTGCAGCGGCGAGCCAATTGCCTCGACGGGGGGCCTGTCATCTGGACACTGACAGCGGACGGATGGAGCCGGTTGGACCTATGGCGAAAATCAGCAATCTTGTAGATCAATCCTTTTTATCCATTGATACTTAGACTCATCGCGGTTGGCAAAGGTCCGGCATAGTTGGTCGTTGTTCGGCGGGACGCTCGTGAAGTTGATGCCCTTGAATATGATCGGCGCGGCCGGGGTCTCGCTGGCCGTCGCCGGGATCTTTGTCTGGGACAGTTTGACGCCGCTCGGCTACGCCGTCAGCATGTTGTATCCCATTCCGCTCCTGCTGACGGTGTGGCTCGGATCTCAGCGGTTTGCGATGGCCATCGGGCTCACGGCGATGGCCCTGACCCTTGTGGGGTGGTGGCTTTCTCCCGGTGGTTCGGAGAGCCAGGCTCTTTTCAACCGTTCTCTTACGGTCGTCCTGGTCGGGATCTGCCTTGGGCTCGTCAGGCGAACGATCCGGGACCGGGCCGCCCTTGGGCAGGTCGCCGAGGAACGGAGCACGGCGGCCCGCAGGCTGGAAGCACTGGTCACGTCCAGAACCCAGGAGTTGGAGCGGTCGGAAGAGAAGTTCAGAAGACTTCTGGAGTGCGCCCCGGATGCGATCGTGGTGGTGGATCGAGAAGGGCGTATCGTGTTCGCGAGTGCGCAGACCGAGCAGTTGATCGGGTCCGGCCTCCGCGAATTGGTCGGGATGCCGGCCGACAGACTGGTCCGGGAGGATCAACGTGATGTCTTCCTCGCCGATTGCAAGGCGATGGCGGAGGGTGAGTCATTTGGTTCCGGAGAGAGGCGGGACATCTGGCTTCGACGGGCAGACGGGCGCGAGATCCCGGTCGAGGCGACCGTCAGGTTGCTGAGGGCGGCCGATGAACCCCTGCTCTCCATCGCCATGCGCGATATCAGCGAGCGTCGCCGCGTGGCCGAGCGCGAAGCGCTGCTCTCGGCCATTATCGACAATGTCCCCGATATGATCTTTATCAAAGATGCGAACGACCTTCGTTTCGTCTTGCTTAATCGCGCGGGCGAACAGCTTGTCGGGTATTCGCGCGAGCGGCTCATCGGCACCACCGACTTCGACCACTTCCCGAAGTGGCAGGCGGAACATTTCGTCGCTCATGATCGGGCTGTGCTCCGGGACAAGCAGCTCTGCGACATCGCCGAGGAGCGCATTCAAACCCGGTTTCGTGGCGAGCGCATTCTGCACACCAAGAAAGTCCCGATCTTGGATGAAACGGGTGAGCCGAGATTTTTGCTTGGAATTTCGGAAGATATTACGGACCGGAAAGGGGTCGAGGAAGCGTTGCGTCTGAGAACGGAGATGTTCACCAACGCCTTTGAATGTGCCGCGATCGGTAAGGCATTGGTGTCGCCGGACGGCCGGTGGCTTCAGGTGAATCAAGCCTTGTGCGACTTGGTGGGCTATTCCCGGCATGAAATGCTTCAACTGACCTTTCAAGACATTACCCATCCGGACGACCTGGAGGCCGATCTGGATTTGGTGGCGCGGATGCTCTCAGGGGAGATCCGGACTTATCAGATGGAAAAGCGCTATGTCCACCAAACCGGTCGCCTCGTGTGGGTCCTGTTGTCCGTGTCGCTGGTGCGCGATCGGGATGGGAGCCCGTTCTTCTTTATCGCGCAAATTCAGGACATTACAGCGAGCAAGCACGCGGAGCACGCGCTTCGTGAAAGCCAACGCCGCCTGCAACTGTCCCTGGAGAATTCCAAGCAGGGGCTCTGGGATTGGAACGTCCAAACCGGCGGTGTCGTGATGGATCGAGGATGGGCCTCGATCCATGGCTATCGGCTGGCGGAACTGCCGGACCACGTGTCCGCCTGGCAGCAAACGATTTGTCCGGAGGACCGCCCCCTCGTCGAGGCTGCTCTCACCAATCACCTGGCTGGCATCACGGCGTTCTATGACGTGGAATACCGGGCCGTGACGAAGACCGGGAAGCGGATATGGGTCAATGCGCGCGGCAAAGTGCAAGAACGCGACGAACAAGGCCAGCCTCTCCGGATGATGGGAACCGTTCAGGATGTGACGTCGCGCAAAATGGTCGAAGAGGCGTTGCGGCAGAGTGAAGAACGGCTGAGGCTCGTGATTGCCGCCTCCGGCATGGGCATGTGGGATTTCAATATGACCACCGGGCTTGCGGTCTGGAATCAGGAGACTTGCCTGATGCTCGGGTATGATCCGCAGAACCACTCCGCCCATTATGATCTGTGGGAATCGCGGATTCATCCAGACGATCGGGAACGCGTGTTGGCTGCGATCCGGCAAGCGGAGCGGGATGACATCCTGTTTACGGAAGAACATCGTATCAGGCGCGCCGATAACGCCCACATCCGGTGGCTGGCGCCGTTTGGGCGGTTTGTCCGTGATGAGAGCGGAGATCGGACAGGCCGATTCGTCGGCGTCTTTGTTGACGTGACGAATCGCAAGGAAACCGAGGAAACCCTTCGTGCCATGCAACGCCGTCTGGTGCGGTTGGTAAGAAAGAGGGAACAGCTCTCGCGGGATCTTCATGACAGCACCATCCAGTCCTTGTTCTCGATCGGCCTCGGGCTGAGCGAGTGTCGGGAGCTGATGAAGGCGCGCCGGGGCGAAGCGGGAAAGATACTCGCGCGCCAAATCCAGCACCTCAAGCAAGTGATTCACGAAGTGCGCGGGTATATCGAGCCGGCCGGGCGTCTCGCCGGAGTCGGAGGACCGATCGCAGGACAACTTCGCCGTTTGGCCGAGGAGTTCTCCCAAGGCCGGCGATGCTCGATCGAGGTGGCCTGTACGCCGAACCTGGACGAGCGGCTCTCGCCCTCCCAGGTCCAACATCTGATCCATATCGCCAGGGAAGCGATCAGCAACGCCGTCCGCCACTCCGGCGGGCGTCGGTGTCTGGTGTCTCTTTCCGAAGGCGATGGGGAGATCCATCTGACGGTGGATGACGACGGGACGGGGTTCCATACCGAATCGCACGACCATCGTGGTCACGGCCTCCGCAATATGGCCGTGCGGGCGGAGGAACTCGGCAGCAAAGTCGAGCTGCTCGCCAAACCATCGGGGGGCTGCCGGGTGTTTCTCAGGGTTCCGTGCACGGAGGCCTCGGCATCATGACAGGCGCCCGCCCGATACGGCTGCTTCTTGTCGACGACCATAAGCTCGTGCTGATGGGCCTGCGGTCTGCGCTCGGGCGAAGGGACGATCTTCACATCGTGGGCGAGGCGCACAGCGAGAAGACGGCAATTGAAGAGTTTCGCCGAACCCGGCCAGACGTCGTCTTGATGGACGTCCGCCTTGGGGACGGGAGCGGAGTCGCGGCCTGCCGCGAAATGCGGTCGATCGACCCGAAGGCCAGGGTCCTCTTCTTGACCTCCTACTCCGATGAAGAAGCGATCGTCGGGGCGGTATTCGGGGGCGCCGCCGGCTATCCGCTGAAAGATATCGAGCCGAGCGAACTGGTCCATGCCATCAAGCGTGTGGCCGCCGGCCAATCGGTGCTCCATCCCTCCGTGACGGAACTGGTCCTTTCACATATGCGGGACCTGGCTCTATCAGTAAAGGAGGAACAGTCTCTGGACCGGTTGAGCGCTCAGGAACAAAAGGTCCTGGGGCTTGTCGCGCTGGGTCGCACCAATAAGGAGATTGGGCGCTCGCTCGGACTCAGCAGCAAGACGGTTGGGAACTACCTCTATCGCATTTACAAGAAGCTTCAGGTCAAGCGCCGGTCTCAAGCCGCCACCTTCTTCGTCAGCCAGAGATCTTCCTAGGGTCATTGTCCTCTCTCCGTCGTAGAGGCAACAGAGAAGGGCCATATCCCTCTTGCGCCGTTACTACAATTTGCTATCCATTAGAGTGTATTGCTGAGACATGCCGTCTGAAGCCACCGCTGAACGAGGCGATAGCCTTCACGTACCTCGCACACACCAGGAAAAGGAAACGGATATGGCCACCATACTCGTCGTCGACGACGAACCGATGATGTTGGATTTATTGGGAACGATTCTGCAGCGCCTCCGACACGATGTCATCCCGGCATCGACGGGAACGGAGGCCGTGGCGTTATATCAGCGCAAAGCCCCGCATCTGGTGATTCTGGATCTTCAGCTTCCGGATATGAGCGGCATCGACGTCCTCCGGAAGATCCGGGAGGCCCACCCGGCGGAGCCGGTGATCATTTTGACCGGAGCCGGGACCGACGCCCTCGAGAGGCAAGCCCGAGAGCTCGGGGTGCAGCACTTCATCCAAAAAGGGTTCTCGCTGCACAACCTGGGAGAAGCGCTTCGCAGCGTGTTCAAAGAGGTGCCGCGCTCGCTTTCGGCGGGAGCAAACAGGGGAACCGGTGAGCCCTCATGAGCCAACGAATTGTACTGATCAATAGGGATCTCGAGAGGATCGCGGATCTGGTGAGCTGTCTCCAGCAACGGGCCGTTCTGCCGGTCGAGATCGAGCCTTCCGGCGAAGCGCTTGCGTTCGGGGGCGGGGACCCGCCGGCTGCGATCATTATGGTCGCCTCCTGCGGCAGCGATCTCGGTTTGGCTCGGCTGCGGTCGGCTCCGGCGTTGCGGCACGTTCCAATCCTGGTGATCTCCTCCTGCCTGATCTGCCCGCCCGGCGGGCCAGGCGCGACGGCCTATTTCTTCACCCCCGTTGACCCCGATGAGTTCTTGAACACGCTGGACCGCGCCCTCCACGGGATCGGCTGGTCATCTCCATGCGCATGAGCTGGTTTCGGGATTTGTTCACCAGGCCTCCGGTCAATGCGGAGGGACTGCCATCGCCCGTCTCGGATGAACCCGCTTCTGGGATGGTGCCAGAAGAGGTGATCGCCACCAAATCGCCCAACCGTCGACAGTTGGTGTTACTGCACGCGCTCGTAGTGATCGTGCTCAGCTATCAGTTGATCTTCAGCCGGACAGCCATCATCGCAGAAGAGGTGGCTCATCTGGCCATCGCGGGCCTGCTCCTGAGCATCGTCTGCCTGGCCGCGATTCCAGAACGATTCTGGTTCAGTCGGTGGTTCACGGGCAGTCTAGTCCTGGGCGACACGGCCATCACCACCGCGATGATCTATGCGTCGGGTGCGGCGAACTCGAATTTCTATGTGGCCTATTTTCTCATTCTGCTCATTGCCGCTTTGGTCCCGACGCTCAGCCAACTTATGGCTCTGACAGTCGTGCTGTGCCTGGCGTACGGCGGAGTCCTCTATCTTGATCTCAGCGAACACGGGTCCTTGAATGAAAGCCAGTTGCTCCAGATCCCTATCCTCATGATTCTGGGGATCTATTACGGCGTTTCCAATCACTCCGCCCGCCAGTTGAACCAAGATAAACAACGGTTGCTGCGAGAAATGCAGGAGAGGCGGCGCGTTGAGGAGGCGTTACGAGAGAGCGAACAGCGGTTTCATGCATTCATGGATAATAGCCCATCGGTGGCGTTCATCAAGGACGCCACCGGACGCATGCTCTATGTCAACAAGACGTTCGAGCGATATTTTGCCTTGTCCAAAACGGAGTGGGAAGGCAAGAAGGACTTGCAGTTGTGGCCCGAGCCCGTTGCGCGACGCCTAAAAGACAATGACCGGCACGTGCTGAAGTATGACCGGGCGATCGAAATCGAAGAGAGCGTCCCCATGCCCGACGGGCAGGTCCGTGCTTTCATGGTCTTCAAGTTTCCATTGAAGGACTCAACGGGGCGGCGCCTGCTCGGCGGCATCGCCATCGATATCACCGATCGGAAGGAATCGGAGCAGGCCCTCCGCCTGACGACGGAGCAATTCCGGTGCGCGTTCGAGAACGCGCCGATTGGTATGGCCCTGGTCTCGTTGGAGGGACGCTGCCTGCGCGTGAATCAGGCGCTGTGTCATCTGGTGGGGTATGCGGAATCAGAACTGCGCGATGCGACGATTCAGACTCTCATGGATCCGGACGACAGGGCTTTCGAATGGTCAAGCCTCTGCCGTGCTCTGGCCGGTTCCATCCAGGCCGATCCGGTGGAAAAACGGTTCGTTCACAAGCATGGACATCACGTGTGGGTCCTGATCAATGCTTCTCTGGTTCAGGACAGCGAGGAACGGCCGATCTATTATGTCGTCCAGATGCAGGACATCACTCCGAGAAAGGCCGCAGAAGACGCCTTGAAGGAGAGCGAGGAGCGGTATCGCCGGCTGGTCGAGGTCTCGCCGGACGCGATTCTGATCGTACGCGGCATGCGCATCATCTTCGTGAACCAGACGGGGTTCAGACTCTTGGGCGCGGTAAGCCCCGATCAGGTCATTAACCGGTCTCCTCTGGATTTCTTCGACCCTGATCATGATCCGGACAGGCTGAACACGATCAGCCAAGCGATTCGCTCGCACGAGGCCCTGTCGCCTGTAGGACATCGGCTCATCCGTCTGGATGGGGCGAGCGTCGATGTCGAAGTGGCCGCCTCCGCCCTGCCGTTCGAAAAGGCGGTGGTCAGCCAGGTTGTCGTGAGGGACGTCACCAGGCAAAAACAGCTCGAACAACGGTTGAATCACAGCCACAAAATGGAGGCCATCGGACAGCTTGCCGGAGGGGTCGCGCACGATTTCAACAACATGTTGACGGTGATCAACGGGCACAGCGCGCTCTTGCTGATGGATACCGTGCGCCTGGGCGATGATCAGATCAGAAGCCTTGAACAGATTCAGCAAGCGGGGAGCCGTGCCGCCGGGTTGACCTCGCAACTGTTGGCCTTCAGCCGACGGCAGATGCTTCAGCCGAAGGTTGTCGATCTGAATGTCGTCATCACGCGGTTACAGGACATGTTGAAGCCGCTTCTCGGCGAGGACATCGAACTCTACGTCCTGCTGGACCCGGCGCTGAACAGGATCAAGGCGGATCCTGTTCAACTGGAGCAAGTGGTGATTAATTTGGCGGTGAACGCGCGCGATGCCATGCCGGAAGGCGGCCGCTTAACCGTCCAGACTGAGAATGTGGACCTGGCTCCTGGTTTCGAATCGCCGGAGGGGGAACGGCACGAGGGGCCGTATATTCGGATGACCGTGAGCGATTCGGGGATGGGGATGGATGCCGCGGTCTTGAGCCGCATCTTTGAGCCCTTCTTCACCACCAAACCCAAAGGAAAAGGAACGGGCCTGGGCCTGGCTACCGTCTATGGCATCGTGAAGCAAAGCGGCGGCACCATCCTGGTGAACAGCGAACCGGGGCGAGGGACGACCTTTCAGGTGTACCTGCCTGCGACCAAGGCTCCGATGGACGAATCCGACCGCGCCTCGGAGACGGATGACCTGCGAGGAACAGAGACGATTCTGGTGGTCGAGGATGAACCGGCGGTCCGGGCGCTGGTCTGCGATACCTTGCGGGTGCACGGCTACGGGGTCTTGCAGGCGCCGCATGGGTTTGAGGCCATCCTACAGGCCCGGCACCATGTGGGACCGATTCATGTGCTCTTGACCGATGTGGTCATGCCGCAGATGGGAGGGCGAGAACTCGCGAAGGAGTTGTCATCGGCTCTGCCGGACCTCAGAGTCTTGTACATGTCCGGCTATACGGACGATGCGGTCTTCCGCCATGGAGTGATGACCGAGGGAGTCAATTTCCTTCAGAAGCCCTTCACGACGGTGGCGCTGCTGCGCAAGATCCGCAAGATTTTGGGGGACGTCCCGCCGTCATGCACGGTCGGCGTTCCGGACCAGTCACAGGAACCACACCCAGGAGGTGACACAGTATGAGCGTCGAGCACCGTCGGTATCCTCGGTTTCAGATCATTTGTCCCCTGGTGTTCGCGGGGGATGGAGTGGTCGGGGCCGGGCGGATGACGGACTTGTCCGTCAAGGGGTGTGCTGTTGAAAGCGACGTGATGGTGGTGACGGGACTGTACCTGGAAGTTCGGATCCTTCTCCCGGATTCCTGGGCCCCACTCCGGGTCGATTTGGCTCCCGTCCGCTGGGCCGTGCCCGGAAAGTTCGGTATTGAATTGATCAAGATGGAGGCACATGACCAGCTTCGATTGACTCGTTTCATTCAGGCTTTGTCGAGCGTACAGCCGGCATCGGACCAGATGATGCCGAACGCGCATCATGGCGTGGCACCGATTGCTCAGGCTGAAGAGTGAACGGACCTCGCCTGATCCCTGGCTGCTGTTGATCCGGAAACTGTCGGATCCGCGTCCGTGATAACCCGAAGGAGTTCACATGGCCAAAATTGATGACCTGTTCCGGATGCTCGCCGATCGCGGAGGATCGGATCTCCACCTGATCGCCGGCCAACGCCCCTCGATGCGACTCCATGGAGAACTCGAACGGATCGACGGGCAGGGCGCGCTGGAGGATGGTGCTCTGCGTGAACTTCTATACGAGATCACGCCCGCTCCCAAGCGAGCACAATTCGAGGAAACGGGAGACGTCGATTTCGGTTATGAAATCCCGGGACTGGCGCGTTTCCGGGCCAATCTATTCAATCAGAAGTACGGGTGCGCAGCGGTCTTTCGTAAGATCCCCAGTCAGGTACTCACAGCCGACGAACTGGGCCTGCCGCCAATCCTGACCCGCGCGGCGATGCTCAAGAAAGGGTTGGTGCTGGTGACGGGGCCGACGGGCAGCGGCAAATCCACGACGCTCGCCGCGATGATCGACCATGCCAACAAGCATCGGCGGGATCACATTCTCACTATCGAGGACCCGATCGAGTTCGTCCACCAGAGCCACGGCTGCATCGTCAATCATCGGGAGGTAGGCGTCCATACCCAATCGTTTGCGGCCGCGCTGCGGGGAGCGCTGCGGGAGGACCCGGACATCATCCTGGTGGGAGAAATGCGGGATTTGGAAACGATCCGGTTAGCGGTCGAGGCAGCCTCGACCGGGCATCTGGTGTTCGGCACGCTCCACACGGAAAGCGCGGCGAAAACCGTCGACCGGGTGATCGAAGTGTTTCCCCATCAAGAGCAGGCCCAGATCCGCAACACGCTCTCGACGGCGCTGCGGGTGGTGGTCGCTCAAAACCTGTTCAAGCGGATTGATCAAAAGGGACGCTGCGCGGCGCTGGAAATCCTGGTGTGCACGCCCGCGGTCGCGAACCTGATCCGGGACGCCAAAACCTTTCAGATCGCCTCGGTCATGCAGACCGGGAGGAACGTCGGCATGCAAACGTTGGATGACGCGATTCAGGACCTCCTGAACAGGAAATGGATCAGCCCGGAAGAGGCCCATGAGAAGGCGATCGACAAGACCCGGTTCGCGAAGTTCCTCAAGACTCCCCCGGACGCATTGCAATAACACTTGCAGGCGGTGGCCGTGACTCGTCCTTGCCGGTCAAGAAGATATGGCTGCGGCGGGTGAGGAGCTGCCCCGGCGACATGACGTCTGGAACCGGCTAGGAGCTGCTCTCTCTAATCTGACGAGTGATGAACGGAACACTGTGCACCACACTGCCGGTATTCAAGCCCGTCCTTGTTTAATGGACTTACGGCCTTCGTCTCGATACCCAACAACAGGTAACAGCTCGTCAATATATCGAGGAGTTTCGGCGCTTCGTCGATCCAGCCCACCACTGCGCTCTACTGTCTTGCCTTCATTTTCCACCGCAATTGTGGGGCAACCGGAACGGACAGCCCACGTTCTTTCATCACTTGATCAATGGCCGCTCCAAGTTCGTGGAGGGAAAATCCCTTTGCCAAGAAATGCCTGACACCCAAGTCGGCCGCTTGCTTCTCCAAGACGTGCGTCCCGGTACCGGTGAGCACAATCACGGCTGCCTGGGGATCGACCGATCGGATCGCCTTGAGGACCGAGATGCCGTTCATATCCGGCATGTCCATGTCCAAGATCGTGATGTCTGGTTGTTCGCGGCGAAAGACCTGTATCCCATGCTGACCGTTGTCAGCCGAGACGACCTGATGGCCTTTTCGTTGGATCACGGCATGCAGTAATTCACGCACGTGGGCGTCATCGTCGACAGATAGAATTTTAGCCATATCGCTGTCCTTTGATGTGTGTCGACTGCGAGATCACCGACCTATTGGCATCATCGCTTCCTGCAGGGGGCCGAATACGCGATTAGGCCGCCTTGCTCCGAGAGTTGGCCGCGACCGGCTTCTGTTGTGAATCCAGAATCTCCCGGATCTTGCGTGTCAGGGTCGCCGCAGTAAACGGCTTCTGAAGAAAACACCGCTCAAACTGGGACCGCCCCGTGTACGCGCGTGTTCGGTCTGTATAGCCCGACGTGAACAGGACGTTCGTTCCCGGACGCCCTGCCAGGAAACGTTCCGCCAACTCCGGCCCGTTCAGCCCGGGCATGATCGTATCCGTCAGCAGCAGATGAATGGGCCCTGCGTGCTCTTGTCCGATATGCAGCGCTTCGTTGGCGTTACGGGCTTCGAGGACTGTATAGCCCTGTCCTTCGAGAATCGTCTGGGCGAGTTTACGGACCATTTCGTCATCTTCGACGAGAAGGATGGTCTCAGTGCCCCGTAAGTGCTCAGGTCGCAGCGGAGCCGGCTCACGTAGCCCACTAACCTCGTCCTCGACTCCGGGAAGGTAAATGTTGAGCGTGGTTCCCTGGCCGCTCTTGCTGAGCACCTCGATGTGGCCGCCGCTCTGGTTCACGATTCCATAGACTGTGGCGAGGCCTAATCCTGTCCCCTTGCCCGGTTCTTTCGTGGTGAAGAACGGCTCGAAAATGCGGGTCTGGACCTCCTCGGTCATCCCGCAACCGGTATCCCGAACGGTTAAGACCACATACCGTCCGGGTGGGAGCCTGTTCCCGGCGCCTCCAGCAGGTTCTTTCCGCACGACATCACGGGTTTCGATGGTCAATTCTCCGCCCTCGGCCATGGCGTCCCGCGCGTTCACGCCCAGATTCATGATGACTTGATCGAGCTGCCCCGGGTCCATGTGCACTTTGCTCACCTCCGCACCGAGACAGAGAACCAAGTTGATGTCTTCGCCGATCAGTCGACGAAGGAACTTCGCGATATTTTGGGTAGCCGCGTTCACATCCAGCACCTGCGGTTCGAGCACCTGTTGGCGACTGAAGGCCAGCAATTGGCGAGTCAACGTTGCGGCCCGATGGCCGGCTTCCTTCACCTCTTCCACCCATTTACGACCGATGGTCCCAAACTCCATCTCTGGCAGGATCATTTCGGTGTAACCGTTAATGACGGTCAGGAGATTGTTGAAGTCGTGCGCAATGCCGCCAGCCAGGCGCCCGACGCTTTCCATCTTCTACGCCTGTCGGAATTGCGCTTCGCTCTTCCGGAGGGCGGCTTCCGTACCTTTGCGTTCCACGGCGTAGCGGATCGCCCGGACGAGCAGATCGCCGTCCATTCTATTTTTCACGAGATAGTCCTGTGCGCCCGCCCGCATTGCCTGCATCGCCACACCTTCGTCATCGAGACCCGTCAGCACAATGATCGGAAGATCCTTTCCCGCAGCATGGGTCTTCTCAAAAGTCCCGAGCCCGTGACTGTCCGGGAGAGAAAGGTCCAACAAGACGATATCGATTCTACCTTCCACCAAGTGTTTCAGGCCCTGGTCAAGGCGATCGACCGATTCGACGTCGAATCGGGCCTCTTTGCGATCCGCCAGTATCTCACGAATGAGATAGACGTCGTCTTCGTTGTCTTCGATGAGCAACACGCGCATCAGGTGCTCCTACGCAGAAACCGGAAGTCGTGACACAAGGGTCCAGTACAACTCAAACTGCCCGACGACCTTGGAGAAATGCTGAAGATCCAGGGGCTTTCGGATGTAGGAGCAGGCTCCATCCGCATAGGATCGGAGCACATCCTCCTCGCGGTCGCTCGTGGTTAGCATGACCACAGGAAGGGCGCGTAAGCGAGGATCGCTCTTCATCTCCTTCAACACCTCAAATCCGTTTTTTCTCGGCATGTTGATGTCGAGCAGAATCAACCCCGGCACCAGGGCATCTCGATAGGGCCCTTCGCCCCGCAGGTAGGCCAAGGCTTCCTCCCCATCGCGAACGGTTTTCATGACATTCACCAGGCTCGCATCGCCGAAGACCTCTTGGATCAAGACGATGTCGTCTTCATTGTCCTCCACGAGCAAGATCTCGATGGGGCGCGTTTTCATGCTGGGCTCCTTTCCATCGCAGGAGTGGTTCCGAACGTGAGGATGAATTCCGAGCCACCTCCGACTCGAGGCTGAACCCAGGCCCGTCCGCCATGGCGTTCGGCCACTTGCCGCACAATAGCCAAGCCGGCTCCTGTCCCGTCGACTTCCCGTCCCACGGCCCGCTGGAAGAGCTGAAAAATCCGTTCGGCATGCTCGGGGGCCACTCCCGGCCCACGGTCGCATACGGCAAGGCCCAACGCCGCATTGCTCTCCTTGGAATGATAGGGAAGGACCTCAATGTCTGCTGGTTCTCCGTGGCATGTAAATTTGAGCGCGTTGGCGAGCAGGTTATATACAGCCTGGGTAGCCCAGGTCTTGTTCACCCGAAGGCGTGGGAGTGTTCGGGCAATCCGCACGTGGGCTCCTGTCTTGCTGACCACATCTTCCAGTCGTGTGAGGGCCTCCTGCACGATCGTTTCCCCATCGATGTCGTCATCCGGGATCTCCATGCGTTGCGCCCGCGAAAGCGCCAAGATGTCGGCAAGCAGACGATCCATGCGCCGGGCAGCACGAATCACCCGGCTCAAGAAGTCCTGTCCTTTTTCTTCCAATTTCTCGCCATAGCGGTCATGCACCATGCGCGAGAAATTCTCAATGGACCGAAGTGGCTCCCGTAGATCATGCGACGTGACATACAGGAGCGTTTCCAGATCCCGGCTTTTCGCCGTGATCTCCGCCGTGCGTTCTTGCACCCGCATCTCCAACTCATCGTAGGCGCGCCGGAGCGACTCTTCCGCCTGCTTGCGCTCAGTGACGTCGCGCGCCACGGCATACATGAGCCCGTCCGGCTGGGGCACCGACTTCCAGGACAGCAGGCGCCACGAGCCATCCTTATGGCGATACCGGTTTTCGAATTGAAGCACCAACTCCCCGGACATGACCTGCTTTTCGACCTCGCGGACCGTAGTGGAGCGATCATCAGGATGGACAAAGTCGAGGAATGGTCGTGCCAGCATTTCCTCGACGCTCCACCCCAGCGTACGTGTGAAGGCTGGATTGACACGCTTGAAATAACCGTCCGAGG
The DNA here is from genome assembly GCF_947241125.1 of Nitrospira tepida. NCBI lineage: Bacteria > Pseudomonadati > Nitrospirota > Nitrospiria > Nitrospirales > Nitrospiraceae > Nitrospira > Nitrospira tepida. The sequence continues at coordinate 3,441,702 of NZ_OX365700.1, read as the reverse complement.
TGGCGATACAGAGCATGTCCAGCGAGAGCGAGAAGAACCGTTCCAGTTCGTTCTCCGCCTGTTTGCGGGCTTCCAGTTCTCCTCGGAGTCGAGTGTTGACCTCCTGAAGTTGCTGGGCTCGGTGAATGATTTCCACTTCCATTTCGGCCGCACGCGCTCGCAATTCTTTAGTCATCCGGTCTTGCACGCTTCCCGCACGCTTGGCCCGGATAAACTCTGTGACGTCCTCAACACGATGGATGAGATAAGCGACCTCTCCCTGTTTACCGAAGACCGGTGAATTGACCGGGCTCCAGTACCGTTCCTCGAATCCTCCTCCCTCTGAATCCGGGCGCCGAATGTCGTACTTTTGCACGGCCATGGCATCCGGTGCCCGGTTCTGTAAGGCTCGTTCCAGCGAGGTCCGCAGGTTCGACACGCCGGTTGCACCCGGATCGTTTGGATTATCGGGGAAGACATCGAAGAGGTAACGTCCCAGTATCGCCTCCCGCTTGGTCATTGTGGCCCGCAGATAGGCATCACTGGCCGCCACAATGGTCAACTCGGGCGTCAGCACGAGATAAAGTCCCGGTGCAGACTCAAAGAGGACCTGAAAGTCGGAGATAGGAATTGGAGGGGGCTGCGTAAACAACTGGCTGTTCCGCTCCCTTCCCGCCTGACATGGGACCGGTGCCTAGACGATATTCGACGATATAGTAAGCCGATTCAGATCTCAGCGCGCTCAGAGTCAATGATACAATCCTCCCCAATCTGGTCAAACTCTTTCCGCCTTTCTCACTGTGCTGGCGCCCGGCATACATGCCTCACTTGTCGCTAAGAGGCTTCGAACCCGCAGGCCCTCTTAATTTACTTTGTCACTCTCCTCTGACAGTTCTTCTTGCTCTTCCCATGGCCTACATACAGCCTACCGACTATCACCCCTTTATCACCTCTTTCATGATGGTAGGTTCTTATTGTGAACTCAGTTGATCTCATGATCCCGATGCAATAAGCCCGCGGTATTTTTCAGCCGGTCCAATCTTGTCTTATCCAATTGGAGGAAGATCGTTCGTTCCTGAGTGACCGTCACCGTGCCGGCGGCTCTTCCTTTCGCCTTCTTCACCCACTTCTTCCTGGTGTAGATCACATCGCCCTTGCCGCTCTTCTTGAAATCACTGTAGAGAATCGCGAGCGTGGCGGCGTCCCTGAGTGTTTCGAGGGGGGGCTCAAGGCCTTTCGGAAGGCGCACGACGACATGGGAGCCGGGAACACCACGGGCGTGGAGCCAGAGATCGTCCCCCTGCGCAAACCGGTGGGTGAGTTCTTCGTTCTCCTGGGCGTTCCGTCCGACATAAATCGGATGTCCATCGACGGACGTGAACCGGCGGAACGGGCCTCGGCGGGGAGGCGCGTGACCCGGTCGGCCCTGACGATCGCCTAGCTGGCTGCGACGCCGGTTCGTGGTCGGTTCCTTGCCGGCCGGTGGGCGCCACTCGCCGCGGCGAATCCGGTCGATCTCTTCCCGGAGTTGTGTCTGCTCTCGTTCCGCCGCCTCCAGCCTCGGACGGATCTCGGTCTCGGCGGCAAGAAACTTCCGATGTTTCTGAAAATAGTCGTGCATGTTAGCCGTGGGAGTCTTGGCCGGATCCAACGGGATCGTGATTGGCGTCAGCTCGGGATCAAAGTAATCTTCTACGGTCACCCGGTCCTGTCCTTTCTGCACCTGGGCGAGGTGGGCTTTCAGCAACTCGCCGTAACGTCCGTAGGATTCATAACGCCGAGCCTTGTCAAGGTCTTCCTCCATGCCGAGGATGCGCCGGGTAAGACGTTTCAACTGGCGGGTCAAGCTCTGCAACCGTTCTTGTTCAAGACGCCGGGCCTGCGCCTCCGATTCCTCTTGCGCGTAATGCTGCTCAATCGCTTGCGACACCGGATAGTCCGGATCGTCCGCAGAGGCCGATGACGGCGTGAACCGCTGTCGCGTGGTCTGCGGCGGATCTGTCCCGGGCTGGCCGATTCCAGCGAGCCAGGGTTTACCGGTCCGTTCCGGCGCCGGCCGGAGGGCCGCACGCACGTGACCGGTCGCATCGACATAGAATAGGTTCGCGCTCCGTCCTGTAAGTTCCGCCGCCAGTGTTCGAGTCCCCTCCTTGGTTTGCAGCCTGATCTCGACGATCCGGTCCCCTTGCCATTGCTGGAGTTCTTCGACCCGCGCTCCGAGCAGGTGGGCGCGAAGCAGTTGACAGAAGGACGGGGGGCGCTCGGGGTTCGGCAAGTGGGCCGACAGCAGGTGCAGCCGTGTCGCGCCTGGGAAGACGGAGAGATGCAAGGCGACGGTCTTGCCCGGTACGCGAACTTCCAGGGTGATGGCGGTGTCTGTGGGTTGGTAGATTTTCTGAACCCATCCGCCAAGAAGAGCCGGCCGAATTTCGGACAGGACAGCGCCAATTTCCGCCGCAGACAGCGACATGATCCTCCTCGTGCCCAACCTTTCGAGGGATTGATCGAGGCCGGCACCCCCTCCCGATCGATGGGAGCCCCGCGAGGCCGGTCGGACAGGCATCGTCCGCCTTTCTCATAACCTCGCCAATTCTAATGATTTGTGATCGTCTGCGAAACAGTCGAATTTTGAGCTGATGGCGGCCGCATTCATGGCATCTGCGTTGCGATGACAGCCCCGTGAGACGCGCAAACAGAATGACCGAAACCGGACAAACAAAGGAGGCGAACATGAAGTGCACACGTTGTCACGGGCTGATGGTTGAAGATCACCTGCTCGATGTCAAGGAAAGCCTGGGGCCCATGTGGATCAAGACTTGGCGATGCGTGGCCTGCGGCAACATTGTGGACCCGTTGATTCTGAAGCATCGGGCGGCTCAGGCCTCGCAAGCGCCGAGGCTGGTGGTTGTGGATGCCCCCGAAAAGCAGCCCGAAGCTGATCCGACGTCCCCGGCTGTGGCGATGACGGCTTGAAGCCGGTGCGAGGTCCTGCCGTCCTGGAGGTGGCTCTCAAAGAGTCGCTCTCACCAAGACGGCAGGTGGCGATAAGAGAATCAGTGATTCCAATTGCCCTCTCAACTCCTTCTTCCCAAATCTTCATAAATTTGCCCCTCTGATCCTCTCTGCGATAGAGTGCGCCTCGACCATCAGTGGTGGTCGCATCGAATTGGATCCCTGTGCCGCTCGATCCCTTCCACATAGCCTGGCTCACCCGCCTGAAGCACTCGTTTCGCCGGTCGATCAAGACACTCCTGCGAGAGCTTTGTGATGACCTGGAGCAACAGTATCCCGAAGCCGTCGATCGATTCGATCTGCCGCTCTCCTATTTTCGCTTGCTTGGAGACGTGCTGAGCCCTGAGGCCTTGGATTCATGGAAAGTCGTCGGATGGGTCGAGGGCTTGAACGACCTGCTGTATTTCATCGACGTCCTGTCGCAACTCCAGCGCGAGCCCGATCGAGCGGAGTTCGCCGAGCAGTTTCTCGCCGAGTGTCTGGAACGGTTCTATGAACATACGTACCTGGACGAGCTCTTTCCGAACCGAAGGCCTGAGCCCTCGCGTCTTGTTCCGCGCTTGGCCAAGCTGTGCGAACGTCTGAGCCGGGAGTTGATACAGGAATCTCTGACTCTCGTGCCTGGCTTACCCTGTCGATGGTTGCGATATGGGAAGCGGAAGCGGTGGATCGTCCCGGGCGATCTCGATGTTGACTTGGAACGCGCCCAAGCATCGAGGACGCTTTCGGTCGGTCTCGATGGCGCCTTCGTGTCCATGCCTCCGGTAGTTCCCATGCGGGCGAGCGGCAGACGCTCTTCCCCGCGATTCGAGATTTCGACCGGTGAGATAGCTCTCAAAGTCGGTCGCAAGCGGTCCGTGATCCTCGTCTCCGAGGATGAGCCGAGGTGGCAATGCACGTACCATCCGCCGGTGTATGTAAGAGCGGCCGATGCCTGTTGGAGACATGGGCTCACCCTCGGGCCGACGTTGGTGTATGACCGGCAGCGGAGGCCTCTCGATGTGCGGCCTTCTCCGACGACCTTGATCGCTCGCCTCCACCGGGCCATTGACGCGATCGCGGAAGCCTGGCCGGAGGGGCTCGATCTGTTGTCGCTGTTTACCATGAGAGTAGTGCCACTGCAGGCGAGCGGCGTCGTGAGCTTCAGCTACCGTCACAGGCCGGGCCTGTCCTTCATTAACTTGTTCGAGCGGGATCAACTGGACCTCATCGACGACCTCATCCATGAGAACAGCCATCACCACCTGAACCTGTTGCTCCGGAAGTATGTCTTCTATAAGGGAGACCACAATCAAGAACTGTTCTATTCTCCCTGGCGGCGCAGCCTTCGCCCGATCCGCGGCATTCTCCACGCCACGTTTACGTTTACGATGGGGGCGCTCTTGTTTGAGCGGTTGGCCTTGTGGGGAAGATCAGATCCGAAGCGGTGGAGCGCTGCCGGCTTGACGTCGCGCGATCTCCTTCGCGCCCAGTTTCGCTGTTTGGAGGAGGTCGAGTCGGTGCGTTATTCGATTCAGGATCTCGAATATGCACAGGCGCCCCTTGGATGGTTGACCCGCTCAGGGAAGGAATTGGTCGAGCAACTCAGAAACCGGATCGACAAGGTGGAGAACGCTATCGCGTCGATGCGCAGAACGGTTCTCCGTTCCCAATTCGGCCCCGCTCTGCGGCGGCACATCGAGGAATTGCGGAAGGCCCGCCAAACCTATAAGCCGGTGCGGGCGAGCAAGGCCTGATGGGGTCTGTCACTGTTCAGCGGGAATCATGTGCTCCGTTCCCCAATGAATGAAGGAATGCATCGGCTTCTACCGTTCCAGTACGGACTGGTGAAACTCCAAGACTTCCTGAATGTGATTTAAGCGAGTAGCGCTTCCAGATTGTTGAGTAAGCGCACGGGGCGACCAGGGGTAAGCAGAAAATGTAGAATATGCCCTCATTGCTTCCCTTTGAATCCTGGGACACATATCCTGGAGTGACGTGGTAGGCTACCTCTCGGCCAGCCAGATGAAAAACCTTCTAGAAGTTATTTCAAAACCTCGGAAAAGGAGTAGAATCCGCGCCATGACGGCCTTCAAGGAAAGGAGGACACATGGCGTGGCGCCAGCTGACCGATGCGCAATGGGACCAGATTCGTCCCCATTTACCCCCGGCCCCGCGCCGACCGAAGGGCGGCCGACCGCCTGCCGACGCTCGGCGCTGCTTCGAAGGGATACTCTGGATTCTGTGGACCGGCGCACCGTGGAGCGAACTGCCCAAGCGGTATGGCAGCCCGAGCACCTGTTGGCGACGGCTGCGGCAGTGGGAAGCCAGCGGGGTCTTGCTGACGCTGTGGCGGGCCTTGCTGGCCCACTTGAATGACGCGCAGAAACTGCGCTGGAACGAGTGCTTCCTCGATGGGAGCTTCGCGCCGGCGAAAACGGGGGCGCCAACGTCGGGCCGACCAAGCGCGGCAAGGGCACAAAATGGATGGTATTGGTCGATGGCGCGGGTACTCCGTTGGGAGCATACCTGGATTCGGCGTCCCCGGCGGAGGTCCGGCTCCTCGACGCGACGCTCGACACGATCGCCGTGACACGCCCGCATCGGCCGGGGCGGCCCCGCAAGCGGCCGGAGCGGCTGATTGCGGACCGGGGATATGACAGCAATGCCGCCCGGGCCCTGTTGGTCCGTCGCGGGATTGAGCCGATCATTCCGGCCAGGGCCAATAACCAGCGGGCCACCCCTCAGGACGGGCGCAAGTTGCGCCGCTACCGGCGCCGCTGGATCGTGGAGCGCACGATCGGCTGGCTGGGCAACTTCCGGCGACTGACCGTCCGGTATGATCGCCTGATGGACACTTATGGGGGCTTCTTTCATCTGGCCTGTGCCCTGATCACGCTTCGGAAGGTTTTGAAATGACTTCTAGAATCTGCAGGTCTATTTTTCCGAGGTTTGGTGAAGCATTGGTATTACGTTCTATTAACGTTTCTCGCTGACCCTTTTGGATTACTGGATATGGTTTCAAATCACAACATTTCGCTTCCTTCCTCTTGGTGGCCATATTTCCTTTTGACCGGGTTCGTCGTTGCAGCCATTCTTACGTATCACGAATTGCGAATAGTGGGTGTATCAATTTGAGGAGCAACTTCAAAAATTGCAAAGAAAAAAGGTGAAGATAGTTGCCGGTACAGGGTATCCATACGAGCAAGTGGACACCATCTTTGATAGTCACGGAAACGCTGCGATACGGAGACTACATCGCGTTGGCGTGAAGAATGTTGGGGGAGTCACAATCGATCGAGTAGAAGTCCAATTGGAAAAGATTGAACCACCGACCCAGGTACGCACCCCAGTGCCTCTGCGCGTTATGCACGACAGGCCCGTCACTAATAATGCTGCGAGACGTGAATTTTCATTGGACCTTGATCAAACTGAATACATCGATGTGGTGATGAAGGATGAATGGCCCGGAAACCCGGCTAATCCGTTCGTCGTTCCTCATACCGTTACATTCGTACAAACTGGGATGGACCCTCGACGATATGAGTTCACTATTTTTGCACACGGCGATGGGGCAGAGCCTGATCGAGCAGTGTTTCTTGTCGATCTTGACGACAACAACCGTCTACGGGTTCAACCTAAACAGATATCGTCTTAGTTGGCCGTCAGTTTGTCAGGATAAAGGTTTTCCTGCGAGACAACATGAGGGTCGGAAACTGAAGCCGATGGCTTGTGGTATCTAGCAGACATGCGACTGAGGATAAAGTTTGCGGGAGTGTTCAGCAACGAGAGTGCCCAGGTTATTCGTGTACAGCCTTGGGAAACAGGTGAGACGGAATGCCACCGAATCCTTTCTTTCTCCGTGACAATCCAAACCGTGCAGATCTCTCTTATCTGGAAAAACGGGAAAGCCCTCGGTGTCCATGGCGGGTCGTCGCGAAATCGCGCAGTCGCGTGGCGAGACGGGCGCGTGGAGCCGAGAAGGAGGAAGGCGTACCCACCGCGGTACGTTGACCGACTGAGCGGCGAGCCCGCCCGACTACGCGCAAATGGAAGCGCGCGTAGGCTTGTCGCAGCAGCGAATGCGCGATTGCAGCAGAAGCGTCCATGGGCAACGCGGGCTCACGGTTCCACCGTGACATCCACAAACGCCGGCAAGCTATCCGCCCCCATCTTGTCGTAGACCCGCAGCCGGAACCGGAATAGCCGCGGTTCGGAGACGGTCGGCGCGACGAAGGACGCCCGGGGCATGTTCAGATCGAGCAACGGCACCTTGCTGCCGCGGACCTGGCTCCAATAGTAGAACAGCGCTTCGCCCTCCGGGTCCCGGCTTTTGAGACCGTTCAATTCGACCTTCCGGCCAGATTTCACCGTCCGATTCTCTCCGGCGTCGGCGATCGGCGGCTCGTTCGGCTCCTCGGACAGGGCGGCGATGACCTCCAGCGCAGCTTCCTTGCCACGATTCTTGACGGTCAGGATGGTGCGGCCGCTGCCGGTCAGCCGGAGCAAGCCGTAGGGCTCCACTTTGATGACTTCGGGATTGGAAGAGATGATCGTAGTGCCGGTCGAGGGGGAGGACAGGCTCCTCGTCACGCCGTCGGCGAAGAGGCCGACAATCGGCAATTCGATAGTCTTGCCGCGAAAGTCCACCTGTTCATAGCTGGCGGCCTGTCCGATCCGGCCGAGCTTCAGGGGCTTGTCGGTTTCGAAGTCGATGGCCGTGAGTTCACTGGGAGGCTCGGCCTTGACGAGGATTTCGTCGAAGGACGTCTGAATCCCGAGCCGGCCGCGCGAAATCTCCGCCACGGCCAGGAGCCGGATAGTGCCCACCGCCTCACGCGGGATCGTCAACTTTCCCCCGAAGGGCGGGTCGTTCTCGGCGGTCGAGACCAGGGCCGGCCTTGCGACGATCGGTTGGCCGGTCGCGCTGTCCTCCTCTCGGCCCCGCGGTCCCGTGGAGAGCGACGAAGTTCCCGCCGGCTGAGGTTCGTTCTCGTCGCCCTGCACCAACGTCTCGGCATGCTCCGGATACCAATAGTACCGGACCTTGATGACGCCGGTATCCTTGCCGAGATCGACCCTGGCGGTCACGGTCTGGCCGGATTGGAATTGTCCCTGCTCGGCTGGTTCCAGGATCTTGAACGGCCAGGCCGGCTCGACGAGCAACAGGCTGAGTCCGCCGGCGGCCAGAAACAGGATCATTTCTCGTCTCATTGGGCAAGCTATCGACATGGTGGACTCCTGACGGTTATCGCTGGAGGTGGTAGGGCACGTCGGTGAGGATCACGCGCTCTTTGAATAACAGCGCCGCTTTCAACATCAAGGCGCGCTGATTGTGCAGAATGTTCTGCCACCAGCGCGCCGGCAAGATTTCCGGCAGGACTACGGTCACCCATCCGTCCTGGTCCTTCTGCAAGAGTTGTTCGATATAGTCCAGCAGGGTTTCGAGGATCGATCGATAGGGCGAGGGCAGGACGATGAGTGGGACGCCGCATCCCCATTGCGCCCATTGAATCTCGATGCGGGCGGTTTCCTCGGGATCGACATCCACCAAGACGGCGCGGACATCGCTGGAGGCCTGTCGGGCATAGTCGATGGCACGAATGACCGCGCGATTGACGCCGCCGATCGGCACCAACACGATATTGCGGCGCGGGAGCGGCGGGCGGAGGTCCCTGGAGAGCATGACCTGATCCGCGACGGCCTTGTAATGGCTGCGGATTGACCGGAACCAGACGATGAGAATGGGGATCAGCAGGATCACAATCCAGGCCCCCTGCGTGAATTTCGTCGCGGTGATCACGAGCGTCGAGATCCCCGTCGTCACGGCGCCGAGCCCGTTGACCATCAATTTCCGTTGCCATCCCGCCCCCCGTTTGGTCTTCCATCGTAAGACCATGCCGGTTTGAGACAAGGTAAAGGAAATGAACACGCCGATGGCATACAGGGGGATGAGGGCGTGGGTGTCTCCCTCAAAAATGAGTAGGAGCAGCCCGGCCAGCACCCCCAGGATGATAATGCCGTTTGAAAAGACCAGCCGATCCCCCACACCGGACATCTGGTGCGGCATATAGCCGTCGCGGGCCAGCGCGCTTCCCAGGGGAGGAAAGCCGCTGAAGCTGCTGTTGGCCGCCAGGATCAGGAGCATCATGGTCGCGGCCTGCACCACATAGTACGGCGGGCCGTCTCCGAAGACGTGATGCGCCAGTTGAGACACCACGGTTTCGTCCGCCTTCGGCGCGACGCCATGATAATAGGCCAACCCGCTGATGCCTAAGAACAAGCCCGCGAGAATGATCGACATGACGCTCATGGTCGCCGCGGCGTTCCGAGGTTCGGGCGGACGAAACGCTTTCACTCCGTTGGAGATCACTTCCATGCCGGTGACGGCGGTGCATCCTGCGGCAAAGGCCCGGCAGATCAGGAAAAACGTAAGACTCTCGAGCATCGGCGTGGCCGCGGCTTCGGAAGGCCCGCCCGGGGGGCGTCCGCCGACGAGCAGTTGCGCGTATCCCACAATGATCATGGCGGAAAGGGCCAACAACGCAAAATACGTCGGAAACGCGAAGATCTTGCCGGTTTCCCTGACTCCCCGGAGGTTGATCACCACGACCAGCGCGACCGCCGACAGCCCCAAGGCGACACGATGCTCATATAAGGAGGGCCAGGCGGAGGTGATGGCCGCGATCCCGGCCGCCGTGCTGACGGCAACGGTCAAGGTGTAGTCGATCAGCAAGGCCGCCGCCGCGACCAGGCCGGGCAGTTCGCCGATATTGGATTTTGCGACCAGGTATGCGCCTCCGCCTTCGGGGTATTCGTAGATGATTTGCCGGTAGGAGACGTTCAGGATCGCGATCAAGCCGACGATGGCGAAGCTCAGCGGAATGGACCAATGCAGCGCGACGGTGCCTGCCAGCACGAGCACCAGGAGGATTTCTTCCGTGGCGTAGGCGACCGAGGAGAGCGGGTTCGGGCAAAAGATTGCGAGGGCAAGAGTTTTGGATAGACGCTCATGCGCCGCTTGCGCCGTCTTGAGCGGAAGCCCGACGAGCAATCTCTTGACAAGCATATCGCGGCATTATCTCACAACTGGACCGGATGAAGGAACTCACGGGCTCGTGCCGCGCGTCGCCGATGGAGTCGAACTGGACACATAAAACCGGTCCTCGCAAGGTCAGAACGAATCGAAAGAACGTCGGTCTGGCCGCGTGTTTGAGGGTTGACACGTTTCCTCAACTTGAGTATCTTGGGCTCGTCTTTTTGCGACATCATCATAATTAGTCACAACCTAGTCTGCATGCCTGCCGTGACCACAGAGTCCCCTTCGGTGAAAGCCCTCGTTCAACAAACGTCTGTCGTCACTGCCGGAATCGCTCGTGTGGACGCTTCGATACATGTCTCGCCCGATTCATTCAGTCCTTATTGATCAGCAGATTCATCAACACAGCAAGGAGGCCGGTCCATGCTTAATCATCACCATCAGATTCAACCGCTTCATGGTTGGGTCAGCCTGCTGGCGGCAGGCGCCTTTCTGGCGCTCCCGCTAGTCGGCGCGGCTGAAGACACGTCCCATGAGGGCCATGCTTCGGTCCATAAGACCTCCATGGGGCACGCCACGCCGGAGTGGGCGGAACAGCTCAAGGGCCAGACCGTCGTGGAAGACGCGATGTCGGGCCGCCCGGATCGTTCGGCGCAGGTTGAGCGGCAGCATCAACGGATCATGGAGCAGATGGCCAAGGATCCGCAGGTGCAGCAGGTCAGCACGGGGAACTTCAACACCATGTCCATGATGCACCAATATGGTGCCGGCGGCCAGGACCTCCTGTTGATGTCGGATCCGCGCCGCGAACCGGTCATGGAAGGCGGGGGCAAGTGTCCCGCGTACGCGCCCGTCAAGCAGTACAACGTGCAGGCGATTAACGTCGAGATCACCCTCAATCAGTGGCTCGATTACTATCCCGGCTACATGTATGTCTTGGCGGAAAACCTCGACAAGGTGCGGGCCGAAGAGACGAAGAACAAGGAGGCGCGGGAGAAGGAAGGCTATGATCCGGGGGCGGTGCTCCCCGGCGTCCAGGCGCAGTGGATCGAGCCGCTCGTGCTCCGCGCGAATCAGGGCGACTGCGTCAAGATCAAGCTGGAGAACAAGCTGGAAGGCGTGGACGAAGTCAGCCTGCACATCCACGGCTCCTATCCGGTGATCAGCGCCACGGGCCAGGCGGCGACCACCACCAACCCGGACTCGGTGGCCAAGCCGGACAAGGCGGTGGAGATGGAATGGTACATCCACCCGGCCGCGCAGGAAGGCGTGAAGCAGTTCCACAGCTTCAGCAACGATCGCGAGTTGACGGTCCTCGGGCTCTTCGGGGCCTTCGTCGTCGAGCCGCGCGGCTCGTCCTACCTGCAGGCGCTCGGAGATCCGACCTCCAAGGACGAGGCGGCCAGCAGTGGCTGGCAGGTGATGATCGACAACGGCTCGGGTCCGGACTTCCGGGAATTCGTGTTGATCTATCACGAAGTGGGCGACGAGGCGTTCCGCCCGGTCAACAAGAAGGGCGACTTCCTGCCGCAACGCGATCCGTTGACGGACGTGTATCGGCCTGGCGCCCGCGCGATCAACTATCGCAGCGAGCCGTTCGGCATCAACAACATGCACGTGCAGCACGAGTATTTTGGGTTTGAAGACGAATCGATGGGCTATAGCTCCTATACGTTCGGCGATCCGTCCCCGACCATTCCGCGGTCCTATTTGGGCGATCCGGCGAAGTTCCGGCTGGTGCACGGCGGGTCGGAGGTGTTCCATTCCCACCATCCGCACGGCGGGACGATTCGCTGGCCGCGCAGCCCGCGGGCCATCGACGACATGAACCTCTGGGCGGTTTCCGTGAACGGGCCGGTGAAGTATCCGGTCATCCGCCACAAGACCGACCGTGTCGACGTCGAAGTCATCGGACCGTCGGAAGCGCTGGACCTTGAGACGGAGTGCGGGTCGGGCCTGTGCCAGCAACTTGCCGGCGACTTCCTCTTCCACTGCCACGTGGCGCACCACTATGTGGCGGGCATGTGGGGCTATTGGCGGGTGTATAACACGCTGCAGCACGGGGACCATCGCAACGACACGATGCCGGACCTCCGCGAACTGCCTGATCGCAAGGGCCGCATCAAGCACCCCGTGACCTCCGACAAGCTGGTCGGCACGACAGTCGATTGGTTCGGAAAGAGCTTTAAGATCGTGGACAAGGGCAAGAGCAACTGGAAGGGCAACCCGGCCGTCATCAATATCAAGGACTGGGTCGAAATGCAGTTGCCGACGCAGGGCAAGCCCGGTCACAAGGATGACGAGAAGGGCCAAATTCTGTCCTATGACGCCACCGTGCTGGATTGGATCTGGGACGGCAACAAGGCCATGTCGGAGAAGGAAAGCACGTTCGACAATCCCAAGTACAAGTCCACGCATCCGGGCAAGCGGCATCCGATCACCTTCGAGCCGACGACCGGGCGCGTGGCCTGGCCGCATCTGACGCCGCATTTCGGGAAGCGCGTGATGTTCTCCCCGAATCACGTCGGCGCGCCGTGGCTGGAACCGATTCGCCGCGATGACAATGGCGAAGAGAGCCTGGATCAGGCCAAGCCCGGTGAAAACGGCGTGTGGAGCTTGTGCCCTGAGAATGCGGGCTATAAGCACTACAACGTGCACTTCATCAAGCTCCCGATCAAGCTGGCGAAGGCGCAGGGCAAGGAGCCGCCTGTGATCGACCAGACCGGCTTGATCTATGTGTTGCATGAGGAAGAAGCGGCGATTCGCGCCAACGACGACCTCAAATATCCGCTGGTCGTCCGCGGCAACATCTATGACTGCATCGATTGGACGTTGACCAGCGAATGGGAAGACGACGACTACACGAACTTCCAGGCGTCCAAGATCAATACACATTGGCACTTCCTTCAGTTCGACAACCAGGCGTCGGACGGCGTGATCACCGGGTTCTCCTATGAGCAATCGGTGCGGCCGTTCACGATGCTGGAGAAGAAGGACAAGAAGGGGCTGCCGGTGCCGATGAACACGGTGCTGACGGCGCCTGCCAAGAAGGGGGCCACCAGCATCACCGTGAAGAATGCCGCCCAATACCACCCCAAGACCTTGATCCTGGTTGGGGCGGATAACGTCAAGGGCAACGAGGTCGCCCGAATCAAGGAGATCAAGGGCAACACGATCACCTTGACCAAGGGCCTGAAGCACGATCACCCGGCCAAGGACATCGTGACGGTCGAGTTCGTGCGGCAGCGGTTCTGGGTCGATGCGGACGTGGGCACCGTGTTCTGGCACGACCACGCCTTCGGCGCGACCACTTGGCCGCACGGCGGTTTCGGGACCTTCATTGCCGAGCCGGTCGGGTCCACCTACCACGACCCCAAAACCGGCAAGCAGATCCGGAGCGGACCGATCGCCGACATTCATACCATCGAACCGGTCGGGCATAACGTGAACGGCAGCTTCCGTGAATTGATGGTGCAGGTCCATGACACCGTCCCCCACACGGTGAACATTGTGACCGCCGGCAACCCGCCAGGCCAGCCGGTCGAGGTGGCGCTGGAAGCGGGCAAGACCGTGTCGTTCCAGATGCCGGAAAAGATCTACATGACGCCCATGCCGTTCCTGAACGGGGGAACCCATACCACGGGGAGCGGTTTGAACTTCCGGGCGGGGCCCATCGCGCAACGGCTGGCGTCCAATCCCGACGTGCATCAGGTGTTCAACAGCGCGATCCATGGCGATCCTTATACGCCGCTGCTGCGCGCGTATGTGGGCGATACGATGGTGTTCCGCCTGCTGCACACGCTGATGAACGAGTCGATGGTGTGGACGTTGTCCGGCCATACGTTCTTGACCGAACGGTATGCGGGCGACGCGAACCGGAAGAACTCCATCCATATCGGGATCGCCGAACGGTATGACCTGGTGGTGCCGAAGGCCGGCGGGCCGCGGCTGCAAGCCGGCGATTACATCCACTTCAACGGACGCGCTTCCAAGCTGTCTGAAGGTGGGTGGGGTATTCTCCGCGTGTACGACAAGGAACAGCCGGACCTGCAGCGGCTCCCAGCCGGGTATTCGGGACGGAACGAAATTCCGGCTCCGATTCCGGTCTGCCCGGCCGAGGCTCCGGTGAAGTCCTTCAATGTCGTCGCGATCGACTATCCGAACATGAAGTTCAACGCGAAGGCGCCCGAGTCCATCGAGGTGGACTTCGAGCGGACGATCCAGATCACCAATCCTGACGCGAAGATCTACGTCCTGGAGGACGAGATCGCCACGGTGGCGAATGCGCAACCGATGCCGCTGACGCTGCACGTGAACGTGGGGGATTGCATCAAGGTCAACCTGAAAAACAAGATGAAGAGCAGCCGGGCCTCGTTCTCGGCCATGTCCCTGGCCTTCGATCCGAAGGACTCGCTCGGCTGGAACGTGGGCAACAATCCGAATGACCAGACGGTCGCTCCGGGTGAGAGCCGCACGTACACCTACTATGCCGATCCTGCCAACGGCGAGATCACCTCGCTGGTGTGGGACGGCGGCAATCCGATGGTCAATCCGCGGAACGGTCTGTTCGGCGCGATCGTGGTCGGCCCGAAGGGCTCCAAGTACCGCGATCCGAAGACAGGCGCGGACGTGTCCAACAAGAATGCCTGGATGGTGGACGTCATCGTGGACCGGACGATTTCCGGCAACGAGTTCCGGACGAACTACCGCGATGCGGCCTTGTTCTTCCAGGACGAAGACAACATCATCGGGACCAGCTTCATGCCCTATGTCCAGAACGTGGCGGGTCTGACGGGGGTGAATTACCGGTCCGAGCCCTACAAGTTCCGGGAAGAGTTAGGGTGCTCGCTGGGTCGTGTGTTCCAGCCCTGCGTGGCCGACAAGCCGGAAGATCCCGTCACGCCCATCATCGAGGCGCATGCGGGCGATCCGGTTCGGATCCACATTCTGGGCGCGACCAACGAGCAGAACGGCATGTTCAGCGTGGAGAAGCATGAATGGCCGATTGAACCGTACATGCGCGGCGCGGATATGATCAGCGTCGTCGAGTATTCCGGTTCGGAGGTCATCGATGCGTTCATCCCGTCGGCAGGCGGTCCATACCGGTTGTCCGGCGACTTTACCTACAGCAACCAGCGGCTGCCGTACTCGCAGTCCGGTCAGTGGGGCTATGTGCGCGTCCTGCCGGCCGGCGATCAACGGTTGCTGCCGTTGTCCGGGGCTGCGGTCGGCGTGAAGAAGGCGCAGGCCGATTCACTGGCTGAGGCTCAGGTACAACCGGTGGCCTCCCGGTAACGTTTCATCGACCGAGAGGAACGTGTGTGGGAGGGGGAGCCAGAACATGGCTCCCCCTTCTTTTTGGTGACAGGGTCTTGTAGACTGACGAATACCTGTGTGTGAGCCGTTGAGCGGAGGCCGGTCATGGTTCGATCAATCGCAGTCACAGTCGTGGCGATGTGGGTCCTGTGGTCTGCGCCCCGAGCGGGCGCCTATGAAGAGATGGCTGTTGTGAACGGGGGGACGATTGCCGGAACGGTGACCATCACCGGCGGGAAGCCGATTCCCAAAGGATTCAACCTCATTACGTTTCCGGACCCGGTCTATTGCGGGCGGATCTCCACCGGAACCGGATGGCGTATCCTCGAAGAGTTCACCGTGTCGAAGGACGGCGGGCTGAAGGACGTGGTGGTCATGTTGGCCGACGTGAAGCGTGGCAAGCCGTTCGCCTTTACGCCGCCGACGATCGAAGCGCGCGATTGCCGGTTTCTTCCCTTCGTCACCGTGGTGCGGGACGATCATGACGTCAAGGTCGTGAACATGGATCCGGTCATGCATGACATCCAGGCCTATGAGACCTCGCATCTGGGGCCACGGGTGCTGTTCAACGTCCCTTTGCCGATGAATCCGCACCATCCCAAGTCCGGGGTCGGAGCCGAGTACCACAAGCATATTCCCGGGGAGCCGATGATCCAGAAGGTCCGCATGACCAGGGATCGCCGGATCTTCGTCATGCAGTGCGGGTTCCACGCCTACATGGAAAGTTGGGGGTTGGCCATCGAGCATCCCTATTATGCGATCACGGGACCGGACGGAAGTTTTTCCCTGGCGGAGGTACCGCCCGGCGACTATGTATTGACGGCCTGGCATCCTCAAACCGGGCCGATGTTGCAACAGAACATTACGGTGAAGGCCGGGGAAACCGCGACCGCTTCCTTTGAGTTCAAGGCGCCGATGGGACGCCGGAGCGCGCATGAGATCGTCGAGAATCCCCACTTCGGGTTGGAAGCGCTCGGACGGTCGATCGAGATCCGGCCGACCTTGGAATTGCAGAGACCCTAAACAGTCTTCGGAGGTGATGGCATGAGCCGTCATGTGGTCCGTCCCCGTTTCTGCGTGAGCCGGCTCATCTGCTGCGCGATCGTCCTGGCCCTGTGGCTTCCGGCGCAGGCATCGTCGTATGAGGTCATCGAGGTCAAGGAAGGCGGGACGATCGAGGGACGCGTGACCTTGCAAGGCGACGTGCCTGAGCCCAAGGGATTCAACCTGATCACCTTTCCCGATCCGCAATACTGCGGCCGCATTTCCAACGGCAAAGGCTGGCGGTTGCTCTATGATTTCGTCGTGGACCGGAAGGCCGGGCTCAAGGACGCCGTCGTGCTTCTGGAAGGGGTGGAGCGCGGCAAGCCGTTCGACCTCTCGGTGCCGCTCATCGAAGCGCGGGACTGCCAGTTCAAGCCCTTTGTCACCATCGTGCGCAACGGCCATGCCGTGGAGGTGGTGAACATGGATCCGGTCATGCACGACATCCAAGGGTATGAGACTTCCTTGCAGGCCGGGACGAGGGTCCTGTTCAATTCGCCGCTGCGGATGAACGCCCTCCACCACCGGGGAGATCTACATGCCACCCACGATCATGAGCCTGGACGATCATTGGTCGGGCCGATCTATCTCAACCGCGGCCGGCGGACGTTCTACATGCAGTGTGGCTTCCATGCCTTTATGGAAAGCTGGGCCATGGCGGTGAACAATCCCTATTACGCTGTGACCGGACCGGACGGCTCATACCGTCTGGACCATGTACCGCCCGGCACCTACCAGCTCATCGTCTGGCATCCGCAATCCGGTCCCGGCGTCTCCCGAATGGTCACCGTGGGGCCACAGGGGCGCCTCGTCGAGGACATCGCCCTCGAGGCGCCGAAGGGCAATCGGTCAGCGTTCAAGGTGATGGAAAATCCCCGATTCGGGCCGGAATCGCTGGGCCATCCGGTCGATATCAAACCCCTTGTCGAATACCAACAGTAAACGCATCCTCCCGCGCTTCCTCGCGCGAATGGCGGGAATGGTGGGGTGGGTCGCCGTATGGCTGGGCCTAGGCCTGCCGTTCCTCGTTCAGGATGCAGGGGCTGCTGAGGGCGTCTCTGCTCCGGCCCTCGAACGGGAGGCGGAAACCGCGTTTGTGGAGCGGCGCTATCCCCAGGCTCTGGAGTTGTTGGATCGCCTGGGCGAGAACAACGCGCTGTCCATCCAGGCGCGCAGGCTCAAGACCAAGACGCTGGTCGAACTCGGCCGCCCCAAAGATGCGCTGGATGTCTATGACCACCTGGTGCAGGAGCGCGGACGCGACGAGGAGGCGCTCTTGGAAGGCGTCGCCATGGCGTTTATTCGGGTGTTGTTTAAAGACATGCGCGAGCAAATGCGAGGCGCCGCCTATTCGGCGCTGAAGGAGTTGGAGTCCGAAGCGGTGGTGCCAGACCTCGAAGACGGGCTCAGCGACGGATCGGGACTTGTCCGCGCGCTGGCGGCCGAAGCCTTGGGCCAATTGAAGAACGGCCGGAAGTCGGCCAGGCTGCGCAAGGCGATCGAAGACCAGGCCTCGATGGTCCGGGCCAATGTCGTGCGGGCGGTCGGGCTCAACGGCGACAAGCGCGAACGACCATTCCTCGAACAGGCGCTGAACGACGAGCAACCGATGGTGCGGGTGCAGGCCATCGGAGCCCTGCTGCGTTTCGGCCATAAGGAATCCTGGGCAGGGCTGACGCAGGCCGCGCAAGCCGCGAACCCCGAGGCGCGGAGCACGGCCTTGCGCGTGATGGGAGAGCTCAAGGACCCACGCGGGTTGAAATTCGCGATCGCGGGCAGCCGCGATCCACAACCGTCCGTGCGGGGAGGGGCGGCGGCGGCGTTGGGCATGTTGGGGAAGGCAGAGGGGTTCGAGCCGCTCGTCACGCTGATGAGTGACAAGATTCCGGCGGTCCGGTCCAGCGCGGCGGTTGCGTTGGGCGAATTGGGGAACAAAGAGGCTGTCCCTGTTCTCCGAAAGGCGTTTCAAGATCCGGATCCGGGGGTGAAGGGCGCGGCGGTGGACTCGATGCTCCGATTGGGCGAGCCCTTCCCGGATATCGAGGAAGCCGTGCGTGGCCTTATGCGAGCTCAGGACCCAGGGCCTCGTTCGGCGGTGGCCAAGGCGCTGGCGCGAGGCGCGGGGCCGAATCGGCAGGCCGCGCTGGCCTATCTGGATCAGATCCTGCACGATCCTCTGCCACGCCCCAGGATTGCCGCGGCCCGGTCCCTGGGCCGCATCGGAGACCGCAACCACATTCCGGACCTCAAGGAGGCCTTGCGTGACCAGGATGCGGCGGTGCAGGCGACGGCTGCCGCCTCATTGATTCGCCTGCTGCGCCAGGATCAGCAGACGGCGCCGGCGCGTTCGTGAGCCATCCCCTTACCGCGGTCCAGAGCGTGCAGCCGGCTCATGGAGCCGGTTGTGGCACGGTTGACTCAGGATGGTGGATTCTGTATAAAAGTGGCTCTTTTGGGAGTCGGTACAGTCCCTCCGATCACTCGTGCGTCTAACTAGGGGAATGGGTGTGGCCAACCAGCTTCACGACCCCTGCCTTGTGAAGCCTTGAGGCACAGAGTAGAATTTTCCTGGGGCTGGTCGGCATGGACACCGAAAGATTTTGTTCAACCATCAAGGAGGCAGTCATCATGAAGACAGGTGCGTTACTAGGTATGTCGGGTCTCATCGCAGCCTCCTTCCTGGCGGCTCCGCTGGCGTCCTTTGCCGGCGGCACCGTGACCGGGAAGGTGACCTATGCCGGCAAGGCCGAGCAGAAGGAATTCTTGTTTTCCAAGTTCCCCAATCCGAAATTCTGTCCCAAGATTCCGAACAAGGACGTTATGGATGGGGACAAGCGGTTCCTCAAGACGATCGAAGTCGGCAAGGACGGGGCGTTGAAGAACGCGGTGGTGTCGGTTCGTGACATCGAAGACAAGGCGTTCATGGACGGGTACGGGGGCACGGATGTCGTCGCGGAGTTCTGTGATTTTCAGCCGTTCAGCGGCATCGTCGTGAACAAGAAAATGTTCCGGGTCGAGAATCACGATTCGGACCCCGACGATCCCAAGTCCGTAAAGGGCGTGCTCCACAACCCGCATTCCTTCGAGGTCAAGGGACCCAGTTCCTCCACCATTTTCAACATCGGTCTTGCCGAGAAGGGATCCAAGCTCGAAAAGCCGATCACGCTTCGCCAAGAGAAGGCCGGGTCCTTCTTCCGTCTCCAGTGCGATCAACATGAGTTCATGCAGGCGTTCTTCCTCCCGGTCCAGAACAAGCACTATGCCGTGGTGAAAGAGGACGGGACGTTCGAACTCAAGGATGTGCCGGCCGGCAAGCACAAGATCATGGCCTGGCATCCGTTCGCCGGAAAGATGGAAGCCGACGTGGATGTGCCTGAGGGCGGATCCGTGAAGGCGGATTTCCAGGTCAAGAAGTAATTCCTCGCGTGCGCTGATTCGCGTTCGCGACAGAGCGAGACAGGCGGAGGGCAGCAGCTCGGACGAGCTGCTGCCCTCTTGCTTTTCCCGGGATGGCGTTCGGCGCCGGTCCGCTCGTCGCGACCTTGCCTTTGCTCGAACGGACTCGGTATTATGCCCGGATTCATTCTGATGGAGTGCACGTGGCTCGCGATCTGACTCTGGCCGAGATTTTCCAGCTTGGATACTACTGGGAAACGAAAATCCTGTTGACCGCCGTGAAGTTGGATGTGTTTTCCTGTTTGGATGGGAAGGCGTGGACGGCGAGGGAGGCGGCCGACAGGCTGGGAGTCCATGAGGGGACCTTGGCGCTGCTGCTCAATGCGCTGGTCGCGATGCGGGTGCTGGCCGCATCGGAGGGTCGGTACGCCAATACGCCCGTGGCCCAGCAACATCTGGTGAAGACGTCTCCGCAATATGTCGGCCACCTGTTGGTCCTGCATGACGCCGAATGGGACAATTGGGGGCGTCTCGAGACGGCGATTAGAACCGGCCGGTCTTCGGTCAGCCGGCATGTGTTCGAGACCGATCCGGAGCTCGGCGCGAACGTGTTGTCGGTGCTCCATCGTATCGGTCAGCAGTCCGGCCCTGGCTTTGCGAAGCGCCTGGATGCGGAACAGGCCCGAACGATGCTGGATTTAGGAGGCGGCGCGGGCACCAATGCCATTGCGTTTTGTCAAACCTATCCCGGCCTGACGGCCACCGTATTCGACTTGCCGGAAACCTTGCGCATCACCGAGGGGGTTGTGAAAGAGGCCGAGTTGGAGGGCCGCATCCGTCTTCAGCCGGGAGATTTCAACCGCGACCCGCTGGGCGGTCCGTACGACCTGATCCTGATGTCCGACATTCTCCACTATCAAGACTTCGAGATGAACGCATCATTGGTCGCCAAGGCCTTTGAGCGCCTGTCGCCCGGCGGGAGACTGGTCATCAAGGACCGCTTTCTGGATGAAAGCGGGACGGCCCCTGCCTGGACGACCGCGTTCGCGGTGCACATCCTGGTCAATACCGCGCGAGGCCGCTGCTATAAGACGAGCGAAGCCTTGGAATGGATGAGGCGGGCAGGATTCGAATCAGCCGAAGAGCTGGAAGCCACCGCCGTCGTCCAGGGACGCCGGGCGGCCTGAGCACACGATGACCGAGTGGCTTCGACAACCGGGGTTCTTTGCCACGCATGCGACGGTCGGGGCTGACCTGAGCCAATTGATGGCGACGCTGTTCACCGCGCTGTTCATCGTGGGCTGGGTGCAGGCCAAGCGGAAACAGGGCCATGCCCACCATTGGTTGATGCTCGGCGGCATGATCGCGATGCTGGTGTTCTTCGTGAACTATTATCTGTTTCGCTCGCTCGGCGTGCTGGCATTCGAGGGGAAAGAAGGATTCGGGGGGTCCGAGGAACTCTATCATGGCGTCTTCATTCCGTTGCTGACTTTCCATATCATACTGGTGGTGATCGGGATTGTGATGGCGATCTATATGATCGTGCTGGGGTTCCGTTCGCAGGCCCTTGTCGGCGACCGGCGTGTGCTGAAGGATGCCGTGCTCCAAACGTCCTGGCGGAAGGTCGGCCTGCTCTTCGGGTCGATCACGGGCGTCGTGGTCGTCTTGTTTCTTTCCCGGGTCGTGACCGCAGGCTTTTCCATGCGCAAGATGGAAGTGTATCTCGGATTTCTGGTGTTGCTCGCGATCGTGTTCGGTCTCGAGATTCTGATCCAGCGGATCTGGCCCAACGGCGAGCGCCGTCATCGGGCGCTCGGCACCTTCACGATGGTGATCTATTGCATCCTGTTCATCACGGGCAGCGTGACGTACACCATGCTGTATATTCTCTATCCCGGGAAAATCGGGTAACGGTTGGATCCGGTCGGCAACAGCCGGCGGAAGGCACGGGTCAAAGGCATCATGCTGGTCTGTGGATGCGGGCGGTGGATGCATACGCAGGGCGTTGAGGAGCGGCTCGGCCCGGCAGGCGAGCCGATGTGGTTCGTCCGGTCTGAGTGTTTGGGTTGCGGGTTGCGCGTCGGCGCGGATGTTGCAGCCGGGGAGGCGAGCGGCGAGACGTTCGGATTGGTCGATCGGCTGATCTGGAGCGACGACGCGAAGCATTGCTTGGAGCGGCTTCCGCCCTACGTGCAGGAGCTGTTGAAGCCGGAGGTGGAGCGCTACGCGCGCGCGGCCCGGCATCGTGTCGTCACCTATGACCTGTTTGCCGAGGCCCGGCAGGGAACGGCCGTGGCCTGGGACCCTGCGGCTTGGCAACGGCTGGATCGGGTTCCGGCCTCTATTCGAGCGATGGCGCGACTTGAACTGGAGCGGACGGCCGCCGATCGCGGTCTCTCCAGCGTGTCGGTGGCGTTGATGGAGGAAGTGAAGGCCAAGTATTTCGGAATGGCGCAGAAGCCCTGATTGATCGTCTTATGTTGCACCGACTTGCGCTTCGTGTCCTGCCTCAACTCAGTCTGACCGTGACTGAACCGGCCGTTCGCTCCCGGAAGCGGATCGTAATGTTCGTCGCGGGGCTGGCCATCTTCGTGGCCTATCGCGCATTGAAACTCGTCGTGCCACTGTCCGAGGCGGTGCCGTTGCTGGTCACGAGCGGGAGCCTGGCGGTCGTCACCGCCGGGGTCTGTTATGCCGCAGGGCGACAGGCGCCGTGGTCCGATCTGCCTCGTGCCGAGCGTCCAAGCCGGTGGGCCTGGCTGCTCGGGTGGGTCGGATTCGTGTATGCGGTCCAACTGTCGTTGCTGGTGCTGGCTCTCTTGCAGGTGGCGGTGAACTATGATTTCCTGACTCACCCAGAGGGGCCGGCCATGATGGCGATCATCATTCCCAATACCGCCGTGGCTCGTGATGCGTTTGAGATCGGCCATCTGCGACGGATGGAATCGCAGGGCCGTTCGTTTCTCACGTTTCCCAGCGGCGCGAGCCTTCGCGGAATGTTGTGGCAGCGGCCGCGGGTGCTCTTGAGTTGGACGGCTGCCGGCGTGGGTGCGACAGCCTTGCTGGCGCTGGCCGTGACCTCGGCGGCTTCGGAGGGGCCGGTGCCGCTTCTCCACCTGGTGATGGCCATCTTGGCCGCCGGCTCGATTTCCCTGGCCGCCTACCTTGCCGGGCTGAACGAGTCCTCCGATTGGCTCGCGCAGTGGCGGCGCACCGGCTGGCTGGAGCTGGCCAAATTCTGGTGGTGGCCGGGATTGGCCTTTGCCGCAACCTATCTTCTGGCGGTCTATGGCCTGTTCGTATTCGCCTTGCAACGGCCCCTTCATGTCGGCTGGCAATTCGCGGCCGTTGCGGGATGCGTCGGCGGCCTCATGGGACTCTACTCCTATTATTTGGGCGCCCGCCGGTCGTTTGAAACCAGGTTACAGGGGACGATTCCCGCCGCCGTGCTGCGCTGTCCGTTCGTCATGGGATTGCTGTCGAAACAGATGGGGATGGGCGATGGCATGGTCCCGCCGCCGCAGGCGTTGCCGGTTCCGGAGACCCATCAATCCATGCCGGCCGTGACTGTGGAGCAGATCCGATGAACGCCGCAAAGCTCATCCGGCGCGGGCTGTTGTTGTGGATCGTCGTCCTTGCCGTCGGCGTCGCACCGGCCGGTGCGGAGTCTCCGATCCCGGCGGGGACGGCGACGGATTCCGTCGATGTGTTTTTCAAAACACCGGGCGTGCCCAGCGGACCGCCGGCCCCTGTCGCTGAGGAGATTGCCTATCCGACGATCGGGTCATTTGACAGCCGCCTGCTCGTCTGGTTCGTCACGCAACAGCATACCTACTTCGGCGGATTCGTCCTCGCCCTTCCGATCTTTTGTGTCTTGATCGAATTTCTGGGGCTGATCGCGCGGGACCCGGCGCTGTCCGCCAAGTATGACCGTCTGGCCAAGGATTTTGCGCGCGTAGCGTTGTTGGCGATGTCCATCACGGCGCTGGTCGGGAGCGCCATGCTGGCCTTGTTCATCCTGCTGTATCCGCACTTCATGCAGTATATGGGCGGCACCTTCAAATCCATGATGCCGGCCTATGCCATCGTATTCCCTGGAGAAGCGCTGTTATTGATTATCTACTACTACAGTTGGGATCGCCTTGCTGTGGCGGGGTGGAAGTGGATCCATGCCGCCATCGGGGTTGTCACCAACGTGTTTGGCGGCGCCCTGCTGTTGCTGGCCAACGCCTGGGCGGCGTTCATGATGTCGCCGGCGGGCGTGGACGCCCAGGGTCGGTTTCTCGGGAACGCCTGGCATCTGTTGCATTCCGCCTTGTGGAATCCGTTGAACGTCCATCGTTTTCTGGCCGACATCATGTCGGGAGGCGCGGTGGTGCTGGCCTATGCGTCGTACCGCTTCCTGACGAGCAAGGAACCGGAAGAGCGGGCCTACTATGATTGGGTCGGTTATATCTTCCTCTTCGTGACGGTCTGTGCGTTGCTGCCGATGCCGTTCGCCGGCTATTGGCTGATGCGGTCCGTCTACGCCTGGCGTCAGAGCATGGGCGTAACGATGATGGGTGGACTGCTGACCTGGCTGTTCGTCGTGCAGGCGCTTCTGATTGGCGCGCTGTTTCTCGGCATTAACTACTATCTGTGGCAAAGTCTCGCGAGATTGAAAGGTGGGGAGCGATATCAGCAGTATACGCAGTTTCTCGTGTGGGGCTTGATGATCGTCGTGATGGTGTGGCTGACGCCGCATACGGTCATGATGTCGCCGGGCGAGCTGAAGGCGATGGGCGGGGCTCAACATCCGGTCATCGGCAACTACGGCGTCATGTCGGCCAAAAACGGCGCCGTGAATTTGATGATCTGTCTGACCGGGCTGAGTTATATCTTTTACCGCCGCGCCAATCGGACGATGACCGTGCCCTGGGTGCGGAAGGGGAACCTGGCCATCGGGGTGCTCTATCTGCTGGGAATGGGACACATCACCTGGCTGTCGATCTATGGGTTTTATCTTCCCGCCAGTCTCCGGGTGGCCTTGTCAGGTCCCCAGGCGCTGACGACGTTGACGGTGGTGATGGGAGGCGCCTTGATCAACCGCGCCATGTTGCGCGGGGCGGTGGTGCATGGGCCAGTCCAATGGGGCCGCATGACGGATCGCGGCATGGTCGGACTGTTCGCCATCGCGGCGGCGTTCACGTGGGTCATGGGGTTGATGGGCTACATTCGTTCGTCCGGGCGGCTGGCCTGGCACGTCAGCGAGCTGATGCCGGATGTGTCGCCCTGGGCATTCACTCCCTCGCTTGGGTTTGCGGCCAAAATGGTGACGTTGAACATGGTGGTGTTCTGGGTCGCGGTGCTGTTCGTCTTCTGGTTGAGCGAGAAGGGGTTGGCCTCGGCCGCGGACCGACGCGCCGCTTCGGCTAAGTCGCCCGCCTGGGTTCCAACTCCAACGCAGGAAACTTAGCTTGTCTCACGATGCGAGGTGCCATGCTACGCAAGAGGGAAGGATTCGTGTGGCTGAAGCGGCTCTCTGTGCTGGGAGGGGCGCTGCTAGGACTCGCCGGCACGTTGGTCTGCGTCGACGAGAGCCGCGCGGCCGAGCAACTTGTGCTGGAAGCGTTTCAGGCCAAGGAGGCCGACGGCTTCCCCAGTCTCTGGGAGAACGAGAGCCAGCGCAGTGAAGCCCGGGCGAGAAGCGCGTATAAGGTCCATGATGAACAGGGCAACGGATTTCTGGCCGCCCGGGATGCCGATCAGCGCATCAAGAAGAAAAAAATCGACTGGGATCCCAAGGCCTACCCGGTGTTGACCTGGCGCTGGCGTTTGCTGAAGGCTCCGGCGACGGCCGACCCCATCGCCACGCTTTACGTATCGTTGGATACCGATTTCTTTTTCATTCCCGTTTTCACGAAATACATCTGGAGCGCCACCAAGGCGGAGGGGCTTCTGAGCGAAGGGAGCATGTTCAGCGGCGCGGAGATCGTGGTCCAATCGGGAGCAAAGCCCATCGGCGAATGGGTCGAAGAAACCGTGAACGTGTATGAGGACTTTAAGCGGATTCATGAACACGAACCGGCCCCGAAGGCCTGGGGCATTTCGATTTTGAGCGGCCCTGGCGTGGAAATCGATTTCGGCTCGATTGTGGCTAGGGCCCGATAGGGGCTTCGCCGAGGTCCCGCGAATATCAGGACGCGAGTCGCCTGTGAGTGGAAAGATTATCGACGTGGTCCTCGGCATTGCCGTGATGGGAACGGTGGGCGTCCTGATCGGCGTGAATATGGGAGACGTGTCTCTCCCGGTGGCCGCGGGCCTCGGAGTGGCGCTCGGCACGGTTGTGGGATTGCTCGGCGGGCGGCGGTTTCTCTTCAGTATTTTGATCGGCAGCGTGTTGGGCGGGCTCCTCGCCTGGCTGGTGGCCGGCGCGGACCGCATGTCTGTCGGAGCCGGTGCGGGCGCCGCCATGGGCGGGTTTCTGGGGGTGCAGATTTCAATGTTGTTGGATGCCTGGGCGGAACGAAAGCGGGAGGCGGCCTCCACGGAGCCGCCGGCGCCGAACACGTGACTGCGCTCCGATGGTTTGGCGGGCATGTGAGCCTCGTGGGTGAAGGTCAATCAACATGGATAATAACAAGGTCCTGATCGGATCGATCATCTTCGTCTTCGGATCGTTCTTTCTGATGATCGTCGGACTGATGAGCCAGTCGTATGACAATAAGAAAGCGCGTGAGGAGGCGCTGGCCCAGCTTAAAAGAACGGAAACGCAAGCGGTGCCGGCCGTGTCCGAGCAGGACTATTCGATGTACAAGACGTTCGTAGGCGAGGACGGGCACGAAATGGTGCAGATCCCTGAAGGACCGTTCCGCATGGGCAGCACGGAAGGCGACCCAGACGAGGCGCCAGAGCATCAGGTCTATCTGAGCACCTATTACATCGACAAAAAAGAGATCACCCAAGGGGAGTACGAGCAATACGTCAAAATGACCAAGCGCGGAAAACCGTTCATTCCGGTGTTCGAGGACGATATTACGAAGATCACCAAACCGGAACTGCCGGCCATCGGGATGTCCTGGGCGGACGCGACTGCCTACTGTAAATGGGCGGGAAAGCGCCTTCCGACTGAGGCAGAGTGGGAGAAGGCCGCTCGCGGCGAAGGGCGTCGCCGCTATCCCTGGGGGGATGATTTCGGGTCCCATCGCGCCAATCTGGACGGCGCCGAAGATGGATTTAAGTATCTCGCGCCGCCTGGTTCATTCGAGGCGGGCCGAAGTCCGTACGGCCTTTACGACATGACCGGCAACGTGGCCGAGTGGGTGGCGGATACATATGATGAGCACTATTATGCGAAGTCGCCCTTTCGAGATCCTCAAGGGCCCACCGAAGGCGAACATAAGGTGATTCGCGGCGGGTCCTGGAGAGAGACCGCGCATGGAGCGCGGGTTGCGAAGCGGTTTCAGGCCAAGATGTGGCGAACGGACAGTTCCATCGGATTCCGATGCGCGCGGGACGGAGAAAAGTCTGCGGCCGGTTCTCAGAAGTCGCAGGGCTGAGGCGGCTTTGCTTCGGGTGACGCTATGCTCGAAACGAGATTCAAAGTCGCGATTCTCATCGCGGTCGCCGTATTCGCCGGTCTTCCGATCATGGGGATTCTCCGCGGCACCTCCTTGACCCCATTTGAAAAAGTGGAAAATCCCTCGGGTCGCTCACTTACCCAGTCATTGCCGTCCCAGGATCTTGGTCGGGAAGAGACACCCATTAACGAAGAGATGGTATACATTCCCCCCGGGCCGTTCATTCGCGGCTATGACCAGGGCGGTTTTGACGAAGCGCCGCAGAGGGAGATCTTTTTAGACGGCTTTTCGATCGATCGTTATGAAGTCACGAACCATCAATATGAGGCCTTCGTCGCGGCCAGCGGTCATCGAAAGGCGGGACCGCCTTCCCGATATGCGAAAAACATGGCACGGATGCGCTCCGCAAACCAGCCGGTGGTTTACGTGTCTCATGACGACGCGCAAGCCTATTGTGCCTGGAAAAACAAGCGACTCCCGAGCGAGGCAGAATGGGAAAAGGCCATGCGTGGTCCGGATGGGCGGCTGTGGCCCTGGGGCAACGAGGAACGGCCTGGAAGCGCCAATTGGGCCCGCGTACAGGATGGGGCCGAAGTGACCGCCCCGGCCGGGTCATTTCAAGACGACCGCAGCCCTTATGGGGTGATGGATGGCGCGGGCAACGTCATGGAATGGGTTGCCGACTGGTATTTGGAAACCGCGTACAGGGACTCGCCGGAGAAGAATCCGCCCAGCCCGGAGTACGGCATGTTTCGTGTTCTCAGGGGGGGAAGCTATACGACGACAGGGGGAGACGTAAGGCTGACAAGCCGAAACAAAATGGTTCCTGATTTTCGGGACGAAACCATCGGATTTCGCTGCGCCGTGAGCGGAAAATGGGGTGGAGATCAGAACAGGAAAGAGGCCGAAAAATCATAGAATATCAAAGTAATAGAGGATGAGAAACACGGCCAAAATGATGTTGACAACCATGCCGGCCAAAACTATAATGTCAAACAATTTTGAACTTTTTTCACCCATTTGTTTCCCCTTGCCGAATGAATGTCGCGTGACTCCCTTAGCACTTGCCTCGTGGTGTGTCAAGGCAAAACCTTAGGATGAAGAGCTATCAGTTATCACCTGAAGAGGAGATGTGAACCATGGCGGAAGTTGTTCAGGATCCAGAATGGAAAATAAAACTCGGGAAGATGATTTTCTACGTCACGCTGGCGGTGGGCCTGTGGTTTTTCTACTGGTTCGCCGGAATTCAGTGCCCCTGTTGAACCCGGTTTAAATACGGACCTGAAGGAGCCGGGGGCGTGACCATTTTAAGCTTCTACTATTCAGAGTTTAGGAGGATCGAGCGATGACAAGTCCATACTTTTGGCTTGCGACGTTGATCGCGGGGTTTGTGCTTCTGTTTATAGGGGCCAAGTCCAAGACGCTGTTGAACAATACGGTCTTCGCCGTTGTGGTGTCGATTCTCATCGTGGTTTCTTATTTAACCCTGGTGGATCACTACCTGATGGACATGCAGGGGTTGGATTACTGGTACCTCTTCCGCAATTAGTTTTAGTGTCATAAGGAGCGATCCGAGATTCGGGCATATTAGAATTTTTCAAGGAGGTTAGCCATGGGCAGTGTAGGGCGAAAAAAAATTCTGTCGATCATGGCGTTGAGCGTCATGGTTGGCCTCCTTCTTCTGCCGATCATCTCTTCGATTCCTGCTCTTGCCGGAGGCGGTGGACCTGCGGCGGGTGGTCCTCCGCCTGAAGTGGCGGCGGCGAAGAAAGATGGGGATAAGAAGGAGGAGGCAAAAGTCGAGAAGGGACGTGACGTTTATTACAAGATCGAAGGCATTGTGTCCGGCGCTCCGGCGCCCAAGACAACCGATGGAGAGAAGGATTACCCCCGGTACAACTTTGAGAGTCGTGTGCTGATCTGGTTTGCCAACCAGCAGCATCTGTACTACGGAAGCTTCGTGCTGGCGGTGCCGATCTTCTGCATGATCATCGAGTTCGTGGGGGTGGTGTCGAAAGATAAGGCGATGGGCAAAAAGTACGATCAGTTGGCCTACGACTTTATCAAGATCAGTCTGACCGCCTATTCATTGACCGCCATCTTGGGCGGGATCCTGATCTTCACCTTTCTTACGCTCTATCCTTCCTTTTTCGGTTACCTGTCGAGCATTTTCCGTCCGGTCATGCATATCTATGCCTTGATGTTTGTGGCGGAGAGCGGGACCCTCTACATCTACTACTACGGGTGGGACAAGATGAAGACGGGCTTTCTGAAGTGGATTCACCTCAGCATGTCCGTGATCTTGAACGTTATTGGAACCGTGCTTATGTTCCTCGCTAACTCTTGGATCGGATTCATGATGTCGCCGGCCGGAGTTGACGAGCAGGGGCGCTTCCTCGGAAACATCTGGCACGTGCTGCATACAGCTCTGTGGAATCCCCTCAATGTACATCGCATCCTTGGCAATATGGCATTCGGAGGGGGCGTCGTGGCGGCCTATGCGGCCTATCGATTCCTCTCTTCCAAGACCGATGAAGACCGTGCGCATTATGATTGGATGGGCTATGTTGCCATGGCCATCGGGGTGGCGTTCCTCATCCCGTTGCCGTTCGCCGGGTATTGGTTGATGCGGGAGGTCTATGCCTATCGCCAGCAGATGGGGATCACGCTCATGGGAGGTCTGCTGGCTTGGTTGTTCATCATCCAGGCAACCATGATCGGCATCCTGTTCTTGAGCACCAACTATTATCTCTGGCAAGCGCTTGGCCGTATGAGAGGCGCCGAAAAATACTTCCGCTACATCAAGTATTTGGTGTTTCTCCTGATCGTTGGATTTACCGTTTTCATCACCCCTCATACCATGGTGATGACCCCCGCAGAGTTGAAGGCTATGGGAGGCCAGCAGCATCCAGTGTTGGGCAACTACGGGGTCATGTCGGCTAAGAACGGCGGTATTAACGTCATTATTACGACTACCGTTCTGAGTTTCATCTGGTATCAGCGAGGGAACAAGGTATCTACGGTGTCGTGGTCGAAGTTTGGGAACATCTTCATGGGGGTGTTCTTCTTCTTTGCGTATTTCAACATCGTCTGGCTGGCGGTCTACGGATACTACATTCCGGCCAACGTCCGAGTCGGACTGTCAGTTCCTCAGGTCGCAACGACGCTTTCCTGCCTGTTCATGATGGGGGGGCTCAACCTCGTCATGCTCAAAGGAGCCAAGCAGATGGGGGAGGTGGAGTGGGGCAAGATCTCCGCCCGCTCCCAATATGCCCTCATTATGTTGGCGACAGCGTTCACCTGGATGATGGGGCTGATGGGGTATATCCGCTCATCTGTCCGGTTGTTCTGGCACGTTAATGAAATCATGCGCGATAACTCACCATGGGCATACACCCATACGGTTGGGTTCGGCGCCAACATGATCTCATTTAACGTGTTGTTCTTCTGGATCAGTATTCTCTTTGTCTTCTGGGTCGGGTCGCTGACGAAGAAGGCGGCGCCGGTTGAAGCGAAAGCTCCGGCTCCAGGGGGGGCCCCACAGCCAGTGGGTGGCCACTAATACGAGCTGTCCATTCTTGGGGATCCCGGTCCTAAAGGGTTGGGGTCCCCTAAAGCTATCCTGAGGAGGATCGAGCTGTGGGGAATCTACTGTCGACTGCATTGGATATGGGATGGCCAGTCCTGGCTTTGCTCGCAGGCTTACTGGTGTATTTTCAGGTTTCCATCTCAAATCCTGATGTAAAGAAACGGGCAACATTCAAGACTTTCATCGGTATGATTGCGACCGTGATGCTCTTTGTCGCAATCGCGAATTACAAGATCAATTTCTTCGCAGAAAGCCGGCTGCTCCCCGTGTCATTGGCGATAATTACCGCCATGACGCTGATGATGGGCCTGTATTTCGCCAATCTCAGCGCCTTGTTCAAGATCGGCGGCATGATGTTCTTCGTCGCAGCGTTCTTGTCCGGCTATGGGAATTGGCTACCTCAGGTTGAGGGTGGATTTCCTCCTCCTGAGGTCAAGTTAGACTTCAACTCGATGAGCCCTCAACAGTTGGCCGATGAGGGGGAGAAGATCATTTTCGGCGGCGTGGGGCAAAGCAAAGTGCAAGGCGCCATCGGGAAGGGGCAGTGTCCTCTTTGTCACGGATTTAACCAGGGGTTTCTCAGCGAGCGCGCCCCGAACTTGTGGGGTTTGCCGGGAAGACTTGAAGAGCGACTGAATGATCCTCGGTATCACAAGGGCAAGCCGCAGGACAGAGATACGGTCGAGAAAGAAGCGTTTCCGGGGGCCGGAACTGCAGAGACAGGGCAAGAGTACATTGCCGAATCTCATGCCTGTCCAAACTGTTATGTCGTGGCGGGTTTCGGAGTCAAGGGTACGAATGACAAGGAAAGCCCGATGCCCAAGATCCATAAGCCTCCGATCTCTCTGTCCATCGGAGAGCTGGCGGCCGTCGATACCTGGATCTATGTGCGGGAGGGCAAAGATGCTCCCTCGTATGATGAGATTGCGAAGTCGTATGAGAAGTTCATCCCGGAATCGGATCGTCCGGCTCAGCAGGAAGAAAAGAAAGACGCTGGTGGAGGCGGGGGTGGATTGTTGGCTGACGGATCCGAGCCTGTCGATCAAATTTTTGCGAAGGCGCAATGTATCGTCTGCCATACGATCCCCGGTATTCCTGGAGCCACAGGCGCAGTAGGTCCAAAACTCGAGGAGGGGACCAACGCCCCGCTTCGAATCAAGTCTGCGGATTACAAGGGGACCGCGAAGACGACTCGTGAGTACATTATGGAGTCGGTCATCAACCCGAGCGCGTACGTCGTGAAGCCATTTGCCGACGGCGTGATGCCTAAGATCTTCGGTCAGAAGCTCAGCGCGGGAGCGATCAACAAGATCATCGATTACCTCTCGCAAGTCCAAACGGGAAAAGAACCCCCGAAGATCAACTAGGGAATATTTGAGCCCAAGAAGGAGAGTAGAATCATGACCTGGCTAAAGTTGGTCGAAGGGTACATGCCGATGCAGATGATATTTGAGCTCGCCTTCTGCGTCGGTGTGTTTGCCTTGCTGAGTTATGTGCTGAACAAGAGCGGGCTCGCGATGTCCCGGTTCTGGCAGGGTATCTTGTTTTGGGTCTTTCTCGTGATGTACCTGAAATACAGGATCTATCCGCCGATTCCGTTCAGCGTGAGGGCTATGTATGGAACCGCCGCGCTCGTGGCGGTCTTCATGTGGCTGTCCAGCAACGAAGAGGATTGGAAAAAATTCAAACAACCGATTCTTAATGTGTTGGACGCGAATACCGGACTGCACAAGTTTCTCCGTACCGTATGGCTGGTCGCATTACCCCTGCTCATCGGTGGCTTTGCGTATAATTCGTTCCTGCCCAGTCTGGATGAGCCTATCGAATTGCGAACCGTCCATCCGGCTCCCCCGCAAAACACCAAGGTGCATGGCAAGACGTTTACTCTTCAGACCGCCTACAACCCCTATCGAGTGAATCTCGAGGGAAAGTTCGATGAGGACTTTGCCAGAAAGCTCATCACCGAGCAGAGCATGGGGCGTCTGATGCAGCAGAAGCCGGAAGCCAATCCCTGGGATCCGAACGCCCAAGGCTATATCAAGTACGTTCGCGAGGGGGGAGAGATTTTCTTCCAGAACTGCCACTTTTGCCACGGTGACAATCTGAACGGCCGGGGCCTTCACGCCTTTGCGTTCAATCCTATTCCGGCGAATTTCACCGATCCCGGGACATTGGCGCAGCTTCAAGAAACCTTCGTTTTCTGGCGTGTGGCCAAGGGCGGAATCGGTCTTCCACCCGAGGGGTTCCCTTGGGCGTCCGTTATGCCGCCGTGGGAGCAACATTTGACCACGGATGAGATTTGGAAGGTCATTCTGTTTGAATACTGGCATACGGGTTACTATCCCCGTACATGGGATTAATTATTCACGAGCAAGGCGAAGAGGGACAAACCATGACAATGCAGAAAGGAACTCGTTCCAAGGCCCTTCTCGGCCTCGCCACGGCAGGGTTTGTGCTGCTTTCCGGCAGCGCAGTGGTCACGGCTCATGCCGAGCAAGCTGCGCCCGAAGGGTTCAAAAGCCAGACGCTTGCTCCGGAGCCTCCTGCCGACATGATTGAGGCCGGGAAGCGTGTGTATTTTACGAAGTGTGTCTGGTGCCATGGTGTGGACGGTGCGGGGGATGGCCCGGGGGCAGATCGGTTGTGGCCTCGGCCGCGCAATTTCAATCAAGGCACGTTCAAGATCCGCCATACGGCGAGCGGCGAGTTGCCTCTGTTCAACTACAAGGAACAGACTCCGGGAAAGAACGACCTCTTTGAGACCGTGACCCATGGGTTGCCGGGATCTGCCATGCCGCCGTGGGAAGGTATTTTGACTGAGGAACAGCGGCTACAAGTTTTGTCGTTCGTGACCACCCAGTTGGTCAAGGATCGCAAGTTCACCGATAAAGATACTGAGACGCAAACCGTTCTTCAATTGGCCGAGATCAAGCAGGTTCCCGCAACCAAGGAAAGCATCGAAAAGGGAGCTCAGTTGGTGGTCGATAAGAAGTGTATTGAATGCCATGGCGTGACTGGCCGCGGTGATGGGAATGCCTTCAACTTGAAGGACGACTGGGGATTTTCGATCCAACCGGCCAATTGGCACAAGTGCTGGAATTTCCGCGGGAGCCGTCAGGATCCTTACAATGTGAAGAATATTTTTAGAACCTTCTCCACGGGGATCAACGGGACGCCGATGCCCTCGTTCGCGGACAGCACGACGCTGGAGGAGCGCTGGGATATTGCCAATTTTGTCAATTCGCTCTGTGAGCGAGACAAGGATGGCAATCCTCTGGAAATTGATCCGTTGACGGACAAGCCGAAGATCAATTTCGTGGTGCGCTCCGGTCCGGTCGAGGGCGACATTTCAGACGATCCGGACAATGAAATGTGGACCAATCGGGAGCGGAGAATTGTAGCGCTCGGGGGGCAGATTACCCATAAGCCACGGAATTTCGTGACCCGGATTGACGATGTCTGGGTAAAGTCCCTGTACAACAACGACAACATCGTGTTCTTGTTCCAGTGGGATGATCGGACAAAGAGCGTGGCCGAGGAAAAGCCAGAATGGGATCCGACCGAGGTCAATCTAGATACGTACGGGGTCAAGGAGCAGGCTCCCAAGACAGGCGAGCCCGGGTCGATTGCCGCTGCCCAGAACAATTATCGGGCGTTCAACGATGCGTTTGCCTTCCAATTCCCTATCAAGTGGCAGGAGCTTCCCCCGCCTGCTAAACCTCGGTATCTCTGGGGCGATAACAAATACCCGGTCGATATCGTGAAATGGGAAGCGGACGGCACTGTCCGGTCTTTCAAGGGGACCGGATGGGATCAGGACTTTGAAGAGCGCGATGACTTTGAAGAAAAGCTGAAGGTTCTGAAATCCGAATGGAAAAACGGTCGATGGACGCTGATGGTGCAGCGTCCGCGCAAAGACGACTACGAGGAGTATGCGTACTTTGAAGCGGGCAAGTATATTCCGACTGTCTTCTTCGCGTGGGATGGCCACAATGGCGATGCCGGCAGAAAGATGTCGGTGTCGGCCTTTTACTATACGATCCTGGAACCGCCGATTCCGAAGGAAACCTACATCTATCCGGTGCTGATCGGACTCGGTGTCGTGGTGCTGGAGGGGTGGGTCCTAGCCCGCCGGGCCAATAGGAGGAAGGGCAAGACCTTCTAGGTTCCGGTTGACGTTTCGTGAGATGAGAGAGGGGGTGGGATTATCCCACCCCCTTTTTTATTTCAGCGATGGGCGTGGATTGGTTGGTGAACAGCCCGCGGAAATCAGAAAATCATTGGCATGTCACAATCGACAAAGATCGAGAACGCAACCGCGCTGGTACTGGCCGGAGGACGAAGCGTTCGAATGGGGGAGGATAAGCGGTTCATCAAGGTCGGCGGACGGACACTGTTCGATCGGGTCCTCGATAGCTTGGAGCCTCTGTTTGAAGAAGTCATCATTTCAGTGGCCGTGGAGTCGGATTGGCTGCCGGTCAGAGGGCATCGGGTGGTGCCTGACGCGCTACCCAATTGCGCCACGCTCGGGGGCGTCTACAGCGGTTTGTCGGCATCAGATCGGGACTGGGTGTTTGCGGTCGCCTGCGATATGCCGTTCGTCAACCCGTCCGTGATCCGCACCCTGGCGGATGCGCGCAATGACGCGGATTTCGTGATTGCCAGAGTAAAGTCGCGTCTCCAACCCATGCACGCGTTCTACCGAAAGACCTGTCTGCCTGTATTGGGCAAAATGGCGCAGAACGGAGATTTGAGACTGCAAGGGCTGGTCTCCAGCTCGGCATTGCATGGCCTCGTGCTGACGGACGCGGAGGTGATCCATGGCAGTGAGGAGGAGCTGTCATTCTTGAACGTGAACACGCCCGCTGATTTTGATCTCGCTCGGCGGTTACTCAAGCCGGCATAATAGGCTTCGGGGTCCGGCTATCCGGTTCCATGCTCCCGTGGTCGTAAGGCATCCAGCGAAAACCTTTTATGAATTCTCTCGGAGATCAACGTTCCCTGCCTGGGTGACAGAAAATTTCCCACAGGATGCATAGAAGGCAGATCGTCCGACCCATTGAGGCGTTCCTCCAAGACGAATCTTCCGACATGTCAGGGCGCGGCCGGCCTAACGATGAAGAATACTTCCCGGGCAACCGTTGGCCGTTCCGGTGCAACGGGTGAGAACCTTGCGCGTGGCATGAGGGCAAAACTTGCGGACGCGGCCAATGTCCTGCTGGTCATTCACCCTGGGACATTGGGTGACGTCTTAGTGGCGATCCCTAGTTTGAGGGTCATGAGAGCAAAGTTCCCTCGGCATGATCTGGCCCTGGTGGCCAGAGGGGAAGTCGGAGACCTGCTCAAGCAGGCTGGTGAAGTGTCGCAGGTCTGTGGCTTAGAAGGAGCATTCGGCAGTACATTGTTCGGCGGAGAGCCTATCCTGCCCTCCCCATGGCGCGAGTGGTTGGGACGGTGCGATCGAGCGATTGGGTTTCTCTCCGATCCGGAGGGAACAGTCAGAGCGACATTGGACCGCTTCGCCATTGC
Organism: Nitrospira tepida; assembly: GCF_947241125.1. Classification (NCBI taxonomy): domain Bacteria; kingdom Pseudomonadati; phylum Nitrospirota; class Nitrospiria; order Nitrospirales; family Nitrospiraceae; genus Nitrospira; species Nitrospira tepida. Next base: position 3,405,260 of record NZ_OX365700.1, on the reverse strand, counting down.
CCACGTCACTCTTCGGTCGCCCTTCGACGGCACACTGCAAGCCATTCACCAGTCCGCTCGCTTCATTGAAATTGTCGACCAGGCAGTGCCGACGAAAGTAAGGCTTGTCCCGCCGTTGCAAATTTCTCACAACCGGCGGGCAGAGGCGGGAGAAATCTTGCGGAGCATGGGAGTGAAGCTTCTGGGCGATGGTCTGGTAGCCGTGCATCCCGGGAGTGGGAGCCCGCATAAATGCGCCGATCCTCGACTCTATGCCGGTGTCATCACGTGGGCGTGGGATCGAGGTGGCCAGGCTGTCATGATAGAGGGCCCAGCGGACGGAGAGGCGGTATCGGCGGTCACGGGGCTGCTTTCGCACAGACAGGTCCCAATCCTGAAACAGGACGACCTGAACGTCCTGGCGGCCGTCCTGGCGCAGGCCTCGCTGTTCGTTGGGAATGATTCGGGAGTGACGCATCTGGCGGCCTCGGTTGGAACGTCGACCGTGGCGCTGTTCGGACCGACCGATCCTTCCCGCTGGGCGCCGATCGGCCCGGCCGTGCAGGTCTTGCAGGGTGGCCCGTGCGGATGCCGGCCGGACTGGTCGCGCGTTCGGACTTGCGAGGCACGACCCTGTCTCCGCATCGATGTGTCGACGCTTCTCTCCCTCTGCCAACGTATCGTAGGCACGTAAATTCACCGATTGAGCGGCGGGATGGCAGGAGCCGCCCTTGTACCCTGTCTTCCAGATATGCTAGAGTGCGAAGTTAATTTTCTCCTTTGAAAATGACCAGTTAGGAACGCTCATGTCGCGCGGAGTCGTACGGGAAAAAATCGAGGCGTTGCTCCACCAGGCCCTCCGGCAGGCACGGGAACGAGGAGAACTGAAGGCGGATCCCATGCCGTCGATCACGCTCGACGCTCCCAAGAGGCCGGAATGGGGGGATCTTGCCTCGACGGTTGCCATGGCGCTGGCGGCCCCGGAACAAAGGGCGCCTCACGAGATCGCCCAAATCATCGTGAGCAACATGGCCGAGCGCGAGCGGTGGCTCGATCGCGTCGAGATCGTGCGGCCTGGATTTCTCAACATGACCGTGAAGCGTGAAATGTGGCTGGAAGTCTTACGGGAAATCGAACGACTGGGGACCCGCTACGGCACCAACCAACTGGCGCAGGGGCAGCGCCTCCTGATCGAGTTCGTCAGCGCCAACCCCACCGGTCCGCTCCACGTCGGGCATGGACGGGGAGCCGCGGTCGGCCAGGCGCTGGCCAATTTGTTCGAAGCGGCGGGCGCCGAAGTGGTGCGCGAGTACTACATCAACGATGCCGGCCGGCAAATGAAGCTGCTCGGGGCGTCAGTCCTGGCGCGCTATGAGCAACTCAACGGCCGCGAATCGCCGGTGCCGGAGGACGGTTACCAGGGACAGTACATCGAGGACGTCGCCGCACAGGTCCTCGCACAGGTGGGCACGGCCTTCCTTCAACTGCCGAGGGAGGAGGCGGAGCGGCGATGCCAGAGCGTGGCCTATGATCGGCTGGTGAACGAGATTCGAGCCGATCTCGCCCGGTTCGGCGTGACGTTTCAGTCATGGTTCAGCGAGGCGTCGCTTCAACAGTCCGGGGCCGTCCTCCGTGTCGTTCAGGAGCTGAAAACCCGCGGCCTGATTGTGGAACAGGAGGGCGCCATCTGGTTCCGGTCGTCCGCCTACGGCGATGAGAAGGATCGGGTCGTGCAGAAGCAGGATGGTGACTTCACCTATCTGGCCTCCGACATCGCCTACCATCGCGACAAATTGCTTCGGGGCTATGACCGTCTCATCAATGTCTGGGGCGCCGACCACCACGGCTACATTCCGCGGATGCAGGCGGTCATGGAGGCCTTCGGATATCCGAGGACTCACCTGGGAGTGGTCCTGGTCCAGATGGTCAGTCTGCTTCGCGGCGGGAAGAAGGTGGAAATGTCGAAGCGCGCGGGGGAATTCATCACGCTTCGCGAGGTGATCGACGAAGTGGGGGCGGATGCGGCCAAGTTTTCCTTTCTCATGCGGCGTTCCGACACGCATTTGGATTTCGATCTGGAATTGGCCAAGCAACAATCCGCCGACAACCCCGTCTATTACGTGCAATATGCCCACGCCAGGGTGGCCAGCCTCTGTCGGGTTGCAGAATCGCGAGGCATCACGGTCCCTGATCCCAGCCAAGCCGATCTGTCCGCCCTGGCCGACCCGGATGAATTTGGCTTGATTCGGAAGCTGTCGCTCTATCCGACGATCGTTGAAGGCGCCGTGCTCGCGATGGAGCCGCATCGCGTCGCCGTCTATCTCCAGGAACTGGCCGGTCAGCTTCATGCCTTTTATTTCCGACACCGTATTCTCCCGCCGGCTGCGGAGGCCGAGGTGGAACAGGAAACAACGGCCCAGGAATCGGAAACGAAGCCTGGAGCGACGGGAACAGACGCGGCGGCACTCTCCTCCTGTCACCGGGACGTGCTGACGCCTGAATTGACAGGCGCGCGGTTGGCCTTGATGCGACAGGTCCGCCAGGTGATTCACAACGGGCTGGGCCTTCTGGGAGTGTCGGCGCCGGAGCGGATGTAACCCCACGGGAGGAGCGGGCGTGTTTGCATTTCGCGTGCACCAGGAGGATGTTTCGAGCAAGGCCAGGCGCGGCACGCTGGCCACGCGACACGGCGCGATCGAAACTCCGGCCTTCATGCCGGTCGGGTCGCTCGGCGCCGTCAAGGGGATCAGCCCGGCAGAATTGGAGCAGCTTGGGTACGGGTTGATTCTCAATAATGCCTATCATCTGTTCCTGCGCCCCGGCCATGTAGTGGTGCAACAACTGGGAGGATTGCATGCCTTCACGGGGTGGCAGGGCGCCATCCTGACGGACAGCGGCGGCTTCCAGGTGTTTAGCCTTGCCAAACTTCGGCGGATCTCCGATGAAGGCGTCACTTTTCAATCGCACTTGGACGGGTCTTTGCAGCATGTGACGCCCGAACGGGCCATGGAAATTCAGGAAGCGCTCGGGGCGGACATCATCATGGCGTTTGACGAATGTCCCGCCTTGCCGGCCGATCGCAGGCAAATCACGGGGGCGGTCGCTCGGACGGCATCCTGGGCTCGGCGTTGTCTGGCGGCAAAGCGTCGTTCGGACCAGGCCCTGTTCGGGATCGTACAGGGAGGATTGGAAGCAGACCTGCGGGCTCAGGCGGCTCGCGATCTGGTCTCATTGGGCTTCGACGGCTATGCGGTCGGAGGGCTCTCCGTGGGAGAGGACAAACCCTCCATGTACCGGATGCTCGACGTGACGGTGCCGGAATTGCCGGCGCAAAAGCCACGGTATCTGATGGGGGTCGGAATGCCCGAGGACCTGGTCGAGGGCGTGGCCCGCGGGATCGACATGTTTGATTGCGTCGTGCCGACCCGCCATGGCCGCACGGGCTGGCTTTTTACAAGAACCGGCCGGGTGCTGATCAAGCAGGCGCAATATGCCCGCGATGCAGGTGCGATCGATCCGGAGTGCGGATGCCCGGTCTGCTGCCGCTATTCCCGGGCCTATCTGCACCATCTGTATCAGGCCAAGGAAATGTTGGGGTTGCGACTGAACACGCTGCATAACCTGTGGTACTTCGCCTCGCTGATGAGGGACATCCGGTCCTCGATCGAGCAGCGGACGTTCGCTGCCTTTCGACAGGCGTTTTACCGGTGCCGCCAGGAGGCGGAGTCGCCGGAGTCAGGGACGGGACGGGAGGCGGCTACGGGATCCGTGATAAGCAGGGAGGAATCATCGTGAATTGGCTGGTATCGGAGGCATGGGCGCAGTCCGGCAATGGAGGAGGGGGAGGGCCGGGTCTGTTGCTGTCGCTGATTCCATTCCTCCTGATTTTTGCCGTGTTCTATTTTTTGCTGATTCTGCCGCAGCAAAAACGGCAGAAGCAGCTCAAGGAGATGCTGGACCAACTGAAAAAAGGCGACAAGGTGGTCACGGCATCAGGGATTTGGGGCACGATCACGAACATCGGCAAGCACACCGTCACGTTGCAGATTGCGGATAACACCAAGATCAAGATGCAGCGGGAACACATCGCCCGGGTGCGAACCGAAGAGGATGAGTAGATCCGAAGAAGACGATTGGGCTGAGACTGTGGAGCGCGCATGAAAAAAGTCGGCGGTCGGTTGACGTTGTTGCTGGTTGTGGTGCTGGTGTCGGTCATCTGTTTTCTCCCGTCCTATCCGGCGGTCTATCGCGAATTGCCCGATTGGATGAAGAAGGTGCTACCCAGCAAGGGCATCTCGCTGGGCTTGGACCTGCAAGGCGGCATTCACCTGGTCTTGGAAGTCGAGGAGGACCGCGCGGTCGAAATCGCCGTCGATCGGGCGGTGACGTCGCTCCAGGATGCCTTGGCAGACAAGAAGCTCGCGGCGGAGTCGGTTTCGCGGACCGGCCCGACGCAGTTGATGGTCACGGCGCAGAACGCGGAAGGCAAGAGTCAGATTCAGAAGCTGATCGACGAGTTTCCCAGCTTTTACGAGGTGGAAGGCAAGGGGAGCGGAAACAGCCTGGTCTGGGAGCTGCGCGAGGCCGAGATCAAGCGCATCAAGGACACGGCCATCAATCAGGCGCTGGAGACGATCCGCAATCGAGTGGACCAGTTCGGGGTGGCGGAGCCCTTGATTCAGCGCCAGGGGCTCAAGCAACTGGTCGTGCAATTGCCGGGGATCGAAGACCCGAAACGGGCGAAGGACCTGATCAAGGAGACCGCGATCCTCGAATTCAAGCTGCTGGATGACGGCAGCAAGATGGCGCTCGACCTGCCGGCGCGCGTGGACAAGGGCAAAGAGGAAGAGGTGCTGGCCAAGATCAAGGACAAGCTGCCCGAGGGCGACGAGGTGCTGTTCGAGCGCGTGATCGACAAGGATCTGGGCCGCGAGTACCGCATCCCTTATCTGGTGAAGAAACGCGTGATGTTGACGGGCGACGTGTTGAGCGATGCGCGGGTGGCCATCGGCCAGTTCAACGATCCCTATGTGTCCGTCACGTTCGATACGAAGGGGGCGCGGGAGTTCGAACGGATCACCGCCGAGAACGTGAAGAAGCGCATGGCGATCGTGTTGGACAACACGATCTACTCGGCGCCGGTCATTCAGGAACGGATCAGCGGGGGGCGCGCCCAGATCAGCGGGACCTTTACGACCCAGGAGGCCAACGATCTGGCCATCGTGCTGCGGGCGGGCGCCCTGCCGGCTCCCTTGAAGATCATTCAGGACCTGACGGTGGGGCCGTCGCTCGGCCAGGACTCCATTGAAAAGGGCGTCAAATCGACGATTTTCGCCGGGGTCCTCGTGGTCGTCTTCATGGCCACCTACTATCGCCTGTCCGGCGTGATCGCCGATTTCGCACTGGCCTTGAACCTGATCTGCCTGATCGGCGCGCTGGCGGCCTTGAATGCCACGCTGACCCTGCCGGGCATTGCCGGGATCATTCTGACCATCGGCATGGGCGTCGATTCGAACGTGTTGATCTTCGAGCGGATTCGGGAAGAACTCCGCCTTGGGAAGCCGATTCGGTTGGCGGTGGACGGGGGCTACGACAAGGCGTTGCTGACGATCATCGATTCGCACGTCACGACCCTCATCACGGGGTTTGCGCTGTTCCTGTTCGGAACCGGCCCCATCAAAGGATTTGCCGTCACCCTCTGCATCGGCATCATCATCAATCTCTTCACGGCCTTGGTGGGTACGAAAGTCGTCTTCGACCTCATGAATCGCCGGACCAAAGTCGAGCACCTCAGCATTTGAATCAGTGTCGGCAACGGGAAGGACAGAAGGACAAAGGAGTCGCATGTTTGAGATTCTGGGAAAGACCAACGTGGATTTCATGGGGAAACGCCGGGTGGCCTTTGCGTTCTCGGGTTTCATGGTGCTCCTTGGCCTGGTGGCCTTGGTCCAGATCGCCCGGGGGCAGGCCAACCTGGGGATCGACTTTGCGGGCGGGACGGCCGTGCAGTTAAAATTCGAGAAGGCCATGACCATCGAGGCGGCGCGCAAGACCCTGGAGGCGAACGGTCTCGGGCAGGCCGAGTTGCAGGAGTTCGTGGCCGAGAACAAACTGCTGATCCGCGTGAAAGCCTCCACGACCATCGAAGAGAAGGTCGCCGAGCGGATCATGGCGGTGTTCAGCAAGGAATTCCCCGACAACCAGTTCGTCGTCGAATCGACCACGGAGATCGGGCCGACCATCGGGAAAAAATTGCAGCAGGATGCGATGATCGCCGTGTTCATTTCTTTCGTCGGCATCATCGCCTACATCGCCGTGCGGTTTCGGTTCGTGTTCGGGGTGGCGGCGGCGCTGGCCACGTTTCATGACGTGCTGGCGGTGCTGGGGGTGTTTTTCCTGCTTGACAAGGAGATCACGCTGCTTGTCGTGACGGCGTTGCTGACCCTGGCCGGCTATTCGCTGACCGATACGGTGGTGGTCTTCGATCGCATTCGAGAGCAGCTCCGCCAGCGGCGCCGTGAGCCGATGGACCAGGTGATCAACGGGGCGATCAACCAGGTGCTCAGCCGGACGATCGTGACCAGTTTGACCGTCATCTTGGTCTTGCTGCCGCTGACGTTCGCCGGGGGCGAAGTTCTCCATGATTTCTCGCTGGCCCTCCTGGGAGGCGTCGTGTTCGGCACCTATTCGTCGGTGTTCGTGGCCAGTGCGTTGTTGCTGGCTTGGCCTGGCGGCGAAGCTCAATTGGCCAGGCGGACCTGACATCGCGCCGGGCTGGCGAATCGCGGAATTCTGCCGGTCGTCCAGCAAGAGGTCGCGTCATGGCAGTCTGGAGCCGGTCGCATAGCTTGCAGCGCAAGATCATCACGGCCATCGTGATGGTCGGCCTGTTGCCCCTCTCGCTTTCTCTGGTCCTGACCTATTTCGAACAACGCCGGGCCCTGCGCGAAGTGATCGGGGTCAACTTCAAGGAAATCGCCCTGGATGCCGCCCGGCGGGTCGAACTGCAAGTCACGCGCGGCATCAACGAGGCGCAACAGTTGGCGGCGGTGCCGTTTTTGCGCACCTCGGTGACCGAGGCCAACCGCAGTTATGAAGGCAAGAGCGAGGAGCAGATTCGCGCCTTTATCAGGGACTGGCAACAACGATGGAAGAACCGGGCCAAAGGCAGCGAGTTTCCGCTGTTCATCAACCGGATCGTGACCAACTATCTGATCCGGTGGCACGATGTCCGCAAGTCGGATTACGTCGGCATTTTCGTCACCGATGAACGTGGTGCGCTGGTGGTGAGTTCCATTCCCCAGGTCGAGTATGATTATGGCACGGCGCCCTGGTGGCAGGGGATCAGGAAGGACGAGGGGAATCGGGTCTACGTCAGCGACCTCTATTTCGATCCCTCCTACGGCACCCACGTCCTGAGCGTTTCGGTGGCGATCATCGACGATCAACGCAAGACGGTGATCGGGGCAGTGACCGTATTATTGCGCCGCGACGCGCTGTTCCACGCGATTTCCGAGGTCGTGGTCGGCCAGACCGGGCATGCCATGCTGCTGGGTACGGACGGCGCCGTGCTGATGTGCCCGGTGCTGGCGTTGGAGGAGCACGTGGTCGGGCCGGATGTCGTGCAAGCCCTGGCGACCGTCCACGGCGGGTGGGCGGAAGTCGAGAACGACACGCACGGCGGTCGGCAGGGGATCGTGGGATTTGCCCCGGTGCGGCTGGGCGAGGATTTGGTGCCGGGCAGCCTCGGGGGGCGGCGCTGGATCACCTTCGTGCGGCAGAGCCCGGAGGAAACCTATGCGTCATTGAACCGGCTGCTGTTGAAGGTGGCGCTGTACGGGCTCGTGGTCTTCGCGGTCTTGTGGGGCACGGGGATCGCGGTGGCGCGGCGTATCGTCAAGCCGATCCGCACGCTGCGGGAGGGGGCCCAACGCCTCGGCAGTGGAGAACTCGACCACCGCCTCGATCTCAAGACGGGCGACGAGATCGAAGAATTGGCGCTGGCGTTCAACCACATGGCGGCCAATCTGAAGGATTCGTTCGGACGGTTGCAACAAACCATGTCCGACATGCGCCGGCTGCAGGAGCGTTATCGTGATCTGATCGAAAACTCTCCGGAAATGATTCATCAGCTCGACCGCACCGGCCAGTTCGTGCACGTCAACAAGACCGAGCTGGAGAAGCTGGGCTACAGCCTGGATGAAATGCTCGCGATGCGGTTGTGGGAGGTCGTGCCCAAGGGCCGGGAGCCCGAGATCCTGGCTTATTTGGAGCAGCTCCTTGCCAAGGGACACAGCCGAATCGAAACGGTGTTCCTCACCAAGGACGGGCGGCCGATCGACGTGGAGATTCACACAACCGCCCTGTTCGATCCGGAAAGCCACGGCCTGGTCTATTCCAGGGCCTTCGTGCGAGACGTATCGGACCGCAAGCAATTGGAGCAGAAGCTGCAACGCTATACGCTGCAGCTTGAGCAGGAGGTCGCCGACCGGACCCACGAATTATCGACCTCGCAAGCGCGGTACAAGGCCCTGTTCGATTTCGTGGCGGATTCGGTCTTCATGGTGGATCACAATGGGATCGTGGTGGCGGTCAACAAGCGGGAAGAGCAGGTGTTGGGCTACCGCGAACAGGAGATGGTGGGGCGCCGGATTCTGGACGTCGTGCCCGCCCGGTATCATGAAGATCTGGCCTGCATGATCGGGACATTGGTGCAGGGGCAACGCCGCGTGCCGACGCAAGAAATGGTCGTGCTGACCGGCGAGGGGGAGGAGCGGCATGCCGAGATCGATCTCATTCGCGTGGAAACCGGGGAACTTCCCACCGTGATCGTCCAGGTTCGGGACATCACGGAACGGAAGCGGCTGGAGCGGGAGCTGCAAAGCCACCGCGAAGAGCTGGAAGTGAAGGTGCGGGAACGGACGCGCGAGATCGAGGAGACGAAGCAATACCTTGAAAACCTGCTCGAAAACGCCAACGACGTCATCTATACCCTGGACGTGGATCAGCGATTCACCTATGTGAACGGCCAGGTTGAGTCCTGGGGGTATCGCAAAGACGACCTGATCGGGCGGCCGTATCTCTCGCTGCTCTCCAAACGGCACCGCGGCCGGCGGCTCAAGAACACCTTGGATATCGGCGCGAAGCAGGTGTATGAGGTCGAGGTCGTCAGCAAGTCCGGAGAGCCGCGCTCGGTCATGGTCAGCGTCTCGCCGCTCTGCGATTCGGACGGCCGCGTGACGGGCGTGCTCGGCATTGCGCGCGACATGACGGACAAGAAGCGGTTCGAGCAATACGTGAGAAATTCAGAAAAATTGGCGTCGGTCGGCAAGCTGGCGGCCGGCGTGGCGCACGAGATCAACAACCCGCTGGGCGGGATTCTCAATTGCCTCTACAACTTCCGCAAGGGCACGTTGCCGCCGGCCCGGCAGGAGGAGTATCTCTCGGCGATCGAAGACGGGCTGCGGCGGGTCCAGAAGATCGTCCGGCAATTGCTGGACTTCTCACAACAGCACGAGCCGGAGTTAGCCCCGACGGACATCAACAGCGTAGTCGATCGGGTGCTGGTGCTGACGAACCATATTTTCGTGGCCAACCATATCGTACTGGATACGCAGCTCGGCCGGGACCTGCCGGCGCTGATGATCGACCGCCACATGATCGAGCAAGTGCTCATGAATCTCGTGCTCAATGCCGTGCAGGCGCTGCGGGGCGGCGGCAAGGTTTCGATCCGCACGCGCGTGATCGAAGGGGTGTGCCAGGTTCAGGTCCAGGATTCGGGCTGCGGCATTCCGCCGCATATTCTCCCGCGCATTTTTGATCCGTTCTTCACGACCAAGGCCACCGGAGAGGGCACGGGACTGGGATTGTCCGTGAGCCTCGGGATCGTCGAGCGCCACGGGGGCCGGCTGTTGGTGGACAGCGAGGTCGGGCGGGGCTCGACGTTCACCCTGTGTTTGCCTGTGGTACGGGAATCCTATCCCACCGAGAAGGCGCGATGAGTCCGACCTCGATTCTCCTTGTCGACGATGAGCCGCTGATGCGGCTGTCCATGCTCGACGCCTTGAAGGCCGTCGGCTATGACGTCCAGGCCGCGGCGACCGGGAACGAGGGCAAGGATCTCCTGCTCAAGGGCCAGTTCGACATCCTCATCACGGACCTTCAGTTGCCGGGGATCGACGGCCTCGGCCTGTTGCAACTCTGCAAGGAACCCTCCCGGCGGACCGAAGCGATCATGATCACGGCGCATGGATCGGTGGAGACGGCGGTGAATGCCATGAAGGCCGGGGCCTACGACTACATCACCAAGCCGTTTCAGATGGACGAGCTGCTGTTGGTGGTGGAGCGGCTGTCCAAGGTCCAGGCTCTGAAACGGGAGAACCAGCAGTTGCGGCAGCAGTTGGAAGGCAAGTTCAACTTTCAAGGCATCGTGGGGCGCAACGAGCGGATGCGGGCGGTGCTGGAGAAGGTCAAGCTCGTCGCCGGCACGGACTCCACGGTCCTCGTGGTCGGCGAGAGCGGGACCGGCAAGGAACTGGTTGCCAATGCGATCCATCACCACAGTCCCCGCAAGGATCAGGCGTTCATTAAGGTCAGTTGCGCTGCCCTTCCCGAAACGCTGTTGGAGGCCGAATTGTTCGGGCATGAGAAAGGGGCGTTTACCGGAGCGTTGCGCCAGCGGAAAGGCCGGTTCGAGCTGGCTCACCGGGGCACGTTGTTTCTCGATGAGATCGGAGAGATCTCGCTGGTCGTCCAGGTCAAGTTGCTGCGGGTGTTGCAAGAGCGCCAGTTCGAGCGGGTCGGGGGCAACGAAACCATCGAGGTCGATGTGCGGTTGATCTGCGCGACCCAGAAGGACTTGAAAAAGGAAGTGACGCAGGGTCGGTTTCGGGAGGATCTGTATTACCGGCTGAACGTCGTGCCGATCATGTTGCCGCCGCTGCGCGAGCGGCGGGAAGACGTGCTGATGCTGGCCGAGCATGTGTTGGGCAACCGCTCGGAGCACGTCAAGAAGGCGATCAAGGGCCTCTCGCCCGCGGCGGAGGAGCTGCTGTTGCGCTACTCCTTCCCCGGCAACGTGCGCGAGCTGGAGAATATGATCGAACGGGCCGTCGCGCTCGGGCGGGAGCGCGAGGAGATCCAGCCCTGGGACCTGTGCGGCTATGCGACCTGTCCATTCCTGGGCGGCATGCCCCAGGAGACATGCGGATTCTGCAGCGAGGGGCTCACCGGGCGGATCGAGCGGAAGGATGCGAGCGAGTCGCTGGCGACGGCCCGGGAACGGTTCGAGCGGGAGTACATCCTCTCGGTGCTGGCCCAAACCGAAGGCAGCAAGACGATGGCGGCGAAGATCCTCGGCCTGTCCCGAAAGGGACTCTGGGAGAAGTGCAAACGCTACGGGATCGCGATCGGCGCCACGGAGCCGGAGGAAGACTGACCGTCAGCCCTCCGTCTCGGTCCCGCCCTCCCACAACTTCACGGTACGGTCCCACGATCCACTGGCCAGCCGGCGGCCGTCCGGCGAGAAGGCGATGCTGCGGATGGGGCCGGTGTGGCCCTTCAGGGTCCGTACCGGACGCCCTGTGGCGAGGTCCCACATCTTGATCGTATTGTCGTCGCTGGCGCTGACCAGCACCCTGCCGTCCGGCGAGATCGTCAACGCGCGGACCCATGCCGCATGGCCCTTCAACATGCGGACTTCATTGAGCGTGGGCATCTCAAAGAACTTGATGGTGGTGTCGCGGCTGCCGGAAATCAGATACTTTCCGTCCGGCGTGAAGGTCAACGCGCCGATCCAGTAATCCATCGGCTTCTGGAAGCTGCCCTCGTCAATTATGTAATACCCGCGGGTCTCGGTCGTATCCTCCTCGTCGTCTTTCCAATGGCCGGCGATCGTGAGTTTCTCTTCCCCGCTCGGCAGCACTTCCCACAGCTTGATTTTGCCGATGTCGTTGCCGCTGGCCAGATGGACGCCGTCGGGCGAGAAGGCGACACAGACGGACCAGTGGTTGTCGTATTGGTCTTTGCCGAGGAGGGTCATCAACTCGGTTCCGGTGGTGACCTCCCAGATTTTGATGTCCTTGTTGTACGCGCCGCGCGCCATCATCAGGCCGTCGGGCGAAATCGAGAGGCTGACGACGTTGTGGTCGTAACGGGTAAAGAGGAGCTTCTTGGGTTCGCCCGTCTGAGGATTCCAGAGGCGGATCGTGCGGTCGTCGCTCCCGGTGGCGAGCGCCTGGCCGTCCGGCGTAAACAGGGCCACGCGGATGTCCTGCGTGTGCCCGCGTAGCGAGCGCAGGAGGCGGCCGGTCTCGATATCCCAAATCCTGACGAGACGGTCCACGCCGCCGCTTGCCAGGGTTTGCCCGTCGGGCGAGTAGGCGACGGTCCAGATCCCATGGGTGTGGCCGCGGAAGGTACGGACTTCGCGGCATCCGGCCTTCCAATGGTCCAACAGATTGACCGGTTCCGCCGGCGGGGACGGTGGCGGAACCGTGGACACGGAAGGAGAAGGAACGGTCTGGGTGTGGCTCGTGTGCTCGCTCATGCCGTCATCCTTGTTGGCGGTTCGTCGTCCGGAACGTGCGTCGTGCCCCGCCCCGGCTCAGGGACCGGTTTGCATTGGAGGAAAACCGATCGGTATAATCGTGGAAGCCCAAATCATAGGCAATGGCTCAAAGCCAAGTCAAGCCGGTGAACGGCGCCCTTGCGCAGGGCGGACCGCGATCACCCGCGCGTAGTGTGCAGGCTCTACCAGAGAGAGGGGACGAATGGACATCCGATTTCAACCGGCGTTGCTGCAAGAAGTCATTGATTCCTTCATCGAGAAAACGGAACGCGAGGGGGACCCGACCTATTACAAGGAGTTTCACGAGTTGGCGGATCCCATCTATGAAAAGTACACGCTGGAGGACCGGGAGCCGGAATTCAAGAAGCTCTACCAATATCTGTTCGGCACCTGGGGGTTTTCCGACATCATCAACTCGGCGTTCGACGAATATCCCATTCTCAAGGAGCGGGTCGGGATCGTGTTGATCAAGGGGGTCCTGAAGGAGGCGGAAGAGGGCGTCGATATTCTTCGCAAGTGGGGCGCCGTCGAGCAGGACCTCGCCAAGCAGTTCGAGCAGAAGGGATTGAAGGGGGTCGGCATCAAGCTGATCCCGAGACGTTTTTACGATCCCGCGCTCTCCCGCTATTGCCGCCACGAGCTGATGCACATTGCGGACATGCTGGATCCGGAGTTCGGTTACGATCCGGACACCAAAGTCGGCCAGAATCCGGGAGAAGAAACCCTCATCCTCCAGCGCTACCGGGTGCTCTGGTCGCTGTATGTGGACAGCCGGCTCGAGCGGGCGGGCAAGGAAATGATGCTGACCAAGCAGGATCGGTTCAAGGAATTCCGGTCCTGGTATCGGAAGATCCCGCCGCCACAGTTGAAATCGGTGTTTGAAGGGCTCTGGCAGACCGAGACCTTCAACCATTCCGAACTCGTGGAAATGGCCACCGATACGCTTCGGGTTATGGACCGGGCGATCGATGTGGAGGGCGGCGAGGTCCCGGAGACCCAGAACAAGGTCATGCTCATGCCCGGGTTCCCCTGTCCGCTCTGTCGCTTTCCGACGTACTCGTGGGTCGAAGACCTCGACACAAAGGTGGAAGGATACGTGCTCGACTTCATTCGCGAGAACCATCCCGGCTGGGATGTGCAGTACGGAGCCTGTGACCGGTGCGTCGAGGTGTATAAGCTCCGCGCCGACGGCGTCATGTAATATTATGTAGAGGAAGAGGCGTGGCACGAGTCATGGCAGCCAAGGACGAATACGGGCGCCGCCAATTTTTCAAGGATTCGGTCGTTTCCATTGCTCGGGCGGCCTACGAATTTAAGAAACAAAGCGATGTCAAGCCGCAGCCAGTGGCTGCCCCCGCGCCGCCCCGGCCGGATTTTCTTCGCCCTCCCGGCGCCGTGGAAGAGGCGCTGTTTTTAGAACGGTGTACGCGCTGCCAGGATTGTGCCAAGGCCTGTCCCCATGGCAGCATCGGCTTCCACACAGGGGATGGTACGCCGGTGATCTATCCCGATCAGGCGCCGTGCTATCTGTGCGACGATACCCCTTGCATCCAATCCTGCGCGACCGACGCCTTGCTCACCCTTGCCGATCGCGCGGAGGTCCGGATGGGCCTGGCCGTCGTGTCCCATCGATTCTGTACGGCCGGTCAGGGGTGTCACGCCTGTGTGTCACAATGCCCGATGCACGCGCTGGAGATGGATTTTGAGACGATGCGCTTGCACGTGCTCGACGACCGGTGCGTCGGATGCGGAATCTGCGAACATATATGCAAATCCGTCAATGATAAGGTGGCCATCAAGGTCTATCCGCCCCGCGTCCCGGCCTCCTAGGAGCCTGTCCGGCAGTCCTGAGGGCCTCCGCGAGGAGAGGTATGGAGAGGGGGGAATTCAGGACATGTCAAGAGGGATCTCGCCGGGGCAGGGGGGCTGCCGGGAATTTTTGAGCAGCAGGAGGCGGCCTATGGTTCTTGCTTGACACAGTTTTGTCCTTTACCTATGATACGCCAGCCTGGCCACAGGTTTGTGCGCTCGATGCAGATCATCGACGGAAACGATCGCGTTTCCATCGAGTGTAAAACCGAGGGGGTGAAAATAGAATGACTGGGAAACACAGTGCCACCAGCGGTTCCGCCACGGTCGTTCCCGCCACAGCAGCAGTGAAGGATTCTCCTGCAGTCGAGCGAGCGCTCAATCGAAGCAAAGTCTATCTGTTGATCTCGTGGAGTCTCCTGTTCCCCGAGGATGATGAGTTTCTCGACTATCTCCAGTCCGGTGAATTTGTCGAGGACGGACGCGCCGCGATCCAAGGGCTTGATAAGGCTCTCGCCGGAGCGGGCGGGGAGCGGGCCACTCATCGGCTGCAGGCCATCGGTCAATTGCTCGACGATGTCGAGCGGTGGGTGGCGGCGGAATGTTCCAACTGGAAGCTGGAAGATCTCCAGGCCGAGCACCGCCGCGTCTTCAGCAACGTGATCACGCTGGATTGTCCTCCCTACGAGACCTTGTTCGGCAACGACCACGTGTTCGCCCAATCGCATGTGATGGGGGACATCGCGGGATTCTACAAAGCCTTCGGCGTGGAACTGTCCAAGGATATCCATGAGCGTCTGGATCACCTGAGCGTCGAACTCGAGTTCATGCATTTCCTCGCCTACAAGGAATCCTATGCGCTGTGCCATGACGGACCCGAGAAGACACAAATCGTGGTGGACGCGCAAAAGAAGTTCGTCAAGAATCATATCGGTCGATGGGTTCCCCTGTTCTCCCGTATGCTCTCCAAGAAGTCCGACTCAGGGCTGTTCCGCTTCATCGCCGATATCTGTGGAGCCTGGATGGACTTCGAGGCTGCGTACCTCGGAGTGACCCCCCAACCCTATTCTGAAACGGATTATCGTCCCGCCACCTTCAATGCCCCAGAAGGTCAGACCTATGAATGTGGCGCTCAGGATCGCGGTAACGAATTGAGCATGCTCTTGAGCGAGGTCGGGGCGCAGTCTTTTCTGGACAAGCAGGAGGAAAAGGAGGAGAAAGGGCCGTTCGGGACGGCGTAAGGCTCACGATCGCCGTGCTGTTTTTTCATGTGGGGCGTTCCATGCACTTATTGCGGAGTTTGGGTGAACGGTTTTTGAGTTCTTAATCCTACTTATCGAGAGGAGGGCATATTCATGAGGCTCGTGCAGACACGCAGCAAAAGCCTAGTGTTTGGCATTCTCGTCTCTGCTCTGGTCGTCGGCGTGATGCTGACGATTGGGCAGATCCCTCTGGCGGTCAGCCAACCGGTGACGATCCCGGTCAAGGCGATCAAGGGCCCCATCCCGATGGATGGAGCGAATCCTCAGTGGGAAGGGGTGCCGGGCGTGATGATCCCGCTCAGCGGGCAGACCATCACGACGCCGATGCACCCGAACTTCGCCGTCAAGACGGTCTTCGTCAAGGCCGTGTCGAACGGCAAGGATATCGGCTTCCGGGTCGAGTGGAACGATCAAACGAAGAACGATACGACGATCGGACCGCAGGACTTCCGCGACCAGGCCGCCATCCAGTTCCCGGTGAATACGTCCGGCGCGCCTCCGTTCCAGTGTATGGGGCAGTCCGGCGGGACCGTGAACATCTGGCGGTGGAACGCCGAGTGGCAGAAGGACCTTGGAAAGGACAGCGCCGGTCTCTGGGATGTGGATGACCAGTATCCCGGCATTTTCTGGGATTATTACTTTGAAGAACCGGCCGGCGGCGTGACCTATCCGGATCGGATCGGCCGGAGCCTTGGTCCCTTCAACCCCGGTATTTGGTCCGGCAACATCATGTCGGATCCGACCCTGCGGGTGAGCTCGGTCGAGGACCTCAATGCCAACGGCTTCAGCACTTTGACGACGCAGGCCCATCAGGATGTGATCGGCAACGGCGTGTGGGAGCCCTCCGGCTCGGTGAAGGGCGGCGGATTCACCGGTCCGACCTGGCGTGTGGTCGTGAAGCGGACGCTGGAAACCGGCGACCCGAACGATGTGCAGTTCAAGGCGGGAGCCTCTGTGCCGATCGCGTTTGCGGCCTGGGACGGCAGCAACGTCGAGCGGAACGGCATGAAGGGTATCTCCACCTGGTATACCCTCAAGCTTCCGTGAGGAAGGCTGAGCGAGGGAGCGGCCGAGGATCGCGCTAGCCGAATCGGTCGTTCCGTGAGTCGAGAAAAGCCCCGAGGGTTGAAAGACCTGTCGGGGCTTTTCATTTTGGACGCGCCGACTCCAAGCCGGACGAGCCTGCGCGGTTCCCGCGCCGCATGTCGAAGTCTGGCCCGGCCGTCTGCGCTCCGCCGGGGTTGCAATTGCGCGAAGGCGGGGTGTATAAAAATTCGAGATTCTTCCGCAATTCAGGGGTCTTGGGTCCAAACACCGTCAATCGAGGCACATGAAGATATCTCTGGTCTTTCCTCCGACATGGCATCCCTCGCAGCCGTATCTCAGCTTGCCGTCCTTGACCGGGTTTCTGCGGCAACACGGTGTGCAACAGGTGGGGCAGCGAGATATCGGCATCGAATTGCTCGATTGGCTGCTCACGCGCGAGTATGGCGTGGAGGTCTACGAGCGGCTGAACGACAAGGCCAAGCATCTGGAGCGGCAGGCGCAGGGCGAGTCGGGCCCGGGCAGCGCCGAGCACTATGCCCGTGTCGTGGAGTCGTTGGATCGGTTTCCGTACCTGATCGATCGGATCGAGCCGGCCAAAGACACGTTGCGGGGGGAAGGCTTTTACGATCTGGAACGGTACCGCGAGAGCCTGTTTCTCGTCGACAAATGGCTGGAGCTGATTTCGACCCTCTATTTTCCCACCCGGTTGACGGTCGTTGACAATCAATTCAACAGCTATTCCCTCTACTCATCCAAAGACTTGATGAAAGTCATTCGCGATGAGGCGCAGAATCCCTATATCGATTTTTTCCGGCAACGGTTTCTTCCTTCCATCCTGGCGGAATCGCCGGACTTGGTCGGCGTCTCGATTACCGCCACCTCCCAGATCGTCCCCGGGTTGACGCTCTGCCGGTTGATCAAGGAGGCCAATCCCGGCCTGCATGTAACGATCGGCGGCAGCATCTTCACGCGCTTGGTGGACAATCTCCGGCGTTGCCCGAGCCTGTTTGATCTCACGGACGATTTCATCGTGTTCGAAGGGGAGACCGCACTGCTGGAGTTGGTGAATCAACTCAGCGGGAAGCGGGACTACAGCAAGGTTCCCAACCTGATCTATCGCCAGAACGGCAAGATCACGGTCAACCAGCCTTTTTATTCGGAAAATATCGGGCAGCTTCCGGCCCCCGACTACGACGGTTTCCCGCTGGATCTCTACCTGGCTCCGGAAACCGTCTTGCCGGTGCAGTTCTCGCGCGGGTGCTACTACAAGGACTGCGCCTTCTGCGCCTTGACGCTCGACCATCAGAATTTCCGGCAAAAAGATCCGGGCAAGACGGCGGATGACCTGGCGATGATGCGGGACAAGTATGACACGCCGTACTTCTTCTTTACCGACGAATGCCTGGCGCTGTCGCCGACCAAGCGGCTCTGCCAGATTTTGAACGAGCGCCGCTTGAACCTTCAGTGGACGGCGGAGATGCGCTTCGAAAAGAATCTCAGCCGCGAATTGCTGGAACAGATGCGCGACGCCGGCTGTCTCAAGATCGTTTTCGGGCTGGAGACGTTCAACCAGCGCATGATGGATTTCATGAAGAAGGGGATCAAGCAGGAAAGCGTGCGGCGGATCACGAACGATTGCATCGACCTGGGAATCGCCGTGCACTGTTACGTGATCGTGGGCTTCCCGACGGAAACGGAAGAAGAAGCCCTGGAGACCATGAATTTCGTCGTGCAGAATTCCAAGCTCCATGATTCCTACGGCTTTTCCTGCCAACCCTGCCTGTTCGACCTGGAGAAGGAAGCGCCGATCATGAGCGATCCGGGCGGGTACGGCATCCGGCGGATCATGCGGCCCTCCTCGGAGGATCTCAGTCTCGGGTACTTCTACGAGGTCCAAGAAGGCATGACGCCGGATCAGGCGGAGCGGGTCTACCAGCATGTGTATGAAAAGATCAGCGAGGTCGTGTGCGAGCTGCCGTTTAACTATTCCATGGCCGACGGCCTGTTGTATATCGCGCGGGCCAAGTCCACCGTGCCGTCGGCGCCGTAACGGGCCGGAGTGAGAGTGAATCGATGACGACCCCGATGGCCGCGGAGAAGACGATCGGTCGGGTCGATGAGCAGGGGCTGCTGTTCGAGTACACGATCAAGCTCACCCTGTTCGCCGGCCTGCTGGAGCTGATTCTCTATCGGCTCACGTCCCGCCTCGGCATGCATTTCAGCAAGGTCGCCCAGGAGCACGAATCGGTGCGATGGCTCTTCAAGGGGCTGTCCTCGATCGGATTCGTGCTGCTGAACGTGGTGGCGCTGCTGGTCTTCCTGGCGCTGGGGCTCCTGCTGGTGCGCGCCGTTCATGCCGCCTCCGCCTCCTGGCTCGAACGGGCCATCTGGCCGCCGGTGGCGCTGCTGCTGGTCTTGACGTTGGCCTATGTGGTTCTGGTCATCGCGCAGGTCGAGATGGGCATGCTGGCGTCCGTGGCCTACAATGCGGTCGCCTGGCTCGCGATCCTGCTGCTGGTCGTCCATTATCTGCGGACCCATGCCTCCTGGAGCCAGCGGATCTTCGTGCTCACCTTTTTCTTTGGGATTTCCGGCTGGCTCTATTTTCAAATCATGTCCACGACCTACGGCGTCCTGGGGATCGCCACCCCCGTCCCCTTGGTGCACGAGATCAGCCGGGGCGGGGAGGCCCTGATGGTGCTCGCCAGCATCCTGAGCTTTGTAGCGTTCGGCGCAGAAGGGTTTTGGAGCCGGAACCGCCGGCAGCGCCGCCGGGTGATCTGGTTCGGGGTGGTCGGCGGCGGCATCTTTCTTGCGCTCTTCTTCATCGATTTCCTGCTTGGCGCCTATGATCCGGAGGCGGCCTTCCGGATGCGGAAAGCCGGGGAGGGGATCAGTTGGATCTTTCAAATGGGGATGGGCTATACCTTCTATCTGCCGTTCGCCCTCTATCTGGTCGGCCTGTTGTGCTGGTCCTATACCGTGATCAAGCTGGTGCGGATGGGCCGGTTGGCCGGCTATGGGATCGGGTTGATGTTCACCGCCGGGTATGCCTTGCAGTTGTCGCATTTGACGCTCATGGTGGTGCTCGGCCTCATCCTTCTGGGCTTGGACCGGCTGAAGTTGGCTGCGGCCGATCCGCAAGCTGAGACGCAGGAGTCGCTTGTGCCATCATCGAGCCCGCTGGTCGGGACTCACTCATAGAGACGAACAGGAGCACCATGGAACAGCAGACCCCATCACCATCAGAGCCCGGCAGCGCGGGCGTGGCGTCCGAAGAGCATCCGCTCTCGCCGGACGAAGAAATCAGCGAACTCGAAAAACTACTGGCTGAGGAGCCGGATGACTTTCAGGCCCGGTGCCGCCTGGGGGAACTGTATTTCAGCAAGGGCCGGCTGGACGACGCCTTGACGGAGGTCAAGAAGGCGATCGACATGGCCGAAGGCCTTCGGGCAGAAATGAACCGATCGCTGGCGATGTACTATTCCAATCTCGGGACGATCTACGCCACCAAAGGCATGGTGGATGAAGCGGAGGCGCAGTTCAAGCAGGCGCTCACCGTCTTCTCGGGCGACGTGTTGAGCCTGTTCAATCTCGGGCGCCTCTACGCGGACCGGAAGAATTTCCTCCAGGCCAAGGAGCATTTCGAGCGGCTGGTGGAGATCACGCCGGAGGATCCGATCGCCTGGTACAACCTGGCGGGCGTGTATGTCGAGCTCGACAATCCCCAGGTATCGGATTACAACACGATCGACATGGCCATGCAATGCTACATGCGCACGCTGGAGCTTGATCCGAAGCATTTGGAATCGAGCTTCAAGCTCATGGAGGTCGCGCTGGTCCACAACAAAGTCGATCTGGCCATCCGGGTGATGGAGAGCGCGGTCGAGCACAATCCCGATGAGCCGCTGGCCCACTACAATCTGATCAACGTCTATGATAAGTGTAAGATGTTCGAACAGGCCGAGGAAGCCAGAAAGCGCCTGAAGGAGCGGTTCTCGAAGCGGGCTAGGGAAGCGAGCGCGCCGTAACGTTACACCCTAAGCGAAGGAGTACCCCGACCATGTTTGGAAGTCTGGGATTCACAGAGCTCATTCTCATCCTGGTGATCGTGCTCATCATCTTCGGCGCGGGCAAGCTGCCGCAGCTCGGCGAAGGACTGGGCAAGGCCATCAAGGGGTTCAAGAAGTCGGTGCACGAGGCGGAAGCGATCGAGGCCGAAGCCCAGCAAATCGCGGCCGCCCAACAGGCGCAGTCGACGGCGGCGCCGCCACAGGCGCCGGCCCAACCGGCCGGCGCGACGGTGGCGGACGTCCAGGCTGCCCCGGCGCCTCAGGCTCCGCGGGCGTAATCCTCAGCAACGGGCGGCGCCGACGCGCGAAAAGGAACGTCATTCATGGAAACCCAGGTCCAGTTGCCAGTCGGATGCATCGAACGGTTTGCGGGCAACGGCAAGGCGCGGAGCACCGGCGACGGCAAATTGGCCGTCAAGGCCGGCATCCCCTTGCCGCACCACGTCACGCTTGATCGTGACGAGGCGTGGCTCTACATCGCCGAGTCCGGATCGGATCGCATCCGCCGGGTCAATCTCCGCGAGGGCACGCTGCACAACTTTGCCGGGATCGGCGAAACCTGCTACAGCGGCGACGAGGGGCCCTGCGGGGAAGCTGGCCTGTACCTCCCGCTGGACGTGGCCGTCGATTCGCAGAACAATCTGTACGTCTGCGACAGCGGCAGCAATCGAATCCGGAGGATCGACGCCGAAACCGGCATCATCACCACGGTGGCCGGCACCGGACAGTTCGGCTTCAACGGAGACGGGCCGGCTCTGGACGTCAATCTCACCTACCCGGCCGCCATCGCGATCGACCGCGACGACGTCATGTATATCGCCGACACCCAAGCCCATCGCGTGCGGCGGTTCGACATAAAACGCGGCCTGATCGAGACCATTGCCGGCTTCTGGACGAGCGAGGACGACGAGCGCGAACAGCCGCTGGTGGCAAAGAATCTGGTCGTGCTGTCCGGCGACGCGATCGGCATCGACTTTACGGGCGACGACGAATGGCTGCGTCCCGGCTGCGCCGAGGGGGTGGACCTGTCCCTGTACCTGGACGACGGCAAGTCGGCCATGGAGGCCAGGCTGTACGATCTGGTCGGGATTGCGGTGGGACCGGACGGCCATATCTATGTGGTGGACAAGGGCAGCAATCGGGTCCGGAAGATCGACCGCCACAAGGGGACGATCTCGACGGTAGCCGGCAAGTGCTTTTACGGCTTTGACGGCGACGGCAAGCCGGCCGTGAAAGCGATGTTGCATGCGCCGGAAGCGGTCACGTTCGATCAGCAGGGCCATCTCTACATTTCCGACACCATGAATCAC
This sequence comes from Nitrospira tepida, assembly GCF_947241125.1. Taxonomy (NCBI): domain Bacteria; kingdom Pseudomonadati; phylum Nitrospirota; class Nitrospiria; order Nitrospirales; family Nitrospiraceae; genus Nitrospira; species Nitrospira tepida. Next base: position 3,383,212 of record NZ_OX365700.1, on the reverse strand, counting down.
CGCGTGCGAAAAGTCGATGCCCAGACGGGGATGATCGCCACGATCGCGGGAAACGGGGACAGCGGCTACGAGGACAAACACATGGGCGGCTGCGGCGCGGCCCGCTTCGTGGCCAAGGACGAGGTGCTTCAAGCCAAAATCGGCGATGCGCCAGTCGCCACCGAGGCGGTGGTGAATTCCCCCGTGGGATTGGCGTTGGATCGCCAAGGGCATCTGTACGTGTGCGAGCGGGGAGAAAATCGGGTCCGGCGAGTCCGGCTCTGGTAACCGGCCCCGCAGACAGTTGACAGCGCACCAGTCTGGTACGCGACCATGGGCGATCGTGTGAGGCGTACCATCGTGAAAGGTCGGATCCGGTGCCACTACCTTCAGCCCGTCTGTCGCTTCGTGCTCCTTCTACGATCCTCCTCTCGTGTCTTCTCTGCGCGACGCTCCTTGCCTGGCTGGGCGTGCCCCTGGTCGGCTCGGAGGGCATGGTCATCCGCGCCCACCTGGTAACGGGCGAGATCCCAAGCAGCCCTGACGACGCGGCCTGGGAAAAAATCCCGGTCATGACGCTCCCGCTGAGCGGCCAGGTGGTGACGCGGCCCGTGTGGCCGGAGCCCACTGCGCGCGCGCTGACGGTCCGGTCCGTGCATAACGGCAGCGACATCGCCTTTTTGCTGGAATGGCAGGACAACACGAAAAACGACCGCCTGACTCCGGGGACGTTCCGAGACGGGGTGGCGATCGGGCTGCCGCTGGGCGACGCCCCGGCCTTTTTCTGCATGGGGCAGCTTGACCACTACATCAACATCTGGCATTGGAAGGCCGACTGGCAGAGCGACGTCGATCGCCGGGCGGCCAAGGCCGGCGAACGGCAGAAGGGCGGCGTGCGGACCTTCGAGGTGATTCCCCGCCGCGCCTCCTCGGTGGAGGATCTGGTCGGGGGAGGCTTCAGTACCTTAACCAGCAAGCAGAGCCAGGGCCGCATTCAAGGCAAGGCCATCTGGAAGGACGGGGTGTGGCGCGTGGTGATGAAGCGGCCGTTGGCCTCTACCGATCAGGAGAACGAGGCCAAGTTGGTGCCGGGACGGGTGCAGACGATTTCGTTTGCGGTCTGGAACGGAGAGAACAAGGAACGAAACGGGCAAAAGGCTGTGGCGCCCTGGTTTCAGCTTTCGATCGATCCGACCGTGTGAGCCGGTTGATGAGCGGAAAATGGGCGGCGGCCTCTGAGTGAGTGAGAAGGCCGACGCAGCGAGGAAAGGAACGGATCGAGTGGCGAGCTTTCCGCGTAAGGCCGCCGGCCAAGAAGCCCTGCCGTCCGGTCGGGCTTTTTTTGTTGCCGGAGTTGTGCTTCTGACCATCGTGGGAGGGCGGCTCGATGCCTTTGCCCAGGCTTCTATAAAGGGTTGCGAGATGAAAGAAGAAGAGGCGATGGTGTTGGGAGAGGAGTTCGGCATCGCCGTCGGGCCGGTGGACGAGGAGATTCAAAAACAGCTCAAGCTGCAGCGGGCCGAGGGGGTGGTGGTGTTCGAGGTGATCGGCGGGACTCCCGCGGATCTGGCCGGGATCAAGGTCGGCGCGGTGGTCAAAGAGATCGACAAGATCGACATCAAGACCATGAGCGATTTCGGCTGCGCGCTCCAGCGGGCCATGAAGACCGAGAATTTCACGGTCGGGACCTATGAGACGGCCGACCCATCAGACCCGGTCGGCTGGGGCGTGAATTTTCATTTCGTGCGCATCCTGAAGGACTGACCAGGCCGTGAGGAGGGCATGACGACGTTGCGGACGTGGCGATGGATCAAGGCGGGCAGCCTGTTCCTGATCGCGGTGCTCATGGGGGCCGTTGCGGTCTACGACGGGGCGGTCGCGCAGAAACCGGACGGGCCGGCGGGAGCCGGCGCCGGGGACAAACAGGCAGGCCAGGCCTCCGGCCAAGCATCGGATGGCGTGGAAGGATGGGTCGCCGAAATCGAAAAGACCTTCATCCGGTCGGAGGATTGCAAACAGTGCCATGACCGCCATTACGAAGAATGGAAGGGCATGCGCGAGCAGACGCCCGACCTCAAGACCTTCGGCCGCGTCGATGCGGCGCTGCTCCACGGGACTTCGCTGGAGTCCCCGGTTTTCAAGACCGTCTTCGGCCTCTGGATGCAGACCAAACCGACCGCGGAGCAACAGACGAAATGCTTGTCGTGCCATGTTCCGGCCACGACCGTCTATCCGCAACATGCGGGGAAAATCGCCGAGCAGGTGCTGAACGGAAAGGTGACGGTGGAGGGCATCGGGTGCGCCTCCTGCCACCTGATCCATGCCATCGAACCCAACGGCGGGCCCCCGCCGACCTTCAAGATCAAGCCCGGGAGCACGCTCTACGGCCCCTACAGCGATCCCGAAGAGAACCTGGTCCATACGGCCGAACAGTCCGACCTTTATCGCGGCGCTAATTTCTGCGCCTCGTGCCACTTCGACAAGGTCAAGGACGTCACGAAGCGGGACCTGCCGGGCGAGATCCTGCAGGGGACCATCTGTCAGGATTGCCACATGGAGCCCTCCACCGGCAGCTCCACCTCCAAGCGCGGGTCGCTCACGCGGCAGATCGGACGCCACTGGTTTCGCGGCGTGGTGATTCCGGGGACGCTGCTCAAGAACCGGAACCTGCAAGCGGAATGGATGCCCCGGGTCGATATCGAGGCGACGAAATCGGCCAACTCAGTCGCCGGCACGGCGCTCGTCAGGGTCGGCAGTTTGCCCCACAGCTTCCCGGACGGGGACCCGGTGCTCAAGCAATTCCTGCTGACGATCACGGTCAAGGACGCGCAGGGGAACGTCCTGACCACCGAAGAGAAGCGGTTCGGCCTGCCCTACGAGCAGATTCTCAGGGGACCGATCCCCGACCCCTTCATCAAGGGAGGGACCACCAGAAAAGTCCCGTTCTCCCATACCTGGCAAGGCGCGGCGGTTCCGGCATCCGTCGAAGCCGTCTTGACCTATCAACTCATCCCCGAGCCCTCGCCGGCGCTCCGCGATCAGTACCTGGCGACGCTTCCGAGTGAAGATGAACGGAAACGCGCCGGGAACATCATCGACGAGTACATTCAGCCGCGGGTCCTGACCTATCGAGTGAAAACCTTGTAGCGTCGTCGTGCCAGGAGCAAGCACCTCGGCTGGCTGGTTGAAGGGGGGCTGTTGTGAATCGAGACAAGGCATGGAGGAAGGGCGTCATCGTCGGGGCGGTCGGGATGGTGGTCCTGCTCGTCGGCCTGTCGCTGGAATCCGGACGGGCGGAAGAGGCGGCCAAGGGCAAGTTGCCATTGGAGAAGGCCTTTCCCCTCGCCGCCAAATGCAAACGGTGCCACGAGCGGGTCTATGAAGAATGGGAAACCTCGCCCCTGTCCCGTTCGCTGCATTCGCCGGCGTTTCGCGCCGCCATCGATCAATATTTGGCCTTTTCCGGCGGGAAGGACAAGGCCCTCTGCCTGCGCTGCCATGCGCCGCACATCAAGGAGTATCCGGATCTCGCCGAGTCCTTCATCAAGCAGGTGCAATCGGGCGATCCCTCGATCGACGGCGTGGCCTGCGCGCAATGCCACCTGATCAAAGAAGTGGATCGGACGGCGCATCCGCCGATGCCCAAGTACGATGTCGGGAGCAAGACCCTCTACGGGCCCTACAAGGACGCCGCGCCGAACCTGGCCCATCAATCCGCGGACCTGGACCTCTTCCGAAAGTCCTCCCTCTGCTTGAATTGTCACCTGACCGTGCCGACCGCGGGCAACCTGGGAACGAGCAATGATCTGCTGGGATCGTGGGAGACCAGCAAGGCGGTGAAGTCCGGCAAGGAATGCCAGACCTGTCACATGCCGGAGCAGCTTGGCGAATCGGCCAACGGAGAGAACAAGCGCAAGGTCGCGAACCACACCTTCCCCGGACGAGTCGGGAAGCTGCGCCAGGAGGCCGCGAAGCTGGAGGTGACCAGCGAGGTGCAGGGCGAGAAGACCAAGGTCACGGTCAAGGTCCACAGTCTCGTGCCCCACAGCCTGCCGACCACCCATCCGGGCTGGGCCAGCGTGGCGCTGGACTTGACGATCAAGGGCAAGAACCTCCGGACGGTCCATACCGACAGGCGGGTATACGGCAGGAAATACCTGGACGCCAAGGGCCAGCCCACGGTGTTCGACTTCGAAGCGGTCAAGGTGGCGGAAGACACTGTGCTCAAGCCGGAGGAGACGCGGGTGGAAACCTTCACGTTCCCGACCCCGAAGGACACCAAGAGCTTCGACGTGGAGCTGTCGCTCAACTACGCCCCCGTAGCCGGACCGAGCGCGTTTCTCCAGCGCATCGAGGCGGAATCCCCCAAGGGGGCGCAGGATCCCGTGTTCGAAGCCGTGCCCATCACCAAATACGCGGAGAACGTTCCGATCAGCAAGTGACGGCGTTCGCCGCGGATGAAGAAACGGTGAGTCAGGACGGGCGGACGGCTGGGCGTCAATCGGCAATGATCGTCGAGCCGGGGGATTTCATCTTAAAGATCTGAATGGCCGCGTACATGCCCTTGGCGGGGTGATTCAGGATCAGGCGGCAATTGGTCACGCGCGTGTCGATCAGCTCATAGGCGCCGCCGCAGTAGTAGATGTCGCAATCGTCGAGCGTGCAGTTCTTGTAGACGTGGCTGTCCAGGGTCAGTTTGGCCTTGCTGAACTCCTGCCCTTCCACCACGATATACTCCGGCGCCATTCCCATCGGGTCCTCCCTCCGTGATCCGCGGACTATAACAAACCGTCTTTCATCGGCGCAAACCCGGCCCGCGATCCCGTTCCCTGCGCCGCAAGCCCGGGAGACAAGACAGGGCTGGACCTTTTGAACCGGTTCTGCTTTACTTTGCCGCCGACACGTGTTTCCACTAAGTTGGAGCCGGTTCGATGGCGAAAGCATCCCCACGCAAGCCCGCCGGAAAGAAAACAGCGGCGCCCTATCAGCACCCTGACGCCAAGGGGCTCCTGCGGCCGGACGTCGGCACGCAGGCGCAGTTCAAGAAGAAGCAAGCGCCCAAGACCTACCGGTACGACTCCTCGCTGTCGCCGGCCCTCGATTGGGATGCCACGAATCCGGCGCGGGAACAGGGCGAGGCCTTGATCGCAAGGCTTGAGCGGCACATCGCCGAGTTACGCGTTGCATCCATCCCCTCTCCCTCGATCGGAGAGGGCGGGGGCGAGGGTGAAGTCGCCAAGGCCCTGCGTCAGGCCGAAGAGGCGCTGCGCGAACTCAAAACACTCAGCAAGCCGTTCTTAAACTGGGCCGGCAAAGCCGAGCGACTGTCGTTCGACGTGCCGACCTTACCGCTCTTCATTCACGAGCGGCTGTCCACCAAAGCCGTCATCGAGACACTGGCCGGGCACAAGCGAGACCAGCAGCAAACGATGTACGACCTGTTCGGCGATCCGCAGCATTCGATCACGGATCAGGTGCTCAAGGCCTACGAGTATCAGGATAACTGGACGAACCGGATGGTCCTGGGCGATTCGCTCGTCGTGATGAACTCGCTGCTGCATTACGAAGGGCTCGGCGGCCAGGTCCAGATGATCTACATGGACCCTCCCTACGGCGTGAAGTTCGGGAGCAACTTCCAGCCCTTCGTCCGCAAGCGCGATGTCAGCCACAACGACGACGAAGACATGACCCGCGAGCCGGAGATGGTCCAGGCCTATCGGGACACCTGGGAACTGGGCCTGCACTCGTACCTGACCTATCTGCGCGACCGGCTGCTCTTGGCGCATGATCTCTTGACCCCCAGCGGCAGCATCTTCGTCCAGATCAGCGACGAGAACCTGCACCATGTGCGGGAGGTGATGGATGAGGTGTTCGGGGCAGACAGTCATGCTGGACTCATATCGTTTCGAAAAACCTCGGCTCTGACATCTGGCTTAGTCGCTCAAAACGCTGACTATCTCATCTGGTACTGTCGTGACTTGAGCAAGATAAAGTATCGTCAGCTTTATGGAGAAAAAGGGTCGGACAGCGATCTTAGCTTTTATTCCTATGTCGAGTTGGCGGATGGATCTCGTCGCCGTGTATCTAAAGATGAAGCTGTCGGTTCTCTCCCCAGAGATGCGAAACTATTTTCGGTGAGCGATCTCACAAGCAGCCATTTCTACAGCGAGGGCAAGACCCCTTTTGAGTATGAAGGGAAATCCTATGTGCCTGGTTCAAGGTTTTGGACGACTTCTCCAGGAGGAATGAGACGTATAGCTGAAGCTGGGCGCATCTATGTAAGTCAAAACTCTCTCAGATATGTTCGGTATCTCAACGACTTTCCTTACCAGCCCTTGACCGCCAATTGGACTGACACTATTACGGGGCAATATTCTGAGCCACGCATATACGCGGTCCAAACCGCTACGCGAGTTCTCCAGCGCTGCCTCCTCATGACCACCGACCCAGGCGATCTGGTGCTGGACCCGACCTGCGGCAGCGGCACCACGGCTTACGTTGCCGAGCAATGGGGCCGGCGCTGGATCACGATTGATACGAGCCGCGTGCCGCTCGCCCTGGCCCGCCAGCGGCTGCTGACCGCCACGTTTCCCTGGTACGAGTTGAAAGACCAATCACGCGGTCCGGCCGGCGGATTCGTCTACAAACGGAAACAGAACAAAAAGGGCGAAGAGGTCGGTGGCATCGTTCCGCACATCACGCTCAAGTCCATCGCGAACAATGAGCCGCCACAGGAGGAAGTGCTGGTGGACCGCCCGGAGGTTGAAAACGGCATCACCCGCGTGAGCGGGCCGTTCTGCTTTGAAGCCACGATCCCGACGCCGGTGGATTGGGAAGGGGACGGTGTTGAGGATTCCGGGACTGTTTCAACCGAGGCCTACGGTTCCTTTGTGGATCGCATGCTCGAAGTGTTGCGCAAGAGCCCGGTGCTCCGGCTCGAAGGGAACAAAACTGTCACGTTGAAGAACATCAGGCCTCCGGCCAAGACCCTTTCACTGTCAGCAGAAGCCCTCGTAGCGAATGGTCAGGATAGGCCGGTGGCTTTTGTCTTTGGACCAGAGAACGGCGCGGTGAGCGAGAAGCTGGTCTATGAAGCGGCGCGGGAGGCCCATGCCAAGAGTTACACGCACCTCTACGTGGCCGGCTTTGCCATTCAACCGAATGCGAGAACGTTGGTGGAGAAATGTGCCGACGTGATGGGTGTTCCCGCCACCTATGTGCAGGCGACGCCGGATTTGATGATGGGCGATCTGCTCAAGAACATGAGGTCGAGCCAAATCTTCAGCGTCTGCGGCCAGCCGGAAGTCCAAGTCAAGAAGCTCAAGAGCCCCTCACCCCGCAAGGGCGAGGCTGTGCAATACCAAGTCGAGCTGCTTGGTTTGGACGTGTTCGATCCCGTCACGATGGAGGTCGATCATAAACCCGGAGCCGATGTGCCGGCCTGGTTCCTGGACACGGACTACAACGACCTCTGCTTTCACGTCTCCCAAGCCTTCTTCCCTCGCACCAGTGCCTGGGACAACCTGAAAAAGGCCCTCAAGGGCGAATATGAAGAACACGTGTGGGATCATCTCTCCGGGACGACCAGCGCGCCGTTTGAGGCCGGCGAGCACAGGCAGATCGCCGTCAAGGTGATCGACGATCGCGGCAATGAATTGCTGGTGGTGAAGAAGCTGGCGTAGAGTAGTGGTACAGAAAAACCTCATCCGGCCTGTCGTTGTGTATTGGAGGGAAACGATGAAGACTTTAGAAGAACTTGTGCGAGAGCTTCCGCCTGATATGCAAGAAGAGGTTCGAGAATTCGCACAATACTTGTTGGAGAAGCGTGTCAAGGGCAGGAAGAAGTATTTGGCGCAGACCTGGGCTGGCGGGCTCAAAGAATTCCGTGGCCAATACACCTCACTCGAGCTTCAAAAGAAAGCGCTCGAATGGCGGGGGGATTGAGGATGTATTTGGTCGACACGAATGTCTGGTTGGAGCGTCTCCTTGAGCAGGAACGATTTGAGGAAGTTCGTCGGTTTTTCGATTCAACCGAAACCGGCAGACTGTTTCTCACCGACTTTTCCTTCCACTCGATCGGGCTGGTTTTGACAAGGCTGAATAAGAGCGGCCTCTTGCTGAATTTCACGCAGGATGCCCTTCTGGAAGGTGCCGTGTCCTTGGTCCATCTCGCGCCGGAAAACACGCACGCTCTTGTGGACGTGATGCAACAGTTCAGGCTGGATTTCGACGATGCCTATCAGTATGTGGCTGCCGAGAAGCATAATCTCGTTCTCGTGAGTTTCGATTCGGATTTCGATCGTACGGAACGTGGAAGAAAGACCCCTCAGGCGGTATTGCAGGCCTAACCGTCATCCGATGAGCGGCTACGAAGTCCCCGAGCCGATTCTGAACTCCCCCTTCGATGAACCCACCGAGCATTGGCACATCGTGGAAGGCGAGACCCCGGAACGGCGGACGGGGCGCCGGCCGGCGATGTATTTCTATCGCGATCCCAAGGCCAAGCCGGACACGGAAGCCGGTCGAGTGGTCGGCACGGCCATCGAACTGACACTCGTCAACCACATTCGCGCCCAGATCAAGAGGTGGCGCCTTGAGGGCTATCCGGGCGTGACGAGAACGACGCTGGAGTTGTTGCAGTGGTGGCGACGGGACGGGCGGGCGCAGCGACTCTTCTTTGCACAGCTCGATGCGGCGGAAACGATCATCTTCCTCACGGAGGCGAGGGCCGACTTTCGGCAGGGGATCGATGTCCCCCAGGAGGAGGTCAGCGAGGACAAGCGGAAGGACGGTTTCGCCGGATTTCTCCGCTATGCCTGCAAGATGGCCACCGGCTCGGGCAAGACCACGGTGATGGGCATGCTGGCCGCCTGGAGCATACTCAATAAGGTCAACGACCGAAGCGATGCGCGGTTTTCCGATGTCGTCCTGATTGTCTGTCCGAATGTGACGATCAAGAACCGCCTTCGGGAATTGGACCCTGACGCAGGGGAAGCGAGCCTGTACCGCACGCGCGATCTGGTTCCGTCCCACCTGATGCCGTTGCTCACACAAGGCCGAGTGCTGATCACGAACTGGCATGTGTTCGAGCCCCAGGCCATCCAAACCGGCGGTGTCGGCGCGCGCGTGACCAAAGCCGGGGTCGAAGTGCGGGCGAAGGAGACCATTACCATCAGTGCCAAGACGACGACGGCACGTGGCACTCGATATCTCACCTTGGAGGATTTCGAACGGCAAGTGGACGCCGGGCTGTTGACGGTACTGGGCGAGGAGCGCGAGAAGGACGGCACGCTGAAGAAGGTCACGGTGGAATCAACGAGGCATGTGGAAAGTGATACGGCGCTCGTCAACCGCATTCTTGGACGAGAAGTGGGAGGGAAGCAGAACATCCTCGTGATGAACGATGAAGCCCACCACGCCTATCGAATCGTGCGTGAGGAGCGCGAGGAAGGCGAGGACGATCTCTTTGGCGAGGAGGAAGAGGCCGAGGACTTTTTCAAAGAGGCGACGGTCTGGATTGACGGGCTGGATCGTGTTCAGAAACTGCGCGGCATCAACTTTTGTCTCGATCTGTCCGCCACGCCCTATTTCCTCGGTCGCGTCGGTCAGGACACGAATCGGCCTTTTCCGTGGGTGGTAAGCGACTTCGGGTTAATCGACGCGATTGAGTCGGGCTTGGTGAAAATCCCTCAGCTTGCGGTGCGCGATACGACCGGGAAGGAGATTCCCGGGTACTTCAATATCTGGCATTGGATTCTTCCTCAACTGACCCCGGCTGAGCGCGGAGGGAAGAAGGCAAATCCGAAACCTGAAGCGATCCTGAAGTACGCCAACCATCCGATCGCGATGCTGGGCAGCCTCTGGGACAAGGAACGAGAAAGCTGGGTGGCTCATCGCGATGATCCCCGGCCGCCGGTCTTCATTCTTGTCTGCAAGAACACGCAGATTGCCAAGGTGCTCTATGAATGGTTGGCGGAAGATAAGGCCCCGACGGGGATTCCTCCCGTGAAGATCGAAGGGTTCAAGAACAACGGTCGGCAGAATACGATCCGGGTCGATTCCAAAGTGGTCCATGAGTCGGATTCCGGCGAGGCCAAGAATGATGAGGTTCGCTGGATGCGATTCACGCTCGATACCGTGGGAAAGATGGCTTGGCCGGCGGATCGTGTCGGCCGACCGCTCTATCCGGAAGGTTTCAAGGAACTGGCCGACAAGCTTGGGCGTCCGGACCATCCGCCCGGGCGGGATGTGCGGTGCATTGTCAGCGTGGGCATGCTCACGGAAGGATGGGACTGCAACACCGTGACCCATATCATCGGGCTTCGTCCGTTCATGTCTCAGTTGCTCTGCGAGCAGGTGGTCGGTCGCGGGCTGCGCCGCGCGACCTATGAAGTTGGTCCGGACGGGAGACTCACAGAAGAAGTGGCAAAGGTGTTCGGCGTTCCCTTTGAGGTGATCCCGTTTAAAGCGAATACCCAGGGACAGCCGCAACCTCGCGTCAAGCGATACCACGTCCATGCCCTTCCCGCCAAAGCACAATTCGAGATTCAATTTCCTCGCGTGGAGGGCTATACGCAAGCGATTCGCAACAAAGTGGCCGTGGATTGGGCCACTGTTCCTCCACTCGTTTTGGAACCTGGGCGGATACCACCAGAGGTCGAAGTCAAAGGACTCCATAGCACGCTGCAAGGAAAGTTGACTCTTGCCGGTCCAGGCCGCAGAGAAACGGTCTCGTTGGAGGAGTTGAGAGCGAAGCTTCGCTTGCAGGAAGTCGTGTTCGATCTCGCCTCCGCTCTGACCAGGGACTACGCTTCGCAGAGCATCTGTACGGTGCCAGCCCACCGATTATTTCCCCAATTCGTTGCCATCGTGAGGCGGTTCGTGGATGAAAAGGTCCAGGCTCCTCCGCCGACATCGAAGAAGGATGTCATCCTCTCTCCCTACTACGGTTGGGCGATTGAACGGTTGCTTCCGAATATCCATGGAGATACACGGGCCGGCGAAGCGCCTGAAGTGCCGCGCTATGAGTCCCGCCGCGGCCCTGGATCGACGGCTGACGTGGATTTCTGGACGAGTCGTGATGTGCGTGAAGTGGTAAAGAGCCATCTCAATTATGTCGTGGCGGATACCAAACAGTGGGAGCAGTCGGCGGCTTATCATCTCGACCGGCATCCCGCGGTCGAGGCCTTTGCGAAGAATGCAGGACTCGGGTTCGCGATTCCCTATCTGCACAACGGCCAGATGCACGACTATGTGCCGGATTTCATTATTCGACTGAAGGCCGAGTCCCCATGTCACGTGATCCTGGAAACCAAGGGATACGACCCGCTCGAAGAGGTGAAACGGGCTGCGGCCGAGCGGTGGGTCGCGGCGGTGAATGCCGACGGGACCTATGGCTGGTGGGCATACTCATGCGTGAAACGCGTGAGCGATATTGCTCGTATCCTCGCCGATCTGACGCCCCCTGCGCACCGCACATGAGGGTGTTCCGTTCTCTAACGGGCTTTCCGTTTGCTATGGCACGGCCCCGCAGGGAGGGCAGAGGTCACCTGAGGGCTCAGCCCCCACCTTTCGGCTTGATCCCTGAAAGCCGTCCATATAAAATGGCCCGATTTCTCACGTAGTTATCCGCGCAGATCCAACCCGCTCCATCCGCGGTTGTCCCTTCGCAGACTCCTGTTGCAACGTTCTGTCGATGGGCTGAAGGCACAGGGAGCGGCATGAACAGACGGAGCGTCTCACCCATGGCAGGAGGACAAGACAGTGAGTGATTCAGCGATTGTGACGTTTGCGCTGGTGGCGGCGGCGGCCGGTATCGCCTACGGGCTCTATTTGGCCATGTGGGTCTTCAAGCTGAATGCGGGCAATCAGAAGATGCAGGACATCGCCAAGGCCATTCAGGAAGGGGCCGGGGCTTACCTGAACCGGCAGTATCGCACCGTCGGCATCGTGGCGGCGGGGCTCTTTGTGGTCCTCTGGACCGCCGGTTTCGTATCCGAGAAGTTCGGGCTGCTGACCGCCATCGGGTTCCTGGTGGGAGCGGGTGCCTCGGCCATCGCGGGCTATGTCGGCATGATCATCGCGGTCCGCGCCAACGTCCGGACGGCCCAGGCCGCGCACGAGGGCATGAATGCCGCCCTGACCGTGGCCTTCCGCGGCGGAGCCGTAACCGGGTTGCTCCTGATCGGGCTCGGCCTGCTGGCGATCACGGCCTTCTACACGCTCGCCCAGTCCCTTGCCGGACAGGAGAAGGCGATTCATGCCCTGCTCAGTTTGGGATTCGGCGGGAGCTTGATCTCGGTGTTCGCCCGGGTCGGCGGCGGCATCTATACCAAGGCGGCGGACGTGGGCGCCGACCTCGTCGGGAAGGTCGAGGCGGGTATTCCCGAAGACGACCCCCGCAATCCGGCGGTGATCGCGGACAACGTGGGCGACAACGTCGGCGATTGCGCCGGCATGGCGGCGGATCTGTTTGAAACCTATGCGGTCACGACGGTGGCGGCCATGGTGCTGGCCTATACCCTGTTCAAGGGGCAGACTCAACCGATCCTCTATCCCCTCGCGCTGGGAGCCGTGACCATCTTTGCGACGATCATCGGGATTCTGTTCGTGAAGGTCAGCCCCGGCGGCGAGATCATGCCGGCCCTGTACAAGGGCCTCTTCGTGGCGGGCGGAATCGCGGCGGTGGCCTTCTTTCCCATCACCAACGCGATCATGGACGGGGTGGGCGGCGTGAGCGGCGTCAGCTACTATATCGCGGCCCTGCTCGGTCTGGTCGTGACCCTCGCGATGGTGTTCATTACCGACTACTACACGTCGAAGAGTTTTGCGCCGGTGAAGGACATCGCCAAGGCCAGCGAAACCGGCCACGCGACGAACATCATCGCCGGGCTGGCGGTGGGGATGCAGGCGACCGCCTGGCCGGTGGTGGTGATCGGCGCGGCCATTCTGCTGAGCTTCTGGATCTGCGGCGGGGCGGAGGGCGGCGGGCTCTATGGGGTCGCCGTGGCGGCAGTCTCGATGCTCTCGATGGCCGGCATCGTGGTGGCGATCGACGCCTTCGGGCCGATCACGGACAATGCGGGGGGTATTGCCGAGATGGCGCATCTCGGCAGCGAAGTTCGCAACATCACCGATCCGCTGGACGCGGTCGGCAACACGACCAAAGCCGTGACCAAAGGGTATGCGATCGGCTCGGCTGGCTTGGCCGCCGTCGTCCTGTTCGCCGAATATGCGCGCGAGGTGGAAAAAGGCAGCGCCGCCAGCAGCTTCGATCTTTCCAACCCCTCCGTGCTGGTCGGGCTGTTCCTGGGCGGGATGCTGCCCTTCATCTTCGGCTCGCTCTGCATGAAGGCCGTGGGGCAGGCCGCGGGCCTCGTGGTCGAAGAGGTGCGCCGGCAGTTCCGGACGATCAAGGGGATCATGGAGGGCACGGGCAAGCCGGAATACGGCACCTGCGTGGACATCGTGACGCAGGCGGCCATCAAGAAGATGATGGTGCCGGGCATTATTCCGGTGGCCTCGCCGATCCTGGTCGGGGTCATCCTGGGCCCGCAGGCCTTGGGCGGCGTCCTGGTCGGGAGCATCGTGACTGGCCTTTTCGTGGCGATCTCGATGACCAGCGGCGGCGGCGCCTGGGACAATGCCAAGAAGTACATCGAGGAGCAGGGCAAGAAGGGCACGGAAACCCACAAGGCGGCCGTCACCGGCGATACGGTCGGCGATCCCTACAAGGACACGGCCGGTCCGGCCATCAACCCGATGATCAAGGTGATCAACATCGTGGCCTTGTTGATCGTGTCGCTGATCGTGTGAGGCGTCGGAGCAATCGGATTGAAGGGATCGACGGGATCAGTTGCGGCGAATCTTCGGCGGCTTGACGGGCTGAATCTCCCTAGAGTATGGTGACCGGTAGATGATCCATCACGGGTACGGAAACGTCCACGGGCGTGACTGGGAGGTGCTCCATGGAAAAGCAGGAACGGAGACCGGAAACCAGAAAAGAGCCGCAAGCGAAGGACAAGGACGAGGTCAAAGCCAATCCCAAGGTCGTCGAAACCGGGAAGAAGCTGAAAGAAGACATCGATAAGCTCGTTGATGAGATCGACGACGTGCTCGAAAAGAACGCCGAAGAATTCGTGAAAAACTACGTGCAAAAAGGTGGTGAGTGACTCGAAACCCGAGTCACTCACGTTTCCGCACTTCCGACCGCGCTTCTCTTCTCTCCACTATCCATCAGCCCCTGGCCCTGCCGGCCGAGTTCCGCAGCCTGCTTACCGACCCCTCCACCGCATCGGTCGCCGGTTCGTTTGACATGGGCTTGCCGGCCCGCTAGACTCGCGCACCAATCGTTCAACGACCTACGCACTCATCCTCGCACCGTTCCTCTTCCTGGAGCCATGCGTTCTCGACTTTGGATTTTCCCCACGATCGATCAGGACCGCCAGAGAGGGCTTTCGCAGGCCTTGACCATTTCGCCCGTGACCGCGTCGGTGCTGCTCGCGCGCGGAATCACGAGCCAGGCGGAAGCGTCCCGCTGGCTGGGAGCCGAGAGCGTCTCGCTGCATGATCCCTTTCTCTTGCCGGATATGGAGGCGGTGATCGACCGACTGGAACAGGCTCGTATGGCCGGCGAGCTGGTCTGTTTCTACGGCGACTATGACGTGGACGGGATGTCGGCCACGAGCCTCTATGTGACCTTCTTCGCAGCCTGCGGGCTCCGGACCTGCCTCTATATTCCGCATCGCATCCAGGAAGGCTATGGGCTCAATGAGGCGGCGGTGCGGCGGCTCCATGCGCAGGGCGTCACGGTGCTCGTGACGTCGGATTGCGGGACCACGTCGCACCGCGAAATCGCGGCCGCCAACGAACTGGGCATGGATGTCATCGTGACGGACCATCACCGGACGGACCAGGCCATGCCGCCGGCCCTGGGGGTTGTGAATCCTCACCGTCGGGACGCCAGCTATCCGTTCCCGGCCCTCTGTTCGGGCGCCCTTGCCTATAAGGTCTCGCAGGCTTACTCCATGAAGTATGGGGGCGCGCCGGAGGTCCTGGCCCAGCAGGACGATTTGGTGGCCCTCTCGACTGTGTCCGATGTCGTCCCGCTGGTGGACGAGAACCGCCTGTTCGTCCGGCGCGGCCTGGCGCTCATCAACAAGGGGACCCGCCCGGGCATCCGCGCCCTCAAGGAGGTGGCGGGCCTCACGCGGCCCTGCAATACCGGGGTGCTGGCCTTCAAGCTCGTGCCCCGGCTGAATGCCTCCGGACGCCTGGACCATGCGAGGCTGGGCGTCGAACTCCTCACGACGCCGTCTCAAGAACAGGCGCGCAGTCTGGCTGAACGTCTGGATGCCCTCAATCGGGAACGCCAACAGATCGAAGAAGGCGTGGTCGGGGAGTTGACGGCGGAGCTCGCTGCCGCGGCGGAGCTGTCCGCAATCGTCGAATGGTCCCGGCAGTGGCATCTGGGCGTGGTCGGGATTGCGGCCGCGCGCCTGGTTGAACGGTACCATCGGCCCGCCGTCGTCCTTACGGTCAATGACCAGGGAATCGGCAAGGGGTCCGTGCGCAGCGTGCCGGGGTTCGACGCCTACGAGGCGCTGGCCGCCTGCCGCGATCTGCTCGACGGATTCGGCGGCCATCCGGGCGCGGCCGGCTTGACGATCCGGGAGGAGCGGCTGCCGGCGTTTCGCGAGCGGTTCCAAGCCCTGGCCGGCGGGCATGAAGCGGTCAGGCAGGTCCCTACGTTGCGACTCGATGCTGAGGTACAATTAGCCGACGTGACCCTGAAGCTGATCCGCGAGCTGGACGCGCTGAATCCCTTCGGCGAGGGGAACCCGGAGCCGCTCCTGGCGGTGCGGAATTTGAAGGTGTTGGATGCAAGGGTCGTCGGGGACAACCATTTGAAATTGACGGTGAGACAGGGGCAGTCGTTTCCGTTTTCCAGCATCGGCTTTCGCATGGGGTCGCTGGCCGAGCGGGGCATTCCCGCCCATCAACCGGTGGACCTGGCCTTCGTGCCGGAAGTCAATCGCTGGGGAGGGTTGGAGCAAGTTCAACTGCGCATCCGGGATCTGCGGCCGACGCCTGCGTCATAAGGGACGGGCCATGCCCTACGAAACCATCACGGACATCGATGCGCTGATCGCCCGGCTGCAGAGCTACTATGCCGACGCGGACGTCAATTTGATCCGCAAGGCCTATGACTACTCGGCCAAGGCGCACGAAGGCCAGACGCGGAAGTCCGGGGAACCTTACCTACATCACCCGCTCGCCGTGGCGGGCATTCTCACCGCCTTGAAGAGCGACGAGCATGCAATCGTCGCCGGCCTGCTGCACGACACGCTCGAAGACACCCTCGCGACGCATCAGGAGTTGGAACGCCAGTTCGGCAAGGAGATCGTCCGGCTGGTCGAGGGGGTCACCAAGATCGGCAAGATCCCCTTCAAGAACTACGAGGAAAAGCAGGCGGAGAACTTCCGCAAGATGGTGCTCTCTATGGCGGACGACATCCGGGTCGTCCTGGTGAAGCTTGCCGACCGCCTGCACAACATGCGGACCCTCCAGCATCACCGGGCGACCAAGCAGCAGGAGATCGCCCAGGAAACGCTCGAAATCTATGCGCCGCTCGCGAATCGTCTCGGCATCGGATGGTTGAAGAACGAGCTGGAAGACCTCTGCCTGCGCTATCTCAAGCCCGATGTCTACGAAATGCTGGTCCAGAAGGTCGCCAAGCGGGACGAGGACCGCCAGCAGTACATTCAGGAAGTGATCCAGGTGGTGAAGCAGGCATTGGACGAGGCTGCGCTCCCGGGGGAGGTGCACGGCCGGCCCAAGCATCTCTACGGCATCTACCAGAAGATGCAGAAGCAGAGCATTTCGTTCGAGGAGGTCTATGATCTGACCGGGATCCGCATCCTGACCGACACCAAGATGAATTGCTACGGCATCCTGGGGTTGATCCATTCCCTCTGGCGTCCGGTGCCGGGCCGCTTCAAGGACTACATCGCCATTCCGAAATCGAACCTGTACCAGTCGCTTCACACGACCGTCGTGGGGCCGAAGGGGGAGCACGTCGAATTTCAGATCCGCACGGAGGAGATGCACCGGGTGGCGGAACAGGGCATCGCCGCCCATTGGAAATACAAGGAGCAGGGGGCGGTCGATGAGAGGGACAGCAAGGCCTTCAGTTGGCTGCATCAATTCGTCGAGTGGCATCAGGACCTGCCCGACAACCGGCAGTTCATGGATTCCGTCAAGCTCGACCTCTTCCACGACGTGGTCTACGTCTTCACGCCGAAAGGCATGGTCAAGGAATTGCCCCGCGGGTCTACGCCGGTCGATTTCGCCTACGCCATCCATACCGAGATCGGCAACCACTGCATCGGCGCCAAGGTGAACGGCAAGATCGTGCCGCTGAAATACCAACTGCAAAGCGGCGACGCGGTGGAGATCCTGACTTCATCGACGCAGGTGCCGCACAAGGATTGGCTCAAGTTTGTGCGGACCTCGCGGGCCAAGGCCAAGATCAAACATTGGATCAAGGTCGAGGAGGATCGGCGCAGCGCCGAGATCGGTCGGCGGTTGTTGGAAGTGGAGCTGAAGAAACACAATATCGCCCCGGCGCAGCTCCTCAAGTCCGAGCAGTTCACGGAGGTCGCGCGGGCGTCCGGTTATGACTCGGCCGACGACCTGGTGGCGGCGGTCGG
The DNA here is from genome assembly GCF_947241125.1 of Nitrospira tepida. Taxonomy (NCBI): domain Bacteria; kingdom Pseudomonadati; phylum Nitrospirota; class Nitrospiria; order Nitrospirales; family Nitrospiraceae; genus Nitrospira; species Nitrospira tepida. The sequence goes on along the minus strand of NZ_OX365700.1, from coordinate 3,365,522 downwards.
CTACGGGCGGGTGGCGAGCTCGCAAGTCGTGAGCCGTCTCCTTCCCCAGGGAACGGAGGAGCCGCAACGAACGGTCCAGGAGCCGGCCGCCTCGACGAAGGCCGGCGGTCCGAAGAGCGACGAAAAGGGCGTCAAGGTCAGGGGGGCGCGCGATCTGCTCATGCAGTTGTCGCGCTGCTGCAATCCGGTGCCGGGCGACCGCATTCTCGGCTATATCACGAGAGGCCGCGGACTGACCATCCACGCCGTGGGCTGCCCGAATCTCGATGCGTTGGACTATGACCGCGATCGGCTGGTCGAGGTGGATTGGGACACGTCGGTGCCCAGCACGCACGACGTGAAGATTTCCGTCTTGGCGGTGGACCGGCCGGGGGTGTTGGCCAACGTGTCCTCCTCCATTGCCGGGTGCAACGCCAACATCAGCCGCGCGGAGATCACGACCAGGGAAGACCGGAAGGCCGTCTTGAACTTCGTGATCGAGGTGACGGATACGGACCACCTGAGCAAGGTGCTGCAGGCGGTCGAGCGGGTGGAGGGCGTGATTTCTGCCAAACGCCTGCGCGCCTGGCAAGACCACCGGACTTCGGCGTAGGACCTGGTCCTTCTCAGGGAAACTGGAGTTTCACGCCCTTCTTGAGCTTGAGCGCCTGCGCGCGTCCTCCCGCCAGTTCCAAGACATACATCGCTGGCTCGTTCGATTGATACTGAGGGCAGCCGTTGTCGGTTCTTGTACAGATCGGGGCATTCGCCTCGATATGCACGATGGTTTTGTGCTCGTTCAGCCAAATGATGTCCAGCGGCATCCTGGTGTTCTTCATCCAAAAGGTCCAGGGTTGCGCCTCTCCGAAGATGAAGAGCATCCCATGGTTCTCGGGAAGCGACTCTCGGTACATGAGGCCCATGGCCCGCTTCTGCGGCGTGTCGGCCAACTCGGCCTGGATGGTCGCTCCTGAAGGAGTCCGGATGGGCAGCAGGAACTCTGCGGCCGCCGCAGTCTCGCTCATGCCGAAGAGCGGCGCAAGGGCCAAGGAAAGCGCAAGCGTAGAAACCAGATGGGCGAATCGATGACGGTGAAATGGCAACATGGCTTGAGAGGAGCCTAGGGGCTGCCCGCCAGCCTGTCAAGCCTGGCGCTGTCCTCCTTGCATTGCCGCCGGTTGATGTGCGATTCTCGGTCGTCTGTCAGGAGGCGAGTCGATGAAGGAAAAACGACGGGTGCTCTATAAAAAGGGCGTGTTCGTCTGTCCCAAGTGCCGGCAATCCTATGTGCAGGACAAGTGGTTGGAGGAATGGCGGATTCGGTGCCACAAATGCGACTACCGGGGCACCCTCACGGAAGTGTCCGTCGAGGAACATCTCGACGAAGAGACCATCCGGTATTGAGCCGGCCCATTCCAGACTCCGTGTGTGACCGTCCAGTGAAGCCCGCTCGCGCTGCCGTCCTATTGATCATCGCCCTGGCCGGTTATTTCCTGTTCGAGGCCGGCCACTCGCCTCTTGACGCCTGGGCGCATGAGGCCGGCCGTCCCATTACCGTTCTCGTCACCTACCATTCCGGAACCGGTCACACCGAAAAAATGGCCCGTGGCGTTGTGGAAGGGGCGAAAAGCCTGGCGGGGACGACCGTCGTCGTCAAACAGGTCGAGCTGGTGACGGCCGAGGACCTCTTCTCCGCGGACGCGCTGGTCGTGGGCTCGCCGGTCTATTGGTCGAACATGGCCGGGCCGGTCAAAACCTTCATCGACAATTGGCAGTTCAAGTTCGGCGTCTGGCCCGATCTCAAGCTGAAGAATAAGGTCGGAGCGGCCTTCGCCACCGGCGGGCAGGTCTCGAGCGGCAAAGAACTGACGATGCTCGGCATCCTCGCCGCCATGCTGGGGAATCAGATGATCGTGGTCAGCGGGGGCGGGGCCTTCGGGGCGTCGGCGACGACCGAGGGCGACAGTCCCGGAATCGACGACAAAGAACTGGCTGCGGCAAAAGAGCTGGGGCGTCGAGTGGCCGAAGTGACACACCTCGTCGTCCGCGGGCGATCCGAGCCATAAATAGTCAGATCCCTCCCTCCGGCATTGCTCTTTTGCAGCATCTCCTCCCGTCCGTCTCGTCGAATGGGGCATCAATCCAGCCTTGTGAGGTTCGCGAGCGTTATCACGCGCGCATCATCGCGTGGGAAAGCGGTCATCAAAAAACAACGGACAGGGCGAAGAGGAGGTATGGAAGAGGTCAACCGGGAGAATCGGCCGGGATTCAATGGGGGAAAGGGGAAAGCTGTCCCGCAGCTAACTGAACCAGGTCGTCGATGTTTTCGGCGCAGCGTCCGCAGCAGCCCTCATCGTTCAAGCCGAACGAGGCGATCAATCCGGCGCCGGTGATCTGGCCGCATCGCCCCGCTTGCTGCACATCACTCTCGGTCAGACCCTTGCAGAGACAGACATACATGATGATCGTCCTTTCTCTGGTGCTACGTGGTCTTGCCAGGTAACGATTATGAGAACCGTTATCAACATAATACCGCGAGAGCGCGTTTGAGTCAAGGGCCATTTCAAGATTTTCTTCCCCGATGTAGTCTGAATAAATCGATGTCTATCAATAACTTACGAGATCGTCTTTTCGAGATCGGTCACCATTTCCTTCAGGGTGTCGAATCCGGATTGCCAAAAGGCCTCGGAGGACATGTCCACCCCGACCGATCGAAGGATCTGGTCCGGCGATTGGGACCCTCCGGTCGCCAGCAGGTTGAGATAGCGCGGGATGAAGGCTTGGCCCTCCTCCTTGTACATCCGATACAGCGCCAGCACGAGCAGGTTGCCGAAACTGTAGGCATAACAATAGAAAGGGCTGGCATAGATGTGGGGAATCGTCAACCATTCCCACTGAAATTCCTTCGGGACCGGCACCGCCGTCCCCAGTTGTTCCCGCAACAGCCGTAGATACTCGGCCGCCACCTCTTGCACGGTCGCGCCTTGGGCGATCAAGTCGTGCGCCGAACGCTCGAACTGGACGAAATAGGCCTGGCGCATGATCGTGGCGTAGGCGTCGTCGAGCTGGGCCATCAGCAGTCCCTGTTTCACCTGTTGGTTGCGTTCCTGCTGGAGGAGGGAGTCGGACAGGATGCGCTCGCCGAACACGGAAGCGGTCTCCGCTAGCGGCAACGTGGAGTGAAACGTAAAGACCGAATGCTTGGCCGCCATCATCCCATGGACCGCATGTCCCAACTCGTGGGCCATGGTCGCGACCTCGCGGGCCTCCCCGGTGAAATTCAGCAGCACGTAGGGAGTCATGCCCGGCACGATGCTGTAGCAATAGGCGCCCCCCATCTTGCCGGGCTGCGTGCGGGCATGGACATGACGCTCCTTGAACACCTGCTCCGCCAGGTCGGCCAGGTGCGGCGAGAACGAACGGTAGGCCTCCAGAACCAAGCGCACCGCGTCCTGGTAACGGAACCGTTTCTCCGCCGTTCGCACCGGCGCATAGATGTGGTAACGAGTCATCCGCGGGAGACCGCAGAGACGGGCTTTGAGCTTAAAGTAGTGCTGAAACACCAGCGCGTTCTTGGTGCAGACGGAGAGCAACGCGGTCACCGCGCCATCGGGCACGTCGTTCTGGAGATTGCGGACGCTGAGCGGCGCCGCAAACTTGCGAAGATCGAGTTGCTCGGTCTTCCAATCGTTCACCAACATCTTGTAGGTTTCGCCCAACAGGTCGCGTTGTGTTTCGAATACCCGGTACAGTTCTCGGTAGGCCGCCTCGCGATGGCGCGCGTGGGGGCTGCGCACGAAGGCGGAGAGTTGCTCCCGGTTGAGCGTGCGCCGCTTCCCCTTCACGGTCAGCGTGAAGGAGAACCCGTTCGTCACGATCTCGTAGAGCGTGGTCAAGGCCGTGCGACCGGTCGTGTTCTTCAGGTTGATGACCTGCTCTTCCCGCTCCGACAGCGTGTGGGGACTGAAGCGCCGGATCGTATCCAGGTGATAGCGCAGATCTCCCGCCGCCTCGCGCAGACGATGGGCGTTCGTCTCGTCCAGGCCCTGCCACCAGAGATCGAAAAATAGCAGGCGATTCTGAAGCGCGGCGAGCCGCTGTTCGACGGTGGCCTTATGGGAGCGGGCCTTGGCATCCTTGGTGTTTTCCGAATACCACAGGTAGGCATGGGCCCCGATCGTCGTGGAAATGGTGGCGATCTGTTCGCTCAGGTCGAGGACGTTGCGAAACGAGGCGGTGGACAGGTCGGGAGACAAGGTTTCTCGGAAGGATTCGAATTGCGCCGCCAGCTCTTCCAGCTTGCGCAGCGACCGGCCGACATCCTGTTCTCCCTGCGGAAACAGATCGGAGAGAGTCCATTGATCTCCATAGGAGGGCGGTGTCCGGGACATGGTTCGTGTTCTCGATGCGGGACCTGTGGCCATCAGTCTGTTCTCCTCTTTTGCCTTGGCAAGGGACGGGGGCTACTTGTATCACAATCCGGCCGGTTTCTGGAGCGTTGACTGAGGTTTCCCGGATGTTAGAATCCAGCCATGACCGAGCAGGAAATCAACCGGGCCGTGCTGTATGTCACCGCGGCAACCTCCTACGATCGCGCGCTTGTCGAGCGGATCGTCCGCACGGGCTTGCTGGAACTGGAGTCGCTGGCGGCAAGCGAAACCCTTTCCTGCGGGCGGGACCCGCTGCTGGAATATGTCTGCCAGTGGACCATGAAACGGACCGGACAGGCCGAGCCGCTGGTGCGCGAGGTCTTGGGGTGCGCAGGCCGCTGGCTGGACGAGGCTTACGATGAGATCGCCAAGCACCATCCCGAACTGGTCAAGCCGTCGGGCGAAGAGGGAAGCGGATTGACGTCGGTGTAGCGAATCATGCGAGGAAACCATGGTGCGGTTCAGCGAGGCCCACGATGTCGGCCGGCTCGTCGCTCCGGAGTCGGGCCTGCGCGGTCGGGAATGGTTGCCGCGAGGGAAAGGGTTTTGGCGGCAACTCGCGAGGGATTGGGAGCGGCTCCACGGGGCCTGCCACGATCGGGCCAGCCAGCGCCGCTTGCAACATCTCCAGCGGCGATTAGCCAGTTCCCATGTCGGCGCGCGTGAATCGGCGATCGCCGAGCTTGACGTGGCAGCTAAGATCCACCGGGCCGGCGGGTCGGTGCTGTTCCTTCCGGAATCCGTCGCGCGGACGGCGGACTTGGAATGTTGGTTCGGAAGCGAGCGGCTGTTTATCGAAGTCACGACCATGATCGGCGCGTCGAAGCGGCCGCACGGCGTGGCTCGTCACCGTGCGGCCTTTCAGCATGAGCCGGAAGGCGACTTCACCATCGGCGACCTCCTGATCAACCGGATCTTGGCCAGGATCGGGCAGAAGGCCCGCCAGTTGTCCGACTACTGCGCGCCGGTTCTTCTGGCGGTCCATGTCCGGCAGGCCCTGGACGGCCGTGACCAGGATCGGCCTGCAAGATTCGAGGGGGGAAAGCGAAGGCATAGCCTGGTCCCGCTGGACCTGAGAAGGCTGGCTGGGGCGGTGACCAACCTCCTGCTGCCCTTACGCCATTTGAGCGGCGTGCTGTTGGCTCTATGGGATGTGGAGGCCCTGCCGGCTCCATCCGGCGTGCGCTTGGCCAATGTGGAGATCGCCGAACGAGCCGGCGGCGATGCCCTGCATCCGATCCATCGAGTCTGCGTGCTCAATCCGGAGAGCCGGTTTCAGGTGGGCGAGGGGGGACGTCACGGTCTTCGCGCCTTGCTGTAATCGCCTGTATGTTCATCCGATCGTCTGGAGAAGTGCTTCGAGATTCTTGGTGACCATCGCGTCGCCGTTCTTGGTGGACACCTCGATGCCCTGCCGGCAGATCTCCCTGCAACGATCCAGCCGCGCAAGTTTCTGAAGCGATTGGGCCAGGGCGAGGTAGGCTGCGGAATAGGCCGGTTTGACACGGATGCAACTCTCCAGCGATTCGACCGCCGCGTCCCAATTGCCATCGTCCATGTAGGCCTTCCCCAGTCCGAACCAGGCCACCTCGTCGTTCGGGTCGATCGCGAGCACCTTCTTCAATGGTTCGATGCGGGGATTGGGCACGCGGTCCTCCTGTCTCGCTGTGAAGCCGTTACGGCGGTTTCGATCCGGCGCAGACCGTAGCATGCTCGCTCCGCATTGTCTACCGCTCGCAGCGCATGCTACGATCAATTGCCCTTTTCTTCATTCGAATGCATGATCCGACAGAGCAAGCATGGCGCGAACCGGCTTCGTTTCCGATCCACAATACTTAGAGCACGACATGGGATGCGGCCATCCGGAGTCTCCCGACCGTCTCCGCGCCATCACCAGGCAACTCGAATCGACCGGGGTGATGGATCGGTTGGTCCGCATTCAGCCGCGACCGGCGGAAGATCGGTGGATTACGGAGATCCATTCCCAGTCCTATGTTGCTGGGCTCAAGCACAGGTCACCCTCGTCCGGCCGAGTCCAGCTCGATCCCGACACGTCCATCTCGCCCGGGTCGCTCCAGGCCGCCTACCTGGCGGCCGGCGGGGCCTTGGCCGCCTGCGATGCTGTGCTGGACAACCAGATCGAGCATGCGTTCTGCGCTGTCCGGCCTCCCGGCCACCATGCGGAACACAACCGCGCGATGGGGTTCTGCCTGTTCAACAACGTCGCGGTGGCGGCCCGATACCTCCAGAAGCGGCACGGCATCGGCCGGGTGCTGATCGTGGATTGGGACGTGCACCATGGAAACGGCACGCAACAGAGTTTTTACGAGGATGATTCGATTCTGTTCTTCAGCACGCATCAATATCCGCATTATCCGGGAACCGGCCGTGCGACCGAGTCCGGAGCCGGACCAGGGGCCGGCTATACGATCAATGTGCCCCTATCGGGCGGGGAGGGGGACGAGGAATACGAGGCCGTGTTTCGCGAGGTGCTGGTCCCCGCGGCCGACCGGTTCGAGCCGGAGTTCGTCATCATCTCCGCGGGGTTCGATGCGCATCGGGATGATCCGCTGGCCAGCATGGGGCTGACGGAACGGGGCTATGCCTCATTGACCGGCATCGTGGCCGAGATCGCCGCGAAGCATGCCCGGAAACGAATCCTGTCCTGCCTTGAAGGCGGCTATCATCTCCCGGCCCTGGCGGCCTCGGTCGAGGCGCATCTGCTTGCGTTGTTGGCTGCATGACTCGCTGGATGAAGATCGCGCTGGCGGGGTTGGGCCTCGCCGGGCTGGCGTACTTCTATTACACGGAGATCAAGCCGGTGGTGATCTTTGGTCTCCGCGACGACTATGCCCGCGCGATTCCCTATCAGGCGGTCCCGGCCGGGTTGGACAGCCTCAAGGCCGAATCCTGCGGGACCTGCCATCGGGAGATCTATGAGGAATGGAAGAGCAGCATCCACGCGCAGGCGTATGACGATCCGTTCTTTCAGGCCTACTGGGCAAAGGACAAGCACATTTGGGTCTGCCTCAACTGCCACACGCCGCTGGAAAACCAACAGCCGACCTTGATCAAGGAGATTCCCAGGGGACGCGTCGAACGGGCGGTGCAGGAGGTCAATCCGCGGTTCGATCCGGACTATCAAAAGGAGGCCATCACCTGCGCCGCCTGCCATGTCCGCGACGGGGTCATTCATGGACCCTACGAAGATTCCGCCGCGCCGCATCCCACCAAGTTCGATCCGAGCTTTCGCACGGCGCAGATCTGTTATCGCTGCCATAATGTCGTGTCCGGGCCGGCCCAGTTCTACAACGTGGGACCCTGCGGCACCTATGCCGAATATGAAGGCAAGTATTTCATGCAGGAGCGGGGATTCATCTGTCAGAGCTGTCACATGCCGGAAGTGGACCGTCCGGTGGCCGACGGATCGCCGATCCGGCGGGGCCGCCGGCACCTCTGGCGAGGCGGGCACGATCCCGACATGATCAAACGGGCCGTTGCGGTCGAGGTCACGGCTGAACCTCGTCGGCCCAAGCCGGGCGATAACGTGACCTTCACCCTGACTCTGGTCAATGCCGGCGCGGGCCATAAGATTCCGACTGGCGATCCGGACCGGCATTTCACCGTGGAGTTCGACGTGGAGGACGCGAGCGGGCGGGTGGTTGCGCACCAACAGGACACGATGGGGCGCTGGATCCTCTGGCAACCGGCCATCCTGGAGTTGTACGATAACCGCCTGTTGCCGCTGGCCAGTCGGGACTACCGATTCCGCCAGAAGTTCCCGGGCGGGGCGGAGCGGCTGACGGTGAAGGCCCGTGTGCGGTACCATATCCTCACGGACGGGCAGCATGAGATGCTGACGAAGAAATATGGCTTGACCGCCGATGATCCCTATTCCTTCGTGATCTATGAGCGGGCATTTCCTTTAACCGACGACTTGCCCGGCCTGCTCCAGGCCGCGTCAGGCTCCGACACCCAGGCCTGTCGCGCCGATGGCAAGGCCGCAGGGTAAGTCGCAGACGAGGCATCGCGATGAATCATCCCTACCTGATCGACACCGAAACCTTGCAGCAGAATCTGGGACGGCCGGGGTTAGTCGTGCTGGATGTCCGCGGAAAGGCCGCCTACGAATTCGGCGGGCATATTCCGGGCGCCGTCCATTCGACCTGGCACGAGTACAGCGATCCAAAGGCGGTCGCCAAGGGAGTGCTGGACCCGGACATCTCCAAGCTTGAGCAGAAGATCCGGACGCTCGGCATCAACAACGAGAGCGACATCGTCATCTACTCGAATCCCTTCGACAACTGGGGCGACGAAGGGCGGATGTTCTGGATGCTCACCTACCTCGGGCATACCCACCTTCGCATTCTGGACGGTGGATGGGTGAAGTGGGTGGAGGAGCGTCGCCCTTACGAGTACGGGCGTCCGTCGGTTGCTCCGGGAAATTTCAGGGCCACGGTCAATCCGGACGTGAGTATTCTCAAAGACGATCTCAAACGCCTTGTCAAAGGCCCTGAGGCGAAACGGCTCACGATCCTCGATGCGCGGAGCCTGGAGGAGTACTTGGGCAAGGAGATGGTGGGCATTCCAAGACCCGGCCATATCCCGGGCGCGCTGAACGTGCCCTGGAACGCGTTCCTCAATCCCGATGCCACGCTCAAGAGTCCGGAGAAGATCAAGGCCGTGCTGGAAGAGAAAGGCCTGGCCGATGCGGCGGATATCATCTGCTATTGCACGGGAGGCGTCCGCTCGGGATGGCTGTGGTTTGTGCTGAAAGTGCTGGGGTACCCGAAGGTGAGAAACTATGCCGGGTCCTGGTGGGAATGGAGCCGCGACTTTGCCGCGCCGGTGGAGAAGGATGCCAGGGGCTTGCAACATGTGCTGGGGCAAGACGAGTCGGTCCGGCCTTCTTGACTCAGCGCGTCCGGCTCAGTAATGTGAAACCACAAGGGCGGGTCCTTCGACGGCGGTCGGTGGAGCACACCCAATCACGCACCTACCAAGGAGGAGAACGATGAATAAGATCACGGTCATGGCTCTGGGAGCCTTCGCGCTTCTGGCGGCTCCTGTCGCATCGAACCTGGCGCTGGCGGCGGCGAATCCGCATGTGGCGGAGGCGCTCGATCATGCCAAGGGCGCGGTCACGCATGGACAAGAAAACCATGCCGGGGAAGTCGTGAAACATGCGGAGGAAGCCCTCAAACATGCGCAAGCGGCTCAAAAGGACATGAAGAATCCTCACTTGGATGAGGGCGTGAAGCATTTGAAGGAAGCCATCGAGCACGGCAAGGCCGGGCATGCCGACGTGGCGACCAAACATGCCGAGGGCGCGGTGACGCACCTGTCCGAAGTCAAGTAAGCACAGGTCAAAGCGGGCGTCGAAACGGGCAGGATTCTTCCTGCCCGTTTTTGCATGGGGACTATCATATGCGCGTCGGGTATCTTCAGTTCGATCCGATCTTCGCCGAGGTGAAGCGCAACCTCGACCGGGTCGCGGAGCGTCTGAGCCGCGAGACCTGCGACCTGATGGTGTTGCCCGAATTGTTCGCCTCGGGTTATCAGTTTGTCTCGGAGACCGAGGTGCGGGCGCTGGCCGAACCGGTTCCGGATGGTCCGACCACTCAACGATTGGTCGAAATTGCCCGCGAACGGAACATGCACCTGGCGGCGGGACTGCCGGAGCGCGGGACGGACGGCTGTTACAATTCCGCCGTGCTGGTCGGGCCGCAAGGCTTCATCGGCCTCTATCGAAAGACGCATCTGTTTTTTGAAGAGACCCTGTGGTTTCGCCCGGGGAATACCGGGTTTCAGGTATGGGATCTCGGGGTGGCGAAAGTCGGCCTGATGGTCTGTTTCGATTGGTATTACCCCGAGTCCGCCCGCACCCTTGCTCTCAAGGGGGCGGAGATCATTTGCCATCCCTCGAACCTCGTCTTGCCCCATTGTCCGGACGCCATGGTGACGCGCAGCCTGGAGAACCGGGTGTTCGCGATTACCGCCAACCGCATCGGCACGGAGGCCAGGGGCGGGAAGCCTCCAATGACCTTCATTGGGAACAGCGAGGTCGTCACGCCGCGGGGCAAGATCCTCCAACGCGCGCCCCGCGACCGAGAGGAGGCGGCGGTGATCGAGATCGATCCGGCGGAGGCGGCCAACAAGGCGTTGAATCCGTATAACGACCTGCTCAAGGATCGCCGGGTGGAACTGTACAATCCCTCGTGATTGGTCACAAGGCGGCGTGAAAGGTGGCAGAGCCGGCGCGTGAGGCTGAAATGAAGGAATTGTTTCAAAAGGCTCCGCTCGGGAAGGGGATCTTCCTGGTCGCTTCGCCGGCTCTGCGCGATCCCAATTTCCGCCAAACAGTCGTGCTGCTCTGCGAACACAGCGCCGAAGGGGCGCTCGGATTTGTCGTGAATCGGCCGACGGCCATGGGTCTGTCGGAAGTCTTGCCCCAGATCCCGATTCTGGAGGGGCAGCGCCATGTGTTGTTTTCGGGCGGGCCGGTGCAGACCAACCAGGTCATGGTGCTCTATCGGCTCCAGAATTTGCCGGACGGCAGCCACCATGTCTTCGATGGCGTCTTTCTCGGCGGCGACTTCAAGTTGCTCGATCAGATCTTGACGAGCGAGAACACGACCGAGCGGTTTCGGGCCTACGCGGGCTACTCCGGGTGGGGGCCCGGGCAGTTGGAGAATGAAATGCAGTCCGGCTCCTGGATCACGCTGCCGGCCGATCCGGCGCTGGTCTTCGAGACCGATCCGGCGAAGGTGTGGGCCGAGATTCTCCGTTCGCTGGGCGAGCCGTTCAGGATTTACGCTGAGATGCCGTTCGATCCTAATCTGAATTAGGAGGGACGCGCCGCTACATTGTTGGCCAGGGCGGCGGCCAGAAACCGGCCGGTGTGCGATTGACTGTGCTGCGCCACCTGTTCCGGCCGTCCCTCCGCGACGATCCGCCCTCCTGCCTCTCCGCCTTCCGGTCCCAGGTCGATCACCCAATCGGCGGTCTTGATCAGATCCAGATGGTGCTCGACCAACACCACCGTGTTGCCGGCATCCACCAGCTTGTGCAGCACGGCGATGAGTTTTTTCACGTCTTCGAGATGCAGGCCGGTTGTCGGCTCGTCCATGATGTAGAGGAGGTCCCGGACGGAGGAATCCTTCAGTTCTGCCGCGATCTTGAGCCGCTGTGCCTCGCCTCCCGAGAGAGTCGTCGCCGGTTGTCCAAGCCTGAGATATCCCAATCCGATCGATGAGAGAAGGTGAAGCTTTTCTTGAAGTGTCGGCGAGCCGGTGAAAAACGACAAGGCCTCATCGACGGTCATGTTCAGCACATCGTGGATGGTCTTGCCCCGCAGGGTCACGCCGAGCACCTGCGGCTTGAACCGGCGGCCTCCGCATTCCTCGCAGGTCGCGTAGATGTCCTCGAAGAAATACATCTCCAGCTTTTCGTAGCCGTTGCCCTGGCAGCGCTCGCAGCGGCCGCCGGTGGTGTTGAAGGAAAAATGCGCCGGCTTGAGTCCCTGCTTTTTGGCTTCGTAGGTGGCTGCGAACAGTTGCCGGATGTCATCGAACACCTTCATATAGGTAACAGGGTTGGAACGGGGCGTGCGGCCGATCGGTTCCTGATCGATCAGCCGCACGCCCTTGAGATGCTCCAATCCTTTGATCGCCGCGAATCGCCCGATCGGCAAGGATTCGACCCGAAAGGCGCGGGCCACCGCCCGATAGAGTGTATCCTCCACCAACGTGCTCTTTCCCGAACCGGAGACGCCCGTCACGCAGGTGAGCGTGCGCAGCGGAATCTTCACGCTGATGTTCTTGAGGTTGTTGGCGCAGGCGCCGGCGATCATGAGGGCCTTGCCGTTGCCGTTGCGGCGCCGGGACGGAATCGCGACGGATTCGTCGCCGCGAAGGTACCTGGCCGTCAAAGCGCGGCGATCCTGCGTGAAGACCGAACGTGAGGCGGCGCAGACGACTTCTCCGCCCTTCTCTCCGGACCAGGGGCCCAACTCGACGATGAAGTCCGCCGCCTGAATCATCTGGGGGTCATGCTCCACCACCACAACCGTGTTGCCGGCGTGGGATAGATCTCGCAGAATTCCGGCCAAGGTTTCCGTGTCGCGCGCATGGAGGCCGATGGTCGGTTCATCCAGCACATAGAGAGTGCCAACCAGTTTCGATCCCAACTGATTGGCCAGGGTGATCCGCTGGGCTTCGCCCCCGGAGAGGGTCCTGGTCTGGCGAGATAGGGTCAGGTAACTCAACCCGACGCGGAGCAGAAAGCTCAGCTTCGTTTTGATCTGCGCCAGCAGGTCGGCGGCAATCTTGGCATCGAAGGCCGAGAGCGAGAGGCGATCGACCCAGGAGGCCAAATCTTCGACCGTGAGTTGCAACAGGTCCGCAATGTCACGGCCGTCGATTTTGACGTAGCGGGCCTCCGGCCTCAGCCTCGTGCTGTCGCAGGTGGGGCAGGGAAAGGGGCTGCGGTACCGGCTGAGAAACACGCGCACGTGCAGCTTGTATCGCTTGCCCTCCAGATATTCGAAGAAATCGTTGATGCCCTCCATCTTTTTCCCGTCGCCTTGCCATAAGAGCCGGCGTACCTCCTCGGGCAGATCCTTGTAGGGAAGGGTGAGGTCCACGCTGCGCCGCTTCATCGCGAGCAGCATCTGTTGCTGCCACCAGTCAGTGCCGGGCTTGGTCCAGGGCTCGATCGCGCCGTCGCCAAGCGAGCGGGCACGATCCGGCACGACCAGGTCTTCGTCATACTTGAGGATGTTGCCGAAGCCCTTGCATTCCGGGCAGGCGCCGAGCGGATGGTTGAACGAAAAGAGCAGCGGGCGGATCGGCTCGAAGGACCGGCCGCAGGATTGGCAGCAAAAGCTTGTGCTGAACGTCCGCGTACCCTGGCCGATGACCTCGACCCGGCAGGTCCCGTCGCCTTCATGGAAGGCCGTCTCGACGGCTTCGGCCAGCCTCGCGCGGCTGTCGTGGCGCAGGATCAGCCGGTCTAAGACGACGAGCAGGGAATCGCGATTGGTCGTGGGCAACTTGGTATCCGGCTGGAGGTCGATCAGCGTCTCCCCGCACTTCAGCCGGACGAACCCTCTGGTCAGCAGGGATTCAATCAGCGAGCGATCGTGTTTCGGGCCTTGATCTCTCAGCGGGAAGCAGACCATCGCCCGGCCCTCGGGAAATTGTTGCAGTAGCTCGTCCGCGACCGATCCTGGGGCATAGCTTCGCGCCTCAATCTGGCAATCCGGACAGACTGGCTTGCCGATCTTGGCGAACAGAAGCCGCAACAGGTCGGCGATTTCGGTGGCCGTGCCGACCGTCGAGCGGGAGGTCCGGACCGGGTTCTTTTGTTCGATCGCGATGGCCGGGCGGATGTTGACGAGCCGGTCCACGTCGGGCCGATCGACCTTCTCCAGGAACATGCGCGCATAGGTCGAGAGCGATTCGACATAGCGCCACTGCCCTTCGGCGAACAGCGTGTCGAAGGCGAGCGAGGACTTGCCCGATCCGGAGACGCCGGTGACGGCGGTCACTCGATTGTGGGGAATGCGCAGCGAAATGTTCTTGAGGTTGTGCTGGCGCGCCCCTTCGATGATGAGGTCGCCGGAGCCAGTGCCGGAATCAGATGGAAGAGCAGTACCAGCCATCGCTACATCCCTGAGAGGAGGCAAAAACAAACCATCCTAGCAAGGGGCCTCCGCCAGAGCAACGAGCTGTTGTCGTTGAGCGCGATTTCTTGATTTCCGCAATGGGAGTCGGGGTGTGCCTCGAAGGAGAACCGGGTACAATAAAGCATGACGGCGGTCTCGTCCGTCCGTCGTTGCGGGATGTGCGCTCATGCCGGCTGCTGTCTTTGCCATCATTCTCCTGCTTAGCCTGCCCCAGATCGCGCCTGAAATTGCCCGGGCCGACAGCTCTCTTCTCCGGCCGTTTTGGACGGAACAGGCGATGTTCCGGTTTGGGGATGAGGTGTACTTTGTCGGCGTGGCTTCCTGCGCGCGAACGGCCGAAGAGGCGCGGTCGCGGGCGTTCGACGCGGGCATGAAAGAATTGAACGCCTATGCGCAGGGGCGAGACACCTCCCGCCTGTTGATCGAGACCGCCATGGTCTATGAAGAGCCGGATGCGCCCGGCTGTCCGAAAGGCACCACTTCGGCCTGGCGGTTGCTACGCGTCAATCAAACGAAGGTCGCAGCCCTGCCGAAACGGGCGACGATTCCGGAGCGGTCGCGCAAGGCGCCAACCTCGGAACAGGAAGAGTCCAAACCGTCGGAAACTGCACCGATTACACCGCCGCCTCCATCCCCTCCAATCCAAGACCTGTCGCCGTACGCCGGGATGAGCCGCGATGAGATCGCGCAGCGATTCGGCAAGCCCAAGACGATCAAGAAACGGGGGCAGGAGGAGATCTGGACCTATTCGGACACGGGATTGACGATCACGTTCAGCCCGGATGAAACCTTGATCAGTTGGACCGTCACCGGCAAGCCCAATGCCGAGCAGCGGCCTCGGCGATCCGAGCCGACCGAAGCAGCCGGAACGGCCTAGCTTGTCGAACCGCCGAAGTCGACAGAATCGATTAAGCCGTCGAGTGAGCCAAGAGCAGCAGAATCGTCACAGCCCGAATCCCCGCAGCCTGAACCGGTCCAGCAGGTGCTGGCGCTGCCAATGATTCCCTTGTCCAGAGATCCGGTCGCCGAAGGGCGGGCCCTGTTCAACGGCAAGGGGGCCTGCAACACCTGCCACGGTCGGGATGCCGACATGTTTACGGATGTGAGGCAAGAGATATTGTTCGGTGTCGCGCCGGGCTATATCCCGCCCATCATCACGCCCTTTGCCGGACCTTCTCCGCGCCGCGTGCCGCCGAACCTGCGTGATTGGTTCGCACTCCGGATCAGAACCGACCTGGAACTCTACCGCGCGATCAAGGACGGCATCGGCGGTTCGACCATGACCGGCACGCGCCACCTCTCCGACCGCGAAATCTCCGACCTCATCGCCTATCTGAATTCGCTGCGCTAGCCTGATCCATTTCAGTCGAAAAGCGGACCATTTTTTGGCTCACTTCTGGGGCTTCATCATTCCAGCCACCTTGCCTTAATCTGCTGAAAGCGTACAATCCACGCCATTCGGGCGATGCTCCGTAGGTACTGTCTGCGGAGTGACTTGGTGACCACATTCAGTCGTTCAAGTTGTGAGAGACCAATGTCTCCTGATCACTTCGATGTGTTCCTGAGTTACCACTGGCGCGATCGGGAGCCAGTTGAGCGCATCGCGCGATCACTCCGCGATCAGGAACCTCAAGCCATTCCTCGATCGCTGGTATCTCGTGCCCGGTCGACCGTGGCCGCAGGCGCTGGAACAGACACTGGCTTCGTGCCGTGCGGTCGCCGTGTGCATTGGTCCCGGTGAGATGGGGCCATGGCAGCAGCGGGAATCAAACTTTGCGCTGGATCGGCAGGGGCGCAAAGCGGACTTTCCTGTCATGCCCGTGTTGCTGCCGGGCTCGGATCCGGTACTGGGCTTCCTTGGCCAGAATACCTGGGTCGATTTGCGTCAGGGAACGGATGATCCGCTTCTGCTTTCGCTGCTTGCCGGAGCTATCCGAGGTGAAGCGCCTGGGCCGGACCTTGCCGAACGCATCAGAGTCACCCGTGCGACCCTCTGCCCTTACCGCGGCCTGCTCTACTTTCGGGAAGAGGATGCGCCGTTCTTTTTTGGGCGGAACGCCGCAATCCGGGATCTTTATGAGGCCATCCGTCAGCATCGATTCATCGCCGTAGTCGGGGCATCGGGCTCCGGCAAGTCGTCGGTCGTGAGAGCCGGCTTGGTCCCGCAGCTACGGCAGGAGAAAGACACGACCTGGGAAGTCGCGACACTGTTTCCTGGCGATGAACCGCTGAAGGCCCTTGCGCGGGCGGTATCGCCGCTCCTTGAGCCGGAAACGATGGATGAAACAGATCGCTTGTTGAAGATCAACAAGCTCGCGGACGCCTTCGCGAAGAAAGCAGTCAGCCTGCACGACGTCGGCCTGCGCATTTTGGAAAAACAATCGGGAACGAATCGGTTGTTGCTCGTCATCGATCAAGCCGAGGAACTCTATACGGTCGCGAAGGATGATCACCAACGCCGCCGGTTCATCGATGAAATACTCGATGCCAGCGAGAGAGGCTCATGGACCGCGATTCTCACAATCCGCGGGGACTTTGTCGGAAAGGCGCTCTCCTATCGCCCGCTCTCCGACCGACTGCAGGGCGCGCAGGTCAATGTGGGACCGATGACGCGAGCCGAATTGGAGCAGGCCATCACGTCCCCGGCCCGACGCGTCGAACTGTCCTTTGCCGCCGGTTTTGTGACGCGGATCCTGGACGACGTTGGTGATGAGCCGGGCCATCTGCCCCTGCTCGAATTCGTGCTCAAACGCTTGTGGGAGGACCGCCAAGGGCCGGAGCTGTCGCACCAGGCCTATGAAGCCATGGGCGGATTGCAAGGCGCCGTGGCGAAAAAGGCCGAAGCGGTCTTTGCCAAGCTCACGCCCCCGGAACAAGAAGCGGTCAAACGCGTCTTCCTTCACGTGGTCCGAGCGGGCGAGACCGGTGACGATACCCGCCGCAGAGCGGCGCTCTCAGAAATCGGCTCGGCCGCCATGGATGTCGTCAAAAAACTCGCGGACGAGCGACTGCTCGTCACGAATCGCGCGGTGGCCGGAGAAGAGACCGTCGAAGTCAGTCACGAAGCGCTGATCCGCCAGTGGCACCGGTTGCAAGGATGGCTGAATGAGGATCGTGAGTTTCTGCTGTGGCGGGAACGGTTGAGAGGGCGCGTGAACGAATGGCAGCAAAATACACAAGACGACGGCGCCCTGCTCCGAGGTGCGTTGCTGGTGGAGGCGCAACGCTGGCTCTCTCAGAAAGCGGACATTCTCACGGATGAGGAAAAAGAGTACATCAGGCAGAGTGCCGAGGCTCGTGAGCGGGCGGCGCGGGCAGAGCGGCAACGGGCCGAGCACGAGCTGGCACAGGCGGCGCCTCGCTGAGGAAGCGGCCAAACGTGAAGAAGCCGAACGCGCGCGAGCCGCCGCGGCCGAACAAGCGCAGAAGGCAGCAGAGGATGCGCGGCAAGTGGCCGAGCGAGCGAGGCGACGACAAAGGTATTTCAGCCTGGCGCTGCTGATCCTCCTCGTGGGGCTCTGGATAGCTACCTGGCTCTGGGAGAAGAAGTATAACGTCGATCAGGCCATCCTGAAAGTTCAATCCTTCTTTGTCAGCATCCAAACCGAGCCAGAGATGGTAATTGTGCCAGGTGGCGTCTTTCGGCGAGGTGACTTATACGGTACAGGAGGGTCAAACGAGCAACCCGTGCAGGAGGTTACGCTCAAACCGTTTGCCTTGGGCAAGTATGAAGTTACCTTTGCCGAATATGACCGGTTCGCCTTAGCCACGGGTCGGACGTTGCCCAGTGATATGGATTGGGGACGTAGGTCTCGTCCGGTCATCAACGTATCTTGGGAAGATGCGCAAGCCTATGCTCAATGGTTATCCGAAGCGACTGGCAAGCGCTATCGGTTGCCGACGGAATCCGAATGGGAATACGCGGCGCGAAGTGGAGGAAAAGATGAAATTTGGGCAGGCACATCCGATGAGCGCCAGTTGAAGGACTATGCTGTGTACCGCAAAGCAAATCGCACAGAGGAAGTTGGCAGTAAGAAGCCCAATGGACTTGGACTGTATGACATGAGCGGGAACGTGTGGGAGTGGGTCAAAGATTGTGTGCACGACGATTACAGAGGGGCACCGAGGGATGGGTCGGCCTGGTTAGAAGCGAACGATGGGAATTGCGACAGGCGCGTGGTACGGGGCGGCTCCTGGAGCTACGGTCCCTGGGACTTGCGTGTCTCGAATCGGGGTAAGGGCGACCGCCATCTCGTGAACATCGATGCGGGCTTCCGTCTTGCTCAGGACATTCCGTAACCCTTTGCTCTTTGACCCTTTACCCTTCCGAAATTCTTCCTCGCCCGATTTTTGATCGGGAGAGGGGTGGGGTGAGGGAATCATGGCTGCCACCGTTCCGCAGGCCGTGCAATCCTGCCATGAGCTGCTCAGCTGGCTGATTCCGCAGCTCGACAAATTTCCCCGATCCCGGGGTCTTACCCTGGGCGAGCGAATCGAAATGCGGTCTCGAGCATTCGTTCATGCTGAGCCAGTCGAAGCATGAGGCAGTCGCAGCATGAGCCCTTCGATCGACTCAGGACAGGCCAGTCGAAGCACACCGGTCAGGGTTTCCGCAGCCGGCTATCCGGGTCTGGTTAGTTCGTGTGTGGCGCAGAGCGGCTTACGTATTTATGAAGAATGCTGGCTATCAGACTTTGATAGGGCAGGCCTTCCTCGGCGGCTCGCCGCTTCAGCATTTCAAGGTCAGCGGTCGATAATCGGATATTGATCCGGGCATCCTTGCGCATGTAACGGCGGGCGGCTTCCATGGCTTCTTTTCTGGCCCTGTCCTGATTCTTGACCGGTCTGAAGGCGCCACGCTCGTAATCAGCGATCAGCTTTTCCTCGTCTTCATCCAGCACAGTTTTCTTCTTCATGGTGTGCTTCCTTTGGCACGGTTTCTGGTGGCTTTTCGGCTGGGATAGATCGTCTTTAGAAACAGTGTCCGGTGTGCTCTGACGACCGGGACGACGTAGATATATCCCTCAATATCGACCTCATAGAGAAGCTGGTTGGGATAGCGCTCGCGGTCGTGGTGTTCCAGCACCCGAACGAGATTGCCGCCTTCGATCAGCGCGATGATCTGTTCGAAGCTGATTCCTCGTTCTCGGATGAGCCAGGCGTTCTCGTCCGGGTCGAAGGCATAATCCGATTCCTCCATCATATTGCGGTAGGCTATGACGATGTGTGCCTGTTGTCAACAGTAAGTTCGCCCACAGTGAGTCCGCCCGCACGGTGCATTGGTATGGTGCCGGCCCGGAGCCGGCCGGTCTACGGACCGGCCGGCTGAGGCAGCGGGTGTCCATGAGCCCGCTGCCCGGCCTCCTGCCGGGGCGGGAACGCCGAAGAGAGGGCCTGGGGTGAGGCGATCGGGGCTGGTCGGCAATCCGACGGCCCCGACGCTGCCAGATCGCTTCCGCACGCGGACCTAACGATAGACGTCTTTCCGGTGCTCGAGCGACAGGACGTCCAACCATTCCGATCCTTCCCTCCGGTACAGAATGCGGTATGGCCAGACACGGTAGGACCAGACCTTATCTTTCTGGAACTTGCCTTTGAGTGGCTTGCCGTCGAGGGGGTGTTGCGCAAGATGGCGGAGGGCGTTCTTGATTCTCTGGCGGGTCAACTCATCAAATACGGTCAAGTCCTTGACGGCCTGCGGCGTCAGCCGAACCTCCCTCACTGAGGCTCACCAAAGACTCGCTCAAACGAACGAAGCTTGCCAGCCTTGGCTTGCTTGAGTCCTCGCTCCAGCGCTTTGACGGCCTTTGGATTGGACAGTAACTCCAAGGTTTCTACCCAACTCTCGAATTCATCTGCACCCATGACGACGGCTTTCGGCAGGCCGTTCTTGGTGACGACAAAGCGCTCGGATAAGCGATCGGCTTTTTCCACCAACATGGAAAACTTCGCCCGGGCTTCCTTGAGAGAAATGGTACGGCTCATGGTGCCTCCTATCCGAATGCCAGTGTACAGAATTAAGGTCACCGTCGCAAGATTCGTGTGCTCATAAACCCCGTGCGCATTCATCGCAGCGCCGACCACAATAATCGCACGCAGCCCATGTATACGGTGAGCGATTCTATCTTGGTCGGCCAGAAGCTGACGCCATTTGTTGAGCCGGCTATTCCTCCAGCCAGAATTGCGCGAGATCGAATGAGAGTTGCCGATGGTGTTTGATCGAGAGGAAGATCACCTCGTTGCGGCGGACGAGGTACAGGATCAGATAGTCGTCCATGACGTATTCCCGCAGGTCGTCGCCCGGTCGAAGCATCCGGCGCAGATCTTTTACGAGTGTCTCGGCCTTGGTGGATTGCACCGTCCGTTCCAGAAAGGAGCAACCCGATCGAGGGAAACGGCAGAGAGTCGGAATGATGTCGTCGAACAACCGGTCCAACAGGCGCGTGAAACGTCGGCGGCCGTCGGGACCGAGAAAGACTTCGATGGCGGTGAGGTTCGCGGAGAAGTTTTCGGCGAAGACCGGACGTTTACCGGCCATGCCGCGACTTGAGTTGGGCCAGGCTGAGCCTCTTCTTGGCTTTCAGGTCGGTCAGGCCCTTGATGGCTTCCTGCAGCAACCCGACATGGATGTGCTCGCGCTCCAAGCGGTGGTAGTAGTCGAGGCGCTCCGCATCGATGAGTGCGGCGCAACTGCCCCCGTTTTTGGTGATGATCTTTTCGCTGCCCTTGGCGCGAACTTCCTCGCAAAGCTCCGTCAGCTTCGCTCTGGCATGGCTCAACGAGATGATGTCTTTGGATGTGATGGCCATGAGTGGCTCCCCTTGTACCCTGTCAGGTGCAGTCTAAATACTGTACAGGATTCTGTCAAATCATGATCCGCACAGCCGAGTGCTATTTCAGCGCCAGCCGCAATAGCCCCACGCAGCACATGTAGACCGTGAGCGAGCCGGCCATGGTCGGCCAGAAGCCGAACCGGTTGAGGCCGAAGATCATGAAGCCGACGTAGGCCAGCCAGGGGGGCACGAACCACAGGAGGTGCTTGGCGTAGATCAGGGTCGAATCGGTCCCGCCGTTCATCTGAATCAGCATGAAGGTCACGCCGGTGATGGCGGGAAACGTGCTCGCAAAGGCGGCCAGAAATCCCTCTCCCTTGGCCCCCAGGTAGCTCGATACGCTTACGACCAGCCCGCCGATCAGAAAATACAGCGCATACTTCGCGAACTCACTCATTCAACCCTCCTTGTCCGTCTGATCCAGATGCGATGTGGCGAGGATGCAAGCCGATTGCGCCGGAGAATCGAGGACCCACTCAGGCGCGTTCGGGCGGGAGGCGGAAACTGACTGAGTCTGCGAAGGAATTTCCGAGGGACCCGCCCCAACGCGACGAAATGGGTCGATTTGGAGGCGTTGAGCGCGCGTCCTTGCCACATCGAAGTCTGTCTCATCCAGCAAACGCATCCATCGCCTCTCGCTCGATCAATCCCCCCTGCCCCGTGTAGCGCGGCGAAAAGTGAAAGACCACCAGTTTCAACACCTGCGCCTTTCGCGCCATCAGTCCGGCCTGTCGCGCCGTCAGATGATACCGGTCCCGCGCCTTGTCCGCATCGGCATCAAGATAAGGCGCCTCGCAATAGAACAGGTCCGCGCCTCGGACCAGCGCGACGATCTTGGCCTCGTTCTCCTCGTCATAGCGGGCGTCCACGACGTAGGCGATCTTCTGGCCGCGAGTGATCTGGACGAACCGCTCGCGGACCTCGCCGAGCACGAATTCCCGCTCCTCTCGGCGATGCTCGAAATAGAGCGTGGCGGTGAAGCGGAATTCATCCGGCTTTCCCTGCCAGAGGTACTGTTTCACGTCCTTGAGCCAGGAGCCGACCGGGAGCCCTGCCGCATGCAGTCGTTCCCTCAGAATGTTGACGTGGAACTGCTCTTCGAGGGCATAGGCGAAGGAAGGGATCCGATGGTTCAAGGCCACGGCCTTGACGGTGAACATGGGATCTTCCAACACGGGAAAGGCGCCATCATCGGCCGCCGTGGTCGTCGGCTGCGCGTGAGCGCGCCGCATCGTGAACGCTTCGGCGGCATGAAACGTCGTCACCTGCATCCGGCCCTTGTCGAACTCGCGGACCTCGATCGTCAGGGGATAGCCGTCCACCAGGTTCCAGGTATAGCCGCGCAGCTTGCCGTCCACGTTGGCGGAAAGACCGGGAGGACCGTACAGTCGCAGGGTCTTGCCGCGCCCCAGGGCCACCCGCAGCACCTGGTCGAAGCCGATGAAGTGATCCATGTGCGTGTGCGAGATGAAAATGTCCTGAGCCCGCAACAACCGGGTCGGCCCGAGCGAGAAGTTCTGGCCGAGGTCGAACAGGAGGGCGCGCCTGGCCCAGGCGATATCCACATATAGGCCGGGATCGCCGAAGGTGTCGTTGACCAAACAACAGGAAAACGATGGCCTCATGGCATGCCGGGCCGGTGGTCAAGCCACCAGCGAACGGAGAGATATAGGATCATCACCTCGACTGCATGGGCGGTGATCGTGGCGTAGAGGTTGCGGCGCCGCAACCAGATGGCCCCCCAGATGAGGCCGTCCCACACCGCGATCCAATGCAGGTATTGAAAGGTTGCCACCATGAAGGGATCGAAGGCAAATGCCAAGGCCGACAGCGACAACGCCAGGAGCAGGGCCACCTCTCGGCCTTGGGAAGAGCACCAGGCCGTCAATAGATAGTGGAGCCGGCCCAGCAGAAATCCACGATAGTTCACTTCCACGAGCAGCGCGATCCCGCTGATGAACCAGGGGACCATGACGAGCAATGGGAGAGTGGCATGTGGTGTGTCTCGCAGGAACCCGATGTCCTTGCCGAGTCGTGGGACCAGCCAGATGATCACCAAGCTGTTGATGACGCCGAGGGACAAACCGACGGCGGCACCCAGTCTTAACCCATCGACACATCGGTTCCGGCTCAACCCCAACCGTTCGATGGGATGTCGGTTCAACGTCACCCACGCGGCCAGGCAGAGATAGGCGAGAATTTGCGGCAGGAATTGAACGACAACGGACGATTGATACGAGCGGGGCAGCAGATAGAAGGCGAAGGTGGCGAGCAGGGGAGGCAGCGACAGGGCCGCCGCCCGCTCCGAGC
The DNA here is from genome assembly GCF_947241125.1 of Nitrospira tepida. Lineage (NCBI taxonomy): Bacteria > Pseudomonadati > Nitrospirota > Nitrospiria > Nitrospirales > Nitrospiraceae > Nitrospira > Nitrospira tepida. The sequence continues at coordinate 3,342,282 of NZ_OX365700.1, read as the reverse complement.
CGCCGTCCTCTTCAGCCTGTGTCGAGCGCGATCCTCTTGCTCCAGGGGCGGGCATTGATCGGATCGCATCGCTCGTCCGGCCGGCGCTAGTCCAACTCAATCTTGTAGAGGTCGAGCGCAGTGGCCTTTTGCCGGTTCAGATTCGAGAGCGACTTGTTGTAATCGACGATCGCCCGCAACTCATTCCCCTGCGCCGTGGCCAGGTCGCGTTGGAAATCCAACACAAACCGCGTGGTGCTGAGCCCGACCTTCAGCCGCTCCTGCTCGGCCTGCAACTGCTTCTCCGCCATGATCCGCGCTGAGCGAGTGGTTTCGATGCGTTTGAAGTCCGTCTGCACGCGGCGGATGGCTTCGCGGACGGCGAGGATGATCTGTTGCCGTACGCTCTGCAGCGAGGTCTCGGCGTTGCGTTGCTCCAGTTGTCGCTTATTATAGGTGCTCCAGGCGGACCGGTTGCCCAGTGGATAGCTCAGGACCAGGCCGGCGCCGTAGTTGTAATAGTCGCCGCCGAAATTGCGCTTCACGCTGTCCGGATAATCGGCGCCGAGCCCCGCGAGACCGGTGGTGCCTTGAAACGAGAGGGTGGGCAACAGTTGGTTCTTGGCGAACTTGACGTTCAACTCGCTGGTCTCCACGTTCTTTGAAGCCTGGAGGATTTCCGGCCGCCGTTCCAGCGCCACGTCGATCGCCTCCTGGGCGCTCAAGGGCTCCAGCGAGTGTTTCGGCTGATCGACCGGAATCAGCCGGACTTCCTGCCGCAACAGGTCCTCGGACGGGTTCATCAGCCGCCGCAACTGGTCGCCCTGGTCGAGGATCGACTTGTCCGCCACCAGGACCTGTTCGACGCGCGAAGCCACCGCCGCTTCCGCTTGCAACACATCCACGACCGACATGACGCCGGCTTTGGCCTTGGCCCGGTTGGACGCGAGCAGTTCCTCCGCGGCCTTGAGGGCCGCCTGCGCGACTTTCAGGTTCTCGATCGAGAAGACGACTTCCCAATAGGATTGTTCCACGGAAGCCAGGACCCCCAGCACCCGGTCGCGGAAGACGTGTTCCTCGACCTTGGCATTGTTCTGCGCCACCTTGATAAAGGTCTGATTCAGCTCGATGCCCGCATTGCGCAGCAAGGGTTGGGTGAAGGTCAGCGCCAGCCCGCCCGTATAGGAGGGATTGAACAGGAAGCCCGAGGCCACGTCCGCGTTGACGTTGGTGCGTTGCGGGCTGTAGTTCAAATCGATATTGCCGCCCGTCATCAGGTTGGAGGTCACATCGAGCGTCACGGCATGGTTGCGCTGGTCGAACGTCTGAATATCGGTCAACTGACCTTGCGTGCCGCCGAACACCGGTCGATTCAAGGGATTGACCGTGCGGGTGTAGGTGCCGTTCAAGCTCAGCGTCGGATCGAACTTGGCCTGTTCGATGATGATGTCCGCCAGCCGACTCTCTTTGGTTTGGCGACTGATCGTGATGTCGAGGTTGTTCTTCAGGGCTCGGAAGACGGCGTCCTCCAGCTTGATCGGTTCCCGCTGTTCCTTCGGTGCCGCGGCCGGAGGCGGCTCGGCTGTGTGGCTGGGGAATGGCTCAACCAGCCCGAACGCAACCAACCCCGCCGTCAACAGTGCCCCAACGCGGAAGCGAATAAGACCCTCTTGCATGACCGACTCCTTGGTGAGAGAAAAGCGTGGTAGGAAAAGGACAGCACGTATACTATCCAACGGATGATTGGCTGTCACTGAGTATCTCGTGTATGATACAGAAGACGTTATGGACCGACCGATCAGTACGATGAGACTGACACAAAAACGATCGGCTCACGGCACGACTCGCTGGGCGCTTCGGTGGGTCCTGTGTGCCGCGACCTTGCTCCTGAGCGCGCCGGTCACCACCGAGGTCTGGGCCCAAGCTGCACCCTCGGGAGGCAGCAGCGTGTCCGGGGTCCGCTCGTTCGACGGCGGCGTCGGGCCCTTGTTCAGTCTTGTCGGACCCGGAAACCTCTATTTGGACGGGTCCGGGACTCAAGGCTACATCTACAATTTTGGATCGTTCCAAACCTTTAACTTCAGAACTCCCGGCGGACAGGCCTGGTCCGGCGCCCAAGGATTGCTCGGCCCCCAACTGTCAATCGGGCTGATCCAGGGAGCCAATCAGGTCGGCGCGCCGGTGGTGTTGCCTCCGCCGCCGCGATCGGTGGTGCCCCCGCCGCCGGTGCAATCGACCGTGCTCGATATCGAAGATTTTCCGTAGAGAGGACGTCATGGCCGAGGTGAATCACGAGCCGTTGCAGAATCGCATCGCGAACGGATTGGCCAAGATCGCGCTCGCGATCAAGAGCCGCGCGTGGCGGGAGGGCGGCAATCAATGGCTGCCGCCGTTGCAGGCCCAGACATTGCGGCTCCTGTTGAAACGGGTCGGCCACGACACCCCGGTTTCGCTGATTGCGCAGGATCTGGCGGTGACGATGCCGACCGTCTCCGAGATGCTGCGGGTGCTCATGCGCAAGGGGATGATCAAGCGGGTTCAGTCGAAAGATGACCACCGCGTCTTCAACATCGAGTTGACGGCCAAGGGCAAGCGCGAAGCCGCGCGTCTGTCCGAATGGCCCTATCTCCTGGCCGCCACGCAAGACCTGTCACAGGCCGAGCAGGTCAGTCTCCTCAAGGCGACGATCAAGGTGATCCGGTCGCTTCAGGATCAAGGCGAGATCTCCACCGCCCGCATGTGCGTCACCTGCCGGTATTTCCGTCCTCATGCACATCAGGATGAGGTCAATCCGCACCATTGCGAATATGTCGATGCGGCGTTCGGCGATCACCTTTTGCGCGTCGACTGCTCCGAGCACCAGGCGGCTCCCGACGAAGCTCAGCAGGCCAACTGGTCGGCGTGGCTGAAGACCGGCTCTTAGCCCGCTGTTCTCCCTCCCTCATTGCTTCCGGTCCGATCCCTTCGCTGTTCACCTTGTTTCGCCATTTCCCGGGCGGTGTGTTGGGAGCCAGCCGTGAATGCCGGTCACGGCTGGTTTGCCAGGCTCCATGCCAGCGCCAGCACATAGCGGGTCGCGGACAGCAACACCTCTGGATTGATCGTCTCGATCCGGTCGCCGGGTTGATGAAAGTGCGGATGGGGGCCGCCGCTGACCACGGTGACGGTCGGCACTCCCGCTTCCTTGAACGGCACATGGTCGCCGCCTGGGAAAAACCCAAAGAGGTCCAGCTTGTCGGCCAGCTCGGCCTGCTCCCCCGCCCGAGCCGCGACCGACTTGTCCAGACCCGTCACCCCGACGGTGAGGCGTCCGTTCCCGATGCCCGCATGGTCGATGTTGATCATGACCTTGGTCTGAGCCAGCGGACGGGGCGGCCGCTCGACATAGAGTTTGGACCCCCACAGGCCCTGCTCTTCCCCGCTGAAGGAGACAAACACGAGAGATCGAGCCGGTTTGGCGCCCGATTCCATGAACAGTCTGGCGACCTCCAGGATGACGGCCGTGCCGGAGGCGTTATCGTCCGCGCCGGGAAACAGGAGCCCGCCTTGCCGGCCGAAGTGATCGCGATGTGCGCCGATCACGATCGCTTCATGACGCAGGCTTGGGGCCTTGCCTTCGATGATCCCGACGACATTGCAGAGCGTGCCGGTGCCGGTCGTGCTCTCCCAACGCAGGCGGAGTTGCGCGTCCGCCTGGCGGCTCTGCGGCAGCCTCTTCTGTTGGATCTGCTCCTGCACGTTCTGCAAGGAAAATGGCTGCTCTCGGCCGGTCCCATGGAGGATTGATTCCACCAGGGCGGGACTGGCCCAGGCTCCCGGCAAGGTCTGCTCCTTCGTGAGGTCTTGACTGCCGTAATAGGCCAGCGGGTTGGTGCCGACGCCTCGCCTGGCTTCGTAGGGGCTCATGACCGGTCCGGTGACCGTGAGGGAGCCGACGGCGCCCTTGGATTGCGCCGTGCGGATCTTGTCCGCATGCGAAACCGCCCGCTCATACCAGGTGGGCTTGCCACGCAGAAAGACGACGACATGTCCCTTCACGTCCAAGCCCTGATACTCTTCATAGCCCTGCGCCGGATCGGAAATTCCATATCCCACGAAGGAAACCGGCGCCTGAAGATCTACGGACGGCGAGTCCAACATCGGGAGATAGTCGGGGCCGGCGACGGCCGTGGTGACCAGATTGCCTGCGATGACTTGCAAGGTCGGGGGAGCAGGCAGGCTGAAGACCGGCGCTTTTGTTCCCATCATCCAGGGCTGAACCAGGGACGCGAACGATTGGTCGAGCGCTTGGTCTTGTACCGGAGTCCCCTCCGGAGGCGTTCCGGCTCGGAGCGGTGCTGGGACGAGGGGCAACAGTCCAAGGGTGCGCCAGCGCTCCGCCACCCACCAGGCCGAACTGAGGTCTTCGGGCGTGCCGGTTTGGCGGCCCTGGAACTCCTCGCTGCTGAGGCGCCGCACGTCCGCCATCAGGCGTTCCGGATCTATCCGGTTCAGGGCTTGACGCAACGGGGCCGCATCGCGAGCCTCCTGCGCGGACGCCGCCGGGACAAGTCCCGCTGCCGGTGAAAGCCAGAGGCAAGCCGACAGGAACCAGGAGAAAAACCTCTGTTGATGATGTGTCATAGGGATCGATTCAGCCCTGAAGCCTATCACGGTTGTTGAACGGCTGCCATGTCGATCCGGAGGATACAATGTGTAAATGGCAGACCGCCATCTTGCCGTCGTGGATGCAAGAAGGCTATAGTCCTGGCCAAGTCTCCAGTGGTGGCGGTGGTGCGGAGCGTGGCTATTATGGCCGATTCCAACAAGGGCCTGTACGATCATCTGTATGAGCGGTTCTTTCGAAACCGCGACAAGGTGAAGGGGTACGATTTTCAGCAGGCTCCGGTCGGCAACCTTCCGCCCCCCGTCGTCACATTTCCCGAGAAGATTCGATGGTGGACCCTGGACCGTTGGAAGCGCCGGCAGCGGATTCGCCAGGAACGGGACCGCCGGCTCCAGGAGATTGTGCAACTCAAACGGAGGTCTCCGTCGTCCCCGGCTTCTTCTCAATGACTCCCGTTTGAGAGCCGCAGGGAAAGGACGAGGGCGCATGAACAGCCGGACCATGTAATGATAATGAGAGGGAGAAGACCGTTCGCCGTCTTTTTATGAGGTCACGACGATTATGCTGAGGACATATACGCCATTTACGCCATTGTATTGTAGGTTTTCGAGCCGCATGCGGCCGTTGAAGATGTTGGCTGGGATACTCTCTGTGCTGCTCTGGGGGACCCCGGGCCTCGCCCCGGCGGTGGACTATGAGACAACACAGCAAAAGGAGGAGCGGCTGAAGCAACAGACCCAGGCCGACCTGTTTCGCCAATGGAGTTTCGATACCGATATCCCAGGTAAGACCCCGGCAGGGTTCGCTGTCCACGCGAGGGATGGCGACAAACCGGCGCAGTGGGCCGTCCAATCCGGCAAAGACGCCCTGTCCCTGCCCAACGTCCTGACGGTCACCGACGGGTGCAACGGTCAATGTCTGCACATGCTGGTGGTCGAGGGATTGATCTACGAATACCCCGACATTTCGGTGCGCTTGCAAGGAGGGCCGCCGGAAGGTCGCTCGATTGGAGGGATGGTATTCGGGTGGCAGGATTCCCGGAATTTTTTCGCCGCCCTGGTGGATTTGCGCAGCATGACGCTGGAAGTCATCAAGGTCTTTGACGGGCAGGAGAGCCGGATCGGGCATACGCAGCTCAAGGCCAAGCCTGCCGCCTGGCATACGCTCCGCGTTCAGCGCAATACAATCGTCAGCCAAGACTTCTTCGAGATCTCGTTCGACCGTAAGGTGGTGCTGAGCGTGCGGGACCAGGCCTTTGGCTTGGGGCAGGTCGGTCTGGCCGTCCGGGGAACCGCGGATATCCGGTTTGATAATTTTCACGCGGCTCCGTTGTTTTCCCAGCGTCCCTTGTCGGACCCGGCCCCCTATTGACCGTGGGCGGGCGATTAGGGCCGAAAGCCGGCATCGGCGCTTGCTTGCAATTCCTTGTGGCCTGAGCTAGCATGAAGTCGCTCTGCTCAGAAGAGGCCACCGAGCAGAGTGTGAAGCCGCAGGGCCTGAAGTAGATGTTGTTTTGCCGGGAATCAGCTCGGAAGTCCGACCAAGTCGCGGTTCTACTTGCGCCTTCGGGCCGCTCCTTCCTGCCAGTGTGCCATTCTCGAGTCCAAGACAACATTGGGTTTTCTTGAAGGAGGTGGACCCCAATGGGTTCCAAAGTCTATGTCGGCGGGTTGCCCTATTCGACCACTGATCAGCAATTGAACGATCTGTTTGCCCAGCACGGCAACGTCACGTCCGCGCGGATCATCACCGATAAGTTCACCGGCCAATCGCGCGGGTTCGGATTCGTCGAGATGGCGACGGATGACGAGGCGAAGAACGCGATCACGGCGCTGAACGGGACGCAGTTTGGCGGTCGGACCCTGACGGTGAATGAAGCCAGGCCGCAGGAACCTCGCTCCGGCGGTCGCGGCTCCCACTAATCTCTTCGGTCTCGCACACGAAGCATCTTCACTGGCGGGGCCGCGCATCGCGATCCCGCCAGGTCACTTTGAGGGGACAGATGCCATCCGGGACGGCTGATGCCGGCAGGGGGCTCCTCACCGGTTCCTCTGTCAGGCGCCCCAGCCCCGGCTGGTTGCTGTCCGCCTCACCGCTGTTCTCTTCCTGGAACCGGTTTCTGTTCCCGTCGGTCCGTTAGATCGTCTGTGAAGTCGGGCGATGACGCACATCGCCGAAGGAGTTGCGATGAAGGCTCGCATGCTGGGTTTGGCGTTGTTCATGCTGGGGGTAGGATTGTGCGGAGGCGAAGCCGCCACGGCCGTCGTGCAAGACCCGGTGATTGGAGAAGGGATGACCGTGACGTTGGAATATACCCTGACGTTGCCGGATAAGACCGTGGCCGACACCAATGTTGGCAAGGCGCCGTTCTCCTATGTCCACGGGGCCGGTCAGATCGTGCCGGGGTTGGAGCGGGCGCTGGCGGGGATGAAAAAGGGACAGAGCAAGCATGTCGAGGTAGCAGCCGTTGATGGATACGGCGCCTATGACATGAAGAAGCGCGTCTCCGTGGAAAAAGCCAAGTTGCCGGACGGTCTGAAGGTGGGAGACCTGTTGCAGTCTCCGGACGGGCAACTGGTCACGGTGCTGAAGATCGAGGATGCGCAGGCCTTGCTGGATTTGAATCACCCCCTGGCCGGCAAGAACCTGACCTTCGATGTGAAGGTCCTCAACGTGGAAAAGACGGAGGCCGGCCAAGCCGATCACCCGACAAAGTGACCGCTGCGGCAGGAAGGGGAACGCTCCGGCATCCTGCGCCAGGTCACTCGGCTGTCCGGAAATCGCCGCGTCACCCCTGTCACGCGACGAAGGGCGGTATGCTAACTATAGGTAGTCGAGCACAGAGCGTACAGCATGCACCGTTCGGATCATGAGGCTATCGGGATGGACAAGAGGCTGAACTACGCCGGCGTCTGGCTCCTGCTTCTCTCGGGCTTGTGGGCGTCGCTTCCGGATTGGGCGTGGGCGAAAGGGGAAGATGTCGTCTGGCGCCGCGTACAATCCATTCGCATCCTGGGGACGACCGTCAACCAGCGCAATGAACTGGTCGGCGCCGTGGGGGAGGTGGCAGTCGGGCTCGAGCGACGCCAGGATCGACAGGGGATCATGGTGACGTTTCGCAACGCGCCGGGACAGTTCTCGCCCTATGCCCAAGGGGCGGTGCTGACCGCGATCGATCGGGTGGCCAGGCAAGCGCATCTCGATACGGACTCTTGGTCGGTCTCCTTTGCCGTCATTGATCCCGGAGTCGTGGTCTACGGCGACAGCCTTTCCGCCATGGCGGGAATTGCGGTTGCGGCGTTGGCCAAGGGAGATGAGATCCCGCGGGATGCCGTCATGACCGGGACGGTCACCGAGGACGGCCACATCGGCTCTGTCGGCCAAGTCCCGCTCAAGGTCAAGGCGGCGGGAGAAAAACATCTCCGCCGAGTCTTGGTGCCGGATGAAACCGACGTGTCCGACGCCGATTGGCAAACCCCGTTCTTGATGCAGGTTTCGCCGGTGCGGTCCGTGTCTGATGCCTATGAAGCCTTGACTGGCAGGTCGCTGGAAGACTCGTCTCCTTCACGCTGAGCGTTACGCTTCCTTCCCCTCCTATCCTCTGTGCTCATCCAGGCAGGTCAAACCCGTTCCCGTTCAGGGCGCATACAGATCTGGTCTGAATCTTGACCGATTCCGTGCGGCCCATTCTCAGTCACTGCGTGGTTTGATCCGTAGCTTGATCAGGATGGGGGCTGTCCCGAATGTGGCTGCCTTTGAACAGCCGGTACAGGATGTAGAGGGAAGGGAAGAGCAGCAGGGCCCCCAGAAACAGGCTGGCGAGGAGCAGGCCCATCGTGCCGGGAGGGGCGGAATCGAAGAGGGTCAGCGAGGGCGCCACGATGTAAGGGTATTGGGCCGAAGCCCATCCCCAGAGGATGCCGATCGCCACAGCCGCGGCGGCGAGGCGAGCCGTCCGGTCGCGGCCGGTCCGGACGGCGACGAGGCTCGCAATTGCCGCCAGAGCCGTGAAGCCGATCAGCACAAGACCCAGTCCGGTATGAACGAGGCCCTGGTAGATGGCAGGCGCCTCCCGGCGGGCCAAGGCCAGGGCGATGACGCCGAACAGGATCGTCGCTCCCCATGAGACCGCCGCTTTCACGCGAAAGACACGTTTCAAGTCCTGATCGGTAGCCTCAACGGTCAAATAGACCGCAGCAAGAAATGTGACGAGCGCCAGCGAGAGCCCGCCGACCGCCAAGGGCCAGGGCGCAAGCCAGGGTCGCACGAAGCCCTCCGTAAATCCGACAGCCTCCCGGTCGAGCCGGCCGGAAGAAATCGCGCCGATCACGATACCCAGCATGATCGGACTCAGGATGCTGGAGAGACCGAACAGCCATTGCCAGAATCGCATGACACTGTTTCGCTCTATCCGGTAGGGATCGGAATCCGGATCATGGGTGCGAAACACGAAGGCTGAGCCGCGCAGCACGATGCCGAGCAGCAACAGCGTCAGCGGAATGTGCAGTCTCGTGGAGATCACCGCGAAGGCCGCGGGAAAGGCCGTGAACAGGACCGTCACGACGAGAATCAGCCAGACATGGTTGGCCTCCCAGATGGGCGCGATGGCCCGGTCGATCACCCGCCGCTGTTCCTTCGCCCGTGGGCCGGCGGCAAACAGGCTCCAGACACCCGCGCCGAAGTCCGCGCCCCCGGTCAGCACGTAGAGTGTCAGCGCAATCAGCAACGCTCCAGACAGGAGCAGTTCAAGGTCGATCATCGTCATGATAAATCACAACCCGGCTTGAGACTCCCTGCGGCGGTGTTCGGCAGTGGCGGCGATGTGGCGCCACATGGTCCAGATGACGATCAGGGCAAGGAAGCCGTAGACAAGGGTAAAGGTCGTCAATGGGACCCATAGGCCCGGCATCGGCGTCACCGCCTCCGCGGTGCGCATGAGCTGGTACACGACCCACGGTTGCCGCCCCACTTCGGTGACGGTCCAGCCCGCTTCGATGGCCAGGAAGCCGAGTGGAGCCGCGACGACGAGCGCCCGAAGCAATGTCGCATCCTCATGAAGCGGCGTCTTCGTTGCTCCCCGCCATCCACACCAGAGGCTCAACCCTGCGAGGACGAATCCCGCCGCGACCATGACTTGAAAGGCGAGATGGACGACCGCGACCGGGGGCCAATCGTGTCGGGGCGTCCGGTCCAGTCCGGGGACCGTGGCATCCGGGTCGGCATGGAGCAACAGGCTGAGACCATGGGGAATTTCGATCGAATAGGGAACGGTGCCGGTCTCTTCGTCCGGAATCCCTCCCAGGTGAAAGGGCGCGCCCGCCTGGGTCTGGAACAGCGCCTCGATCGCCGCGAGCTTGGCCGGCTGGTCGTGGGCCACCGATTGCGTGAGCACATGGCCGCTGACAGGCTGCAACAGGGCTGCCACACCTCCAACCCACAGAGCAATCCCGAGCGCGTGGCGATGGAACCGATCCCCCGGCCGTCGCAGCAGGAGAAAGGCGTGGATGCCGGCGACGAGAAAGCCCGTTGCCGCGAGGGCGGCCAGAACCATATGGAAGCTTTCATGCCAGGCATGGGGGCTCCGCAGCGCGGCGAGCGGATCGATCCGGACCGGTTGCCCATCCGCCAACTCGAATCCGACCGGCACGTTCATCCAGGCGTTGGCTGTCACGACGAACAGCGCCGAGGCGACGCCGCTCATCGTGACGATGAAGCCCGCCGTCAGATGGGCCCAGGGACTCATGCGGGACCACCCGTACAGGTACAGGCCCAAAAAAATCGCCTCAGCGAAGAAGGCGAATCCTTCGAGGGCGAACAAGGGACCGATCAAGGGGCCGGACCACTCCATAAAGGCGGGCCACAAGAGACCCAGTTCAAACGACAGGACCGTGCCGGAGACCGCTCCGACGGCGAACAAAATCGCCGTACCCTTCGCCCAGCGTTTGGCGAGGAGCAGGTACTGGTCGTCCTTGGTCCTCAGCCACCGCCACTCCGCCAGCGTCATCATCGCCGGCATGGCGATGCCGATGGCGGCGAACACGATGTGGAAGGCCAGGGACATGGCCATCTGGGCGCGGGCGGCGAGCAGGTCGCTCATGCCCGTCCGATCCTATCTGGAGGCCGGTGCGTGGATCGCACGGTTCCGGCGGGGCTGGCGGTCGGCAGCTCGGCGGGTTCGCATGAGCCAGAGGCCGGCCATCGCCGCGGCTAGGAAGAGGAGCGGGCCGCGGTGCTGGTTCGCCCACACTTGCAGGCTTGAGGTGCGGGCTCCCCCGTCGAAGAGACCATGGGCGCCGTAGTCGCCGGGCAGCGGGGAGTGGAGATTGTCCGGACGATCAGGGTCAATGGGGTCGCCGGTCTGTTGTGAATCGTATCCGACATGCGCCAGGTAATGGTCCAGGAGTCCGGGAATGAACTTATCGCCGACGATGGCCTTGACGGTCGGGAATCCGATCCAAAACTCGCGTCGCGGGTGGTACGCGACCCAATGAACGGCATCGGCAATCACTTCGGGTTGATAAATCGGCGGGACCGGTTGGGGATGCCGAGGCATCCGGGATCGGATCCAGGAAAATTGCGGGGTATTGACCGCCGGCAAATGGACGGTCGAAAGGCTGACACGGCTGCCGTCGTGAATCAGTTCGGAACGAAGTGATTCCGTAAATCCTTGCACGGCATGTTTTGCGCCGCAATAGGCGGATTGCAAGGGAATCGACCGATAGGCCAGGGCGGATCCGATTTGGATGATCACCCCGCGATCCCGCGGAAGCATCCGACGCAGGGCCGCCAGGGTGCCGTGGACGTAGCCGAGGTAGGTCACCTCCGTTACTCGCCGATATTCCTCCGGCGTCATGTCCATGGCCGGAGAGAGCACCGATACCATCGCATTGTTGATCCAAATATCGATCGGACCCAACTGTTGCTCCACCTTGGCCGTGGCCTGTTCAACCTGTTCCGCGTCGGCGACGTCGGTGGGCAGGACCAGCGCCTTCCCGCCGGCTTGCTCCACCTCCTGCCGCGCCGCCGTCAATCCGTCTACTCCCCGGGCCAGCAATCCGATGAGGGCGCCCTCCCGGGCGAAGCGCCGCACGATCGCCCGGCCGACTCCGGCGGAGGCCCCCGTCACGACCACGACCGGTGGGCCTGTGTGCTTCTGGGTATCGTTGTCCATGTCCCGGTCCTTCGGCCTTTAGTGATAATTCCAATAGTCTGTCTTCTCATCGCGACGCATCTGGCGTGGGATCGTAACCTTCGAACGGATGATCTCCCAGGGCGTAGACGATCATGACGGCGAACACGAGCATGATCAGATAGAATGCGAACCGGAATGCATTCGAATAGGGAGTCGCAAAGAAACCGAATGCATAGAGGGCTGTCAGGATCAACAGCCCGAACGCCCCGGCAGCCAGCAGGGTCATCATGCCATCACCATTCTTTCTCCAGTAGCCTGATTCATGACGGTTCGTGACGACAACGGCATGTCGGTGGTTGCAGTCGAAGCGTTCATGAATCATGCGCGCTAGGCGTAGGACTTCTCTTCTCTCTTCGATTCCGATTGACCGCGTCTCCTCCAGATCCCTGTCCATCCGTCGCCGAATCGCTCTTTCAAGGCCCCCGGAATTCTGGCCATGAGCACGACCAGCAGGCCGATCGAGAAACTATGGAGAGTCTGCCGGCTCGAATAGTCGAAGACCAACGGCGACAGCATGAGCCAGACCCCCAACGTCAACGTGATCCACCGGACTGATCTCACGGATTCCGACATGGCGATCGTCGCACAAGTCAGAATGAGGGGGCCGATGACGTGATCATTTGTTCCCGCCGGACCGCCGTAGCCCAGGAGACTTGGGGCGGCCATCAACCACCCGCCGACCAGTACATTGACCAATCGAGGCCACACGGATCCCTTCTTCCTTTCAGGCTCCTATGCGTGGACGACGGCCGTCCGGTCGTCTCCCTTCCAGAACGCGCGCCACAGGGGAATGTTTTGGTCGTGTGCCCGTCGTAAAAACTGTAAGCTCGCTAGCACTTCATCCATAGCCGGGCCGATCATGACGACGGAGATGATCGCGGAGGCCAGGCACAGCGTGCACCACGCTTCCAACAGGACCGGCTGTGCGATGACCAATAAGACACTCACGATGCCCAGCGGACCGACGGCGAAACCGAACAACAGCACCATCCAGGGCATGGTTCGCCACCGCCTGGTGCCGCCGATCGCGCCCGTGACCGCGTCGAGTGCATAAGCAAAAGCGCCGAGCGCGGCGTCGGGGATCGGCAACAATTGAGAAAGAAACGAGTGCAAGACCTCTCGGCTGCCGGATCCGAAAAAGGGTTCCCAGACGTCGTCCACGAGGTTGAGTTGATATCCCGCCAGGTAGGCTGAGATCGCCAATCCCAACAGCGCCACGCCGATCAGCCACAGCCGCTCCCCCCATGACGAGGGGTTGTACGTCCAGCCTGGCGGGTGTGGCGGATCCGTCATCGTGTCGTCCCACGATCAGGTAGACCGAGCCTCACTATGACAGGAAGCCAACCGGAGATCCCCTAGGCAAGACCCTGAACCGTCTTTATCCGAGTCCCACGGTCGCGATGGTCGAAACCGGATTTGCGGTCCCGTTAGTGGGTCATGAGGGAAGCGGTTATCAGGGTGCCGCTAATCCTAATCCGAAAATAATCCAGGCCCCACAACACCGTATTGCCCTCGCCCCCACGAGGGAGGGTGAGGGGCACATCCTTGTGGCCTACCCTCACCATTCTCCTCTCCCCTCCCTGGGAGGGAGAGGATGCAGTATCGAGGCGAATGAGATCGTCGTCTCAGGTGAAATTATTTTCGGATTGGGGCGCTAATCCTGGAGCGAGTTTACTGGGAGGAGGCTCGTCCGGTTCTTTTCTTGCCGGAGGGGTTCGGCCCGGTTCCTTGACGGGAGGGGAGGGGTCCGGGGGCTCTTCGCGAGGGGCCGGAGGCCGGCTTGGAGGTTGGGAAGGCGGAGCGTCAGACTGCTGGGCGGATCGGGGCCGATCTTCCCGTGTGGCCAGCGTCATATTGTGAACGGCATATTTCATGAGAGCAGACCAGGCGTGCGACCGGTTGTGCCAGCCGGTGTGACTTCCGTCACTCGGCGGCGGCAAAGGCAATCGTGCTCAACAGCGCATTCGCCGCCTGGCGCGAATCCAGACGCGTATGTTGCACGACGATCGGCACGCTGGATTCAATCACGCTGGCGAAGTCAATGTCCGTCGGGATCGGCTCGGGATCGGTCAAGTCGTTGAAGCGGACATGTTTGGTCCGCCGCGCCGGGACGTTGACCCGATAGGGTCCGGCCGGGTCGCGGTCGCTGTAGAAGATCGTGATGCGAACCTCGGCATCCCGATCGCCGGTGTTCAGCAGGCACACCGTTTCATGGCTGGTCATATGGGGTTCCGGACCGGTGCTGGAAGGAGGAATATATCCCTCCGCGATGGCCCATCGTGTGCGTCCTACTGATTCCATCCCGTCTCGTTCTCCATCTGTGTGATATTGATAAGGAGAGGGCCGAGGTGCCCGCGAGCAACCCGTCACGAAATACCGGCCAGCTCCACGCCCGTGTCGCGGGCGGGAGCCGGCTCTCCATGTGTGGCTTGTCGAACGAGACAGAGCACCTGATAGAGGTCAAAGGGTTTCGGCAGACAGGCGTACAGGCCGGCGACCACGTCGGCCGGGCCATGGGCCTCGCTGGCCAGCACGATCATCGGACGCTCGGGCCATCGCTGTCGGCAAATCCTGATGAAGATCACATCGCCCGGTTGAGAGAAGCAACAGTCGGCCAACACGGCGTCATAGCGACGCCGGCCCATCGTCGCAAGGGCCTCGAAGCGATCGGTCGCTTCATAGGCGTTGTAGCCGTTGCGCATCAAGGCCGAAAGGAGGAGATCGCGAACCGGCGCATGAGCCTCTACCACCAACACCCGCTTTCCATACCCATCCAATCTCGCCGCTTCCGTCATGGCCACACCTCGCTCTCTGCGCCCTACTGATCATTTCCGCTTCTCATCGCCCACGCGGTATCGACAATGCGTCGCGATGACTCGATTCCCGTGATCGTCTCATCAAACAGCGTCGCGTAGCCGCTGCGCATGCTGTGGCGGAATTCCTCGTGTCGTTCCTGCGGCACGCCGGCCAGGGTGGCGAGCGAGGTCACGTATTCTCCGCTCCCTCGGGCAATATCAGCCCGCAGGTTGTCGTAGGAGTAGGCGGTAAAGAAGATCATCCGTTGCCTGGCTCTTAGGAGAGAGTCGCCGGCCGACGCGCCCGGCGTGGTGCTTGACGTGAATTCCGATATCGGCTCCAGCAATTCACCAATGGCTCGCGAGGTGCCGTCGCTCAGCGCCGACGTTGCTTCGAAGGGGGCTTTGGTCAATTCGACGGTCGCGTCGGTGGTGCAGCCGGACAGGGCCAGCAACAGACCGGGAACCAATAGATTGCGGAAATGTCTCATGTCCTATTCTCCTGGGTGAGCGGCGTCTCGTCCTGATCATAGGACGAATCGAGTCCCATGCACCTAGGAGAATCCACAGGTTTCGCATGGTTCGCCGCTTGGACTCTTATCCGCGCCGGGCCTCGCCCGTCCGGAGGTTTTCCCTGCGACGCAGTAGTTGAAGCCCCCACCAGATCAGCAACGTCCCGCCCACCCACCGGTCCCACTGCCCAAGCGGCCGGCTGGATGACCGTCTCACACCGCCTGCTTCCAAGCGATCCGGCCCGTAGGCTGCCGAGGAGGCAGGCGTGGCGGTTGTTGATCGCATGGCGGCCGATGTCCGGTGAAGCCCTGCGCGTGGATGCCCGCCCCCGACATTTTGTTCGTCAACAGCGACGGCTTGTTCGGTAGGCACAATGGCGGTTCCGCCGGCATTCGCATACACCTGTGTAAACTCAGCGCCGAATAACAGGATCTGCGCCGAATAATAGACCCATACCAGCACGATCACGAGCGATCCAGCCGCGCCATAGGCCGATCCGACATCACTCTTGCCCAGATAGAGTCCGATGAGAATTTTGCCCAGCGTGAACAACAGCGCCGTGATGCCCGCGCCCACCCATACGTCCCGCCACGCGATGCGGGCGTCCGGAAGCAGTTTGAACATCATGGCGAACAACACGGTGATGACTCCGAGGGAGAGGAGGAAGTTCAGCGCCTGGAGCAACAGTTCCGGCGCGGGGAGCAGGCCGCCGAACCAGGTCCCCAATGCGGAGAGCGCGGCGCTCAGGACGAGCGACACCAGCAGCAGAAATCCCGTTCCCAGCACGGCCATGAGCGACAGGAACCGATCCTGAATCAACCCCCACATGCCGCGTCCCGGCCTCGGTTTCACCCCCCAAATCGTATTGAGTGCATCCTGCAGTTGTCCGAACAGGCCTGAGGCGCCGAGCAACAGGGTCCCGCCGGCGACGGCGGTGGCAACAATTCCGGTGGATGGCTGGTTGGCACGCTGAAGCATGTCACGGATGGCTTCGGCCGACTGTGGCCCGACTAAACCGGCAAGCTGGGTCAGAATGTGACTCTTCGCCGCCTCTTGGCCGAAAAACAGGCCGACCATCGCAATAATAATGACCAAGAGCGGCACGATCGCGAAGATCGTGTAGTAGGCCAGGGCTGCGCCGAGCCGAGGCACCTTATCCTCGCTCCACTCGATGGCGGTTTGCTTGAAGAGCCCCCACAGGACTGCAGGGCGAATCGAGGACCAAGACACCGATTTCATGGCCTTTGCTCCTTCACAGGGGTGGCGGATGGGCGGTCTCGTAAGCGGGATCATCCCGTCGCGGTCATGTGTTTCGGTTCACGAGAGCGCAGGAGGAAGCACCAAGGGATCAACACCGCGGTCAGCACGGCGGCCAGAATACTCACGGCTGCGATCGCCACGAGACTCGCGATCGGTCCCATGCGATCGGCGATCCATCCGCAGGCCGTCATTCCGACCATGGCCGCCACGAGCGTGCCGATATTGAAGACGCTGAATACGCGCGCCAGCATGTTCTTGGGAGTCCGTTCCTGAAGCGATGCGGAGACGAGCGGATTGACGACGCCCGAACTGGCCCCGATGGCTGCAATCAAGCCCGCGCTCGCGACGAACGAAGTCATCAGCGTGAGCCCAAGCATCGCCCCGCCGCCAACCAAGGCCGCCGCCGCGATCAACCAGAGCCTCCCGCACAATTCTTCCGGCGGATCGCTGAACATCCACAGGGTCACGGCCAACAGGCCCAGGCTCAGGGAAGCCCACTGCCAACCGAGTTCGACGGAATCGGCATGGAGATAGTCCTTGGCCAGCACCGGCAAGAGATAGACAAACCCCGTCGAACCCAGCATGAAGAGCGACGCCACAGCCATCAGCAACAGCATGAGCCGGTGCTTATGGAGGACGAAGCGAATCCCTTCCATCAGATCATGCAGAGCGGCCTGCAGCGGGGAGGAACGACCGGCGGGGCGTTGTGTTTCCTTGACATGGATCGGGACTTTACAGAATACGGACAGCAGAAAGGCGCCGGCATTGGCGTACAGCACATTTTGGGCGCCGATGCCTGCGATCAGCATTCCGCTGATGGCTGGTCCCAGGAGCTGACCGATCGTCATGGTGCTTTGGTCCAGCGCGTTGATCTGCGTCAGTTGGTGAGGCTTGACCAAGAGCGGTTCCATCGCCTTTAACGCGGGTCCGAAAGCCATGGAGAACATGGCCGTGGCGAACACCAGCACATAGAGCGACGGGAGGGTCAACCAGTCCATCCAATAGAGCGTCGGGATGAGAGTCAGAAGTCCCGCTCTGGCCGTATCGATCACGATCATGGCCGTGCGTTTCGAGACTCGATCCACCAACACGCCCGCGAAGGGGCCGAACAGGAGCGGCGGGAGGGTCTGGAGGATGCCGATCATCGTCATCTTCAGCGCCGACCCGGTCAGGTCGTAGACGAACCACAGCAACGCCACCTTGGAAAGCCCTTCGCCGACCTGAGAGATCGCCTGTCCGACGAACAGCCACATGACGTTGCGATTCGTCAGGAGCCCCCTCACCCTCACAAGGATCGAGGAGACAGCGGTACCGTGGGCCATGATCATCCCTGTGTCATGTGGTTCGAACAGCGCAAGACGACTCCATCACAGACCCGATCCTGCTCCTACTGGGGGAATGCCGAGCAGGTTCCCATCGTATGAGCACCAGTTGGCGCGAGGAATGGCTGAGAAGAAACCAACCGGTCCACTGGATAGGTGGGCTAGGCCTTTTACTAGTTCCGTCACTGATGTGGGCAGGAGAGCATGGGTTCGTGTGCAAAGAGGATTACGCTGAGCATGTCAGCTCATCGTCCGCAAGCACCAGAAAAGGAGGAGATGGCTATGAAAGTCTTGATGGTGTCCTTGTTCGCAGCCGGAATCTTGAGCTTCGGCATCGGCGTTGCGGGAGCGGCTGATCCCATGTCCGAGAAGGAAGCCTCGCCGACGTTGAAGGAGCGCATCATGAAAGATGCCGTGAAAGGAACCTTGATGAAGGTGGAAGGAGAGTACTACTGGATCAAGGACGAGGACGGCAAAACGACGAAGGTCCACGTTGACAAAAGTACGAAACTCGACAAGGTCGTCGAAGGTGACAAGGTCAAGGCCTACATCACCGATAAAGGCCACACGACGACGCTGCAACGTCTGGATTGAGGGCCAAGCCGGTATCGGGCGCCACCCGCCGAACAGAGGTGAATGGAGCTGGCGCCGGCCATGGCGCCAGCCTCCTCCTCGATGTGTGTTGCACAGGCTGCAAGCAGATGGCTCGTCCCCCACAGATCCCTCCTGCTCAGGGTGACCGTATCAGCGAGGATCGTCGCAGATGAGTTTCATGGACTCAAGGCGACGTCTGATTGCCATTGCGCGGCTGCATCGGAGCACGATGGCCTGCTGCTTCTTGGTCGTAAGTCGGATGCGCCATGATCGAGACCTTCCTCACTGAGATGGAGCATCAACTGGCGGCCTGGACGCCGAAAATCGGCATGGCGGTTCTGGTTCTTGCCGGGTTCTGGATCGCCAGTTCCGTGGCCCGTAAGGTGATCGTGAGGCTGGCTGCCAATACGGAGGCCAATCTCAATTTCGTGTTGCGTCTCGCTGCACGGGTCGTGTCCGGAGCCCTGCTTCTGTTCGGTTCCGTTACCGCGCTCGGAACGATCGGGGTGAACGTCTCCGCGCTGGTGGCGGGCTTGGGCCTCACGGGGTTCGCCTTGGGATTCGCGATGAAGGACATTCTGTCGAACCTCATGTCCGGTCTGCTCATTTTGCTGTATCGGCCCTTCAGCATCAACGATCGGATCACGGTGACGGGATTGGAAGGGTTGGTCACGGAAATCGACCTGCGCTATACGAGACTGGAAAAGGGGAGTCAGACCTACCTCATCCCTAATTCCTTGCTGATCACCAATACGATCGGTCTGAACCGGCCGGAATGAATGAACGCGAAGCGCGAAGACCACGCACGATTAACGGTTGACGGATGGCCCAGCCGCTGACAATTCCTCGTTGGCTCACATGGACGGTCGGGATCATGGCCGTGCTCGCCGTCACCGTTCTGGTCGCGGCGGCGGTCGCGGATGAGCCGGTCCGCCGTTATGTCGAACAGCGGGTGAATGATCAGTTAACGGTAAACGGCTACACCCTCCGCATCGGCGAATTGGATCTGCATCCGCTGTCCTTCTCGCTGGATCTCGATCAGGTCTCGCTGGTGCAGAACCGGCATCCGGAGCCCCCCGTGGTCCAAATTCCCACATGGCATGCCAGCGTCCGCTGGACCGAGCTGTTCAAGGGAAGGCTTGTCAGCGATCATGTGATCCAGCGGCCGGCGATCAATATGACGCGGCCGCAGGCCAAGACGGAGATTCAGGAATCCCGGGACGACCGGTGGCAAGACGCGGTGCGCAGGATCTTTCCCCTTCGGATCGATGTGTTCAAAGTCGAAGATGCCGACGTCACGTATTACGATCATCCCAAGGCCAGGCCGCTGGAGTTGACTGAGGTGCAATGCGAGGTCTCGAATATCAGCAACCGTGGACCCGAGCAGGAATATCCGTCGACCGTCAAGCTCGACGCGCGGCTGCTCCAAGGCCGCATCAAGGCCGAGGGAAAGGCCAATTTTCTGGCCAAGCCGTTCGCGGGAGCCGAGGTGGACTTCGATCTGGACAATGTCCCCGTAGAAGGTTTCATGGGGGTGACCGGGCGATACAGCCTGCTGTTGAAAACCGGGGTGTTGACGGCGAATGGCCGCGTCGAATATTCGCCATGGAAACAGGCGGCGGACGTCCGGAACCTGCTGTTGGAAGGGGTCAAGGCCGATTATGTCTATCGCCGACATCCCCGCGATGACGCAAGGCGAAAGCACGTGGCCGAGATCGTGGAGGAGGCGCGCAACAATCCCGTCCTGGTCGTGACCGTGAAGCGCGGCAAGGTGCTGGGCGGCGAGTTCGGGTTCGTGAACCGATCCGTCGATCCGGACTACCGGCTGTTCGTCGGCGACGTGAACGCGGAACTGGACAACTTCAGCACCCGATTGAAGGATCTGGAAGGCGGGGATGCGGTGGTCAAGCTCACGGGCCGCCTCATGGGAACCGGCCGGACCGTGGCGACGGGGACGTTCCGGCCCGAAAAACCACATCCGGATTTCGACCTGGACGTGCAAATCGTCAAGACTGAGCTGAAAGCCTTGAACAATGTGTTTCGCGCCTACACCGACACGGACCTCTCCAAAGGCCATCTGTCGCTCTTCAGCGAGATCTCCATCAAGAACGGCCGGGTGAACGGATATGTGAAGCCCATCTTTAAGGACGTGGAGGTTTTTGATCCCGATCAGGACGCCGACAAGGCCTGGACCAAACGGGTCTATGAAAGGGTGATCGAAGGGGTGGTGGAGTTATTGAAGAATGAGGAACGGCAGCAGGTCGCCGCCGAGACCGACGTCTCCGGCCCGGTCCCCAGCCCCCGCGCGGATACGTGGAAGATCGTCGGGACGTTGATTCAGAACGCGTTCTTCAAGGCCATCCTCCCGGGGCTCGAAAAGGAGTACGGCAAGGCATGAAGACGGGATCGACCACCGCCTCGCTCGACAGCTCGTCCCCCGCCTACAATCCATGGAAGCTGGGCGGGCTCACCCTGCGTGAACTGGCCGGGCGGTTGTGGCATGAGATGGAGCGGGACGAGCTGCTTGGCCGCGGGGCGCAACTGGCTTACTATTTTCTGTTGTCTTTGTTTCCCGCGCTCATTTTCCTCACCGCCCTGATGGGATTGTTCCCGATTCAGAACGCCATGCCCGAATTGATGGCCTATCTCCAGAATGTCCTGCCAGAGGACGCCCTCTCGCTCGTCCAGCGTTATTTGGAGCAGGTGGTGCAAGGGAGCGGCGGGAGCCTGATCTCCTTGGGGCTTCTGGGCGCCCTCTGGGCGTCCTCCAGCGGCGTGACGGCGATCATTGAATCGCTGAACACCGTGTATGGAGCGAAGGAGACCCGGCCGTTTTGGAAAGTCCGGTTGGTGGCCATTTTGCTCACGATCGCGCTGGCCGGCTTCATCATCCTGTCGGTCACGCTCGTGCTCTATGGAGAACACATCGGCTCCTGGATCGCGAGTTTTGTCGGGTTGGGCTGGCTGTTCGAGCTGGCCTGGGTCCTGTTTCAATGGCCGGTTGCGATCGGCCTGATGCTGGTGGCGTTGGCGGCCGTATACTATTTTTGTCCCGATGTGGAGCAGGATTGGCGGTGGGTGACGCCAGGGTCGTTGCTCGCGGTCCTGCTGTGGCTCATCGTGTCCTTGGGCTTCAAGCTCTATGTGGACAACTTCAGCACCTACAACAAAGTCTACGGGTCGATTGCCGGCGTCATTGTCCTGATGCTTTGGTTTTACTTTTGCGGGATCACGCTGCTGGTCGGCGGCGAATTGAACGCCGAGATCGAGAAGGCCGCGCGGGCCCAACGGGCAGAAGCGGCCGACGGTCGGCCGGCCGCCTTACGGGCCGGGGAAGGACAACGGGCGTCGGCATGATACTCTGCCCACGCGACTGCTCGCGGTGCGATGAGGCCGAGTGCCGGCGCGATGGGTGCCGGATCACGGGCGAGCCGATGTTGGAGACCTGTGAGCTGTGCGGAGAGTTATATGTGCCCTTCTGCTCCCTGATCGTCTGTGTCGCCTGTATCGAACGCGAGCCGTAATCCGGGCGAATCCGGCCTGTCGAAAGAGGTGTGCTCATGCCGCGCTCACTCTGGAAAGGCGCCATCAGTTTCGGATTGGTCAACATTCCGGTGGTCCTCTCTTCCGCCGAGAACCGCAACAGCTTTGACCTCACGATGTTGGACCGGCGGGACATGAAGCCGGTCGGGTTCAAGCGCTATAACAAGGAGACGGGAAAGGACGTGCCATGGGAGGACATCGTCAAAGGCTACGAATACGAGAAAGGGCGCTATGTGGTCCTCACCGAGGAGGACTTTCGACGCGCGAACGTGGAGGCGACTCAAACCGTCGAGATCATGAGCTTTGTGGACGCCGAAGCGATTCCGCCCACCTATTTCGAGACGCCGTATTATCTTGTGCCCGACCGGCGTGGGGAAAAGGGGTATGCGCTCCTCCGAGAGACGTTGAAGAAGACCGATAAACTCGCCCTCGCGACCGTCGTCATCCGCACCAGGCAATATGTCTGCGCGCTGATTCCGCGGGGCGAGGTCATCGTCCTGAATACCCTGCGCTATGCCGACGAGCTGAAATCCACGAAGGACCTCGATGTGCCGTCCGCCAACCTGAAAACGGTCGGCGTCACCGCGCGAGAAATCGAGATGGCGGCCAAGCTGGTGGAGGAGATGACGGAGGACTGGAACCCTGAGAAGTTCCGGGACACGTACCATGAGGACCTCATGAAGTTGATCGAGAAGCGCATCAAGGCCGGACAGACGGAGGTCATTTCGGAGCCGGAGGAAGAAGGCGCAACGCGAGCCCCCGCAGAGGTCATCGATCTCATGGCGCTGCTGAAGAAGAGCGTCCGGGCCAAGGAACACAAGAACGGGCAGAGGAATCGGGGCAAGCGGGCGGCCGGCCGCCATGACCGGACAGTCCGGCGCAAGAGCGCCTGAACGGTATGGGCCTTCGGCAATATTGGAACAAGCGGAACTTCAAGAAGACCCCGGAGCCGCGGGGACACGCCAAGCCTGCGTCCGGACGATGGCAATTCGTCATTCAAAAACATGCCGCCAGCCGGTTGCATTATGATTTCCGATTGGAGTTGGACGGGACGCTGAAAAGTTGGGCCGTCCCAAAAGGTCCCAGCCTGAACCCCTCTGATAAACGCCTTGCCGTTCACGTCGAAGACCATCCGCTGGATTACGCCGATTTCGAAGGGATCATCCCGCCCAAACAGTATGGAGCGGGGACGGTCCTGCTGTGGGACCGAGGAACCTGGTCTCCGATCGGAGATCCGCGGAGCGGATACCGGCGCGGCAGGCTGAAATTCCTCCTGTTCGGCCGGAAACTCCGGGGAGCTTGGAACCTGGTCCGCATGGGGTCCCGTGGAGAAAAGGGCAAGGAACACTGGTTGCTGATCAAGGAGGACGATGAGGAAGCCAACCGCGGCAAGGATCGTGACATTACCACGCTGACAGAGAGCGTGGCCAGCGGACGAACCATGGAACAGATCGCCGCCGACCGCCGGAGAGTGTGGCAGTCCAACCGCGACGGTCGTTCCAAAACGAGGTCCAGGGCGAAGCCGAAGGCGCTCGATCCCGCCGAGGTTCCGCGGTCGCGGAAGGCGGCCATGGCCGAGTGGGCGCCGCCCCAGCTTGCGACGCTCGTCGACAGGACGCCTGAAGGGGCTGACTGGGTCCATGAGCTCAAGTACGACGGCTACCGCATCCTCTGCTCGATTCGTGACGGCCGGGCGAAGCTGTTCACCAGGAACGGCCATGACTGGACGTCCAGGTTGCAGCGCCTCGCTCACGCGGCGGAAGGTTTACCGGTCAGGGAGGCCTGGCTGGACGGAGAGATCGTCGCCGTCGAGCCGGACGGGACGATCAGTTTTCAATCGCTTCAGAATTCGTTTGATACGCGATCCGAAGCCAATCTGGTTTACTATCTGTTCGACCTTCTCTATCTCGACGGCTATGACCTCCGGTCCGTTGCGCTGGTCGAGCGCAAACGCCTGCTCGCCTCGCTGCTGGAATCCATGGGGCCGTCGCCGTTGATCCGGTACAGCGATCACATTGAAGGGCGGGGAGAGGTCGTCTTCGCCGAGGCCTGCCGTCGTGGGATGGAGGGATTGGTGTCGAAGAAGGCCGCGGCATCCTATCATGCCGGGCGTAACAGGAACTGGGTCAAGGTCAAATGCGGACAGCGACAGGAATTCGTGATCGGCGGATTTACGGACCCCTCCGGGGCGCGAGTGGGGTTCGGGGCATTGCTTTTGGGCGTCCATGATGAACAGGGACGGCTGCGGTTTGTCGGCAGGACCGGAACCGGATTTTCCGAGCGATCGCTCAGGCAATTGCATCGGCGGCTGACCGCGCTCGAGCACACGACATCGCCGTTCGTCAATCCGCCGACCGGCTCCGAGGCCCGCGGGGTCCATTGGGTGAGACCTGAACTGGTGGCCGAAGTGGCCTTCGCGCAATGGACCGGCGACGGGCTGCTTCGCCAAGCCTCGTTTCAAGGTTTGCGGGAGGATAAGCCGGCGAAGGAGATCGTCATGGAACAGCCGGAACGGAAGCGGCAGCAAGATGATCGTGAGGGGCGGGCAGCCAGGGCTCGGCGCCGCCGCTGGGCCGGCATCCGAGCCGGACGGCGGAACAAACCATCTGCCGGAGACGGGAGATCCGCGAACGGTCCGACCATGGTCGCCGGCGTCACCCTGTCTCATCCTGATCGTGTGCTCTATCCCGAGCAGGGCCTGACCAAAATCGGGCTGGCTCGATACTACGAGCAGGTGGCCGACTGGATCATGCCGCATCTTGAACAGCGACCCTTGACGCTTGTCCGTTGCCCGGAAGGCCGAGCCGCCGAATGCTTCTATCAAAAGCACGCGAAGGACACGGTGCCTGAGATCGTAGGCCGGGTGAAAGTTCAAGAAAACCGAAAGACGGCCGTCTACATGACGGCGGATTCGTTGCCCGCGCTGATCGGGCTCGTGCAGATGGGCGTGCTCGAACTGCATACCTGGGGAGCGCGACGAGACCGCCTCGACCGGCCCGATCGCCTCGTCGTCGATCTGGATCCGGACCCGGAGGTGCCCTGGAAATCCGTCGTCGAAGCAGCGCAGCTCGTCCGGAGTTTATTCCACGAATTGGAGCTGGAGTGCTTTCTCAAGACCACCGGCGGCAAGGGCCTCCATGTAGTCGCGCCGCTTCAACAGGTCCATGCCTGGGATGAGGTGAAATCCTTTTCGAGAGCCCTTGCCGAGCATCTCGCCCGGCTCATTCCCGATCGGTTTGTCGCGAACATGTCGAAACAGAAGCGCAAAGGAAAAATCTATCTCGATTTTCTGCGGAACGCGAAGGGAGCGACCGCGATCGCCCCCTATTCGACCCGTGCCAAACCCCGCGCCCCGGTCTCGGTGCCGTTGACCTGGGATGAATTGTCGGTTGATCTTCGCTCCGACCATTTCACGGTCGCCAACGTCCCGGGCCGCTTGGCAGAATTGCGCCGGGACCCATGGAAAGACTACTTCACGGTCAAGCAGCGATTGACCGGCCGCATGGTGCGGGCCCTCGGCATGCGATAACCGATGGCGTGAGGGCTGCACGGCTCCTGTGCCTGTGACCAGCGTCTCCGGCCTTAAAATCCCGCGGCCGGCTCGGGCAATCTGATCGGCTGCTCCAGAGCGGCGGGCATGGCCGCCGTCGGAACCAGGCTCCGTCCTTCGAGCAACCGTTCGTAGACGGTGACATAATCGCGCACCATGCGCTGGACCGTGAAACGCGCTTCAAAATGGTCGCGGCAGCGCCGCCGATCGATCCGCTCAACGCCCTCCACCGAGCGGATCATCTCGGACAGATCCTCGCAAATGATTCCTGTCTCCCGGTCTTCGATCACCTCGGGAATCGAGCCACGCCGATAGGCCAAGACCGGCGTGCCGCAGGCCAGGGCCTCGATCAGCACGAGTCCGAAGGGTTCGGGCCAGTCATAGGGGCAGAGGAGCGCGTACGCGTCGCCGAGGAAATCGTTTTTTTCTGCATCGTTGATCTCCCCGACATATTCCACCAGCGGATGATCCAGTAACGGCTCAATCTTCGTCGTGAAATAGTCGCGGTCGCTCGGATCGACCTTGGCCGCGATCCGGATCGGCATGCCGACGGCCTTCGCGACGGCAATCGCATGATCGGGACGCTTCTCCGGCGCGATGCGGCCGAGGAACGCCAGGTATTGGCCCGGTTGCGGATGAAAATCATACAGGGTGGGCGGGAGCCCATGGTAGACGGTGTCCTGCCAATTCACCCAGCCGAGAGGCCGGCGTTGCGCGTTGGAAATGGAAACCACCGGCATCTCGGGAAATTCCTCGAAGATCGGCAGCAACTCGGGCAGGTCCAGCCGGCCGTGGAGCGTTGTCACGACCGGAGTGCGGCAGCGGCGCGCGAATGGAAACCCCATGAGATCGACGTGGGAATGGATGAGATCGAATTGCTCGGCTTTAGCGCCGAACGCCTGTTCGAGCTGCAAAAAGATCGGCGCCTCGCGGCAGGAGAGGTCTTTGGCCAGTCGAAGGGCCTTTGGATAGACCGGGTCGAGCTTGGCGGCCGTCACGGAATCCGCGGTGGCGAACAGGGTGACGTCATGTCCCAAGCGGACCAGCTCATCCGTGAGATAGGACACGATCCGCTCCGTGCCGCCATAACATTGCGGAGGCACGCTTTCCCACAGCGGGGCAACTTGTGCAATTTTCATGGGGACCCCTTTGGATTGGTGAAAGAAATGAAAGGCTGGAGGCGGGTAGCGGGACTCCAGCGGCCACTCAGGTGAGCGGGAGTATAGCCGCCGATTCAAACGAGCAAAGCTAGGCGATAACCTAGGTATCTGAAAGCGCCGTAACTGCAGCACCTCGCTAACCCGCATTATTCACGAGAATTCGTGACGAAACCGCGGAGATGCCACGCGTTGGACCCATTGCACGGAGAAGAGCAATGGGTACCCTCGCGCGGAGCCACGAGAGCCCGAGGCATACTTGCGACAGTATGTCGAGGGGCGCACGGCGCGATGAATAAAGAGCGCCACGTCTGTGCGCGCCGCCGAGTTGGTGAGGCGGCCGGACCTAAGCGGCGAGCCCGCCCGGCTGGCGGCCCTTCGGGCACGGCCAGCCTTGTCGCAGCCGGGGTACCTGTTGCTCTTTGCCAGCAACGGGTCGAACGGCGGTTGCAGTGGAAGTCATCGTGAACAATGCGGGCTAACTAGGGAGCTTACCAGAAGAGCATTCGATGAACGTCGGGTATCCTGCCTAAGTGCGCTGGGCGAAGTGAGAGCCAGAGACACATTCACCATGTGCCCATGTTGAATGCGATGGCCGTTCGTGAGCGTCGACCGAGCCTCTTCATATCAAGGTCACATGAAGGATTCCATAATCGTTCTCATCACCCTTTCACCATTGACGAGAGGTGCAACATGAAACGAATTCCAGGCATAGCCAAGACGGTGATCGCCGTATCGGGGGTCATAAGCTTAAGCCTTCCAACAGGCGGGTTCTCCGCAGACGGCGTTTCGCAGGGTGAATCCACACAGCAGAAGGGCCAGCAAGGCGTCGGTTTGGGTAAAGGCGCTCACGAGCAGGGAACCAACGAACCGCAGTCTTCAAACGTGATCATGGGCGGGCCGGAAATCATTACGGGGCGAATCGCGAACATCGACGGCGAGCAGTATTTGATCAAAGGCGACCGGGGGCAGGAAATCCGTCTGAAGGTTACCAAGGATACCAACATGGTCTGTGCGGGATCGCAACAGGACAAGTTGGCCACTGGCCGCGAAGGGGCCAAGGAGCATGAAGAAATTCCTCCCACCCCATTCATGGAACAACAGGCGAGAAAGGGTGGCGCGCCGGAAGAAGCACAAGCCGAACAGCAGATGGCGCGGCAACAACATCAAGGGGATTCTCGCAAGTCCGCACAAGATCCGAGTCAGCTCAAGGGAAAGGTTGGAAGCACCGACGCTCGCGCCAATGAAGATGTGGCCCGAGGCTCGGGTTTCACCGTCGGAGATTGCCGGTTCAACGTGGGCGATATCGTCCGTGTCGAAGCCTCCGATATGGGCACCGCCACGACGATCAAGCAATTGGCACGGGAATCAAGCGGCGATCAGGAAGAAACCAGCCTTCGCCAGTAGGGGCGAAACGAATAGAGAAAAAACGAGCCACCCAGGCATACCTAATAAGTAAGAAGGAGATGACCATGCATAGGGATGATCAATACGATGACAACTATGGGAACGATGCGGCCGGCTGGTCCACGTTTCTCGCCGGAGCCTTCCTCGGGGCCGGATTGGCGCTGCTCTTTGCGCCGCGAACCGGCTCCGAGCTGCGCGGCATGCTGCGCGATTATGCTTCCCGGGCAACCGACGATCTGGTGGAGCGAGGCCGCGAGGCTCTGGATACGGCGGTTGAGCGCGGAAAGGACTATATCGAGCGTGGTCAGGAGGCTGTACAGGAAACCGGACGGGCCGCCCGGGAATACGCGCGGAGCGGACAGGAGAAACTGAAGGATGTAGGAAAGGAAACGGTGGCTCAATTCAAAAATATGGGTCAAGAGGCCAGCAACCGCACATAGGTGATTGTCGTTGAATTCGGTTGAACAACAAGGAGGCGATATGTTGAAGACACTTGTGGGGGCGTTCTGTCTCACGGCGGTCCTGGGATTCGCAGCCTGTCAGTCGACAACCGGAAAGACAGGCGGTCAAACCATGACGGACAGCCGAATCACTGCGGCGGTTCAGGCGAAGCTGACCGCGGACCGGATGTCGAATTTTGCCAGGGTGGACGTGGATACCGAGCGAGGCGTGGTGAACCTAAGCGGGATCGTGCCATCGGCCGAGCAGAAGAGCCGGGCGGAGGACCTCACGCGTCAGGTCGCAGGCGTGAGGCGCGTCAATAACAACCTGCAGATTCAGCGGTAGGTGACGAGCCAGAAGGAGACAATGCCGCTTGTCACCATGAATGCGGAAATGGCATGGCTCCGCATCACGGAGATGACCCGGCTTGCTGCGGTGGGCGATCTACATTGTCCTCGCACGTCGCCGGAAGAATTGCACCGTCTTTTTGGCAATGTGGCCGAGCAAGCGGACATTCTCTTTCTCCTGTGAGGATCGCAAGACCCGCGTTCATCCCAGGGCAACGATTTCGAAAGGAGATGATGATGGTCCACAATTCATCGGGTCAAACGTCCTCTGTATGGATGGCGACGGTCGATATGCCGCAACCGGCGCCGCTCGCCCAATCGCTTCATGCCGATGTGTGCATCATTGGCGCAGGCATCGCCGGATTATCCACTGCCTATTGCCTTGCGTGCGAAGGGAAATCCGTGATCCTGCTGGAGGATGGCCGAATCGGCAGCGGAATGACGCAGCGGACGACCGCGCACCTTTCGAACGTCATGGATGAGGGATATGTTGAGATCGAGCGTCTTCACGGGCACAAAGGAGCCCGACTGGCGGCCAGCAGTCATGCGGCCGCCATCGACCGCATTGAAAAGATTGTCGCCGAGGAACGCATCGCCTGCGATTTCGAACGAATAGACGGATATTTGTTCTCCAAGTCGGGAGGATCGAACGAAACTCTCGACGATGAGTTTCTGGCCGCTCAGTGCGCCGGGATGCGCGTGGAGCGGCTTGAACGATCACCAGTGATTCCGCTTGAGGCCGGCCCTTGCTTGCGCTTTCCCCGTCAGGCGCAATTTCATCCCTTGCGATATCTTATTGGCCTGGCCGGCGCGGTTCACCGGCGCGGAGGCCAAATTTTCGGTGGCACGCATGTGAAGTCCGTCAAAGATGGACCGCAGGCGCAGGTAGAAACGGACGGTGGAGCCATCGTGACGGCCGGCGCCATCGTCGCAGCGACCAATACGTCGATTGTAGATACGGTTGCCATCCATACCAAACAGGCTCCCTATATGACGTATGTCATCGGAGCGCGCATTCCAACTGGTTCCGTTCCCAAAGCGCTCTATTGGGATATGGACGATCCCTATCACTATGTCAGAATTCAGAGCGGTTCCGATCGGGACGGTCAATATGACGTACTCATCGCGGGAGGAGAGGATCATAAAACGGGACAGGCCGACGATGCCGAGATGCGGTATGCCAGGTTAGAGCAGTGGGCGCGGGACCGATTCCGTATGATCGAACGCATCGAATATCGATGGTCGGGACAAGTGATGGAACCGGTCGACGGCATCGGCTTCATCGGGCATGATCCCGGAGGCTCGGAGAATGTCTATATTGCCACGGGTGATTCCGGAATGGGGATGACTCACGGGATGATCGCCGGCATCTTGCTGACCGACCTCATCATGAAGCGGGATTGCCCATGGTCGTCGCTCTATGACCCGTCGCGCAAGACGCTTCGCGCCGCCGGACAATATGCGAAGGACACGCTCAACATGGCGGCGCAATATGTCGATTGGGTTACTGGAGGGTCCGTCAAAGCGGCTGAAGAGATTCCCAAGGACAGTGGAGCGGTCCTTCGGCGTGGTCTCGCCAAGGTGGCGGTGTATCGGGATCAGATGGGTCTTGTCCATGAGCGGTCGGCTGTGTGTCCTCATTTGGGTTGTCTTGTCTCCTGGAATGCGAACGAAAAGACATGGGATTGCCCCTGCCACGGATCGCGGTTTGATAAGCTTGGCACGGTCATCAACGGTCCGGCGAATAGCGACCTCGCGTTGATGAAGAATGGGCAAGAGTAGCGGCGGAGAACGACGCTTCTCATGCCGATCTTGATTTGTGAGTCCAATTCCTCCGACCATGTGCGCTGCCCACCATCCGAGGTCGCGGCAAGGACGAAGGTGTGACCTGACCGATCGGATGACCGAGAGAGGGCCGTTATGGTCGCTCTCGATTGGCTAGCGCGCCATCATCTCAAGCAACTGCCTCGGAATCATCTCCCTCGCGCCGCGCTCGTCCAGCTCCTTGAAGTCGCCCCGCAGGGCCTTGAGCGCATACCGTTCGTAGCCGATCTCCCGTGCCGTTCGGAGGCCCATGCGGCGGAACATCGGCAGGGGCGGACACCAACCCTGCACGGCATGCTGGAAGAGAAACGCCGCGACGAGCCCGGGCAGGAGATACCAGCGGCGGTTCACGAAACGTCCCAAGCCCAGTCCGATCAGCGAGACGAAGGCGGCGTTGCTTTCGAGCGTCCGCTCGATATCCCATTCGCGATCCAACTCGGCCAACCGCCGGCGGATGGCTCGTGAACCACGATGGCGGTAGGAGGCGATACGGCGTTCGGTTTCGCCACGGATTTGCCGGTTGATGCCTTCATGTGTCTGTTGCGGCACACGCGCCGGCGTGTCCGGTATGGTCAGGGTCGGGGCCATGCTTCACTCCTTCCATTCGGGTCATTCGTGATCCGCATCGCACCACTCCGGCTGGTGCGACGCATACCAGACACGACATCTCCCCATCCAGAGACTGGCTATCATGACAGGAGCCTCACGATGACACCCTCGTGCTGCCGAAGCTCCAGTTTGTCTTCGCAAGGGGCATCCTGCCGATCGAGATGCGTCGACAGGGCGATGGCGCCGCGGCCCGGGCAAAGGGTCAACTTCGGCCGATTTGAGAAATTGAGCGCGATCAGGAACCGATTCGAGACCGATTCTCGGTAATAGCACAACAGGTCTCCCTCGGCGAGTCCTGGTCTATATGAGCCGACAGAGAGGGCCGCTTCGGCCCGCCGCAGTTGGATCAGTCGTCGATAGAGCGAGAGCAGGGATGTGGGATCGTCGCGCTCTGCCGCGACGTTAGTGGTCGCCGCGAACGGGGAGATCGGCAACCAGGGCGTGCCGGCGGTAAAGCCGGCTTGCGGGGAACCATCCCATTGCATCGGGGTCCGGACGGGATCGCGGCCGAAGCCGAAGCCTGGAACATTCTTTTCCCAAGGGTCCTGGATGAATTCGGGTGGGATCGGCACGTCGGTCATTCCGATCTCGTCTCCATAATAGAGCGTGGGCGTGCCGCGCAGGGTGAGCAGCAACAGGGCGGCAATGCGGGCCTGCGCGCGGCCGACGCGGCTCGCGATGCGGGGCTTGTCGTGATTTCCGAGCACCCAATTGGGCCAGCCATAAGGGGGCAGCGCCGCCTCATAGGCCTGCACCGCGGAGGCAATGGCGTCGGCCCGCCATGGCAACTCGATCAACTGAAAATTGAACGGCAAATGGAGGCCGTCGCCACCGGCGCCGTAATAGGTCACGAGCCGCTCCACCGGCAGGTACACCTCGCCGATCATCAGACGATCCCGATAGCCGTCCATGACGGCCCGCATTCCCGCGATGATCTGATGGATCTCCGGTCGATCGGTGGTATAGGTGGCCAGCAACTGGCGATAGGCCCACTCGCCCGGGCGATATTCGGGATTGGGCGGGTTGGCGCGGAATTCCGAGTCCTTGATGAGGTGCCAGATCACGTCCACGCGAAACCCGTCTGCGCCGCGATCCAACCAGAAGCGCATCACGCCGTGGACGGCCTCTTGGACCGCCGGCTGGCGCCAATTCAAGTCCGGCTGCTCTTTCAGATACGCATGGTAGTAGTACTGGGCGGTGCGCCGGTCGAATTCCCAGGCGCTGCCGCCGAAGGTGCTGAGCCAATTGTTCGGTGGGCCGCCGTCAGGGGCCGGGTCCTTCCAGATGTACCAGTTCCGTTTCGGATTGTTGCGCGACGCGCGGGATTCAAGGAACCAGGGATGTTGGTCAGACGTATGGTTGGGCACCAGGTCGAGAAGGACCTTGAGGCCGAGCGCATGGGCCGACGCCAGCAGTCGGTCGAAATCCTCCATGGTCCCGAACATCGGATGGACGGCCGTGTAGTCGGAAATATCGTAACCGAAGTCCGCCATCGGCGAAGGATAGATCGGCGAGAGCCAGATGGCGTCCACCCCGAGCCAGCGGAGGTAGTCGAGCTTCCCGATGATGCCCGGCAGGTCGCCGAGGCCGTCGCCGTTGCTGTCGGCGAACGAACGGGGATAAATCTGATAGATGATCCCGCGCTGCCACCACTGAACGGCGGAGCCGGCTGTGGAAGCGTTCATCATGTCACGCTGGCGCCGATCGTCTGAGCAGTCCGGTTCAGGACCCGATACCAGACGTATCCATAGGGGTCCAATTCCAGTCGGGGCGGGGCCGGCGCCTCGCGATGACGGCTTGAACAGAGCGGGACCAGCGTATGGTGCGGCTCCTGTTCGAGGTGCACGATGCCCGATTTGTTGGCGAAGTTGTGGGCGGCCACGAGCCGCTTCCCTCTCCATTCGCAGCTATGGACGAAGACGCTCGGCTCGCCCGTCTGCCACACTCGACACAGGCCGGAGCCCCATTCCGGACATTCGCGTCGGAGCCGGATGAACCGCTTGATCGCGTTGAGGACCGACTCCGGATCGCCCGCCTGCGCCTCCACGTTAACCTGTCGGTATCGGAACGGCCCTTTGGCCACGACCGGCATCGTCAGCGTGCGTGTCGGCGCCGTGGAAAATCCGCCGTGGCGGGCTTTGCTCCACTGCATGGGAGTCCGCACCGCGTTGCGGCCGTCCAAGGAAAGGTCGTCACCCATGCCGATTTCATCGCCGTAGACAAGCATGGGCGCGCCCGGAAGAGAAAAGAGCAGGCTCATTGCCAGCTCCAGCC
This sequence comes from Nitrospira tepida, assembly GCF_947241125.1. NCBI lineage: Bacteria > Pseudomonadati > Nitrospirota > Nitrospiria > Nitrospirales > Nitrospiraceae > Nitrospira > Nitrospira tepida. The sequence goes on along the minus strand of NZ_OX365700.1, from coordinate 3,308,869 downwards.
TTCGGCGGTCGCCCAGCATCGGAGCCAGCCGGCGGCGGATGCCCCTGCCGAAGATGCGCATCTCCTGATCGGGCGCGAAGGCGTCGTAGACCGACTCACGCTCGTCTTCCGTCAGACGCTCCAGATCCAATTCGTCCAGGTTCCGGAGAAAGTTCACCCATTGGCACCCTTCAGGGATGGACGGCAACAAGCGAAGGGCCCGCCCGATCGGTTCAGCTCGGCCGGTCGCCAGCGCCAGAAACAGGTAATTATCGAGCAGGAAGTTGTAGAGCAGGTGAAGCTCGTTGCCCTCGCCGAAGAACGCCGCCAACTCATTTGGCTCCACGTCGGCTTCCCCGAGAAGCGCCGCATCGGCGCGCCGGGATGACGTGAAGGCGCGCAGATCCCGCAGGATGTGATGCGCATCATGGCGCAACGCGGGATCCGGACTTGGAAGCGGCGATTCGATCATGTGCGAGACGGCGTCCACCCGGAATCCTGAGATGCCGAAGGACAGCCAGAAATCGATGACGCGCTTGATCTCCTCCCGGACCTCCGGACAGGTTACGTCGAGGTCCGGTTCGAAATGGTAAAAGCGATGGTAATAGTATTGGCCGGCGATCTCGTCGAACGTCCACACCGAGGATTCTTGGCCCGCAAAGATATTTCCCTGTCCCGGCTCGGTGGGCGGGGGCATGTCGGTCCAGGTGTAGTATCGGCGAAACCGGGACGCGGGATCGTGCCGAGCCGCGCGAAACCAGGGATGCTCGTTGGAGGTATGGTCCATGACCAGGTCGAGAATGACGCGAAGACCCCGCTCTCCGGCCTTGCGCACGAACATCAGAAAGTCGTCGAAGGTGCCCAACCGCGGATCGATGCCGAAGTAATCCATGACATCGTAGCCGTTATCCCGGTCCGGCGTGGGAAACATCGGAAGCAGCCACAGGCAGGTCACGCCGAGGTCGGCGAGATAATCCAGACGCCGGCACAGGCCTGGAAAATCACCCACTCCATCGCCGTTGGAATCCTGAAACGTGGCGACGTCGAGCCCGTAGATCACCGCGTTCTTGTACCAAAGCGGACGCTCTCGTTCATCCATCGATCAGCTCTTCACCAGCCGTGCGGCTCGGGGCGGTGGCCGGCGCCGTCAGTGAGTCCCGGGAGAGCAGGCTCGTGACCGGGGACCTGAGAATACGGACCCGCCCGCATGGCTACCCGTTGATCACCGTGCCGCCGTTCGGGTGCAGCACTTGGCCGGTCATGTAGGAGCTGTCTTCCGAAGCCAGAAAGACGTAACAGGGGGCGATCTCTTCCGGCTGCCCGGCCCGATGTAGCGGAACGTCCGACCCGAAACTGGCGACCTTATCCGGGGGGAACGTCGAGGGAATCAGCGGCGTCCAGACCGGACCAGGGGCCACGGCATTGACGCGAATTTTGTGCTCGGCCAACGACAGCGAGAGGGAGCGAGTCAATGAGACAATGGCGCCTTTGGTAGCCGAATAGTCCAGAAGGTGCGCGCTGCCCTTGTAGGCGGTCACCGACGTCGTATTGATAATCGTCGAACCCTCGCCCAGATGGCGGAGAGCCGCCTGCGTCAGGTAGAAGTACGAGAAGATATTGGTGCGAAACGTCCGCTCCAATTGAGAGGGGGTGATCTTCTCGATCCCGTCTTGAGGGTGTTGTTCGGCGGCGTTGTTGACGAGGATGTCGAGCCGTCCGAATTCCCGCACGGTCTGCTCGACCGCCTGCCCGCACCACGCGGCATCGCCGATATCGCCGGATAATGCGAGACAACGGCGCCCTTCCTGTTCGACCAACTGTTTGGTCTCCTCTGCATCCTTGTGCTCGTCGAAATACAGCACGGCCACGTCGGCGCCCTCCCGGGCGAACGCCACGGCCGCCGCCCGTCCGATGCCGCTGTCACCGCCGCTGATGAGCGCCGCCTTGCCCGCGAGCTTGCCTCTACCGTGATGCTTCTGATCCTCTGTCTTCGGTCGAGGCGTCATGTCTGATTCCAGACCTGGCTGCCGATGTTGCTGCTGAGGCGGCCGTTGCGGTGTTGACATGGTCCACGCACTCCTTTCCCTCTTGATGGAAGCACGGCTGAGAGTTGATGATCTCATGATCCAACATACGAATGAGAAGGCGCCGAAAGAGACTAGGATCATGCCTAGGTTCGGGACCTGGTCGGGAAATGGTCAACTGAGCGAGGGATGGTACTCAGTCCGGAAGCCCGCACAGTCCAGCCGGGCCGGTTGTTTGATCCCGGCCATAACTGCTGGCGTGTCGAGCCTTGCTCACGCGCCGCGTTTTTGGTGGACGGCCAGGCCTACTTCACGGCGTTCCGTGAAGCGGCGCTTCTGGCGCGCCACTCGCTGGTCATCCTCGGGTGGGACTTCGACACGCGGGTCCGGTTGGTTGTCGATCGCGAGCCGGACGGCTATCCGGATCGGTTGGGACCGTTCCTGAGCGCGCTGCTGGTCCGCCGCCGCAGGCTTCATATCTACGTGCTGGTCTGGGATTTCCACGTCATCTATTTCAGAGAACGGCAGTGGTGGCTGCCGTCCCATCTCCTGGCCCAGCGCCGGCTCCACTTCGTGAAAGACGGCGCTCACCCGGTCGGCGCCTCCCATCATCAGAAGATCGTCGTGATCGACGATGCCGTGGCCTTTGTCGGCGGGCTCGATTTCGCGTCCTGCCGCTGGGACACGCCGGAACATCGGGCCGACCATCCCGGCCGGGTGATGCTCTCCGACGGCAGCCCCTGCCGGCCGTTCCATGACGTCCAGATGGTCGTCGATGGACCTGCGGCGGCTGCTCTGGGCCAACTGGCGAGGCAGCGGTGGCGGACCGCCACCGGGCGCCTGATTCCGGCTGCCCCGTCACGTACAGGAGCAGACCCTTGGCCCGCCTCAGTCGTTCCCCACGTCCAAGACATTCGGATGGCGATCGCGCGGACGATGCCGGAAGGGGAACAACAACCGGAAATTCGCGAGGTGGAGCGGTTGTTGGTGGATCTGCTTCGCGCCGCCCGCCGCTCCATTTATATCGAGACACAGTATTTTACCTCCAAGATCTTGGCCGCCGTCTTGGCCGAACGCCTGCAGGAGCCGGACGGGCCGGACATCGTGATGATTCTGCATCCGAACAGCGACGGATGGCTGGAACAGCATACGATGGATGTCCTGCGCGGCCGGGTGCTCGCGTTTCTGCAAAGCATGGATCGGCGCCGGCGTCTCGGCCTGTATTACCCGCGGCTTTCGGATTTTCGGGGGCAATGCATCAGCATGCACAGCAAAGTCTGCGTGATCGACAACGCCTATGTGCGCATCGGGTCCGCGAACATGAGCAATCGTTCCATGGGGTTGGATTCGGAATGTGACGTGGCCTTTCATGCCGGCGGAGATCCCCGGCTGGAAGCGCGGGTGGCGGCCTTCCGTAACGGTCTGTTGGCGGAGCATCTGAATGTGTCTCCCGAGGATGTCGAGCGGGCGCTGGAGGAGGCCCCCGGTCTGATCGCCGCGATCAACTCGCTCCGCGGCGACGGCCGCTCATTGGCAATCTTTGACCAGCAGATTCCGCCGGAAGTGGACGAGCTGGTTCCGGATGAGGAATTCGTCGATCCGAGCCGTCCCTACGACGCTCAGCTCATCCCTGTCGAACATCGTCCCTCGGCCCGCCGGCAACTGGCGATGGGGGCGGGGATGTTGCTGGCGGTCGTGGCATTGGCAGCGGCCTGGCGGTGGTCGCCACTCGGCGAATGGCTGGAGTTGTCCCGGCTCTTGGCGTACGCGGAGGCATTCGAGCGGAGTCCTGCCGCGCCCTTCATCACGGTCGGCGTGTTCCTCCTCGGAGGATTGCTGGTGGCCCCCGTGACGGTCCTAATCGCCGCCGCCATCCTGACGTTTGGGCCAATTCACGGATTCATCTATTCCTTCATCGGCATGACGTTGAGCGCGTGGCTGACGTTTCTGATCGGACGCTTGATGGGACGCAAGGCGGTCGAGCGCTGGTCCCGCCGCTTGCATCGCCTCAGCCATCGCCTCGCCGAGAAGGGCGTCCTGGCCGTCGTCACCGTGCGGGTGCTGCCCGTCGCTCCATTCACGGTAGTCAATATGATCGCCGGGGCCACCCATATCCGTACCAGAGACTTTCTCATAGGCACGATCATCGGCGAGCTGCCTGGCTTGATCGCGTTGTCGATCTTCGTGGATCAGATCACCAGCACGATTCGCCATCCGGGCGCAGCCAGCTATGCCCTCCTGGCAGGCTCGGCCGCCGCGATCCTCGGCGGCTTGTGGTGGCTCAGACGATGGCTGGCCAGGCGTACCGCGATCCCGCGGACGGAAGGCATGAAGGCGGAATGCGGCTGACCCTGGCGACCTACAACATCCATGGTTGCGTCGGCCTCGACGGCCGATATGATCCAGGCCGCATCGTCGAGGTGTTGAGGGAGCTGGATGCCGACATCGTGGCGCTGCAAGAGGTGGACTCGCCGGGACACCACGGGCTCGAACTGTTGTGGCGGCTCGCGCACGAGGTCAAGCTCACGCCCATCGCCGGCCCGACCTTGCTCGAGCGCAAGGGACATTACGGCAATGCGGTCTTGACCCGCTGTTCCCCGGCGGACGTGCGGCTGATGGACCTCAGCCAGCCGGGGCGGGAACCTCGTGGCGCAATCGATATGGAGATCGCGTGCAATGGGGAACGGCTTCAAGTGATCGCCACGCATCTGGGACTCAGGCCCTGGGAACGGCGTCTTCAGGTCGAGGAACTGCTGAAACGCTTTTCGCGTCGCCACTGTGTTCTGATGGGAGATTTGAACGAGTGGTTCCTGTGGGGCAGGCCGCTTCGGTGGATCAAGCGCATCTTCGGCCATGCGCCGGCCTTGCGCACCTTTCCGTCGGCCGTTCCGATCTTCGCGCTGGACCGGATTTGGGTCCGCCCGCCGGCGACGCTCTTGCGCATGGAGGTGCACAAGACGCCGCGCTCGCGCCAAGCTTCCGACCATCTCCCGCTCAAGGCCGCGGTGGAATGGTAGGAAGAGCGACGGATGGAGGCGATAATGGCGCTCACGCGGCCCTCTCCCATGGTCCAGACCGCCGATGGGATGGATAAGCCAACCAGCGCGTACCGTCCGGTGAAGAGCACGGAAGGGGAAGGTGCCCGCCTGATCACCGCAGGGCAATGGACGGCCCTGATCGTCCTTATCGCATTCGCGATCACAGGAAACGGCGCATGCCGGGTCCGGAAAACGGACGACGAGCTTGGGCGTGCGGTCAAGCAGGTCCTCTATGACGAGCCAGCCGTGAATCTGCTGCAAGTGGACGTGACCGTCGACGGCGACACCGTCTACCTCAGCGGAGAAGTGGATCTGTATGCATTCAAGGAACGAGCCGGGCAACTCGCGCGGGGAGTGGACGGCGTCACGGCCGTGGTCAATAAGGTGCAAGTGCAACCTTAAGGTCTTGCCCGTCGTATGCGCCGGCATGGTGCTGTGCGCCGGGCCGGGCGCCGCCGAATCCATGCCGGAGAAGACCGAACCGAATCCCTGGCAGTATGGAGCCCTTCTCGATGTCAGCTACGGCCTCAATTTTAATTTTCCGGAGAATCATCAGTTCCGCAGCAAACAAACGACTCCGCGCACGAATGAGGTCTCGCCGAACATGGCGCTCGGCTATGTGCATAAGGAACCGCATCGAGCGCGCGATTGGGGGATGGAGCTCGCCGCGCAGGCCGGCTACGACACCGACGCGCTGGTGCCGCGCGAGCAAGACGGCCGGGATCGCCCGGTCCCCGGAGCGGACCTGTTGCGGCATCTCGCCCGCGCCAACGTGAGCTATCTGGCCCCGATCGGCTCGGGTCTCCTGCTGACGGCGGGCCTGATGAAGGGCTATATCAACTTTGAGTCATTTTACGCCAAGCACAATTTCAACTATTCCCGGTCGTATCTCACCGATTATTCCCCGAATTTTGTCTTCGGCGTGGGGAGCCGCTACGCGATCAATCACAACGTCGATGTGGGATTCCACGTGATGAACGGGTTTCAATACCTCGCCCATGCCAACGACCTCCCCAGCTACGGTGCGGAATTGGACTGGCGAGTCACCAAGCGGCTCGTCGTCGCCCAGAATCTCTATTACGGACCGGATCAGGCGGACACATCGCTCCGGTTTTGGCGATTCTTCTCCGACACGCAGGTTCAGTGGCGTGGGGACGAGGTCACGATCGTCCTCGCCTATGATATCGGCACAGAACGGGCCGCCGATCAACCGAATCAGGCGCGGACGTTTTGGACGGGTGCGGCGCTCTTTACCCGCTGGGACATCAGCGGGCCGTGGAGCCTGGCGGTGAGGCCGGAATGGTTTTGGGACCGAAACGGACGCCTGACCGAGTTCGAACAACTGCTGTGGGCGGTCACCACCACGCTCGAGTACCGACGCCATGTCAGGCCGCAATTATGGCTGACGCGCCTAGAATACCGTTATGACCACTCGACTGGACAGGACGGCGGGTTCTTTAAAGGCGGGGACATGGCGCCCGGCGTGCCGCGGTTGGTCCCGAGCCAACACCTGCTGTTGTTGTCCCTCGTCTTGGCCTTCGATTCATAGCAAGAATAGAATGTCTTACATGACATACATCAAGTAATTGGTGAGCATCTCATGCCTGTCATTCGGCCTGCTTGTGCGGAATAATCGAAATCCCGCCCCCCACTTCCAGCACGGCATACTTGATCTGCTCCATTCGCTCCAAGCCCTGTGATTTTCGAGCGGCGGCCAATATGTCTTCCTCATCGAGCCTGGCCCGATCCATCAACGTCTTCAATGGGCGACCATGCTCCACGATCACCATCGGAAGTCCGTCCAGCCAGCGTTCAATGAAGGCGCTCCGATGTTTCCAGTTGGTCAGGAGAATGTCCAGCCCCACCAAGGTGATGATGACCAGGATGCCGTTGGTTATCGAATAATCGTTGCCGAGCATGGCATTTTGCGTGGCCTCGCTGATGATCAGCAACAGCACGAAATCAAAGCTGGTCATATCGCTCAAGGTTCGCCGGCCTGCCAATCGAAACACGATCAACAATACAACATAGACAACCAACGCTCGGATGATGGCATCCATAATCGCTCCTTTGGTTGCGCCGGGTTAGGGATAGATGAACTGCTGTATCCGTGCGTCCGCCTGGCCGGATGCGTGGAGTGCTCCCGATAGCGGACCGACGGTGTGGGGCTGCAGGTAAAACGTCACCATGGCGGGTTCGCGGCTATCGGTCCGCCACTCGAAACGCACCCCGCCATCTGTCAAGGTCGCGTGCTCAGGCTGCGGAACGATCTGCTGGATTTCTACCTGTGCGAGATACGACTGCTCGATCCAGAGAGAGGGAGGGCCGTCATGCGTCGGGCGGACCAACGCGCGGACTTCAGTCGGGCTTTGTTGGCGGCCGAACCGCTCGTATTCGACATGCAGGCCCTCGGAAACCTCGCCCTCCATGACCTTGCTGATAGGGCCGTGGCCGAACAGGCCGGCCAAAGCCAGCATTGTGATGAAGCCCATCACAGCCCACCCGGCCCGCTGGATGTTCCACGTGAGGACCTGAACCGACAAGTCCTGGTTAATCTCCAACTCGCCGATGCGAATGATCGGGGCGCCCATACCAAGGCTCCTGATCACTTCCTGGGCTTGAAAGCCGTGACCATTCGTCTGTTAAGGACAGCGGGGGTCGGTTCGTATGTTATACGTCCCATCGTTCACCCGCGCACCTGCACGGCGTCGTGAATGACCTGCAGAAGGCGATCCAATTCGAACGGCTTCGGCAGGCATGCATACGCGCCCCGTCCTTTCTGCATCGCTTTTTCCATGAGATCGGGATCAGACGAGGTCAAGACAACGGGTGTTTCCGGCCAGAGAGATTGGCTGATCGTGAGAAACTTCAGACCGTCCATTTGCGGCATGTGATAGTCGGACAACACAACATCATACTGTCGTCGATTCATGGCCTGTACGGCCTCTGTGCCATTACTGGCTTCATAGACCTTGTATCCTTCTTCGGTCAGGAGATCGCATAGGAGGTACCGGATATCTTGATCATCTTCGACCAGGAGGATGCATTTTTCATAGGTTTCCATCGTGGCCTCCTCTTGTGGGACTCATTCGCAGGAGTGAGGATGGAATGGGCAGATGTCATCATGGCCTGGGATGACAGGCCTATTCATGCGTCGGTTTCATCGAGTGATCAGTCAGCGCCTGATAGGCGAGGGCTGCCGATTGGATCGGCGAAACCTGCATGAGAAATGGATTGACCCAGTCCGAATCGGTGATATCAAGCTCGTCCGGAATGATCACGCGCCGGAGATGTTGCTTCGAAGCCGCCTCGATTTTGAGCGGGATCGAGCTGACCGGGCCGATGCCGCCGTCCTGGGTGATCGTGCCGGTCATGGTGCGGTCGGAGGGTATGATATCCCCCTTGGCCAGTGCGACGACAGTCAACCCCGCCAACCCCGAGAGGCTGTCGCCGTAAATGGTTCCGGCCGGCTCGTGGACCTTAAACGTGACCGTCCAACTGTCCGTCTGCAAACCCGCGGCATGCGCGGCCCGATCGATGGCCAGCAGGATGGCGAGTTCGGTGCCGGAACTCAACGAGCCCCTCCCTTGAAGAAAACTCACCATGATCCCATGGCGATCCTTGCGCTGCTCCCATTCGACGACCATCCGGCCGACCGCACCCCGACCGTAATCCCAGGCGTGATGGGGAACGCTGACCCCGAGAAAAGTAATGATTTGGCTGCGCTCCATCCCGGCGGTTGCCACGGGCGCCGCCATGCTCATCTGCCACACGCATCCCAGTGCCAGGCTGAAGATCGTGGCCAAGGGTGACACGAACCAACGGCGTGGATGCGATGACATCACGAAAATCTCCTTGTTTTCCAGCTACCTGCCGATGGTATGGAGCTACATTCCTAGCTATTGACCATATGGCGGGCCGACCGCCGTTGCACCTGGGAGCGTCCCCGGTTCAGCTTCATGCGCACCCTAGGGATCATCCTAGTATGATGGTTGTCTATGAACAGCCATCCTATGTCCGGTTGAGGCCAATGTTGGGACCGCCATGAGCACCGTGGTCAAACAGCTCTCGTTACAGGTGTGCTACGTCTGTGGACTCGTGCGAGAGCCTGAACCGACATCGGACCATGATGATGAAAGCTTGTGGCACGATCTCAATTCCTATCTGGAGCGACATCGTCTTCGCGGGAACGACTACAAATTGACTCATGGCTATTGCCCGGTCTGTATCGAGCGATATGCCCTCGGCGGAGCCAGCTCTGCGGATGAAAGGGAGCTCATCACAGACCGGGTCCAGCCAATTACCCGTCTGATCTTGCGAACGATCGGGTATAACCCAGGGTGTAGTCTCGAAGCATTAATGCAAGCATGTCTCCCCTTCACGTGGAACCAGATATTATTGGAGGTCGATAGACTCAGCCGAACGGGCGAAATCCAATTGTCACTTTCCGGTCTTGGTCGATATACCCTTTCACTGTCGCCTCGACGAAGCGGCATGGCCTTCGATGCGCTCGCGAGCACGGTCGCGCCCCCTGACTCTGAGATCCAATGTCCTCGTTTGGAAACATCGGTCACGCCGACGGTCTGACTTTCTTCTCTCAGCAGGGAGGTGTATAGACCTCCATCATCTCGATATTGACGCTTGCCGGATAAAACTCGCCGAAACGGTTCAAGACCCAACCTTTCCGTTCATGGGACTCCTTGATAAGGATCGGTTGCGCCACATAAGTCGAACAAACCGGCGATACCACGACAAATTGGTGAGAGGGTTGAGCCTGTTCTCGCCAAAAACAGTTATAAACCTGGACCTGCACAATGTGATTCCCCATCGTTGCGCGATCTGGCGTTTCCGCCGGGCAAGTCGGATTACCATTCAAGACCAACGCAAGAAACAAGGCGATCGCATTCATCGTTCTCACCTCCATCGTTCTTAAGAGCTTCCTCATTCTTAAGAATTGGTGTGACTACCCAGAAGACGAGTCGCACACCTTTCTGTGCAAAAATGATTCCCGTATCATGCCGCTCTCTATCCTCGCGAAACTCAACTCAGGCTGGGGTTCCTGCGACAGAGATCCAGGGTTTATGACTAGGTCTATCAGCCATGATGGAAAGACTGCCGTCCGACGAACGGAATGAATTGTCTTATGGCTTGGACAATTCCTCCCGGATCAATGTGCGTAACCAGGGAGCAATTATCGCTCAAACCGGGCGTTGTCCTAGTGTTCGGCGATGGTTTGTGAATCTAGTGTGGCGGCAAAGAGGAATTGGGCCCGCGCGAGGGTCCTCGCCGCGGGCCCTGTTGGAATGTTGGAACGTTTGTCCACCACGACAGAAGGAGGACCTTCGATGAACCGCCTGACCTCTGCTTCGATCATGCCCTTGCTCGCGGCGGCGCTGGTCATGACCGCCTGCGCGTCCCATTCGCCTTCGGCGAAGACCACGGCAGCGGAGACGGAAGCCGGCACCAGAACCGGCGCCGTCAAGAACGTCCTGATCAAGGAAACGGTCACGCCGGAGTCGCTGACGGTGAATGCGGGCGACGAGGTGCGATGGCTCAATCAACGCCGGCACCCGGTGACGATCACCTTCCTCGATCCGATCGATCACAGCATCTCATGCAAGAAAGGATTCACCAAAGCCTTGGGCATGGGTACCGACAATGTCACCACGCTCGATCCCAACGAGACGGCGAGCCTCTGTTTCACCCGTCTCGGCACCGCCCGGTACGCCGTCAAGTCCGATTCCTCCGACGACAAGGCTCCGGACACGCAAGGCACCATTACGGTGCAGTAGCCAGAAGGCACCGGTGTTGGCCGCGAGAACAGCTCCTTGCAAGCTGGAAACAGGAAACCTATCTGGGCGAACCGGGAAGCGGTGAAGAGCGCCTCCGGCTCCGCCTGTTTGTCGGCGAGGGCGGCGCCCCTGTGCCTACAACAGCCAGGAGTTGCGAATCCGGGCCGCCCTGTACGATCACCTGAAATCGATGATCAGCTTGATGAGCCAGGATCTGGAATTGTTGTGCCGTGCACTATTGATTCGGGAGGAGCGGATCGAACCGGAAGAAGGCCTTGTGCCGTGATCGGCCTGTGAGTTCTACCAGACAGCTACCTCGGCTTGTACCAGATTGCCAGGAAGGGTATGATGCCACCCTTCCGCGATGGCACAATGAACCACTCCTCACCAAGGATCGACACCGACCCCGATCGCTTGGCTTCATCCTCTCCTCCTTCGCGCTCCATGTCGCTTCCAGATCGGCCCGGACTGCTGGCCGCCAGTCTGCTGACAGCCCTCGCCATTTTCCTGCTCGACCTTCAACTCCCGGCCGGCCTGGCCGTCGGTATCCTCTATGTCACGGTGATCGCCATGACCTCGTTGATCCGGCCGGACTGGATCATGTATGCGGCCGCGGGTCTCTGTACGGTCTTGATCGTCATCGACATCCCGTTCTCCGCTCCGGGCGACGGCCCCTACTGGATGGCCTACGTCAATCGCGCCATCAGCGTGCTGGCTATCTGGGGCGCGGCCTGGTTCCGCGCCCAGCGACGCCAGGCCGAACGCAACGTGTCATCCATCATCGAATCGGCCCCCACCGGCATGCTGATCGTGGATGCCGCAGGGATCATCCGGCAGGTCAACGGCCTGGTGGAACGATTGAGCGGCTATCGGAGGGAGGAGCTGTTGGGCCAATCGGTGGAGCAGTTGATTCCCGAGCAGCTTCGGCAGGGTCATACCGCCTTCCGCGAGAAATTCATGGAGAGGCCGGTGTCGCGCGTCATGGGAATCGGCCGGGACCTCTGGCTGCGCCGAAACGGCGGCGAGCACGTCCCGGTCGAGATCGCGCTAACGCCCCTGCGGCTTTCGGGCAAGAATCTGGTGCTCTGCACGGTGATCGACATCAGCTACCGGAAGGAACTGGAACGGAACCTGAGGCGGCGGGAAGAACAATACCGGCTGCTCGTGACCAGCGTGCCAGAGGCCGTGTACCGGGCCGTCCCCGACCAGCGGTTCGCCGTGACATTCGTGTCCAAGCTCTGGACCGAATGGACCGGTTTGACCGAGGAAGAATCCTACCGCTGCGCGAATGTCTGGGAATCGATCCTCCACCCCGACGATCGGGAGTCCGTGATCCGGACGATCCGTGAGGCCGTCATTCGGCGAGATCAAATCGACTGCGAACACCGGATCCTGCACGTCCGGGACGGGACGGTCCGTTACGTCAAGCATCGGGCGGTTCCTGTCGAAGACGCCTCCGACCGCGAAGCCCTCTATTATGGAGGACTCATCACGGATGTGACCGACCTGAAGCGGACGGAAATGGCGCTTCAGGAACTGAACGCCCGCCTGGAAGACCAGGTGGCCAAGCGGACGGAGGTGCTGGAACGGAAAACGGCGTTGCTGCGCCGCATGGCGACCGAGCTGACCATGGCGGAGCAGCGCGAACGCAAGCAGCTTGCCAAGGATCTGCACGATTACTTGGCGCAACTGCTGGTCGTCTGCGGCATCAAGCTTCACCAGGCGATGCGGCGCACGGAAGAGGCTGCGGTCAGGCAACAGTTGACGGAGATGCGAAGCATGCTCGACGAATCACTGGCCTACACCCGCACATTGGTCGCGCAACTGAGTCCGCGCGTCCTCTATGAAGCCGGATTGGTCGCGGCTGTTCGATGGCTCGGCGAATGGATGGGCCGGCAGGGGCTGACGGTGACGGTCGAGGCGGCGGACGGCGTGCCGCCGCTGAAAGACGAGCAGGCGGTCTTGTTGTATCAGTCCGTGCGCGAGCTGCTCTTCAACGTGCTCAAACATGCGGGCGTCGGCGAAGCCGCCGTGACGGTGAGGATGGAAGGGGACTCGCTGGTCGTGGCCGTGTCGGACGGCGGCAAGGGGTTTGACGCCGGAAAACTGTCGGATGAGGGAGCCGGAGCTGGCTCGCGCTTCGGGCTCTTCAGCATCCAGGAGCGGTTGGATGCGCTCGGCGGCAGCGTGCGCCTCTCGTCCGCTCCGGGGCAGGGCTGCCGCGTTGAATTGCGGGTGCCGTTGCAGGTGGAAAAGCCGGCCGCTCTGGCGGCCGACCTGACCTGCCTGCTGGCCGATGACCGGGCTATGGTGCGCCAGGGCATTCGCTGTCTGTTGGAGACCTACCCGGATGTGCCGGTCGAAATCGTCGCGGAGGCGGAAGATGGCGCCCAGGCCGTCGAGCTGGCCTGCCGGCTCCAGCCGGAACTCGTCATCCTGGATGTGTATATGCCGAAGGTGGACGGGGTGGAGGCGACCAAACGGATCGTGCGGGCCCTGCCGAACGTCAAAGTGATCGGTCTTTCCGTCGAGCAGGACGAACGCGTCCAGCAAGCGATGAAGGAGGCGGGAGCGGCGGCCTTTCTCGTCAAGGATGGGATGGCCACCGATCTCTACAACATCGTCCGGCGCATTTGGGAAGACCGATCCCAAGCGACGCCGCGCGCCGACGCCTGATTGAAGGCTAGGGGTTCCCCTAGGCCGTTCCGGTCCCAACATCCTCCATAATGGAGCCCCCGTGATCCGTCGCTCGATTCTGCTCTCGTGACAAGATCAGAGAATCAACCAGTGCCGTTTCCTCAGGATCAACCAGACCAGGAGAACCGACCGGCCTCCCTGCCGGACGACCAGATCCGTGCCCTGGTCGATACCGCCCCGGCCATTCTGTGGATGACGGATGAGACGGGTGCCGGCACCTTCTTCAATCGAAGGTGGGAGGAGCTGACCGGGCAAGCCGAAGCCGCCTGGCTCGGTCATGGCTGGCTCGATGCCGTTCATGCCGAAGATCGGGACCGGGCTGGCCGCGTGCTGGCGGATGCCGTCGAACAATGCCTGTTCTTCACGATGGACTGCCGGCTGCGGGACGTGACAGGGGCCTTTCGCTGGGTCATGGTTGTCGGCCGGCCTCGTCTGTCAGAGGAGGGAGTCTTCCTCGGCCATGCCGGGTCGATGCTCGATATCACCGAACGGAAGGAGATCGAGCGGGACCTGAGAACGCTGAGCGACCAGTTGATCAACGAGCTGGGAGGGCTGGTCCGGCTGCACGAGATCGGCACACGCTTTTTGCAGGAAGGGCGCCTCTCGTCACTGCTGCAAGAAGTGCTGGATGCCTCGATCTTTTTCACCAAGGCGGACAAGGGCCTGATCCAGTTGTTCAATCCCGCCGCGGGCACTCTGGAGGTGCTCGTCCAGCGGGGGTTCTCGCCACAGACCTTGAGCGTCTTCGATTGGGCGACCAACGAACAGGGCGCCTGTCTCGCTCTCGCCAAGCAGGCGCAGCGGCTGGTGGTGGAGGATCTTCGCACGGATCCGGCCTGCGCCGGCAGTCCCGCCGCCGCGGCGTTGCTGGCCGCAGGCGTGCAGGCGATGCAGTCTATTCCCTTGCTCAGCCGCACGGGCCAATTCCTCGGCCTGTTGTCCACCTGTTTCCATGAGCCCCGTCGGCCGTCGGAACGGACGCTTTGTCTCGTGGATCTCTTTGCGAGGCAAGCCGCGGACCTGATCCAGCACCACCGGACCGAGGGCGCGCTGCGGGAAAGCGAAGCGCGGCTCAACGCGATTCTCCAGAACACCGCGGCAGTGATCTATCTGATGACGCCCGACAACCGGTTTCTCCATATCAATCGGGAATTCGAGCGGCTGTTCGGCGTGACCAACGAAGCCGTCGTCGGCCAATCGATTGCCGATTTGTTTCCGCCGGAGGTCGCCGCCGGGTTCGAGCTGAACAACCGGACCGTCTTCCGCGAAGGGCGGACGATGGAGTTCGAGGAGCGGGTGCCGCTCCGGGACGGCGTCCATATCTATGCGTCGGTCAAGACGCCCCTGATGGATGCGCAAGGAGCACCCTGGGCCCTGGTCGGGGTCTCCACGGACATGACCGACCGGAAGAAGACCGAATCGCAACGATGGCAATGGACTCAGGAACTGGAGCGGTCCGTCGCCGAACGGACGCGGGAGTTGGTCGCCTCGCGCGAGCGGCTGCGGGGTCTGGCTGCCCAGTTGACGCTGGCGGAACAGCGGGAGCGGCAGCGGCTGGCCACTGATCTCCACGACTATTTGGCCCAGTTGCTCGTGGTCGTGCGCATGAAAATCCAGCAGGCCTACGCCTCGGACGGCGACCATCGTGCCGGCGTGCGCGACGCCGATCGGCTCCTCGGCGAGGCCTTGAACTACACCCGCTCGCTGGTGGCGACGCTCAGCCCGCCGGTCCTGCATCAGTTCGGGCTTGTGATGGCGTTGCAATGGCTCGCCGAGCAAAAGCAATTGCACGGACTCGAAGTGACGATCGAGGCCGACCAGCCGGTATCGTCGTTGACCGAGGACCAGGCCATTCTCCTGTTTCAATCGGTGCGCGAGCTGCTGTTCAATGTGGTGAAGCATGCGCGGGCGAGCCGGGCGGCGGTGTCGATCGGCGTGAATCCCGCCGGTGAGTTGCAGATCGCCGTGCAGGACGACGGGTGCGGTTTTGATTTGACCGAGTCATCGAAAGAACGGCGGCCCGGCTCGGGATTCGGGCACTTCAGCATCCGCGAGCGGATGGAGGCCATGGGAGGCCGGTTCGACGTGCAGTCCGCTCCGGGCCGAGGAACCCGCGCGTTGTTGGCGATGCCCTGTCATGGAGGGAATCCGGCGGCGACGAACGACGCGGTGCCGGCCGTTTCCGGAACCGGACACGCGAAGAGTCCGGTGAGGCGGGCCGGTGGATTGCGCGTACTGTTGGCGGACGACCATGCGCTGGTGCGACAGGGCCTGCGGAGCATTCTGGAAGGCTATCCGGAGTTGCAGGTGGTCGGAGAGGCGATGGACGGACAGGAAGCGGTCGAGTTGGCCGGCCGGCTCTCCCCAGACGTGGTGGTCATGGACATCAACATGCCGCGCCTGGACGGGGTGGAAGCCACCAAGCGGTTGAAACGCGAACAGCCGTCCATCACGGTCGTCGGCCTCTCCGTGCATCAGGACGCGCTGATGGAAGAGACGATGCGGGCGGCGGGGGCCGCCGCCTATCTCACCAAGGACTCGGCCGCGGATCAGCTCTACCGGCTCATCAGGTCCGCAACCAGCTCGTCCGGGGAATCGACGGAGCGGCCATGACGGACGCCTCCGTCATTCCGGATAAGGCGCAGGTGCACCGGCATCTGGCCATGGCGGTCATCATGGCCGGCCTGCTGGGCATCTTCACGCTCGACAGCGTCACGCCGCTGGGCTACTCGGTGTGGTTCCTCTATGTGTTTCCGGTCTGGTATTCGACCAGGCTGTCGCCCCGGTCGGCGGCGATCACGCTCGCCGCCGCGGCCGCTTCGTCGGCCTTGATCGTCGCGGGCTATTTCGTGAGCCCGCCCGGTGGGTCGATTCTGGAGACGGCCGCCTATAACCGGCTGATGGGCGCGATGGTTCTCTGGGTGCTGACCGCCGTGCTGCTGAAGTCAAGGACGATTGAAGAGCGGGTCCGCTGGTCTCAAGAGGCGCTCAAGGAAAGCGAAGCCTTCAACCGCGCTGTCGTGGAGAGCAGTCCGGATTGCATGAACATTCTGGACCGGGAAGGCCGTCTCTTGAGCCTCAACCCCCAGGGGCTCTGTCTCATGGAAATCGAGAATGCAGCCTCGGTCCTTGGACGATATTGGTGGGATCTCTGGCCCGAATCCTCGAAAGGGACGGTTCAGGCCGCCGTGCAGGAGGCGGTGGCCAACGGGACGGCCCGGTTTCAAGGGTTCTGTCCGACGGCCAAGGGCACGCCCAAGTGGTGGGATGTGATCATCGGCACCGTCCGGGGGCTTGATGGGCAGCCGACGAGGCTGGTTTCGACCTCACGCGATATGACCGTCATCAAACGGGCCGAGGAAGCCGTGAGCGAGAGCGAGGAGCGGCACAGGGTGATGGTCGAACAGGTCCGCGACTACGCCATCATCATGCTCGATCCGGACGGACGCGTCGCGACGTGGAACGCCGGCGCGCAGCGCTTCACCGGCTATGCACAGGAGGAAGTTATCGGAAAACCCCTGTCATTGTTCTTCGATCCTCAGGCGCGCGACGCTTGGACGGTTGAGCTGGAGCAGGCGTCGGCCCGCGGGATGTATGAACAGGAAGGGTGGCGGATGCGGAAGGACGGGTCACGTTTCTGGGCCCATATCGTGACGACGCCGCTCCGGGACGAGACGGGCACCCTGCGGGGATTCACCAAGGTGTGGAGGGACAATACCCAGCGCAAGCTCATCGAGACGCAGTTCCAGCAGCTTGTCGAGCAATCGCCGAACGGCATCTTGACGGTCGACGCTCGAGGCCGGATTGCGCTCGTGAACCGGGCGATCGAACGGATCTTCGGCTACAAGCGAGAGGAATTGCTCAATCGTCCCGTTGACATGCTCCTGCCGGAGCGCCTGCGGGAAGAAGCTGCGCTTCAACTTCATCGCGGGCAGGCCGCCGGTGAAACATCCTTCAAGACCATGGACAACGGAGCGGCCTTTTCCGGTCTGCATAAGAGCGGGAGGGAATTTCCCATGGAGATGGGGCTGACGCCGATCGAGACTCTTCAGGGCATGATGACGCTCTGCACCGTCGTGGACGTGACCGAACGCAAGAGGGCGGAGGAGGCGATCCTGGCTGCGAATCGCGAGTTGGAAGCCTTTACCTACACGGTCTCGCACGACCTGCGGGCTCCGGTCCGGACTATGGCCGGGTTCGCGAGGATCTTGATGGAAGATTTCGGGGCGACGTTGGATCCGGAAGCTCAGCGCCATGTGCGGACGATCCAGAAGGGCGCGCAGCGCATGGGCGACTTGATCGACGATCTGCTGGAGTTTTCCCGGGTCGGCCGGGCTGCGGTAGATTGCCGGCCCGTGGACCTGAACAAACTCGTGGGAGAGGTGTGGACGGACCTGAAGCCGCAGCGGGAAGGGAGGGCCGTCGAGTTGACGGTCGCCGACCTGCCCCAGTGCCTGGCGGACCGCCGCCTGTTGCGGCTGGTCTGGATGAACCTGCTCGCCAATGCCGTCAAGTATACGGCGCATCGGGAACAGGCGCGGGTCGAAGTCGGGTGGCGGCCCGATGAAGAGGCGGCGGATCGGATCGTCATCCATGTGGCGGACAACGGCGTGGGGTTCGATCAGAAATATGTGAGCAAGCTGTTCGGCGTGTTTCAGCGGCTGCATCGCGCCGATGAATTCGAGGGCACCGGCGTCGGATTGGCGATCGTGCACCGCATCATCACGCGGCACGGCGGCCGGGTGTGGGCGGAAGGCCGGCTCGGCGAAGGCGCGACGCTCTCTTTCACCTTGGAGAAGGCCCTATGACGATCAACGGAGTGGAAATCCTGCTGGTGGAGGACAGTCCGGAAGACGTGGAGTTGACCCTGCGCGCGCTGCAGAAGAATCAGGTGACGAACCATGTTCAGGTCGTCACCGACGGGGCCGAAGCGTTGGAATACCTGTTCGGCACCGGCAAGTACGCGCATCGAGCCGACAGGCGCGTCCCCAAGCTGGTCCTGCTCGATTTGAAGCTGCCGAAGGTCGACGGCTTGGAAGTCTTGCGCCGCTGCAAGAGCGAGGAAGGCACGCGCAAGATTCCCATCGTCGTCCTGACATCGTCCAAGGAAGAGCGCGACATCGTGGAGAGTTACCGGCTCGGCGTGAACAGCTACATCGTGAAGCCGGTGGACTTTCAGCAGTTCAACGAGGCCGTCCGGCAGTTGGGCCTCTACTGGCTGTTGTTGAACGAAGCGCCCCGGTAGGGCTCATGGCGGCCCCGGTGAACGAGAGCGACGGCATGCCCGAGATCCTTCGAGTCCTGATCGTCGAGGACGAAGAATCCGACGCCGAGCTGGCCGCGCGTGAACTGCGACGGGCCGGGTTTCAACCGGTCTGGAACCGGGTCGAGACCGAGGAGGCTTTTCTGGAGCACCTCGGCCGCTCCTACGACGTCATCCTGTCGGACAATCGATTGCCCCAGTTCAGCGCCGCGCAGGCGTTGTCGCACGTCCGGGCGCTGGGCAGCGACATTCCGTTCGTGGTGGTCTCCGCCGCCATCGGCGAGGAACAGGCCGTGGCGCTCCTGCGGGCCGGGGCCGCCGATTATCTGATGAAGGATCGGCTGAGCCGGCTCGGCGAGGCGATCCGGCACGCGCTGGAGCAAAAACGCCTTCGCGAGCAGGCCCAGGCCGCCCAGGATGCGCTCCGCCGGTTGAACGAAGAGCTGGAGCGGAGGATCGCCGAGCGGACGGTTGAGCTGGAGCAGGCGAACCGATCACTGGCCCACGAGCTGGCGGAACGCCGGCGTATCGAGCACGTGTTGCGGCAGAGCGAGGCGGAGCTCGAACGCCGGGTGGCCCGGCGCACGAGCGAGCTCAAACAGTCCCAGGAACGGCTGCGGTCGCTGGCTTCCGAGCTGACCCTGACGGAGGAGCGGGAACGGCGGCGGCTGGCCGGCGAGCTGCATGACTATCTGGCCCAACTGCTCGTGCTGGGCCGCATCAAGCTGCAGCAGATCCACCAGCAGATCTCCGATCAACGGGCGGCGGCCGCGCTGAAGGAGGTCGATCAGATCTTTCACGACTCTCTCGACTATACCCGGTCGGTGATGGCGGAGCTGGCGCCGCCCATGCTGCAAGAATTCGGGCTGGCTTCCGCCCTCTGCTGGCTCGCGGAGCGCATGCGCACCCATGGCCTGACCGTCGAGGTGATCACCCAGGCCGTCATGCCCAAGCCGGTCGAGGACCACACGGTGCTGTTGTTTCAATCGGTGCGCGAGTTGCTGTTCAACGTGGTCAAGCATGCGGGGACTTCGCAGGCCACGGTGACCGTGGGCTGTACCCCGAAGGGAGAGCTGGAGGTCACGGTCGAAGATCGCGGCTGCGGGTTCGACCCGGCCTCGGTTGCCATGGGGCACGCGGGAGGGCAACTCAAGCAATTCGGGCTTTTCAGCGTGCGGGAACGAATGGAAGCCATGGGCGGGTGCATGATGATCGAAAGCACGCCCGGTTGTGGGAGCCGGATCGTCTTGCGCGTCCCTTGCGATCCTCCGGAGCAGGCGCCGGACGGGGCCGCGAACCGGGCGGCGGCTCATGACGACGCCGGTGAATCGAAGGTTCCGGTGATCCCGCTCGGGCAGCGTCCGGCTCGAGTGCTGCTGGTGGACGATCATGCCATGGTCCGCGAAGGATTGCGACGGGTGCTGGAACACTATGACGACCTCACGGTCGTGGGAGAGGCCGCCGACGGGTGGGAGGCCTTGGAGGCGATGCGATCGGTGCGGCCGGATGTGGTGGTGATGGACGTGAACATGCCCCGTCTGGACGGGATTGCCGCCACCACGCGCATCAAACAGGAGATGCCGAACATGGCCGTCATCGGGCTCTCGGTGGTCAATACGGAGTCGATGCAGGAAGCCATGCGGGCGGCGGGAGCGGCAGCCTTCGTGAGCAAGGAATGTGCGGCGAGCGAACTCTATCAGGCTATCCAGACTGCGTTGTCCCCGCCGGCCTGCAACGGGGGCGCGAGGAACGGGGTCACGGAGCCTGATCGATGACCTTCACCTGCACGTCCCTGACTCCCTGGATGGTCCGGAGTTGTGCGGCGGCCGTTGTCAAGGCTTCCCGCTGTTCGGCGGGACCTTCAAGCGTCATGAGGCCGTTGACGACGCGGAGGACCAGCCTGCCGAGGCTGATGTCGGGCGACAGCCTCAAGATCGTCTCGGCCTCATTGGCGATGTCCGGGTCGCTTCTGGCCGGCCCCGCGACTTCGATCTGATTATGGACGTCCTCGACCAACGGCACGGTCTGCGCCAATCGGAAGGCGTCCGCTCGTTGGGCTTCGCTGCCGACGGTGCCGGCCAGCGTCACGACTCGCTCGGAAACTTGGACAATGATGTTATTGCCGGGCGTCAACCGTCCGAGCTGCAACGCCTCCTGGACCGCGAGCATCATCTGTTGATCGGTCGGCGGTTCCGTCTCGATCCAGAGATTGTTGGCGATGGATTGGACACCCGGCACCGAAAGCGTCTCCTGAGTGGCCAGCGTTTTCATCTTGGCGGTCGGGACAAGCCCGGACAGGAGCACATGGCCGTGATCGACGCGGACGAGCACGCGGTCCAGCGGAGGAGTCTGTTCGGTCAACCGTCGGGTCACGCCGGCGGTGATCTGTTCGTCGGATGGAGGCTCCAGCGCGCGACAGGGAGCCGCATCGACCGCCGTCCAGAGCGCAAGCGCGACGACCGCCACGGCGCCGATGCAGGGGCGCGGGCCTGATCCCTGCCTGGGCATCGCGGCAATGCGCCACGTTCGTGTCGATCGAGTGGACATGCTCTTGTCCTTCTGCCCCTCGTATAAGCGTAATGCAAGGCAAGCAGGATCGAACTGGAAGAATCCCTAGCCCACATGATTCATGACGGATCGTGACGTTCCACCCGTTGCACGCACGGAGCAACGGGTACCCGAAGACGCCAGGCGTTGGACCCATTGCATGGAGAAGAGCAATGGGTACCCCCACGCGGAGCCCTGAGCGGCTGAAGCGTACTTGAAACAGTACGGTGAGGCCGCGAGCGGCGAGCCTGCCCGCCATACCAAGCTTCGCTTGAGCCGCCGCGCTCGATCATGTCGCGGCGGAGAGGCCCTTTGCCTCCGACTTCGCATGCTGGCTTGTCGCAGCCGGGGCACCCGTTGCTCTTTGATCGCAACGGGTCCCACGGCGGTTGCAGTAAAAGCGGTCATGAATCATGTGGGCTAGAAGTCATTTGAAAACCCCATGACCGTGCTTTGACAAGCACGAACCGAGATATATCCTGTCTTCAGGAGCAGATCCGTTCGCCCTGAGTCGGTCGAAGGGTGAACGGAGGGCTTGAAACGACTTCTATTGCGCCTTGTTCAATGCTGGTTCATGACGGTTCGTCGTGTTTCCCCCCTTTGTTCTTCTGTTGCAATGGGCCGAAGCAGCAGAACCGTTCATGGAGAATGTGGGGGGTCTGGAAATCCGCCCGGGACGGGCCATTCGAGGCGGTTGACTTGTCTGTAGCGAAAGGGAGTACACTTGCGCATACTTCTCCATTCTCCACATCGGCGGGCCGACACAGACGGCCGAGTCCGAACCGTCGAACACCACCCATGAAGAAGAGAGGAAGATGACCATGGCCAGCAAGCCCAGGGTGATTGTCGCCGACGACCATGAACTCGTCGCCGAAGGGATTCAAAAGTTGCTCGAACCCTATTGCACGCTGGTTGGGCGGGTCGCGGACGGCCGGGCCCTGCTCAAGGCCGTAGAAGACCAGAAGCCGGATATTGCGGTCGTCGATATCGCGCTGCCGTTGCTCAACGGGTTGGACGCATCCCGGCAGATCCTCAAGGCGAGTCCCGGCATCAAGATTGTCATCCTGACCATGCATGGCGAAAACAATTTCGTGCGGGAAGCGTTCCGAGTCGGAGTGTCGGGCTATGTCCTTAAGCAGTCCGTGAGTTCCGAATTGGTGCTGGCCCTCAATGAAGTGTTGAAGGGCAGGACCTTCGTCTCGCCGATGGTGGCCCAGGGCCTGGTGGATCGCGCCGTGAATCCCGCGGCTCCGGAGGGGCCGTCGGCGGAAGGCGGAGATTTTGCGCAGGGACTCAGCATGCGTCAGCGCGAAGTGTTGCAGCTCGTGGCCGAAGGCAAGTCAATCAAGGAAATCGCCGCGATCCTCAATGTCTCGATTAAAACGGTGGAGTTTCACAAGACCCGGATCATGAAAGAACTCAAGCTCCACACGACGGCCGAATTGACGAAGTACGCCATTGCGAACGGCCTGGTGTCGATCCAATAACGAATCTTCCGCAACGAATCGTCCGCTCTCCTGATCTCGGGCTGACTCCTCGCCGCGCTCTTTCCGACTTCCTTCCGGCCATTCTGAGCCTCGCGCGAACGACGTGCGTGATGGTCCGACCGCTTCGACTGACACCGCTGCGCGTCTGTAT
Source organism: Nitrospira tepida (assembly GCF_947241125.1). Classification (NCBI taxonomy): domain Bacteria; kingdom Pseudomonadati; phylum Nitrospirota; class Nitrospiria; order Nitrospirales; family Nitrospiraceae; genus Nitrospira; species Nitrospira tepida. The sequence continues at coordinate 3,285,891 of NZ_OX365700.1, read as the reverse complement.
GAAGCGAGAGGCCGACCTTATTCCTGCGGATGGAGCGAGGTCATCCCCTGGGCCAGGGCGAACTTGGTGAGGTCGGAAATCGTGTGGAGGCCGAGTTTGCGGGTGATGTTGGCCTTGTGAAATTCGACCGTCTTCATGGAAATCCGCAACTCGCCGGCGATCTGTTTGGTCGTGCAACCCTTGGTCAGCAAGACCAGAATTTCCCGCTGGCGGGGAGTCAGGTCTCCGGTGAAACCTTCGGGGCGGAGCCACTCATGCTCGATGACTTCACGGACTTCGGAGGCGATCTTTTCCGAAAGATAACGCTTGTTGGCGAGCACGCTGTTGATAGCGGCTCTCAGCTCGTCCGATGCCGATTGCTTCAACACATAGCCGCTTGCGCCGGCCCGGAATCCCTCGCTGATGTGGATCGGTTCCGACAGCATCGTGAGAAAGACGATTTTGGCCGTCGGGACGTCGATCTTGAGACGGCGGGCGGCTTCATATCCGTTCATGTCCGGCATCGACACATCGAGCAAGATCACATCCGGCTTGGTGCGTGCCGCCAAGTCCAGGAGGTCCTTCCCGTTCGATGCAGCCCCGACGATGGAGAAATCCGGCTCCAGCAGTTGCCGGAGACTATCCAAGACCAACGGATGATCGTCGGCCAATGCGAGCCTGGCTTTGTACATGATCCTGTTCTCACATGAAGAGTTGAAGGCAGCTTCTGTGTGACGGTGATCAATCGACTGGCAGTCTGCGTTTGGGCGTGACCCACTCAGTATCCACCAGCCGCCCGCCGAGTTCAAGAGCGCCGGCGCCGCAACTTCGGACATGGGTCGCTTCTACCGCCGTTGACCGTGACCCTATCGCGTGTGTCCTTTCTTCATCCACTGGGTCCTTCCCCGGTTTCCTTCAAGGGTTCGTCCTAGTCCGCAGGGCGCGTCCCGCTGCATAGGATGGCGTTATCGGGTTCGTTCCGTCATACCGGCGCCGCACACCGTTCAGCGCAGTCAGGAAGGAGGAGGGCCATGGGACAGTCGCGAGTCTATCGGGCCAGAGCGTTTGATCTTCACGGCTTGCAGGGAATTTCAGACCGCACCGTCGAGACGCACCTGAAGCTGTACGACGGCTACGTCAAGGCGGCCAATCAGTTGACGGAGCAAATCGACGACATCGTGAAACAGGGCGTGGTCGATCAGGAGACGATGCCGGCCTTTTCGGAATTGGTCCGCCGATTGGGATTCGAATATAACGGCATGGTGCTGCATGAAGCCTACTTTGAAAACCTGACGCGCCGGGGGGCGCCGGCTCCCGGCCAGCATTCCGCCTTTCGCTCGGCGACGGAACGCTGTTTCGGAGGTTTCGATACGTGGAAAGAGGCCTTCGCCAGCGTGGGGCAGATGCGCGGCGTCGGCTGGGCGATCTGCTATCTGGATCCGAGAAACGGGCGGTTGAGCAATCACTGGGTCAGCCTGCACCAGAACGGCAATATCGCCGGCTTCGTCCCGCTGCTGGTGATGGACATGTGGGAACATGCGTACCTGCTCGATTACGCCCCCTCGGAGCGAGGCGAATACATCGCCGCGTTCATGAGCAATGTGAACTGGGAGGTGGTGGAGCAGCGGATGAACATGCCGATGCCGGCCTGGGCCGGCGCGGGGTCGGCCTGATCAGCGGATCGAGCCGGCGGGGAGCCATCGGTCCCCGGAGACAGAAACGACGGTTGACCATCGGGGGGATCACCATCACCCCTCACGGGATCGTGAGGAACAGAACAGGAGGAGCGCGATGAAGACGGTGTTGAGCACGTTCATGTTCGCAAGCGGGTTGGCCCTCACAACCGCGGCGTTCGCCGACGCCACGGGTTCCGGTCAAGGCCATACGCCCGCACCGGGTAAGGATCAGACGAATATCACCGACTCCCTGGAGAAGGGCGATATTCCGGAAAAGTACAACATCCTGCCGCTCCTCCACGGACAGCCGCAATCGGTCGATGGACATCAATTGGAAGATGCAAAGGTCCTCGACAAGAACGGGAAGCCGGTCGGCAAGTTGGAAGACGTCATTGTCGATTCGGCCAGCGGCAAGATCGCCTACGCGGTCGTGTTGTTGGACGAGAACCAACGCCGCATGCCGGTCGCCTGGTCGAATTTCAACGTGAACAAGGGAGAGAAAGAGGTGCGGCTGAAAACGAGCGCGAGCGCCCTTCAGCCGACCGGCGAGCAGGCCATGAGGGACAAGGATGGGCCGGACATGGACAGGATCATGAAGGAGGTCGAGAAGAAGCGCCAAGAGTTCAAGGGCACCAAGGGTAGCAGCGCACCAGCTCCGAACGTCGATATGACGGAGCCGCCGGCGCCGGTTCCCGGGCCGCCTGGCCCCGCCCCGAGTTTTGAGGGCGGCAAGTAAGTCATTGTCGAAGGGGAACAACATGGCCTTCCGGCAGCGCGACATGCTGCCGGAAGGCCTGATTGTGTGAGGTGGCTCGGTGCCGGTGAGGTGGCGTCATGAATCGACCGCCGGAATCCAGTCCCAGCCGTTACCGTTCGCTTGTGGAGGAGAGACGTCATGTCGGACAACGCGGCCGATGTGTTGATGGATACGTTGGAGGCCTGGAGCGTCCGGGTGGTATTCGGGATGCCCGGAGACGGCATCAACGGCATTATGGAGGCCCTGCGCAAGCGGCAAGACCGGATCCGTTTCATACAGGTGAGGCATGAAGAGTCGGCCGCGTTCATGGCCTGCGCCTACGCCAAGTACACCGGCCGGTTGGGCGTGTGCCTCGCCACATCCGGCCCGGGCGGGCTGCACCTGCTGAACGGGTTGTACGATGCCAAGCTGGACGGAGCCCCGGTGCTCGCGATCACCGGCCATCATTTTCACGACCTGATCGACACGCACGCCCAACAGGACGTCAGCTTGGATCGCGTGTTTGCGGACGTCAGTTGCTACAACACGCGGATCATGGGAGCGGCCCATGTCGAAGCGGTCGCGAACCTTGCCTGCCGGACGGCCTTGGCCTGCCGCGGGGTGGCCCATATCAATTTTCCGGTCGATCTTCAAGAGCAGAGCTGCGGTGCCCGCTCGAAGCGTAACGTGCCGGGCTACCCGTCCGATGTGTTTGCCACGAGCGCGCGGCTGCCCTCCGATGAGGATCTAGGCCGGGCCGCTGCCCTCCTCAACGAGGGGCGTCGTGTCGCGATTCTTGCCGGACAAGGAGCGTTGCGCGCAGGAGATCTGTTGGAACAGGCGGCCGAGCTACTGGGCGGACCGATCATCAAAACGATCCTGGGCAAGGCGGTGGTGGACGACGACAGTCCCTTGACGACCGGAGGAATCGGATTGCTCGGCACCAAACCTTCGCAGGAAGCCATGGAGGCCTGCGACACCCTCCTGATGGTCGGCACATCCTTTCCCTACATTGAATTTTTGCCCCAGCCTGGACAGGCCAGAGCTGTGCAGGCCGACATCAATCCAGCCCGGATCGGGCTCCGCTACCCGGTGGAGGTGGGATTGGTCGGGGATGCGCGCAAGACGCTCGCGGCGCTGCTGCCGCTGCTGGAGCGAAAGGCGGACCGCTCATTTCTGCATCAGGCTCAACGGGCCATGGAAGACTGGCGGAACCTGATGGAGCATCAGGGCACGCAGCCCGACAAGCCGATGAAGCCGCAGGTCGTCGCCTGGAACCTAGGCCGGCGCCTTGCGGACGATGCGATCGTCTCGTCGGATTCCGGCACGATCGCCACCTGGTTTGCGCGGCATATCCACGCCAAGCGCACGCAGCAATTTTCCCTCTCCGGAACCCTGGCGTCGATGGCCAACGGGTTGCCCTACGCGATTGCGGCGCAGATCGCCTATCCCGATCGCCAGTGCGTGGCCTTCGTGGGCGACGGGGGCTTTTCCATGTTGATGGGAGAATTCGCCACGGCCGTCAAGTACCGATTGCCGATCAAAGTGATCGTCGTGAAGAACAATACGCTCGGCATGATCAAATGGGAGCAGATGGTGTTTCTCGGCCATCCGGAGTTCGGCTGCGACTTGAGTCCCATTGACTTTGCCGCCGTCGCGCGGGCCTGCGGAGGGCGGGGCTTCACGATCGAGGATCCGGCGGATTGCGATCGCATTTTGGCGGACGCATTGAACTGCCCGGAGCCGGCGGTCGTCGAGGTGTTGGTTGATCCTTTCGTTCCGCCGATGCCCCCCGCCATCACCTTCGATCAAGCAGCGAAGTTCGCCCAAGCCCTGGCCAAGGGCCAGCCGAATGCCGACAAGATCGCCTGGACCCTGCTGCATGACCGAGTCCGAGAATTGATCTGACGCGCGCGCGTTCGCTTTCCCCGCGAGCCGTTGAGCTGATGGGGGAGAAAACCAGGACGGACCAGGGATTCAGCCAGGTGGGTCCGGCCTTTCAAAGAGATATGAAGGACACAGGGAAGGGATCGATGCATCGAAGGCCTCGATTATCAAGTGAAGAGCACATCGTCGGCGGAACCATGCCGATGAAGCGGAACTATCTGTTGATCTGGCTGGGAGCGGTTCTCTTGCTGAGCTTGGCCGTCGTGGTCGTAATCGTCCAGTATTACCAACCACGCGTCTTCGCCGAGGAGCCCAAACGGTATCAATACAAGATCGTCGAAGTGTCCAAAGAGACGGACCACATGCAGGCGATTCTCAATGAATATGGACACAGCGGCTGGGAATTGGTTGCGGTCGGCATGGGCGATCTCGCCGCGCCGAAGCTGATCTTCAAGAAGTAACCGTCAAGAGGACAAACCGGAGCCCGGAAAGGAGTCTCTCATGCAACCAGCGGAAGCCACAATGCCGTTACGGACCATCGCACCCGGGCATAGGGGGCGTCGCCCGATCATGGGCGCGACCGTTCCTTTCAGGACATTCATGAAGGTCCGTGTGGACCAACTTTGGCCCGAA